>NZ_JANODA010000033.1:0-11919 GCF_031412435.1 Brevundimonas sp.
CCTTCAAACCGCCTCGCCGGGCCCCTAGGGTTTGCCCTTCGGCGCGGCGGTCGCTACATCCCGCGCCTACCTCCCCATTCGATTTTGACGACAGGGCGCACCGCACCTCATGGCGCAGCAATATATTTTCCAGATGCAGGGCCTGACCAAGGCCTTTCCCGGCGGCAAGAAGATCTTCGAGAACATCTGGCTGAGCTTCTACAACGACGCCAAGATCGGCGTCGTGGGCGTCAACGGCTCGGGCAAGTCGACCCTGCTGAAGATCATGGCCGGCATCGACCCGGAGTTCACCGGCGAGGCCAAGGCCGCCGACGGGATCAAGCGCGGCTACCTGGAGCAGGAACCCCACCTCGACGACAGCCTGAACGTCCGGGAGAACGTCGAGGCCTGGTGCGAAGAGAAGCAGTGGGTCAACCGGTTCAACGCCATCGCCATGGAAATGGCCGAGGAATACACCGACGAGCTGATGGCCGAGATGACGGCCCTGCAGGAAAAGATCGACGCCGGCGACGTCTGGGACATCGACAGCCGCATCGAGATGGCGATGGACGCCCTGCGCTGTCCGCCCGACGACTGGGGCACGGCCAACCTGTCCGGCGGTGAGAAGCGTCGTGTCGCCCTCGCCCGCCTGCTGCTGTCGAAACCCGACATGCTGCTGCTGGACGAACCGACCAACCACCTGGACGCCGAAAGCGTCGCCTGGCTGCAGCATCACCTGGAAGCCTTCCCCGGCTGCGTCATCCTGGTGACCCACGACCGCTACTTCCTGGACCTGGTGACCAAGTGGACGCTGGAGCTCGACCGCGGAAAGGGCATCCCCTACGAGGGTAACTACTCCAGCTGGCTGGAGCAGAAGCAGAAGCGCGTCGTGCAGGAGAACTCGGAATCCGAGGCTCGCCAGCGCGCCCTGACCCGCGAACTGGAATGGGTCCGTTCGGGCGCCAAGGCCCGTCAGGCCAAGTCCAAGGCCCGTCTGGCCGCCTACGAGCGGATGGTGACCGAGCAGGAGAACCTGCGCGGCGCCCAGACCCACGCCCACATCCAGATCCCGCCCGGGCCGCGCCTCGGCAATGTCGTGCTGGAGGTCGAGGGCCTGCAGAAGTCGTATGGCGACAAACTGCTGTTCGACAACCTGACCTTCAAACTGCCCCCCAACGGCATCGTCGGCGTCATCGGCCCGAACGGCGCCGGCAAGTCGACCATGTTCAAGCTGATCACCGGCCAGGAGACGCCGGACGGCGGAACCATCAAGGTCGGCGAGACGGTCAAGCTGGCCTATGTCGACCAGTCGCGCGATGCGCTCGACCCCAACAAGACCATCTGGGAAGAGATCTCGGGCGGCACCGACGTGATGATGGTCGGCAAGCGCGAGATCAACACTCGCGCCTATGTCGGCAGCTTCAACTTCAAGGGCGGCGACCAGCAGAAGAAGGTCGGTCAGCTGTCCGGCGGTGAGCGCAACCGCGTCCACCTGGCCAAGACCCTGGCCACCGGCGGCAACCTGATCCTGCTCGACGAACCGACCAACGACCTGGATATCGAGACGCTGCAGAACCTCGAGGAGGCCCTGGAGGAGTTCGCGGGCTGCGCCGTGGTCATCTCCCACGACCGCTGGTTCCTGGACCGTCTGGCCACCCACATCCTGGCCTTTGAAGGCGACAGCCACGTCGAATGGTTCGAGGGCAACTTCGAAGCCTACGAGGAGGACAAGAAGCGCCGCCTCGGCACCGACGCCCTGATCCCGCACCGGATCAAGTTCCAGAAGTTCGGACGCTAAAGACCAGACCGGCCCTGCGGGGCCGGTCTCAGCGCACTACGATCGTATAGGTCGCGGTCTCGGCGGGGCGAGTGTTCGCCTCCCAGGCCCGGCGGTAGGCGAATGAAAGACGGACCGTGCCCGGCTGCGCGGCCAGGAAGCGCCATGAGGTGGTTCCTCCGACCCCGACCATGCCGGGTTCATGCGGGTCGGTGACCTCCTCCCCGAACGGCGTCCCGGGGTTCAGAATCTCGATATTCGATCCCGAAAGGGTCCAGGCATAGCCGGTGGTGGCGTTGCTCGGCAGGCTGATCCGCAGGGTCTGTCCGACCGCCAGCGTGGTGCGGCCGTCGCGTACGCCCTGCACCTCCCCCACCGCCGCCTCTCCGCTGGCAGGCGGAGGCGTCTGGTCAGCCGGGGCGGCGCAGGCGCCGACGGCAATCAGGGTGGCGATGGAAACGATCCGGGCGGCGATCATGAGCGTGTCTCGGCGCGGAAGCGCGCCCGGCCATCACACCGTCGTCGATCGATAAGTCAACCAGCCGACACCTGACGTCCGCGGGCGTTGGTCCGCGCCCCCGATCAGGTCCGACCTAGCGCCGCGCCCAGACCGGAGCCTGACCCTCGAACACCGGACGGCCGGCCGGGTACAGGACCACAGGCGAAACCGCAACCGTGTCCTCGTCCGGCGTCACCAGCCAGCCCTTGCGGGCGAAGGCTTCGCCGGTGCGTCGGCGCGAGGTGAAGACGGCGATCGGGGCCGCGAACAGCAGAGGCAGTACGATCGGGGCGAACCAGGTCGCCAGATCAGGGCGGATGAGCAGGCCGAGGCTGAACATCAAACCCGTGATCATCTGCCAGCGCATGGCGGCGAAGGCGTCCTTCCAGCTCAGGCCGTCGGCGCTGCGCTGTTGCGTGGTCCAGCCGGCGTCGTGGCCGCTGAAGATCTGGATGACGGCCCGGGTGTTGGCGACCATCAGGATCGGAGCCAGGGCGGCGGACAGGGCGATCTCGAGCGTCATGCCCTTCATGATCTGGCGCACGCCGCCGAAGGCCCGACGCTCGCCCGGACGGGTCAGGACCAGGGCGAAGCCCATCAGCTTGGGGCCCATCAGCATGACGCCGCCGAGCAGCGAGGCCAGCATGAAGGGCGAGAGCTTGGGGTTCAGGATGTAGAAGAAGGAGGTCCAGTCGACCGGGCTCTGGAGCTGCATGACCATGCCGACGATCAGCGAGGCCAGCCACAGGGGCGAGGACAGGTAGGCCATGCAGCCCATCGCCAGCTGGAGGCGGCTGATCGGGTTCAGGCCCTTGGCGCCGATCAGGGCGAGGTGCTGCAGGTTGCCCTGGCACCAGCGGTGATCGCGACGGATGAAGTCGGTCAGGGTCGGCGGCGTCTCTTCGCACGATCCGTCCAGGGCGGCAGTGACGTGGACGGCCCAGCCGGCGCGGCGCATCAGGGCGGCCTCGACGACGTCGTGGCTCATGATGTGGCCGCCGAAGGGCTTGCGGCCCTCAAGCTCGGGCAGGCCGGCGCAGTCGGCGAAGGCGCGGGTGCGCAGGATGGCGTTGTGACCCCAGTAGCTGGCTTCCGAACCGGCCCACCAGGCCAGGCCGGCGGCGGCGACACGGCCGTACAGGCGCACGCCGAACTGCGACAGGCGCGCGAACAGGGTCTGGGACTTGATGATGGTCGGAGCAGTCTGGATCAGGCCGACGCCCGGGTTGCGCTCCATGGCGTCGACGAGACGCAGCACGGTCTCGCCGGCCATGGTCGAGTCGGCGTCGAGCACGATCATGAAATCGTAGGCGCCGCCGAAGGCGCGGGTCCAGTCGGCGATGTTGCCGGCCTTGCGCTC
Source organism: Brevundimonas sp. (assembly GCF_031412435.1). GTDB lineage: Bacteria > Pseudomonadota > Alphaproteobacteria > Caulobacterales > Caulobacteraceae > Brevundimonas. The sequence goes on from NZ_JANODA010000033.1 coordinate 3,616, forward strand.
GATGTTCTCGGTGCGGCGGCGATAGTAGAGTTTGCTGCCTGCATGCGCGCGCAGCGCCTGGCAGACCGACAGTTCGGCGGCGGCGGCCTCTTCCTTCGTCGAGTCGCTGAGCACGAACAGGTCGAAGGCCTCGGACGCGCCGAGGCGCGCGAGGGAGGCGTCGAGCGCGGCCAGACGGGCCAGGGCCTCGCGGGCGTCCTCGTTGTAGAGCGGCATCAGCAGGGCGGTGCGGCGGGTCGGCAGCGGCGGATAGGGGGCGAAGTCCATGTCGTCCTGCTCGCGGCCGGTCAGCAGCACGATCAGGCCGGCGAAGGTCGAGCAGAACCAGCAGGCGATGGCCGTGATCAGGACGGCGAACAGGGTCAGCGCGACGATCTCGAGCGGCTGGAAGCCTTCGCGGGCGCACAGGATCACCGGCGCGATCATGGCCAGAAGGGCGACCGCCAGGGTCGAGCCGAACACGATGAAACGACGGGTCAACAGGCCATCGGGACGCGACGCCAGCCGGTCCGTGACCTGGCGCGAGGCATCGTTGAAGGTCTGGCGCGGCATGGCCAGCGGGGACTGTTCCGGCAGCCAGGGGGTGGCACCGGCATAGGCCGGGACCTTCTGGACTTGACCGTCGAGACCATAGACCCGTGCGGTCGAGGCGTGGCCGCTCATGCAATATTCCCCTTGGCGCGCGCGGTCAGAATTCGGGCACTGTTGTTGCGCCGCACCATTCCGGCACTCTCGTTCACTCTTCCGCGATTTTCAATCACGGAATGGTGATAACGGCACTTTTTGTTGCAAATGCGTTGTCGCGGCGCGCCCGGCCTCAGCGGACGAGGGCGCGCCTCATCAGATGGGCCGCCACGCCCACCCAGCCGACCAGAACGATCGCAAAGGCGCGCTCCCAGTAGCCGACGTTGAAATCGTTCACCGTTCCGGGAAACACGAGGTGTTTGGTCAGCACGGTCAACACCGCCATCATCACGAAAACCCCGACCAGGAAGCGCTTCAGACGGGTCAACTCAAGGCTCTGCCGCAGTCCGACCAGCAGGAAGACCGGCGCCAGCTGGATCCCCAGCCCGAGATTGATCGCCATATGTCTGGGGTCAGGCCAGGGATAGAGGCTCGACATCACCAGCCCGATCCCGGCCAGTATGAACAGCAGGCCGACCAGCACCGCCGAGACCGGCGACCGGGTCAGGATGACGACCGCGAGGCCGAAGCCGATCCCCGCCACGCCCGTCAGGACGCCAGCGATCATCACCCCGAAGTTGAAGATCCAGGGATGGGCCGCCGTGGCGCCGCCCAGCTCGCTCAGATACTGGCGCGCGTGGTCGAACCCGACATAGGACATGGCCGCGACAAGCACCGCCAGGAAGGCAAGGATCGGCGCAGCGATGCCGACGAGCAGCAGGCCGCGCGCCGCCTGTCGCAGCTCGGGTCGTTCGAAGTTCATGCCGGGTCGCCGCGCTCGGCGGCCGGCAGGCTCGGCCCCGCCGACGGCCGGGCCTTCAGGGGTTTGAGGCCCCAGATCGGCCGGATCAGCGGGATGCGCCGCACGATCTCGTAGATCAGCAGACTGCCGCCGATCGTGATGACGGTCAGGACAGGGGCTTCGATCCAGGCGGGCCAGCCCTGGGCCTGGATCAGCCACACCGCTACGACGAGGATGGTCTGGTGGGCGAGGTAGCAGGTGAAGACCGCGTCGCTGAGGTAGTGCAGCACCCGGCTGTCGGCGCGGCGCAGATACAGGCTGCCGAAGCCGAGAATGGCGGTGATTACGGCCCACTGGTCGATCCCAAAGACGACCCCGCGAGGGATTCCCCAGAAGGCGCCGCCGCCCGGATGCGCGGTCTGCATCATCATGATCGGCAGGGCGATGACCGCCAGGATCAGGCCGACCCAGCGATACCGCTCCAGATCACGCCACACGCTTTCCTGACGCACCACCAGATAGCCGAACAGGAAGGCGCCCAGCGACAGGGCGTGATTGTACCAGTCGTGGGTCAGCCGGTTGGTCAGGCCGAACATCGGGAACAGGGTCAGGCGGATGACGATCAGATAGAGGATCGGGACGGCGATGACGCGCCAGCCGGATAACAGCCGCGACAGACCGGCCTCCGCACGTTCGAGATCCGCAGGCCGCAGCATCAACAGCACCGCCACCGCGCTGTAGACCGCGATATAGATGATGAACCACAGGTGGTTGACCGGCACCCCGTTCGAGAGTCCCGACAGGCTGAACTCATGCCACCACCAGCCCGGCAGTCCGCCGCTCCAGCCGCCCTTGTCCACCGCCTCGATCCACGACTGGATCGGCACCAGCACAAGCGTCCCGAAGATCAGCGGCGGAACGAGCCGCTCCGCCCGCGCCCGGGCCACCTGACCGGCGCTCCGGCGCGCGGTCATGAACCGCAGCGCGGCGCCCGAGACCAGGAACAGCAGGGTCAGCCGCCACGGGTTGGTGATCAGGACGCCTTCGCGCATCCACTCGAAGGTGTGGGTGCTGTGCATGTGCCAGTCGTAGGGCGCATAGACCAGGCCCACGTGGTACAGGATCAAGAGGCCGAACGCTGACAACCGGATCCAGTCCAGGTCGAGGCGACGGGCGGGACCGGAGGCGGGCTGCACGGCGCGTCTATGATCGACGGAGCGTTGTCTGTCCACGGCGCGTCCGTCCTGCGCCAGAGCATGATCGTTTCTGCCGGACCCGCTTTGCGGGTCCGGCATGAAGCGTGAATCATGCTCTCGCTTTAATCTGGAGCCTGATTCACGGCTTCAGCGGAATCGAGAAGCGATTCCACCTCAGCCGATCAGGCTCTAGGATCAGCCCATGCCCCATCGCCCGCACGTTCTGATCATGCCGTCCCTGCTGGGGCCGCTCACCGGGTTTCTGGAGAGCGCCTACACTGTGCATCGACTGTGGGAGCATCCGCCGGTCGAGGCGCAGGGTTTGATCCAGGCGGTGGTGGTGGCGGGAGAGGATCCGCTGGACACCAGGGTGATCGAGCGGTTGCCGAACCTGAAGCTGATCGCCTGTTTCACCTCGGGCTATGACGGCATCGACCTGGACTGGTGCGAGGCGCGCGGCCTGCCGGTGACCCATGCGCCGGCGGTGAACCACGAGGATGTGGCCGATCACGCGGTGGGGCTGATCCTTGGCTCGGTGCGGCGGATCGTGGACGGCGACCGGACCCTGAAGGCCGGCGGGTGGTCGATGGATGCCCGGCTGATGACGCCGTCGATGAAGGGGCGTCGCGTCGGCATCGTCGGCCTGGGGCTTATCGGCGAGGCCGTGGCGAAACGCGTCGAGGTCATGGGCTGTTCCGTCGCCTGGTGGGGGCCGCGGGTGAAGGACTCGCCCTGGCCGCGCGCAGGGTCGCTGCTGGACCTGGCGCGGGATTCGGATGTGCTGGTCGTCGCCTGCCGGGCGGACGGGACCAACCGGGGCCTGATCTCGGCCGGGGTGATCGAGGCGCTGGGGCCGAACGGGCTGCTGGTCAATGTGGCGCGCGGGTCGCTGGTGGACGAGGACGCCGCGATCGCGGCGCTGCAGGCCGGACGGCTGGGCCAGGCGGCGCTCGACGTGTTCGAGACCGAGCCGACGCCGGCGACACGCTGGACCGATGTGCCCAATGTCGTCCTGACGCCGCATACGGGCGGCGCGACCTCCGAGGCCGTGCAGGGGATGCTGATGCTGCTGATGAAGAACCTGGCGGCCGCCGTGGCCGGAGAGCCGCTGGTCACCCCGGTCGTGCGGAGCATCTGAGACCGGCCTTGCGAAGGCCGTGGTCTGCGCGGCAGGGTGGGGTCGCTCCACACGGGACCAGCCCTTGACCGATATCGCCGCCCAGACTGACACAGCCCTGACGCTGGAATGCTATCCGATGCGGGAAGACCCGCCGCGCATGGTCCCGGGTCGGCCCGAACGCGACTGGATGGACGAATTCGCGGGCCGCCATCCCTATCGCTGCCTGCCCCTGACCATGGCCAACACCACGGGGTGGGAACTGTTGTGCCCCTTCGGGTTCGAGGCCGAGTGGGACGGGCGGATGGGAGCGGATTCCATCACGTTCCGGCCCGATGACGACGCCCTGTATTTCGATCATTTCGCCGCCTCGCATTTCACCGAGGGGGTGCTGACGTTTCACACAGGCTGGCTGTTCCGGACGCCGCCGGGCTGGGCCATGCGGGCCTCGGGCGTGCCGAACCGGTTCAAGCACGGGATCCAGGCTCTGGAAGGTCTGACCGAGACCGACTGGCTGCCCTACCCGTTCACGATGAACTGGCGTTTCACCGCGCCCGGCGTGGTGCGGTTCGAGAAGGACGAGCCGTTCTGCTTCCTGCAGCCGGTCCAGCATCACCGGGTCGAGGACTTCGTCCCGGTGCGCGCGAGTATGGACCCGGACGGCGACCTGGCGCTGCAGTACCGGAAGTGGTCGGAGGTGCGGACCGACTTCAACACCCGGATGGCCGCCGGCGACCCCGAGGCGATCAAACAGGCGTGGCAACGGTTCTATTTCCGCGGCGAATTCCCCGACAGGATCGCCGACGCCCCGGTCGAACACGTCAACAAGCGCCGTCTCGCCCCCCTGCCCGACGCCCCTTCGCCGGAGCCTGCGCCGCCGTCGAAGGCCCATGTGGGCTTCCGCACCTGGACGGCACAGACGAAGGCCTGACCGACGGTTTCCTTCTTCACATCATATAAGGATATCCTTATATGATTACACTATGTCGCTGACCGCCGACCAGACTGTTGAAGCCCTGCGCGCCGCCGGCGAGCCGACACGGCTGCGCATCCTGTCGCTGCTGGCCGGTGAAGAGCTGTCGGTGATGGAGCTGAGCCGTGTGCTGGAACAGAGCCAGCCGCGCGTGTCGCGTCACCTGAAGCTGATGGCCGACGCCGGTCTGATCGAGCGCTTCCCCGACGGCGCCCGCGTCTTCTACCGGATCTCCCACGAGCCTCTCGCGCGGCGGCTGATCGACACCGTGCTCGACCTGCTCGACGACGGCGAGGGCGAGGGCGACCACAGGCGTCTGGACGCCGTGCGCGACGAGCGGGCCACCGCAGCCGCGGCCTATTTCGAACAGGTCGCGCCGAGCTGGGACCACATCCGCTCGCTGTACGTCTCCGAGACGGCGGTCGAGAACGCCATCGAACGCGCGGCCGGGTCGGGCCCGTTCGAGCGCGTCGTGGACCTGGGCACCGGCTCGGGGCGGATGCTGACCCTGCTGGGCAAGAAGGCCAGGATGTCGATCGGCCTCGACCTTTCGCAGAACATGCTCAACATCGCCCGGGCCAATGTCGCCAGGGCCGGGCTGGACAAGGTCGAGCTCAGGCACGGCGACATCTTCGCGACCCGCCTGCCCGCCCAGTCGGCCGATCTGGTGCTTGTGCACCAGGTGCTGCACTACCTCGCTGATCCCGGCGCCGCCCTGGCCGAGGCCGCCCGCATCGTCAGCCCCGGCGGCAAGCTTCTGATCGTCGACTTCGCCCCGCACGACCTGGAGCGCCTTCGCGAAGAGCACCAGCACCGCAGGCTGGGTTTCGCCGACGATGAGATCGGGCGCTGGCTGGCCGAAGCCGGTCTGGAAGCCTCCGCCGCCATCGCCCTGCCCCCCGACAAGGCAGGGCTGACCGTCACCATCTGGACCGCGACCCGCCCGCAGACGCTGGCCCCTGTCGCATCAAGGAGCGTCGCCTGATGGCCGCTACAGTTTCCCCCCTCGCCGAAGCGCGCGCCCTGTTGCTGTCGCCGCTGGGGCCGGTCGCCCGGGCGGGCCAGAACGCCAACCCCGTGCGTGTCTCGTTCGAGTTCTTTCCGCCCAAGACCGACAAGGCCGAAGAGACCCTGTGGGAGGCCGTGCGCCGGCTGGAGCCGCTGAACCCCGAGTTCGTCTCGGTGACCTACGGCGCCGGCGGTTCGACGCGCGAGCGGACGCACCGCACCGTGCAGCGGATGCTGACCGAGACGACGCTGAAGCCCGCCGCGCACCTGACCTGCGTCGACGCCAGCCGTGACGAGGTCGACGAAGTCATCCGCGACTACAAGGCGATCGGGGTGAACCACATCGTGGCCCTGCGCGGGGATCCGCCGGGCGCAGCGGGGATTGGCGGCGCCTATCAGCCGCGCGCCGACGGCTATGCCAACGCCACCGAACTGACCCAGGCCATCAGCCGCGTCGGCGGCTTCGACGTCACGGTCGGCGTCTATCCGGAACAGCATCCGGAAAGCCCTTCGATCGACCACGACATCGATGTGCTGAAGGCCAAGATCGACGCCGGCGCGACCCGGGCGGTCAGCCAGTTCTTCTTCGACATCGACGCCTTCCTGCGTTTCCGTGACCGGGTGCGTGCGGCGGGGGTGACCATTCCGCTGATCCCGGGGATCATGCCCGTGTCGAACTTCGCCGGACTAGTGCGGATGTGCGGCTCGTGCGGCGCTTCGGTGCCCGACTGGCTGGCCGCCCATTTCGACGGGCTGGACGACGACCCGGAGACCCGGAAGCTGCTGGCCGCCTCGGTCGCCGCCGAGACCTGCGCCCGTCTGCAGGAGGAGGGCTTCTCCGACTTCCATTTCTACACCCTGAACCGCGCCGACCTCGTCTATGCGATCTGCCGCGTGCTGGGCGTTCGGGAACAGAAGGCCGCCGCATGACCCGTCCCGAACGCATCGCCGCCCTGCACAAGGCGGCCAGGGAGCGCATCCTGGTCCTCGACGGATCGTGGGGCGTGATGATCCAGCGCGTCGGTCTGGAGGAAGCCGACTTCCGCGGCGACCGCTTCGTCGAGGCCAATGGCTACAACGAAAAGGACCAGATGAAGGGCAACAACGACATCCTGTGCATTACCCGCCCGGACGTCATCAGTGACCTTCACGATCAGTATTTCGGCGCCGGCGCCGATATCAGTGAGACCAACACCTTCTCCGGCACGGTCATAGCCCAGGACGACTACAAGCTCGACGAACAGGCGGTCTGGGACATCAATCTGGAGGGCGCGAAACTGGCGCGCGCCTCGGCCGACCGCTGGACCGAGAAGGAGCCGCACAAGCCTCGCTTCGCCGCCGGCTCGATCGGGCCGCTGAACAAGATGCTGTCGATGTCGTCGGACGTGAACGATCCGGGCGCGCGGCTGGTCACCTTCGACCAGGTCTATGACGCCTATCGCCACCAGATCCGCGCCCTGAACGAGGGTGGAGTCGACCTGTATCTGATCGAAACCATCACCGACACGCTGAACTGCAAGGCCGCGATCAAGGCCATCAAGGACCTGGAAGACGAGGGCATGGAGGCCCTGCCGATCTGGATCTCGGGCACGATCACCGACCGCTCGGGCCGGACCCTGTCGGGCCAGACCGCCGAGGCCTTCTGGAACTCGGTGCGCCACGCCAAGCCGTTCGCCGTCGGCTTCAACTGCGCCCTCGGCGCCGATCTGATGCGGCCGTTCATCGCCGAGCTCAGCCGGGTGGCCGACACCCTGGTCGCCGCCTATCCCAACGCCGGCCTGCCCAACGCCATGGGCCAGTACGACGAAGAGCCCCACGAGACCGCCCACTCGATCGAGGAATGGGCCGCGTCGGGCCTGGTCAACATCGTCGGCGGCTGCTGCGGCACGACGCCCGACCACATCAAACACACGGCCGAGGCGGTCGCGAAACTGCCGACGCGGGAAATCCCCGAGCGTCCGGTGGCGATGCGGCTGTCAGGCCTCGAACCCTTTGAACTGGTGGCCTGAGTGCGTCCTGTCTTCATCAACGTCGGCGAACGAACCAACGTCACCGGTTCGGCCAAATTCAAGAAGCTGATCGTCGAGGGCGACTATTCCGCCGCCCTGACCGTGGCGCGCCAGCAGGTCGAGGCCGGCGCCCAGATCATCGACATCAACATGGACGAGGGCCTGCTGGATTCGAAGCAGGCTATGATCACCTTCCTCAACCTGATCGCGGCCGAGCCCGACATCGCCCGCGTGCCGGTGATGATCGACTCCTCCAAATGGGAGGTGATCGAGGCCGGGCTGAAATGCGTTCAGGGCAAGCCGATCGTAAACTCGATCTCGATGAAGGCGGGCGAGGCGGAGTTCCGCGAACAGGCCGTGAAATGCCTGCGCTACGGAGCCGCCGTGGTGGTCATGGCCTTCGACGAGGTCGGCCAGGCCGACACCGCCGCGCGCAAGATCGAGATCTGCACCCGCGCCTATCGCATCCTGGTGGACGAGGTCGGCTTCCCGCCCGAGGACATCATCTTCGACCCCAACATCTTCGCCGTGGCGACGGGGATCGAGGAGCACGACAACTACGCCGTCGACTTCAT
>NZ_JANODA010000034.1:0-12145 GCF_031412435.1 Brevundimonas sp.
ATCAACGTCATCAAGGAAGTCCGTGGCGTGCGTTCGGACCTGGGTCTGAAGGAAGCCAAGGACCTGGTCGAAGGCGCTCCGCAGAACGTCGTCGAGAACGTCTCCAAGCAGAACGCCGACGAAGTCGCCAAGAAGCTGACGGAAGCCGGCGCCAAGGTGCAGATCAAGTAAGAGATTTCTCGCGACCTTCGGGTCTCGACGATCTTTCTGGGGCCTGACGGGAAACCGTCGGGCCCTTTTGCGTTCAGGCACGACCAGCACAAACGCTGGAATACTTTCAGCCCGAACGGAGCCGCCGCCATGAAGATCCTGATGGTCCTGACCTCGCACGATCAACTCGGCGACACTGGCCAAAAGACCGGCTTCTGGCTCGAAGAGTTCGCGGCGCCTTTTTACGTCCTGAAGGATGCGGGCGCCGAAATCACCGTGGCGTCGCCGATGGGCGGGCAGCCTCCGCTGGATCCGAAAAGCGATGAGCCGGACGCCCAGACCGACGCCACCCGCCGGTTCAAGGCCGATCCCGATGCGCAGAAGGTCCTGGCCGAAACGGTGACCCTGTCCAGCGTGGAAGCCGCCGATTTCGACGCCGTCTTCTATCCAGGCGGCCACGGTCCGCTGTGGGATCTGGCCGAGGACGCCAAGTCGATTTCGCTGATCGAGGACTTCGCCTCGGCGGGCAAGCCGGTGGCGGCGGTCTGTCATGCGCCGGGCGTTCTGCGTCACGTCAAAGGAACGGACGGCCAGTTTCTGGTGAAGGGCCGCAAGGTGACGGGGTTCACCAATGGTGAAGAAGAGGCCGTGGGCCTGACCGAAGTCGTGCCGTTCCTGGTCGAGGACATGCTGAAGGCGAATGGCGGCGACTACGAGAAGGGCGCCGATTTCGAGCCCTTCGTCGTGACCGACGGAAGACTGATCACCGGCCAGAACCCCGCCTCATCCGAGGAGGCGGCGAAGGCTCTGCTGGCGCAACTGGGGGCTTAGCGGCCCCGCTCCGCGGAACGTCGTGGAGAATGTCTCCAAGCAGAGCGCCGACGAAGTCGCCTGGACGCTCACGGAAGCCGGCGCCAAGGCGCAGATAAGGAGGACCACGTCCTCACGGACTTGATCTGCGAATGGCCGGTGGAAAACCATCGGCCCTTTTCGTTTGTGCGGACATCGCAACAGAAACGAGGCTTTCCGAATCGTCGATCGCCGGGCAACTTATCCGGGCAGTGTCCTCAATAATTACAAACCGTTCCGCGTTGTTGGCGCTGCAGGTCGTCGATGCGGCGGGACGGCAACTCACGGCCATCCAGAATCGGGTGTCGACCGGTCTGAAGGTCGCACGGCCAATCGACAACGCCGCGATCTTCGCCATCGCACAAAACATGAGAGGCGACGTCGGCGGCTGGAAGGCCGTCACGGGCAGCCTGGATCGCGGCCAGTCGTCGGTGGACATCGCCTCGGTCGGATCCGAGAGCGTCAGCGACCTGATGGTCGAACTGCGTCAGCGGGCCATGGCCTATGGCGATCCGTCAAATGCGGGGTCCAAGAGCCTGATCAGGGCGGACATGGAGGCGCTGCTTCGCCAGATCCAACAGGTTGCCGAGACTTCGACCTTCGATGGCGTCAACCTGCTGACGGGCCGTCCGTCGATGAAGACCGACACGACCTACCGCTATGGCCTGCCGCCCTCGACGCTGGCCCCGCCTGGCTTCGCGACTACGATGGCCGCCCTGCCGCCGGGGGCCTCGGCCTACACGTCCCAGAGCCCGGTCTCGACCCTGCCGCCAGGGGCCTTGACGCCTCCGTCCTTCACGGCGGCTCTTGCGACCTTCGGTGGGGTCAACTCCGAGACGATTCCGCTGGATGCCGGTCCGGTGGGGGGGCGGGTCACATTCGTCCTCCAAGCCTATGGCGCTGCCGATATCGCTGAGATCTGGCAGAACGGGGTGAGGGTGGCGGCGACCGGTCAGGCCCCGGGCGTGGGCGGCGCCGAGGTGCCGGCCGGCGTGGCCGTCACGAACCGCCAGACGCTGACCTTCGACTACGATCCGACGAAGGGGCAGAACCTGGAGTTCCGGGTCAATGAAAACGTCACCGTGACCGGGACTCAATGGGACGTCGAAGGCCTGGTGCTGAGCCAGCCGCCGCACCCCGTGATTGAGACCCAGATCGGGACCACGACGACGGTGCAGACCGCTGCAGAGTTCGATCCCGCCTTGCCGACTGCGAACCCGGAGCAGGTCGCGCTGGCGCTCGGCACGCCGCCGGTCGGCAATGTCGCGACCCACGTTCTCGACGGCGGCAGCCAGGCGGGACGGGTCGACGTCCTGTTCGATGCCTATGACCGGCCTGACAAGATCGAGATCCTGCAAGCCGGTCAGATCGTCGCCGCCTCGGGTCAGCCCTATGTTCCGAATGGCGCGTCCGTCGGCCCCGGCGTCGCCCTGGCGGGACCCCGCGTGGTCAGCTTCGACTATGACCCGCTGAAGGGGCCAATGACGTTCCGCTTTAACGACGGCTTGTCGGACCCGGACAGCGCCTGGGCGGTCGGGGCCGTCACCCTGCGGCCCACAACCGACCCCATTCCGGCTGTCCCGACGACGGTTCCGGTCGGGTTTCAGACGCCGGGGTTCAGCCCGGTGAATTATGATTTCCTGTCGGCGCCCGATGGGACCTTCATTCGTGTGTCGTCACGCGACCTGACGCCGGTGGGGCTCGGGCTCGATCCGCTGGATTGGGAAGACCCGACGCAGATCCTGGCCGCCATCAAGGACGCCCAGAACACGGTGGTCGAGGCCGGCAGCTATTTCGGGGCGCAGCGGATGCTGCTGGAAGCGACGCGCGGGCAGGTCGTTCGCACTGTTGACCGGCTGGACTCTGGTGTCGGCAATCTCGTCGACGCGGACCTCGGAAAGGAATCCGCCAGGCTCCAGGCGGCGCAGGTCAAACAGCAACTCGCCACCCAGGCCTTGGGGATCGCCAACCGCGACCCCCAGTGGATGCTGACTTTGTTCGAGAAATAGGGGGCGCCCTCGCCTACCGCCCCCGTGCCGTCATGATCTCGCCGATGCGGTCGCGCGTGCCCTCGATCCGCTCCAGACGCGGATAGCGCAGGCCGCCGGTGTAGCTGAGGTCGAGGGTGCGGATGCGCTGGCCGTTCTTCAGGATCAGGCGGATGGGGGCCTCGCCGGACTTGGCGGCGGTCACGGCTTCGCGCAGGACCTCGGGAGTAGCGACGCGGTCACCGACGGCGATGAGGTCCCAGCCGACGCCGATACCGGCCTCGAAGGCCGGGCCGCCCCACTGGATGGCGGTGATGCGCTGGTTCGGGCCGGCCAGGGAGAAGCCCAGCGACCAGCGGAAGTCCGAGCCCCAGTTGGAGGACATCGCCTTCTCGTCGGCGTTGGGCTCCTCGACATAGACCAGGCGATAACCGCCGCGCTCCAGCCCGTCGAGCGGCGCGACGGCGTCGGGACCGGCGGCGTCCAGCCGGGTGCGCAGGAAGGTGGCCCAGTCGTGGGGCTGGACCGCGTTCAGGGCCGCGACGACGTCGGCGAAGGTGTAGCCCTGGGGCGTCCACGACCCGTCCGTGCCTTCGGGCGAGAAGAAGGTGCGGGCGAAGTCGTCGAGCGACTTGCGGTCGCGGCTGAGCTCGCGGATCAGGGTGTCGGCGTCCAGCCAGATCAGGGCGGCCTCGTCGTAGTAGTCGCCGGTGCCGCGCATCCACGAGGCCCACTGGCCGGGAACGCGATAGCCCAGCAGGTTGTGGTTGTTGGTGTCCTGCAGGTTCCGCCATTCGCGGCCCGGCTGGTTCTGGTAGAAGGCGGCGCGGTCGGCGAGGCCGATCAGGGCCTGGGCCTTGGTGTGAAGGCCGGCGCGGGCCGACAGGACGTCGCCCCAGTATTCCGTCTGGCCCTCATAGACCCACAGCAGGCTGTTCTCGGTCGGGACATTGTAGTTGGCGGTCAGCTCGTCCGCCGGCCGCATGAATTTGCCGTTCCAGGAGTGGGCGTACTCGTGCGGCAGCAGGGCGCGGTTGCCGGCCGAGGCGTTCCAGCTGGTGAAGAAGTTGGGGCCGGCGGTGTTCTCGGACGAGCGGTGATGCTCAAGGCCGATGCCGCCCAGCTGATCGGTCAGGGCCAGCAGGAATTCGTACCTGTCGAAATGGCGCGACCCGAACAGGCGATCGGCCTGGGTCACCATATTGGTGTAGAAGCCGATCTGTTCGTCCGTGGGGGCGAGGTTGGCGGCCGTGTCGGCGACGATGTTCAGGTGGACGTCCTCGCCCTCGGCGTCGATGTCGATGCGGCGGTAGTGCTCGCCCGCGAACATCGGGCTGTCGATCAGGGTGTAGAGATCCACGGGCGCGAAGGTGGCGACGCCGTTCTCGAATGAGGTGGTCTCGAGAGCGATGCCGTAGTTCCAGCCCAAGGGCAGCTTGATGCTGGGGGCGAAGGTGATTCCGGTCGAGCGGTAGCCGGCCGGATAGAGCAGGGCCTTCTCCCACTCCATATTGACGATCGACGGGGTCATGACCACGCGCCAGACGGCGTTGTCGGGCTGGGTCAGCCACTGGAACGACGCCTCGATCTCGGTGGCGCCCTCGGGCACGTCGACGTGGAAGGCGTAGGGGTCGACGGCATCGCGGCGCCATTCGACGCGCTGGCCGGCGGCGGTGAGGGTCAGGCCGGCGAACAGCTGGATCGGACCGGAATCGGCGTGATTGCCCGGCAGGTATTTCGGATAGAGCAGGGTCAGGCTGCGGCTGACGACCGGGATGGTCTGACGCACCGAGATGACGCGATGGTCCAGGTCGGTGGCGTCGACCTCGTATTTGATGACGCCGGGATAGGTCTCCTGGGTCGGGGCCGGGATCAGGGGGCTGTCGGGGAAGCCGCCGATGTCGGGGGTGGTCGGGCCGCGCGGCGTGGTCTGGGCCGCCGAGGGCGAGGCGCTCGCGATCAGAAGGGCGGCGAGGCAGGCGGAGGCGGCGAGACGCGACATGAAGGCTATCCGGGACTGACGGCGAGGGGCCGCAGAGGACGCCGGGGCCGACCTCAGGTCAAGCGTTGGTGTGGTCGCGGTGAAGCAGGGAGCCGTCGCCGTAGGAATAGAAGCGATAGCCATCCGCCACGGCGTGGGCGTAGGCGGCCTTCATCGTCTCGAGGCCCGCGAAGGCCGAGACCAGCATGAACAGGGTCGACTTGGGCAGGTGGAAATTGGTCATCAGCACGTCGGCGGCCCGGAACCGGTAGCCGGGCGTGATGAAGATGGCCGTGTCGCCGTGGAAAGGCTGGATCAGGCCCTCTGGCGTCGTGGCCGATTCCAGCAGCCTCAGCGAGGTGGTGCCCACGCAGACGATGCGGCCGCCGTTGGCGTGAACGGCGTTGAGGGCGGCGGCGGTCTCCGCCGGGACCGTGCCCCATTCAGAGTGCATTTTGTGGTCGGCGGTGTCGTCGGCCTTGACCGGCAGGAATGTGCCGGCGCCGACATGCAGGGTCACGGCGTGGGTCGTGACGCCTTTCGTGCGAATCGCGTCGAGCAGGGCGGGGGTGAAATGAAGGCCTGCGGTCGGGGCGGCGACGGAGCCGTCGTGCTCGGCGAAGACAGTCTGGTAGTCCGCGCGGTCGCGATCGTCCTCAGGGCGTTTGGCGGCGATGTACGGCGGCAGCGGCATGACGCCGACATCGCGGATGGCGTCGTCGAGCGCGGGGCCGGAGAGGTCGAACTTGAGCGCGACGAGGCCGTCCTCGCCCTTGTCCTGCACGGTCGCATCCAGACGGCCAAGGTCGCAGGCGGCATCACCGCGGACGCCGAACCGGACGCGGTCCCCCGGCTTGATGCGCTTGCCCGGCTTCATGAAGGCGGACCAGGTGTCAGGGGCGTCACGGTGATGCAGGGTGGCCTCGACCTCGACGGTCAGGGTGTCTCCCTCGGGTCCCCCGATCACAGGGTTGGGGCGCTGGCGGACGCCGGACAGGCGGGCCGGGATGACGCGGGTGTCGTTGAAGACCAGGGCGTCGCCGGGGCGCAGGAAGTCCGGCAGGTCGCGGATGACATGGTCGGACAGGGTCCCGTCCCGGACCACCAGCAGCCGGGCGGAATCGCGCGGCTCGGCCGGGCGGAGCGCGATGCGGTTTTCTGGCAGGTCGAAGTCGAAATCGGCGGTCTTCATGAGCTCGCGCAAAGGCCATGCCGACCGCTGGAGGTCAAGCGGACGCGCCGCAACCGGGCGGCCCGCGATGCCTAGGTAGTAACGCAGGAGGCCCTAGATTTAACGAGACCTTCAGGTCAATCGTGCACCATTGTTCCATGAGCAGAACCTCAATCATGCCAGACCCTTCGTCTGTCGCAGCATGGAACTGCCTGAAGCGGCCGGTGTGGCTGTACGACCCGCAGACCGGGCGAAAGCCCTATGCCAATCCCGCCGCCCTGGCCCTGTTCGGAGCGGCCAGCCTCGACGCCTTGGCCGCCCGCGACTTCTCGGCCCGATCGCCAGCGATCAAGGCTCGGATCCGCCGTCTGGTCGACCGGACTGCGGACGGCGAGACGGTGCGCGAGCGTTGGACCTTCTTCCCTCACGGCCAGCCGGTCACGGCTGAGGCGACGGTGTCCGCCTTGACGGACGAGGAGGGCCAGCTCCTGCTGCTGTTCGAGGCGGCGCCCGAGGACATTCCCGCCGAGGAACGGAGGGCTGCAGAAGCTTTGAGGCATGCGTCCGCCGTGATCAGCCTGTTCGACGGCGAGGGCCGTCGGTTGTTCTCCAATCCCGCAGCCTTCCGCGCCTATGGCGATGCGGAGGAAAATTTCGCGTGCCGCTTCGCGGAGCCCGCCGAAGGGTTGGCCATGCTGGCGGCCGCCAGTCGTGCTCCGGTGTCAGGGCTGCGCGCCGTCCTCACCCGTCACGGGACCCGCTGGCACCATATGGACGCGCGCTCCGTGCCGGACCCCGTTACGGGCCGGCCCTGCGTTCTGTTGAATGAACAGGACGTTACCCCACGGGTCGAGGCGGAGCTGGCGCGGAGCGCGGCCGAGCAGAAGGCGACCATGGCCGAGGCAAGACAGCGATTCCTGACCGAGATGTCACACGAGCTGCGCACGCCGCTGAACGCCGTGCTCGGCTTCTCGCGGCTTTTGTCCGAGGCCGGGCTGGACGAGGTGTCGACGGACCAGGCGCAGCGCATCCACGTGGCTGGCCAGGGTCTGGTGGAGGTGGTGAATCGAATGATCGCCGATCCGATGGGGGAGGCGACAGCGGCGGACGCCGCCAAAGCAGTCCCTGCGATCATGGCTGCACCCGATGAACCGGCCTGCGGGGCCGGCTCGGCCGAGGTTCCGCTGCGGGCCCTGTACGTAGACGACAACGATAGCAACCGCACCCTGATCAGGGCCATGCTGGCTACCATGGGCATCGTCTGCGAGACCGCTGACAATGGTCATGCCGGGGTGCTGGCCGCGGCCGCCGGCGACTGGGACGTCATCCTGATGGACATCCAGATGCCGGTCATGTGCGGGGTAGAGGCCACGCGGCGAATCCGGGCCTTGGACGGGCTCGTCGCGGGCACGCCAATCATTGCCCTGACGGCAAACACCCTGGATGCCCAGATCCAGACCTATGTCGAGGCTGGAATGGACGACTGCGTGGCCAAGCCGGTCAACATGGTCGAACTTCTCACCAAAACTTCCCATTGGGGCCTCAGTGGACGGCGCGAGACCGTGGCGAGCGCAGGTCTGTCGGCCCGGGCCTGATCGGTCGGCCGAATTGCACGGCAATCGGTCCCAAGACCTCACGGTAAACCGAACCGGTGACGAGGTTTCGAGTGAAGTGACGATGCGCCGTTGTCTGCGTTCCGTCATCATCGGCGGTGCACATCGGTCTGCGCCAGAGTCCTGCGAACGGGTCGGGATCGAGCTGCTAACACTCGCCCGGTCCGGGCGGGGCGGGGGGACGTAGTCGTTGGCCATCACTCTGGACTGGAAGACCGGCTTCGAGATCGAGCTGATGGCACCGGCCGGTGCCTCGCGACAGGACTTGGCCCAGCGGGTCGCGATGCGGGTCGGCGGGACAGTCCAGCGCTTCTTTCATCCGCAGTCGGAGCCCAGCGCCGTCGAGGGCCGGCCGGTGTTCGAGAACCTGACGCCCGGGTTCCGGGTGGTGGACGGGCAGGGGCACTGGGTCGCGTCGTTCGTGGACGACCTGACGCTGCAGCGCGACCTGGACCGGGAACGGCCACCGGTCGACGGCTGGCGGCGCATCGTGGCGGATGACGGGCGGCTGTTGAGGCTCGTCGAGCGGCACTGTGATCCGGACGCAGCCGGGGATTCCAGCCTGATCCCGCTGGCAGCCCTGTTCGGAACGGAGATCGTGCGCCACCCCTCCGGCATGGTGCGGGTGGCGGACGACCGGGGCCGGTCGGTGGCGATCGACGCGCCGTTGCCGGGTGAACGCGAGCGGCCCTGCGAGATCGTGACCGCCCCGATCGAGGCGGATCATGCCGGCGTGCTGGGCACCTTGCTGGCGGATGCGCGGGCGCTGGGCTTCTTCGTGCCGGTCGAGGCCGCGACCCATGTCCATTTCGACGCCGGCCCCCTGTGTTCGACGGCTGCCCTGGCGGCCCTGGTCGCGACGTGGACGCAGCATGGTGCGGGGCTGAAGCGGCTGGTCGGGATGAATGCCAGCTGTGTGCGGCTGGGGGACTGGCCCGAGGGCCTCGCGGTGCTGACCCGCAGCGACGCGTTCGCGGCCATGGACTGGGCCGCGGCCAAGGTCGCCCTGGTCGGGATCAAGGGGCTGGGCAAATACTGTGACCTGAACCTGGTCAACCTGATCAACGGGCGAGCGGACAAGCATACCGTCGAGATACGGGTGCTGCCGGGCTTGCTGGAGGCGCACGAGATCGTCGCGGCGGCGGCGCTGTTCGAGGGGATCCTGGGGTGGTGTCGCGATGCGGGGCGCGGGGAGGCAGTACCCGGCACCCTGGTCGAACTGTTGATCCAGTCGCCGATGGACGACGGTGCGCGACGCCTCTGGCTGGACAGGCTTCGTCAGGAAAACACGGCTATCGCAGGGTCGCGAAGGCCGTATAGTCGGGCGAACACTCTTTCGGGGGATGAGACATGACGACCAGAACCCAGACCCGCGCGCGCCGCCTGTCGTGCGCCCTGCTGATGTCCAGCGCGATCGCCTTGGTGATGTTCGGCCAGCCCGCTCGGGCGGCGGCGCAGGACGAGTACGACACCTTCTTTTCCTCCGGCTACACCTACTGCGACGCCAAGATGATGGGCGCGTTGTATGGTCAGGATGCCGACGGCGGCAAGGTCATCATCGGCCAGAAGATCAACAACGGCATCGGATCGAACATCCGCGTCACCCTGGCCGAGAGCCGGCGGCAGCGAAACACCTGCGAATGGGAAGACACGGGGCTGTCCTACAACGACGCCCTGGTGATGGCCGAGGTCTGGGGCTTCGACGATCCGTATGACGCCAAGCTGAAGGCCGCGCGGCTCTATACACAGGGCCGGTCGCAACAGGTCGCCAACGCCCTGGGCTAGAGGCGCGCTCTGGAACCTGATCGGCTGAAGTGGAATCGCTGCGCGATTCCGCTGATGCCGTGAATCAGGCTCCATGTATGAGCAAGAGCTTGATTCACGCTTTCGGCGGAACCGCGAAGCGGTTCTTCCTCAAACGATCAAGCTCTAGACGAGGCCGACCATGCGCGCGCTGAGGTCCCAGAGGCGGGCGGCGCGGGCCTCGTTGCTGGCCTTGGCCGACAGGGGCTGGGCGAAGGCCTGGCGGCCCTCCTGCTGGCGATTGCCCCAGCTCCAGTGGACGCCCGATTGCGCGAACGCCGGATCGGCCACGACCTGGGCGATGCGCTCGCCGGCCAGGGTCTGGGACACGTAGCCTTTGGTGATGGTCTTCTGGAACCAGGGGAAGACCTTCTGGAACAGCGGCGGGGCGTGGCGGAACAGGGCGGTGTCGGCCACGCAGCCGGGATAGACGGTGTTGAAGATCACGCCCGTATCGTCGTGGAAGCGGCGGTGAAACTCGCGTCCCATGATCATGTTGCAGAGCTTGGAGTCCTTGTAGGCCTTGCCCGGCTTGAAGGGTTTGCCGTCGATCATGGCGACGGGGGCCAGGAACCCGGCCTCCAGCCCTGCCAGATCGCCGAGGTCGGCGGGAGCCGGGATGGGGACCTTGCCACCGAACTCCTCGGAGTTGGCGGTGACGGTGCCGAGCGTGATCAGGCGCGGGTTCGGGCCGCTCTCGCGCAGTTTCGGCAGCAGCAGATGGCTGAGCAGGAAGTGACCGAAATGGTTGGTGGCGACGCTGATCTCATACCCTTCCGGCGATCGCGCGGGCTCTTTCAGCAGGGGCAGATAGACGGCGGCGTTGCACACCAGCGCATCCAGACGCTGGCCGCTGGCCAGGAAGGCATCCACGAAGGCGCGCACGCTGGCCTGTGAGCCGAGGTCGATGTGCATCGGGGTGACGTTGGAGCGGGGAATGTCCAGGTCCGCGATGGCTGCCCCGGTCTTGGGCAGGTCCCGGCAGGCCATGACGACATGCCAGCCACGCGCGACCAGGGCCCGGGTGGCGTAGAGTCCGACGCCGGACGAGGCGCCGGTAACGATCACGGTCGGGAGGAGGGCGGTCGGCGTCGGCGAGGACATGGCGCTCTGATCTTTCCGTGGATCGTCGGTCGGCGACGAATCGGCGCGGGGCCGGTCCCCTTGATGACAGTGCGCGCAGATACTGCCAATCTGGGACGCATGGCGGGCAAACATGGCAGTGCCGGAGACGAGACGCCGCGAGCGACGAGCGACGGGTCGCTGGCTCCGAACCCGCCCTCGCCTGACAATGCCCTGGCCGTTCGCAGCTTCCAGTGGACCGAGAGATTTCTGCTCATTCTGGTCGCGGCCATGACCCTGGGCGCGGCGGGAGCCGAAGTCGTCAACGTCTGGCAGGCGCAGTCCATCGACCTTGCCGACATCCTGCTGATGTTCCTTTACACCGAGGTCATCGGCATGATCGCGGTGTTTTACACCGGGCGGGGATCACCGTTCGTCTATCCGATCTTCATCGCCATCACCGCCCTGGCCCGACTGATCGTGCTGCAGGGCAAGGACATGGCCCCCCAGAACATCCTGTTCGAGGCAGCCGCCATCCTGCTGCTGGCCCTCTCGGTGGTGGTGATCGCCAAGGCCGGCAAGGGCTGAGCGCCACGCCGGTCGTTGACCCTTCGTCCCCGAGGCGTCAAACCCCGCCCATGCTACAGAACCTTGAGACCGTCGCCCGCGAAGCCAGGTCATGGCCGTTCGAACAGGCCCGCGCCCTGCTGGATCACGTGCTGAAGAAGCGCCTGTCGGACGGAGAGCGGACAGCGGCGAAACTGCTGATCGACGCCGGCAAGGCGGACGAGGCCTTGGCGACGTTCGAGGCCCTGTCACGGCCGGTGGTGCTGGAGACCGGCTATGGCCCGTCCGGCCTGCCGCACATGGGGACCTTCGGTGAGGTGGCGCGCACGACGATGGTGCGCAACGCCTTCCGCGCCCTGACCGGCGACCACTGGGCGACCCGGCTGATCGCGTTTTCGGACGACATGGACGGGCTGCGCAAGGTCCCGGAGGGGGTGCCCAACCCGGAGATGCTGCGCGAGGACCTGAACCTGTCGCTGACCCGGGTGCGCGATCCGTTCGGGACGCACGACAGCTTCGGCGCGCACAACAATGCGCGGCTGCGAGCGTTCCTCGACGGGTTCGGCTTTGACTACGAGTTCATGTCTTCGACCGAGACCTATCGGTCCGGCCGGTTCGACGCGACGCTGCTGACCCTGCTGGAGCGGTTCGACGCGGTGCAGGCGATCATGCTGCCGACCCTGGGGCCCGAGCGGCGCGAGACCTATTCACCCTTCCTGCCGGTCAGCCCCATCGCTGGCCACGTGCTGCAGGTGCCGACGCTGGAGCGGAATGTCGCCCGGGGGACGATCGTGTTCGACGACCCCGCCGGCGGCCGCACCGAACTGCCGGTCACGGGCGGTCATGTGAAGCTGCAGTGGAAGCCCGACTGGGCCATGCGCTGGACCGCCCTGGACGTCGACTACGAGATGTCGGGCAAGGACCTGATCGAGAGCGTGCGCGAATCGTCCAAGGTCTGTCG
>NZ_JANODA010000035.1:0-50031 GCF_031412435.1 Brevundimonas sp.
CCCCCCAGGACCCCAACGATTTCAATGTCCGGGATTATTTAGGGCCTTTATCGCAGGCGCCCTCCAAACCGCGCGTACACTTCTCCCGTCCCGTCGCGAGGGGAAGGCGTCCTGGGCCCAGGACCCGGACGTGCGGCGGGGTCGATCGCGGGTAGTCGTGGAGCGAGCCAACGATCTGGCTCGCGAAGCGAATGCCGGGGCAAGGGAAAAGCCCCGGGCCCGGCGGCGCTCTGGGCGCCGTCGCCCGTCGTGGGCTTAAGACGCGGAATCGGGACGAACCGGGTGACACCAAGGCGGCGGGGAAGAGGCTCCGTCGCTCCCGGCGCAAGAGCTTCCCTCACCGCACAGCTTGCGAAAACCGGTCGAGCGGAGCCAAGGCGACCACGCCGAAACTCTAAACACACAGGCTGGCGTCGGCGACGGCGTCAGCCACGGTCCCGGGCGAGATCGCCCATGGCTCCGCCGCTTCCCCGACCCGTTCACAGCGGAAGAGCGATGACCTGTGTCCGGCACGCTCCCTCCCCCTCCGGGGAGGGGGAAGCCCATCATGATATTGCGCACTCCGCCGGCATCATGTAAAACGTGCTTGTCATTTTGGAGGAAAGACACATGAGCAACTGGCTGAAGGCGATGAACCCCGCGAGCCCGATCACCACGGAGGCGGACGCCGAACGCGCAGCCAAGGCCAGCGCGATCTCGATCTTCATCGGCGTGGTCGTCGGCCTGATCGGCCTGGCCTGGACCTTCGCCAACCCGGCCGCAATGCAGGACGCGGTGGCCGCAGCGTCTCAGAACGATCCCGCCGCCGCAGCAGCGAGCCAGGCTGCGCTTCAGGTCGGTCTGTGGATGGGCGCTGGCCTGGTCGTGATCCAGCTCATCCTGGGCGTTGTCCAGTGGCGCAACCCCGGAAAGTTCATCGCCATCCTCTTCATGGTGCTGATCGCGTTCGGCGTGGTGTCCAGCCTCGCGGCGCCGCTGATGGCCGATATGGCTCCGGGCATGCCCGCCACCCCGATGTGGCAAGTGGCCCTGTCGGTGGTCATCATGATCATCCAGTTCATCCTGCACGTCACCGGCCTGAAGGGCATCAAACAGCTCGACCGAATCCAGATGGAGCAGTCGCGCTAATTCGCGTCCGCTGAACTGTTGGGCCGTCGGTCCTGCGCTCCGGTTCCCGGGACGCGGGACTGGCGGCGCCAGCGGATCGACAGGGTCGCGTCGCCCTGTCCGCCGAATTCGGAGCTGATGGCCAGGTTCCTGCGCACCTGCCATTCGACGTTGACCGCCGCCCCGCCTTCGCCGCCGCCGATGATCTCCAGATAGACGTCGTCGGTGATGTAGCGGCCGCCCGCCACCGTGAGGGCCGAGGCCTCCCCGCCGAACGACAGCCGGTCCAGCCCGGCGAGTTCGCGCAGATTCCCGATCACATCGAACCCGCCGCCGCCCGCCAGCGACGCGACCCCCGCCGCCAGCTGGGCCGCCTCGAACGGCGACAGCTGCGACGCCGACCGGCCGAACAGGACCTGCGACAGGATCTCGTCCTGGGGCAGGGCAGGGGCCGAGGTCAGCAGGATTTCCGGCCGCGCCGCCGTGCCGGTGACCCGGATGGTGGCCGTCAGAGCCGGATCCTCGCGCACCGCCGACAGGTTCAGCCGGATGCGGTTCGGGTCCGTGGACAGGGAGACCGAGCCCCGGTCGTCGAAGACGAAACGCTTGCCGGCGAACTCATAGTCGCCGCGCACGACCGCGGCGCCGCCGGTCAGCACCGGCTGGGCGATCGTGCCGCGGACCTGGGCGTTGAGGTTGAGCAGGACGTTGAGGCCCCGACCCTCGACGCTGACGTTGCCGCCGCGCGACCGCAGCCGGATGTCCATGCCGATCTGGGGACCACGGCTGGGACCGTCGTCGGCCTCGACCGGATCGCCGCCGGGGCGGTTGATCTCGACCACATCCATGCCGACGATGCCGCTCGAACCCGGCGGGTTGGCCTCGATCCGGGCCTCGTCGATGTTGATCTCGCCCGCCAGGGTAATCTTGCCGTCCGCGGCCCGGACGACGGTCAGCGGACCCGACGCCCGGCCCTCGGCGATCTCGTTGTCGATGATCTTGAAGCGGGTCAGGGTCAGTTCGAAGTTGGACCCGGAGCCTTCCTTCAGACCGATCCGGCCGGCGCCGGAGACCGTTCCGCCGGCGCCGTCGGTGGCCGTGAAGGTCTGGACCAGGGCGGTCGTGTCGTCGAACCGGCTGGCCAGGGTGACGGCGTCGAGGGTCAGGCCTATGCCGTTGTCGCGGAAGCGGCCATTCTGCAGGTTCAGACGTCCATTGATCAGCGGCGCCGCCAGGGTTCCGCCCAGGGTCGCCGAGCCGTCGACCTGACCGGCCAGGGTGCGTTCGCCCCCGAAGAAGACGTCCCAGATCGGCTGAATCTGGCCCTGCACCTCGACCTGGCCGGACATGGTGCGAGTCCTCGCAATCGCCAGACGCAGGGGCGCGGCCGAGGACTCGACCGGCAGGGTGACGTCGGCCGTGGCGCGGACCGCGTCGGTCCCGGCCGCACTGGCCTGGATCCGCAGGGTGTCATTGACCAGGGTCGCATTGACGGAGCCGTCCACGGACAGACCCCGGGGCGCATCCACGCTGCGCAGCTGGGCCAGGTTGACGTTCGCCGATCCCGACAGGTCGTCTCCGGAGCCGCGCAGGGAAATCCGCCCAGTGACCCGGCCCCTCAGATCGGGCGAAATGGAGCCCAGCTCGACGCTCGTCAGGTCGGCCTGGATCAAGGCTGCGTCGGTGTCCTGACGCAGTTCGCCGAGCAGGACGCCGCCTCCGATCGACAGGTCGACCCGGGCCACGCGGCCCTCTCCGGCCAGGGCGACGACGGCGGGATTGCGCGTCGAGAAGGCGACATCGCGCACCCTGCCTGACCCGCTCAGCGTGACGCTCTGCGCCTCGCCCTGCCGCGAATACACGCCAGACCCGTCGAAGGAGAGGGGCGTTCCTCCGCCGACGTCGGCCTTCAGGGTGAAGGGCAGGCGGTCGAGCGTGCCTCGCCCGTCCAGCTCCAGCGAACGGATCACATAGGTCGAACCGGCGAGGCGAACGTTGGAGCCGGTCACGTCGAGGATGGCAGTGTCATCGCCCGCCCCCTCGGTCAGGCGAATGCGACCGTCAGCGGTGCCCGAGGCGAGGAAGGCGCCGGGACGGGCCGTGAACGTCAGGTCGGCGCTCGACGGCGTGTTGTTGGCAAGGGCGATCGCGCCCTGCGCCGTCACGCCCCCGGCATTCAGATCGACCTCGGTCAGGCGGATACGATTACCGCCGAGGAAGAAGTTCCCCGTCGCCTTCGCTGGTCCGTAGTTCGACCCGGCTGTCATGACGATCCGGCCGTCCGAGGCGTCCGCACCCTTGCGGAAACTCAACACCAGATCGGCGTCGGTCAGCTTGAGGGGGCCTGCGGCGATGCTGTCGAAGGCGGCGGTCAGGTCGATACGCGGCTCGGCCAGGGTGCCGGTCAGGGCGCCGTCGCCCGTCATCGCTCCGTCGACGGCGACGGGCCCCACGCCGAACGGACCCTGCGCATTCCAGTTCAGGGCCAGGCGCAGCCGGCCCTCTGGCTCGATCAGGCCCCTCGCCGAGGCCGTGCCGGCCGCGCCGGTCAGGACGCCCTGTTCGACGGCGATCCGGCCGTCGTCGAGCCCGCCCGCGAACTGCAGCCGGGGCGTCGCGCCCAGCAGCCGATCCAGTTCCGCCATGCCCGTGGTCAGGCGCCCTCCGCGACCGTCGAAGGTCAGAACCCAGGGCGCGCCGCTGCGGGCCGAGGAGGCCTGGATCGGACCGCCGAAGGTTCCTCGCGCCCCGGTGCGGATACGGCTGACGTCGGTGATATCGGCCCGGCCCCGGAAGCCCAGCCCGCCGGTCAGTCCGCGACCGCCCGATCCGGTCACGGTCAGGGCCTGACCGCGCAGGTCGACCTTCTGCAGCAGGATGGCGCCGTCGGCGAGACGGGCCGCCTCGAACGACAGGCGCGGCGTGGCGCCGAGCAGGGCTCCGACGATCCCCTGGCTACGTCCGCCGGCGACAGACAGGTCGCCGGTCAAACCGATGCGGCCATTGCCGGCGGAAATGTCGAGCGGCCCCTCGATCGTCTGGGCTGCGTAGCTGGCGAGGTCGGCGTTCGCGAGACGGACATCTCCGTCCAGTGTCCAGCGCGCGGCATCGCCCTTGAACACGCCGGTATAGGTCGCCGCCCCGCCGCTGGTCGCTCCGACGAGCCGGGTGACCGACCCGGTCGAGACAGTCAGAGCGACCCCGTCTGGCACGGTACGGTCGTCGAGGCGGATCATGCCCCGCGCGCTCGACTGCAGGTTTTCCGAGGTCAGTTGCCAGGCCATGCCCTGAACCCTGTCGTCGTCCGCATCGGGCGCCGAGGCGAAGCCGAACCGAGCGGTGCGACCGATGCGTTCGACGAAAGGCTCAAGCAGATCCGATCCGCTGAAGTCGAAATAGCCCGAGATCCGCGAGCCCTGGGGACCATAGCGGCCGCGAACGGTCAGGGGCGTGAAATCGCCAGTCTGCACCGTGGCGTTGACGATCTCGCCGTTGACGAGGGCCGAGGCAAAGAAGGGTTGGTCCGGCGAGTACCCCAGCGATCCCGCCAGAGGTCCGCCCTGGGCCTCGCTGGCGCGCAGGTTCAGGCGCAGATCCTCGGGCTTGGCGCCCAGGGTGGCGGCGATGCGCAGGAAGTCGCCCGGCCGGTTCAGGCTGTAGGCGGCGATGTTCGCGCCCTTGTCTCCAGTGCGGGGAACCATGGCGTCGCCCGTCAGACGCCAGCGGCCATACTCCTGCGAGAACCCTTCAAGCAGTTCGACGTCGGCCGTGAACCTGTCGATGTCGATACTGATCGGCATCGGCTGCGGCGGCCTGCCGTCC
Source organism: Brevundimonas sp. (assembly GCF_031412435.1). Lineage (GTDB taxonomy): Bacteria > Pseudomonadota > Alphaproteobacteria > Caulobacterales > Caulobacteraceae > Brevundimonas. Next base: position 4,930 of record NZ_JANODA010000035.1, read on the forward strand.
GGCGGGTCGAGTTCGGGGCGCCGGATGACCCGGATCGACTTCGCTGTGATCTCCGTGGCGTGGAAGCGACGGGCGATCAGCGGCCAGTAGCTCCAGTCCACCCGGACGTCGCGAGCCTCGAGCCACACGCCCTTCTCGTCGGTAATCGTCACGCGACGCAGGGTGAAGTCGTCGAACAGATCGCCCTGCAGGCCTTCGACGTTGATGCGGCCATAGCGGCTGATTTTCTTGCCGGCGACAAAGCTGGTGACCAGGTCGCGGCCCGGCCCGGACACCAGATACATCCGGCCGCCGACGGCCAGGATCAGGGCCAGGATCAGCAGGCCCACAAGGGCGAAACCGCCGAAGAAGGCAGCCGCCTGAAGCCGGGTGCGACGCCGTTTCTCCGCCTTGGCGGGCGTGTCGATTTGGGCGGCGATCGCTTCGGACACTCCGGTTGTCACCGGCTTCTTCTTCCGACCCGTTGGCATGCGCCGGGCGGGCTTGGGGGTCGGATCGGTCAAAACGCCTGACCGATGCTGACGTAAACCTGGAAGCCTGCGTCGCCCTCGCGCTTGTCCAGCGGGAAAGCGATATCGGCGCGGATCGGGCCGAAGGAGAGATTATAACGGGCGCCGATGCCGACCGCGTAGCGCAGGTTCGAGAAGTCGGGTGTCTCGGCGAAACCGATCGCCCCGGCATCCACGAAGCCGACGACGCCGAAGCCCTTGCCGATATCGTGACGGACCTCGGCCGAGACCTCGAACAGGGAGATGCCGCCCCGCGGCGTGTTGTCGGGAAGGCGCGGACCGACGCCCTGGTACTCGTAGCCGCGCACCGAGCCGCCGCCTCCGGAGTAGAACAGCCGATCCGAGGGGACGCTGAGCTCGCTGCCGCCGATGATCGAACCCAGTCGCATGCGGCCGGCCAGCACCGTGCGGGCGTTGTCCTGCACGGGCATATAGGCCGTGGCCTGGGCCTCCGTGCGCAGGAACAAGATGGTGTCCTCGCCCGCCACGGCTGTCGGCTGGACATTCAGGGTCATCCGCCAGCCGGTGGTCGGATTCAGCGGGTCGTTGGATTGATCGACATAGGCGCTGCCCCGGCCGGTCAGGATAGCGAGATCGCGATCGAAGCTGATCGGCGCCTGTGTGACCGGGTCGAACCGGTTCTCGCTATACCGGCCGGCGTCCAGACCGACGCCGTAGCTGTAGTACGACGTCTTGCCGATCCGCTGGCGCAGGTCGGCGGACAGGACGGCGGCGGTCCGGCGATAGGCGTCGGTGTCCTCGTTCACCACGGCGGCCGACAGCGCCAGGGTCTCGCCCGGCGTCCGCCAGTGCGGCAGGCTGAGGTCCGCGCCGATGCGGCTGTCGATCGTAGCGAGACGCGCCTCGAACCGCAGGGTGTCGGCGCGGCCGAAACGGTTGTACCAGGTCCAGAGTCCGTTCACGCCTGAACCATCGGCGGTCGAGAAGGTGGCTCCAGCCTCCAGGATCCGACGCGGCCGGTCGGTCAGGGTGATGACGACCGGGCGGTTGCCGTCCGGCGTGGTCTGGTCCGCTGCAGTCAGGGCCACCGCCACCCCGTCATAGACGCCGGTCTCAAGCAGTCGGCGCTCCAGCTCGGCCACCAGTTCAGGATCGTAGCGCTGACCTTCGTTCCAGGGGGCCAGGCCCATGACCCAGTCCGGATTGGTAGGGCCCCGGGTATCGACCCGGACACCGTCGAGGCGAACCAGAGGGCCGGGGTTGATGTTGAAGGTCGGGGCGACAGTCAGCGTTGCATGATCCACGACCACGCGGCGCGGCTCGGTCGCGGCATCGGGATAGCCTTCACGCGTCAGGCTGGCGATGATCCGGCCCTCCCCTGCGATGACGTCAGCGGCGCGACCCGGATCGCCGGGCTGCAGTCCGATCTCGGCCTGGGCCGTTCGGATGACCTCGGGTTCCGGTTCGGGCCCAACCCACCGGATCGCTGGATCCGCAAGCAGGAAGCGCGGGCCGGGCGTGATCTCGACGATCGCGATCGGGCTGTCCTCGCCCTCGACCACGTCCGCCAGGATGGGCTGGTAGTAGCCTTCGGATCGCAACAGGGCCTCGGCCGAGGCCATGGCGGCGCGGGCCCGTCGGCGGGCGTCGAAGCCGTTGGTGGGCGGCCCTTCGGTCTCGCCGATGGCGCGAACCAGGGCAGTGCGCAGGTCGGCGTCGAGGTCGCCGCGGATCTGGGCGCGCGGGTCAGCGGACGCCGCTCCCGCTACGCTGACTGCGCCCAGGCCTGACACCGCCGCGACGAGCGCGGCGGAGATGCGGCGGAAGGGAGAGGACCTCAACGTCAATATGCAACCCTGATCGGCGACCTGTTCCGGATCGGACCAGGCTCGCCAGAGGCCCCCCTCAATCAGCGAATCGGGACGACCTTGCGGCCGATCAATAGAACAGGGTCTCGCTCTCTGGCTTGACCGTCTCTTCCGAGGAGCGCTCTTCGGACGGCAGGGTCGAGTTGGGTGGCGTGTCGGTCGGAGCCGTGGTGTCTGCGGCAGCCACGCCCTGATCGGTCGCCGCGGGTGCAACGGGCGCCTCGATCGGCGGCGGTGCGGTTTCGGCCTGCTGGGACACGGGATCTTCACAGCCGGCGACAGCCAGACCGGAACCCAGAGCCGCGAGCAACATCAAACGCTTCATTTCAAATCTCCCCCGGAGTGCGGCGTGAAAACGCGCCGTGAACAGGCCTGTTCCATAGCTCTTCCCACGGTCCCGGTCACGCTGGATCAACAGCGTTCTGGCAACCAATCCTTCGTCTATTGGCGCGACACTCAGCTTAACGGGAGAGGGCTCAGGAATGACGGCGAACGGCTATGCCATGATCGCCCAGGTGCGGTTCCGCGAACTGAGGACGCGGATCGGTCTGGCGGCGTTCATCGCCGTGACGGCGTGGTTCCTGACGCATACGGTCTGGCCGGCCGTGTGGTTTGGCGCCGTCGTGGCGACGCAGGCGTTGGACTGGATCGTGTTCAAGCCACTGCGCAAGCGCCCCGACGCTGAGCCGTCCACGGGTTACAAGATAGCCTTATGCGCCACGGCTTCGGTCAATGTGATCGTCTATTCCGGCATTGCCGCCTATCTTTGGGCGGCCGGCGGAGACGCGGGGCGGTTGTTCGCCATGGTGCAGGTGGCCGGCGGCCTGCTGCACGTCAGCTTGCACATGCACCATGTACGGCCGCTGCTGTTCGCGGCGGTCATCCCGCACAGCCTGTATTTCCTCGGCATGCCCGTCGTCGGCGCAATCGTCGACGGCAAGCCGGAAGAAATGCTGATCTCGCTGGGCGGGGTTCTTTACATGATGCACCTGGTGGTCGCCGTGCGGCAGAGCTCAATGACCACCGCGGCTTTGCAGACTGCCAACGCCGAGGCCCGGCGGGAACGCCAGAAGGCTGAGGTCGCCAGTGCGGCCAAGTCGGAGTTCCTCGCCGTCATCAGTCACGAAATCCGCACGCCCATGAACGCCGTCATCTCGGCGGCGAACCTGCTGCGCCGGACGCGATTGGATCGAGAGCAGCGCGAGCATGTGTCGATGCTTCTGGACGGCGGCGACGTGCTGGTTGGCCTTTTGAACGATGTGCTCGACCTCTCGAAGATCGAGGCGGGCAAGATGACCCTCGAATCCTCGGTGATGGACCTTCGCGAAAAGCTGGGCTCGCTCGGTCGGCTTTGGGGGCCGAAGGCCGAGGCCAACGGCGTCCGGCTGAAGATCGAGATCGAGCCCGGTGTGCCCGATTGCGTGCGAACCGATCCGCTGCGTCTGCAACAGATGCTGTTCAACCTGTTGTCGAATGCGGTGAAGTTCACGGATCAAGGCGCGATCACCGTGTCCGTCGATTGGCGGGCGGAAGACAATCGCTTGATCATTGCGGTGGCCGATACGGGCGTCGGTATTCCGGCGGACCGGCTTGCGGGGATCTTCGACAGCTTCGAACAGGTCGACGCGGGCACGACGCGAAAATACGGGGGCACCGGCCTGGGTCTGGCGATCAGCCGGCGGCTGGCAGAGATCATGAGGGGGCGCCTGACCGCCGAGAGCGTCGAGGACGAGGGTTCGACCTTCGTGCTGAGCCTGCCGATGGAGCCTGTAGCAAGGCCGGCGGCCGAGACCCGGCGTCGAACGGCGCCGCAGGTCGGGTTGCAGGGTAAGGTCATCCTCGCCGCTGATGATCACGCCGTGAACCGGCGCATCCTTTCGCTGCTGCTGGAACCGCATGGGTGCACGGTTCTGCTGGTCGAAAACGGGGCCGAGGCTGTCGAGGCGGCGAAGGCCCAGCGGTTCGACGCCATCCTGATGGACATGCAGATGCCGGTCATGGACGGGCTGGAAGCGTCGGCCCAGATCCGGGCCGGGGGCCTCAACCGGAGCACCCCGCTGATCGCCCTGACCGCCAACGCCATGGACGTGCACCGGGCCGCCTGGGATGCGACGGGTGTGCACGCTTTCCTGACCAAGCCGATCGATCCGGCGTTGCTGGCCGCGACCCTGGCCGAGGCCTGCGCCGAGCCGATCGACGAAGCGGAAATCCGAGTCGCCTAGGCCCAGCGAGAAACCGCTTCCTCCAGAGTGAGAGACCCCGCCGGTCCGATCGGAGCGATCTGCCCGTCGAAACGGGGAGCCGGCGACGGCTGGAGCGGCGCGCCGGCAAGGGTCTGTCGAGCGGCATTGTGCGGATGGTCGGCCGCCTCGGCGAAGGTCAGGACAGGGGTGACGCAGGCTTCGGTCCCGGCGAAATGCGCGGCCCAGTCATCGCGGGTGCGGCCGGCGAAGAGTTCCGTGAACGTCGCTTCCAGCGCGGGCCATTGGCTGACCGGGAATTGCGCGGCATCGACTGGATCGAGGTCGAGACCGGCGAGCAGGGCGGCGTAGAAGCGGGGTTCCAGGGCCCCGACGGCGACGAACCGGCCGTCGGCGCAGGCGTAGCAGCGATAGAAGGGCGCTGCGCCGTCCAGCAGGTTCGAGCCGCGTTCGCCCGACCAGTGGCCGCTGGCCGTCATCGAGAAGAACAGGGCGGACAGGAGCGCCGTGCCGTCGGTCATCGCGGCGTCGACGACGCGGCCCTTGCCGGTGGAGCGGGCCTCGATGATGGCGGCCAACACGCCGGCGACCAGCAGCATGGCGCCGCCGCCGTAGTCGCCGACCAGGTTCAGCGGCGGGACGGGCGGGCGACCAGCCTCCCCCATGGCGTGAAGCGCGCCGGTCAGGCCGATGTAGTTGATGTCGTGGCCTACTGTCTGGGCCAGAGGTCCCGTCTGCCCCCAGCCGGTGACGCGGCCGAAGACCAGTTTCGGGTTGCGGGGGGCGCAGTCCTCCGGCCCGAGACCGAGGCGTTCGAGAACGCCCGGGCGGAAGCCTTCAATGACGGCGTCGGCGCTCGCGATCAGGTCGAGGACCCGGTCCCGGTCGGCGGGGGACTTCAGGTCGACAGGTACGGCGTTGCGGGCCCGGTGCATGACGGCGCTGCCGACATCGCCGAAGACGCCGGCCCCGTCGGCGCGGCTGAGGCGCAGCACATCGGCCCCCAGATCGGCCAGGACCATGCCGGCAAAGGTCACCGGACCCAGGCCGTCGAACTCGATGATGCGCACGCCGGAAAGAGGTTTCATTGTCGCTTGCTAGCGCCGGCAGGGAGCCCGGTCGAGTTCACCCAAGGGAAGCGCATGAGGCTTTTCTCACGCCGTCGATGGCGGAGAAACGATGGTACGTCCTCTCGGGCTCGAACCGAGGACCCTCTGATTAAAAGGACGAGGGCCTAAATCGGCCGGGTCAGTAGCGGCGGGATCAGAGCGGTTTCGGGCCGGTCTCGCCGGGGCCGGACAGGGCGCGGTTGGGCGGTGAAGTCACCAAGCCGGATGGCCGGGCGGGATAGAGCGGCCACGGGTGTCGAGGAAAGTCGCCACGTCCGCTCCATGCAGCAGCGCCGGCTCTGGCTGAGCGTCGTCGATATAGACCTCGATCGTCAGCAGACGGGGAGCGTCCTCACCGTGCAGGTCAAACGACAGGCTGGCGTCGTTTCGGGCGCTGTCCGCCTTGAGTGCGTCGAAGTCGCGCAGGTTCATGACCCAGAGCCGTTCCGGATTGCCGTGGACCTCGGAAGCCTCTTTCAGCATGGCGCGAGCGTCGGCGACGGTGAAGGTCATGGGTGCGGCTCCAGTGTTGTGAAGGCAGCCTAGACCGAAACCAGCGCCTTGACCCAGCCCGAGGCCTCCAGGTGCGCGCTCATCTTGCGGGCGCCGGAGCGGCCGACCGCGGCGTTGCCGGTGCCGTAGTGCTTGGCCCAGAGGCGCAGGACGTGGGCTTCGTCCTTGTGCAGGCTGCGCTTGCAGACCTCGGCCGCCTCCAGCCCGGCCGATCTGGCGAGGGTGATGAAGGTGTCGCGGGTGTCCATGAAATCGAACGGGCCGTTGAAGTCCGAACCCTCGTCGCCGTCGCCGGTGAGGAGCGACGGGGCCGCGACGGCGGCGTGGTCGCGGACCTCGCGCCAGGCGTCGTTGAAGGCCCGGTTGGTCCAGACGCCCGAGCGGTTGCGCGGGGTGTCCTCCCTGACGATCAGGCGGGTGGGCGACACCTTCAGGGCGGCGTGGCGGGCGATGATGCGGTCGACGGCCGCCGCGCCGATGTCGAGCAAGGGTATCTCGGACGAGGCGACGCCTGTCTTGGCGCGGCTGACGCGGGCGACGTGCCAGCGGGGCGCTCCGGTGTCGTCGGGCAGCTTGACCAAGCGGCGCTTGTCGAGGCCGAGGATGTCCTTGAGCGACCAGCCCAGGTCCAGCGCCAGCAGGACGGCGTCGCCGATGCTGTGGTGGCCCAGCGCCTCGGCCGAGGCGACCAGGGCGGCCATCTCCTCGGGCGTGCCGACGCGGATGCGGCCGTCGGGCGGGGTGCGGTCGACCAGGGCGACGGGATTGATGGCGAAGGCGGCGATCCGCTTCTTGAGCTTGAGCCAGCCGAAGAAGACCGAGGCGACCTGAAGCACGCCATGGGCCATGTTGTGTCCGCGATGCTGGAGCAGCCACTGATAGGCCTGCTCGACCGGGAAATCCTCGTCCTCATCCTCGCCCGGTGCGCACAGGGTCTCGATCGGCAGGGCGCGGAAGGCGTCCAGCGCCGCCTGGTCCTCGGTCTCGACACAGGCGATCTGGAAGACGTGGATCTTTGACTTGTAGTCGGCGACCGTGGTGGCTGCGAGGCCGCCCTTGCCGCGATCGAGCGTGAACTTGGGCGTCTTCAGCCATTCGTCGATCAGGGCGCCGATGGCGCGGCGGTCGATCCTCTGCGCCGGCGTCAGGGCCGAGCCGTCGACGGACCCCGCCGGGGCGAAGGCGGCCATGTCGGCGGGGACCGGCGTGCCCTTCAGGGTCCAGGCGGCGACGGCGGCGTTGATGGCCTCGGCGCGGGTGATGGCCTCACCCTTGGGCAACCAGGTCTGGACGCCCTTGCGGTCGCGGGTCGAGAAATCGACGGGCCGCCAGCCCTGGGCGCGGCGCGTTGGAGACGGGAGCCAGCGTGGGCGTCCGTTCCGCCAGTCGAAGCCGACGGGGAGGACGCCGTGCTGACGCTGGCGGCGTTTGGGCGGGGCGGTTTTGCGGGCCATGGACGGGCCTCAGGGGATGAAGGTGGCGAGGTCCTGGATCGCGGACCCCGTGTTGTCGCGCACGGCGACGAAGCTGGCCAGCGCCGGGTCCGTCGGATTGGCGACCTGAAGCGCCGCCGCGACCTGTCCGGCCGATGCGGCCACGGCCGCGAGGTCAGCGAGATTGACGGCGGCCAGGGTCGAAGCTTCGACCTTTGCGACGGCCTGGATCACCTGATCCTGCCCCATGCCCATGACCTTGAAGCGGCGGAAGAGCGCACGGCGCAAGGATTTGCGGGTCTCGGCGACATAAGCGGCGTCGGTCATAGCAGTCGCTCCCGCCGCGTCAGACGCAGCACCAAGGTGTGGAAGAGCGCGGCCAGCATCACGGATGCCCCTTGGCGGTGACGATCAGGAGGAAGATGGCCGCCAGCGCCAGCAGCAACAGGGCGACGCCCTGACCGCGTTCGGACAGCAGGCGGGGGCGCGACGCCGGGCGGCGGCCGAGGAAGGTCAGCATGAGGCTTTCCCCTTGATGGCGCGGAGGGAGGCGCGGCCGTCGCGGCCGACGGCGGGCGGGACGATGCGGGGCTCGGGCTCGACCGGGCGCAGGGCGTGGACGCGCTGGGTGCGGCGGACCAGCCAGCGTTCGACGGCCTCGGCCAGATAGCGGACCGGTTCGCCCGGTTCGTTGATCTCGGCCGGGAAGTCGCGGTCGGCGGTCCAGCGCTCGCGCACCTTGCGGAACCGCTCATAGCTGAGGCCGACGCGGTCGGCGGCCTGGCGGCCGGTGTAGTGAGCCGAAGGCGCGGGCGGGGTGAAGGTCAGTGGCGTGTGGCTGAGAGCGAACATAGTCATGAAGACGGTCCCTTCAGTGCGCGGACGGCGGCTCCGGCGCGCTTTAGAATGTTGTCCCAGAGGCTATCCCGCACCCATTCGTAACCGGTGCGATCCTGCATCTCGGCCGCTGCGGCGCACTGTTCGATTACCTCGTCAGGGCTTTTCGAAATGTAGAAGAGCAGGCTGGCCTCATAGGGAAGCCATCCCACGACGCTCCCCGAGCCTTGGGTGAAGTGGTCGTGCGACCAGCACCAGCCGGCGAACTCCCAGCGATCTTCGCCGGTATTGCCGAGGTTGTTGTGGCCGATGGTCCAAGTTTCCAGCTCGTCTTCCAACGGATGCTGGGCTTCGGGCTCCTCGTAGTTCACCAGAAGGCGAAGCAGCCGGCCGTCCTTCGGCGCATAGTCCATAGGAAAAGCCGGTCGGGCGACCCAACCCTTGTCGAAGGGCTGAAGCGCCTCGACGATCTCTTGTGGCATCTTCCTCATGCCAGCACCTGTCCGTGCTGAAGGCGGCGCGACAGGTTGTCGGCGATCATGTCACCGATGGCCCGTCCGGCGGCCGTGCAGGCTTCCGGCGTGGTGATGCGGTCGAAGGCTCCGGCGATCTGAACCGGCTTCTCCTCCCCGCCCTGCAGCACAGCGAGGTTGACGTTGAGGACGGTGACGTGGGCGGCCGTCATTGCGCCCTCCGGCCGTCGTGGCGTTCGGCGTCGATGCGGGCCTGGCGCAGGGCTTCGGCCGGGGAGGCGGCGCGGCCGACGTGCAGCTTGGGGCCGTCGACCTTGAACGGGCTGTAGCGGGGGCCGTGGGTCTCGGCGAGATGCTCGGTCCCGGTCCAGCGGATCAGCCAGACCCAGTCGGGGCGCAGGGCCTGCATCAGGGCGACCTCCTCCGCCAGCGCCATCGAGGGCGGCGGGCAGGCCATGACCTCGGCCCAGATCTGATCCTTGCCCTCCGGGAAGGCGGAGAAGACCGCACCCGTGGACATGCCGATGCGGGCGGCCAAGTCGCGGATCGTCGTCGCCTCATAGCCGACGTTGACGAACAGGAAGCGGGCCGCCTCCTTCACCTTGGCGAGGGTGCGCAGCTTGGCGAGGTCGCGGCGGTTCGGCTTGCGCTGATCGAAGAGGTTTCGCGCCCGTTCGATGTCCGCAAGGGTCGGGCTGGGCGGCTGGATGGCCGTCAGGGTGTGCGACAGGCTCATTGGGGCGCACCCCAGGCGATGACGTGCCGGGCGATGATCTCGCCGTCGTTCTTGCGCAGACTGTTCCACAGCTGGGCATAGTTGGAGAAGCCGGCGGCGATCGCGAAGCCGTGCGCCGGCTGCGCGCGGTCACCGGCCGAGGCCTGTTCGGCGGCGGCCAGCATGCGGGCGACCCCGGCACCCCGGTCGCCCAGACGGCCGGACGCGTTGTCAAACTGCTGGCTCAGGACGCGCACAACGCCGTCGGCGGAGAAGGTGACGACCCCGGAGAAGACGCACTGCATCTCGGGGAAGGTCTTGCGCGTGCGCGGGTTGGTCCCGCCCCGCGCGGCCGTCGCCAGCTGGAGCCGGTGACCCACGTGGGCGTGGGGCCTGCGGCTGTCCGCTTCGCGCGGCAGGGCCAGTAGAATGTAGCGGCGGCCTTCGTTGATCGCGGTCGCGATCGTGGCGGCGGGAAGGGTATAGGTGGCCATCAGGCGGCGTCCCGCTGAGCTTCGGGGAGGGAACAGCGCGGGTCGAAGAAGTCGCGCAGGCGGCCCGTTGTCCGGTCGAGGTGACGGGCGATGCCGAACACGTCGTGGGTGAGGTTGAAGTTGTCCGCCTTGGCCAGCTTGGTCAGGTCCAGCGGGCAGCCGTTCGCGTGACATGCCGTCAGGTCCATGGTGGTGGACAGGCGGTCGAGCGTCTCGCCCTGGGCAAGGCAGAGTTCTTCGGCCCGATCGACGATGGTCGAGATCAGGCCCGCATCCTCATCGGACACGTCGAAGGAAACAGGCATCAGTTCAGGCTCCGTTGCAGAAGGTTGGCCGCCGTGGCGGCGGCCAGGGCGGCCTCCGTCAGGCGGGAGGCGAGATCGGGGGAGACGGGGAAGGGCGGGTCCTCGGCCAGGCACTGGGCGGCCAGCCGCACCTCGTGCAGGGCGAAGGGGTTCGCGCCCCGGCCGTCGCCGGCGTCGATGAAGACGGTGGCGAAGATGCAGGCCTCGGTCGCCGAGACCTGCTGGAGGTCGGCGATGGGGCGCAGGCTGACCCGGCGGGGGTCGCCCCGCTCCAGCGCGATCAGCAGATCGGACACGCGCCCGACCGTGGCGTCATCGCTGACGACCGGCGGCGGAGGGGCGGCGAGTTGAGGGGTGGTCATGGTTGGCTATCCGTGGTTGGTACACGGATATCCACCCTGTCTAGACGTTATGTCAAGACATTTTGGCTAAAGCAGATCGAACATGCCGCTGTTACGCTCCACCTGAGGAGGTGGGGCGATGTGGATTCTATTGTTGGGCGTGTTGATGCTCGGGCGTTGGTGGCAGGTGGCCCTGTGGGTCGTCGCCGTGACGGTCCTGGGAGGCGTCGTCACCGTCGGGCTGACGCCTGGGGTCACTGCGGATGAGCTGATCCCAGCAGGGATCGTCGCGCTGTTTGTGCATGGCGGGATTGCCGCCGCGATCTTCGGGTTGAAGAAGGCGTGGCTGAACCACAAGCTGCCGAAGCAGCGTCGTCCAGGCCCAGCAGGTCAGCGGTAGCCTTTAGCCGCGTCCGACCACCGCGTGGACGGCGGCAACGTTGTCCTTCTCGAAGGACCAGTCGCGCGGCGGGTTGAACTGAGTAAGCGTCACGGTTTTCGCGTCGCGACCAACGTACCGCTTGAGGTAGCCGTAGTCATCCTTCGTAACCAGAACGCAGTCCTGATCCCTTGATGGCCACTGGTTAGGCGCGATGTAAATAGTTTCGCCGGGCTCGTACCGCGGGACCATGCTGTCGCCAGCAACCTTCAGGGCGTAAGCGCCAATGATGTTCGCCTGATTTGGATGGCGTGGCACCGCACCAAGCAACGTCTGCTGCGCTAACGTCAAATGATCGTCGCTCGCCGCCCCTGCCCAGCCATATAGGGGCACCATCCCCGGGAGGATGGAGATTTCAGAAGTTTCCCCGGCACGGGAGATTTCCTGCCCCAGCCAGCTCTCGACCTTTCGCCACTCGTGCCGCTGGATGCGGCGCCGGTCGTCGAAGATGCGGGTCACCTGTGAGGCGTCGATGCCCAAAAGCCGGCCCAGCTCGGACTTCTTGAAGCCCTTGGCGTCCATCGCCTCCGCGAGAGCCCGGATCTCGGGGTCGCTGCTCTTAGTGGTGTCTGCAATGCCCATCCGCCCATTGGACACATAGTCCAAACGGGGTCGTTGACGCGGTGCGCAAATCACATGAGGCATGGCGCTAGACATTATGTCTGGAGGTTATGTCAAATGTCTCGGAACCGCCAGAGGCGATCTAGGGCGCAGCAAAGGTTGTTCGATATCGGGCTGGCGCGGGTCGCTGTCTGGTGCGGGGTGAGCGAGAGCGCCGTCTACAAGTGGGTGGATCGTCGTCCGGCTGATAGCCCGGTCCCGCCCCAGCATATTCCCGCCATCCTCGTCGGATGCCGGGCCGCCGGTATCGAAATGGAAGCCCAGGAAATCTGGGCGGCCGCAGCTTCTCTTCGGGAGATTGCGGCATGAGAGCCGTGGTCATCGAGATCGCCGCCACTTGGCATGATCGGGTTGATCGGTCGGGCGGGCCAGACGCGTGCTGGCCGTGGGTTGGACCGCTCAGTCCTGCCGGATATGGCCAGACCCAGATCAGGCTGGACGGTCGGTCAAGAAGTGCAGGCGCGCATCAGGTTGCCCACTATGTGGCGACTGGTCGCTGGGAGGGGGCGGCTGCGAGGCGGATGGTCAGGCACCTCTGCCATAACCGTCCATGCTGCAATCCGGGCCATCTGGTCGGCGGAACTGCGAAAGACAATGCGGAGGACCTAGCTGCTCGCAATCGCGGGGAAGACCTTCTGGCATCACCAGTCCGTCAGGCACCGCCGCGCCTGCGAGCCGAGGCTCCGCGAGCCGAGCCCCGGAACCTAGGCGTCTATCAGTTGCCCGTCGCAGGCACGGCCTGCGCCCACAACTGGCCCTGCCGCGTCCACTTTTGCGGCGCGTATCAGGGAGAAGCGGCATGACCGATCATCGTCCCATCGCAACCGGCGACCTGAAGGCACCGGAGAGCGGTTTCAAACCCGGCCCCGCCCCGATGCTTCAGTGGCTGAAGATCGCCGACCTGGTCGTGGACGACCGCTATCAGCGGCCGATCTACGGCGCCGGACATCGGAATGTCCGCGAGATCGCCGAGCGTTTCAGCTGGTCGAAGTTCGCGCCGCTGATCGTCGCACCTGTCGAGGGTGGCAAGTTCGCTGTCATCGACGGCCAGCACCGAGCGACGGCGGCGGCGTTGCGCGGCCTGGAGAGCGTGCCCGCTCAAGTGATTATCGCCGACGAGATCGAACAGGCCGCCGCGTTCAAGGCCGTCAATGGTCAGGTCACGCGGATGCACAAGCTGGCTGTGCAGCACGCCGCCCTGATGGCCGGAGATGCTGACGCGCTGGCGATCAAGGCGGCATGCGACGCGGCGGGCGTCGCCATCCTTCGATACCCGGTCGCCCTGCCATCGCTGAAGCCGGGCGAAACCCTTGCGCTCGGCGCGGTGAAGGAGGCGCTGAAGTCGTTCGGCCACGACGCACTGGTCACGGCCATGATGTGCGTGACCGAAACGAGCAACAACCGCCCGGGCCTTCTGGCCGCCGACATCATCAAGGCCGTCTGTGCGGCGCTGGCGTCGAACGAGCGTTGGCGAGACGGTGGCGAGGCTCTGTTTGCGGCATTCGACGTGATCGACCTCGAGGACGAACTGGAAGAGGCGCGCTGCTCGCGTCGGGCCAAGGGCGTCGCGGTCTGGGAGGTCCTGGCTGACCGGATCAAGGCAATCCTGCGTGACGCCCTGCCCATGGTCGAGGTGGCGCCATGAGCCACAACCCCAACATGACCAGCGCCGAACGGGTGCTGTGGCGACAGGTGGCGCAGGCGGCGCACGAGGCGGCCAAGGCGCCGGAGAGCGCGGGCCTGGCCAAGGCGCTGAAGAAGGCGCTGTCGGGGGCCGAGAGCTGGCGCATGCCGGACCTGAGGCCTCTGCCCAGCGCCTGTTTCCGGGCCTTTCTGATGATGGCGCGCGGCTTCGCGGCCGAGCCGGACCCCGTGGTGCGCTTCGCCCTGAAGGCGCGGCTGGCCGGTCTGGCCGATGCGGCGGGGGACATTCTGGATGGGCTGGGTCCGACGTCGGGCGATGAGCCGCGTCCGGCATGGATGGATCGGGCGGACCTGAAATGAGCCGCGCCGTGATCCCCGTGCCCCGGGCGCTGCTGAAACAGCTGATCCAGGCGAGCATCGACCTGCTGGACGCGGCCGAGGCGGCGGCGACCGATCGGGAACCCGACGACGAAGACGAGGTCGTCAGCGAGGACGACGGCCTGGTGCGCCACTGGACCGACAGCGTCGGGAGGCAGGCGTGAGCATGGTCGCCCTGGTCTCGTCATCGCCGCCGGTGACGCCGCGCGTCGGCTCGCCCCGGCGCGCCGCCATCCTGACCGCCCTGGCCAGCGCGGCCGTGCGGGCGGGGAACCTGAAGGCCGTGCTGCTGCTGGCCAAGACGGGGCGGCCGAAGAGCCTGCTGGCCTGTTCGGGCCGGTTCCGGGTTCTGGCCCTGAGCGGGCTTCAGGCCGTCTATCCCGAGGCGAACGAGCCGGCGCTGAGGTCGGCGCTGGGGCTGGGGCCGTCGGTGGACCGGCGGCGCCGGGCGCTGGAGGCCTGCACCACCTGGCCGGAGGCCGACGTGCGGGCCACGGCCCTGTCGATCGTCGAGAACGAGGACGCCCAGCTGACTGGGCGCTGGATCTGGCCGCACGCCTGTGCGGTCGCGGCCGAACACACCGGGGCCGAGGCGGCCGTGGTGGCGACGGTGACCGGGTCGCGGGCGACGCCGCCGCGCGTCGTGGCGCGGGCGCGCAAGCTGGCGGTCTATCTGACCATGACCGAGGGGGACGTGAACCTGACGGCCATGGCGGCGGCGACGGGCCTGGATAAATCGACCGTGCGGTTCCACGTCGAGGGCCTGGGGGACGCGCGCGATGACGACCCCGCCCTGGACGCCGAGCTGGAGATGCTGAGCGCGCTGTTGCGCGCGCGGCTGGATCAGGAGCTGAGCCAGTGGTGACTCGCGCGAAGGTCAAGAGCCGAAAGCAGTTCGACAAAAAACTGGCCCAGATCTGGAAGCGGATCGGTCAGGGTGGACAGGTCGAGATCGCGGCCATGTACGAGGTCGGCAAAGGCCCCCGCGTCTGGTTCGGCTGCGATGGCCTGTACCTGACCATGCCGATAGAAGCGGCGCGCCGGTTCGCCGTGAAGTTCCAGGAGGCCGAGGCTCTGGACCCGAGCCTCGGCACGTTGGGTCGCGATTTCGCGACGGCGGCCGATATGGCGGAAGCGTCGACGGCGCCGGTGCAATGATGGAGCGTCGCCCTCTCCCCTATCCCTGGGATCGCGTGAAGGAGGAGCTTCAGTCGCGCGTCCGCGATCTGGCTGAGGACCTTGGCATCAAGTGGAAGCCCGACGGCCAGGGCCTTTTGCATCCGCTGAACCCGAACCGGAAGGACAACAAGCCCGGCAGCATGGTGATCTGGACCGATCCCGGCCGCATCGGGGCGTGGAAGGACTATGCCTCCAACGATCAGGGCGACATCTTCGGCATGATCCAGTTCTGGGCCCGTCCTCGCCCCGCCGGGAAGATGGACGTCTATTGGTGGGCGCTGGAGTGGCTGGGCTGGGACAAGGGGACGGTTCGGACCCTCTCGGAGGACGTCGAGGCGCGAGAGCGCCGGGAGCGTGAGCGGATCGCCGAGGAAAGCCGGTCCAAGGCCTTGGCCGATGCGAAATCTCGCGCACTGTTCGGGCTGTGGCTGGGCCTTCCGCCGATCGCGGGGACGCCGGCCGAGCATTATCTGCGCGAGGTGCGCAAGGTGCCGATGGAGCGGCTGGCGCATCAGCCCGGCGCCCTGAGATGGGCGGCGGCTGTGGATTGGGTCGATCCGGAGACGGGCGAGGTCCACGAATGGCGCAACGTGATGGTCAGCGCCATGACGGCCGACAAGCGGGTGACCGCCCTGCACCGGACATGGCTAAAAGCGGACGGCAGCGGGCCGGACCCGGCGCGCAAGGCCAACGGCCGGCACAAGACGATGATCGGCCGCGCCTCGGGCGCGGCGATCCGGCTGAGCCCCGGACCCAGCGGCCTGTCGCCGACGGCGGCGGCGAAGAAGGGGATCACCGGGCCGCTGGGCATCGGCGAGGGGATCGAGACGTGCCTGCCCGTCGCGGTGGCGCGGCCGGACTACCGCGTCTGGGCGGCCGGGTCGCTGAGCCTCATGGGGCTGCTGGAGTGGCCGGACTGCGCCAGCGCCGTGGTGCTTTTGCGCGACAACGACTGGGAAAAGCCGGAGGCCATCGCGGCCTTCGACCGGGTCGAGGCCCACTGGCGCGCCCAGGCGCGCGGGCGGCCGGTCGCCGTCGTGGCGCCGCCGCCGGGGGTGGACGACTTCAGCAGCTGGGTCATGGGGGTGGCGGCGTGAGTTCGAGGACGAGGCCTCCGCTGAGATATTTCGGCAGCAAGTTCCGGCTCGCTCGCAAGCTGCTGCCCTACTTCCCGCCCCATGACCAATACGGCGAGCCGTTTGGCGGGAGCGGAAGCGTCCTGCTGCACAAGCCGCGTTCGCGCGTCGAGATTTACAACGATCTCGACGATGACCTGGTCAACCTGTTCCGCGTGTTGCGCCAGCCGGGCCCGGCGGCGAAGTTGACCGATCAGCTTCGCCTGACGCCTTACTCGAGATCCGAGTTCGTAGCCGCCTATGTTCACACCGACGAACCTGTCGAACGGGCCCGGCGCATGATCGTCCGGTCATTCATGGGCCACAGCAGCATCGGAACGCGGATCGACCGGACGACGGGTTTCAGGGCTTGCAATCCCGCTGCGCATGGCGACCCCGCCAAGTCCTGGGCGACCTATCCAGATGCCCTTCAGGGTATCATCGAGCGCATTCGCGGGGTTTCCATCGAGCAGCTTCCGGCGCTGGACCTGATCGCACAGCGTGATGGCCGAGGCGTCCTTTGGTACGTCGATCCGCCTTATGTCCATTCGACCCGATCCGAGAAGACCACCCGGGCGGCTCCGTCCGCTGGATATCGTCATGAACTGAGCGACGCCGACCATGTCGCGTTGCTCGAGACCCTTCTGCGCGCCGACGGGATGGTGATCCTCTCCGGCTACCACCATCCGATCTACGCCGACATGCTGTCGGGCTGGGAAGTCGTCGAACTGGAGGCGCTGGCTGAGGGTGGATCGCCGCGCACCGAAGTCCTTTGGATCAATCCCGCTGCTACCCGCGCTCGCGCCGGCGCAGCCGTGGCCAGACCGGCCGACCTGTTTGGCGTTGACGCATGACTACCGATGACCCCTTCGCCGCCATCGCTGCGTCCCTGCCCTCGTTCGAGGAGGAGGACGAGGCGGCCCTGACCCAGGTGTTGCGCGAGATGTCGCTGCGCGACCCCCTGCGCGGCGATCCGATGGAGATCGAGCTGCCGACCGGATCGGTCGAGGACGTCCTGCCTGGGCAATGGCGCATGGGGTTCAGCCGGTATCAGACCGGCCTGCCGTTGAACTGTCCGGTGACACCGCTGGGCAAGCTGGCGACCCTGTCGGGGACGACGTATTTCTTTCTCGACACCCTGGGCGAGGTGGCGGTGCTGGGGGAGAACGCGGGCAAGGGCAATATCGCCAGCCTGTTCAGCGGACGGCCGAAATATCTCGAATGGGCGTGGCCGCGCCTGACGGCGCCGAAGCGCAAGGGCGATCCCTGGATGGTGAAGGGGTGGGAGGCGGACGAGGCGCGGAACGACCTGTTCGCGGCCTGCGCATACATGGGCACGTTCGAGCTGGAGGACCGGGTGCGCGGCCGCGGGGCCTGGCGCGGGGACGACGGCGGCCTGATCTTCCATGCCGGCGACGCCGTGTGGATCGACGGGAAGTGGAAGCCGCCCGGCGCCAACGGGCGCTACATCTATCCCGGGCGGCCGAAGATCGGGCGGCCGGCGCGGGGCAGCGTGCCCCAGGGCGAGGGCTCCCCCGGCGACATCCTCTTGCAGGGGCTGGAGAGCTGGGAGTGGGAACGGCCTAAGCTGGACCCGCGCCTGGCGCTGGGCTGGATCATGTCGGCCATGGTCGGCGGGGCGCTGGAGCAACGACCTGTTGCGTATGTCACCGGGACCGAGGGGGCGGGCAAGTCCACGCTGCAGAAGCTGTTCCGCCTGTTGATGAACGGGGCGCTGCTGGCCACGTCCAACACGACGCAGGCGGGCATCTATCAGAAGGTCAAACAGGACAGCGTCGCGGTCCTGGTCGACGAGATGGAGGCCAAGGAGGATACGCGGACCACGGACAAGATCCTGGAGCTGGCGCGGGTCGCCTATAGCGGGGACAAGATGCAGCGCGGCGGCAAGGACGGCGTGGGGCAGGAGTTCAGCGTGAACAGCTCCTTCCTGATGTCGTCGATCGCCATGCCGCCCGTGGACGCCCAGGACGCCAGCCGCATGGCGGTGCTGATGCTGCGCGAGCGGGTCAAGGCGATCAGCGTGGACGGGGTGAAGCCAGTCGACGTGATGACGGCGTTGGGGCTGAAGGACGCCAAGAAGGTCAGCCTGATCGGGTCGCAGCTGTTGCGGCGGCTGGTCGTGTGGTTCGAGATCGAGGGCAACCGGCCGCGTTGGGACAAGCTGATCGACGCGTTTCGGGCCGCGCTGCTGGACAGCGGGCATTCGGACCGGGCGTGCGACACCTTCGGGACGCTGGCGGCCGGCTATCACGCCGCGCTGAGGGACACGATGCCCGATGACGTCGAGTTGGCTGAATGGGTGGCGCTGCTGGCGCCGAATACCCTGACCGAGACGAGCGGCAAGGAGAAGACGTGGCGGCGGTGCTTCATGCACCTGCTGGAGGCCCAGCCGGAGACGTTGCGGAACTCGCGCGTCGCCAAGTCGGTCGGCGCGGCGCTGTTGTCGTGGCGGGACAGCGAGACCGGGCCGCTGGACATGATCTTCAGCCCTGACGAGACCCTGAGGCTGTTCGGCATGGCGATCAGCTTCGGCAGGGACCAACACGGCGCCCCGAACCCCCAGACGTGGCAGTACGCCCGCCTCTTCATTCCCGCCAAGCACCCGGGGTTGAACACCCTGTTCGCGGGGACGCCCTGGGCTGGACGCATGGGCGCGCCCGGACCCTGGCTGGGCGTGTTGCGCCAGATGCCGAGGCATCTGTGGGAGCCGGGTAAGTGCGACAAGGGGCTGGATCGGAAGGCCTCGGGCGTGTTCATCGAGCTGGCCGAGGCGCTGGCGCATGATGACGTTGAGCCGATGGCGCTGGCCGCCTAGGAGCGAAGCGACCCAGCGACATGGAAAGGCCTGCCAGCGTGAGCTGGCGGGCCTTTCTGCATCGCCGACCAGGCGATGCGCAGCATCTCTTCAGCGAGGCCTAGCCGAGCGCCCACGCAGCGCCCGCTTGGGCGCGGTGCGCGTGGGCTCCGCATGACTGTCTGAGGCCGCCCAGACCCTCACCCTGAGCGCTCCAGATAGGGTCCGGTCCATCCCCGACCCTGCCCCGGTTAGCGAGAACATGCGCTGCGCCTCGGGTCGGGGGACACCGGTCGAGACGGTTCTGTGGTTCTGATCACGGTTCTGTGCTTTCGCCAGCGACTTCAAACACATCGACGGCGGGAGAACCGTAGAACCGTAGAACCGGGCGGCGCGGCCCCATGCGCGATGAAATGTCGGCAAGATCGCACATAGGCGAGGATATATAGGGTTCTACGGTTCTATGGGTTCTGACCTTGCGAGAGGCCAATAACGGCGGGAATATTCATAGAACCCGGCGAAGAACCCGCCAGAACCCAATTAAATAGGGTCCAAATATGAATACCCCTGCGTTGCCGGGGCTCGCTCCGGCGCCGAAGCGGGGGCCAGGGCGGCCGAAAGGATCCGGGAACAAACGATCGGGCGACCTCCAGCGCTACGTCGAGGCGGTCTATGGCGGGATGACGCCTGGGCAGCAGTCGGCGCAGATCGGCCTGGTCACGGCGGCCGAGCTGAGAGCCCAGGGCGGGGACATCATGGCGGCCATGGGCCTGAAGGCCCTGAAGCTGGCCCAGATGCTGGGATGCGAGGGCAAAGAGGCGTGGCTGCTGATGCAGCGGGAGCGGGCGGACCTGCTGCCCTACATCCACCAGAAGCGCGCGCCGAAGGAGGAGGCCCCGGAGGGCGAGGGCTCGACCCACACCATCCTGGCCATCCCGATGGAGGCCGGCACGGCGGCGGGCGACGGCAGCGGGGCAGGGGAGTGGGACACGCCGCCCGATCTGCTGGAATATCAACAGGTTATCGAGGCCGAGGCGAACGAAGTCACCGAACCCAAGTCACCAGACGACGCCTAAGCCCCTGTTATCGCTGGCCTAGCAGCCCTTGGAACCTCTGACTGCAAATCAGAGGACCGACCCCCTCCCGCCGGACCCCCCGCCCCCCTCGCGACCCCCCGCCCCCGTTTTCGGGCGGCCCCGGTTTTCAGGTGGGGGCATCGACCGGCAGGTTCTCGCCCCGAGGCCCCGTCCACCCCCCGTTTCGGCACCGCGAAACTGACCTCGTCGAAACGGGTCAGGGTCAGGGAAACGGGTGTCTGCTGTCGCGAAAATAGAGCGCCGGACGTGGGGCTTCGCCGGGCCGGTGGCGCGCCTGTTCGAGTTCGACAGGACACAGCTGGTTTTCATCGTGGGGCCAACGGGCGGCGGCAAGACGATTGCCGCGGCGCGCCGCTGTCTCCGGACTGCTCTCTGGCAGCACGCTAGTCCGAGAGACGGCTGGCGTCGAGCGCGGATTTACGTGGTCTGCCCGACCTACCGGATCGCCTGGGACAGCGTGATCCCGTCGTATCTGAAGACCTTCGCCAAGGAGACCGACCAGCCCCTGGTGACCGAGGGCCGGGGTCGGGACGGCGAACTGCGCGCCAGCTGGAAGGGCGCGATGGGCGACCCCGCCAACCACACCTATCAGATGCTGGGCAACGGCCCCGACGGCAAAGGCCCCGTCGAGATGGATGTGCGGTTTCGGGCCGTGCAGGACGTGGACCTGGACGAGTTCTTCCGGGGTAAGGAATGCACGGCCTTCTGGCTGCCCGAGGCCGACACCCACAACGACAAGAACATCCTGTCCTACTGCGCCAACCGCATTGGGCGCTTCCCTGAACCGGACGACCGGCCCGAGACGGCCCCGACGCCCGCCTACATGGGCGTATGGGGCGACGCCAACACCCCGACCATCGGCCACTGGTTCCAGGAAGAGTACTTCAGCGCCGAGCAGAAATCGTTCCGCCTGCACAAACAGCCGCCGGGCTACGACCCCGACAGCCCTGACGGCTTCCACCCGGCTGCCGAGAACATGGCGAACCTGCGGAAGATCAACCCCCGCTACTACCAGGCTATGGCCGAGCGGATGGAGGCGCACGACGTCCGTCGCCTGTTGCAGTGCAAGCTGACCTATGGCCGCCTGGGCGAGCCGGTGCACCCGAGCTTCGACGAAACCCTGCACGTCGGGCCGGACGACATGGAGCCGTCGCCGGATCTGCCGGTGATCATCGGCGTGGACGTCGACTTCAAGGGCGCCGCGACGCTGGGCCAGCGCGGGGCCTTCGGCCAGTGGACCGCCTATGCCGAGGTCAACGCCATCGACAGCCCCGACGGCGAGATGGACGTGCTGGAGTTCGCCGACGCCATCACGGCCGCGCGCCAGCAGTATTTCCCGCACTGCAAGAAGGCGATCATCGTCATCGACCCGGCCGGCAAGGCCCGCTCGACCCTGAACCGGGGCCTGAGCTGGGCGACCGAGCTTCAGGCGCGGACCAAGATTACCGTCGTTCCCGCGCCGTCGAACGATCCGAAGGTGCGCAGAACGGCCCTGGCGCGGCCGCTGAAGCGCCGGAACGGGTTCCGCGCGCATCCGCGCTGCAAACGGCTGATTACCGCCCTGAACGGCGGGTTCCACTACCCCAAGAAGGGGTCGGTGACGTCGATGGTGGCGCGTAAGAACGAATACAGCTCCATCGGAGAGAGCTGCGAATACATGGCGCTGGGCGGCGAAGGGCTTGAAGACAGGGCGGGGCTGGTCCCGGCGATGGGGCTGGGCGATCCGGGCGTCAGCAACGTGGTTGAAGTCGTCTTCGACTAGGTCGGTCCACTCCCCGTTGCGGCAAGGAGAGCCTGTGCGGGCTGAGGCATTCCCGCCGCAATCCCGAGGACACCACATGAAAAGTCTGAGATCCATCGGCCTCATGGCCGTCGCCCTGCTCGCCTGTTCCGCAGTCGCCCACGCCGCCCCGGTCACGGCTGCCATGACACACCTCACCTCGTCCATCGACCCTGGCGCTATCATGGCGAGCCTCGCCGTCGTCGGCGCGGTCGCCGCCGCCCCGACCGAAGGCATCGCCGATCCGAACCCGGCCACGGGGCCAGTTTCTGTCCTGCAGGCGCTGCACGACAGCGAGATCAACGCCGGCATCCAGACGTTCTTCGACGGACAGTTCGAAGTCTGGCTGGGCGACGAGGCGAACGGTCGCAAGGCCGAGACGATCGCCGACAGTTACGCCTCGGCCGAGGCCTGGCTGACGATGGCGGCCCGCGAGCGATACCCGGACAGCCAGTTCGCCCAGGCGAACCCCGGTTAAGAGGGCGTCAGGCCCGGTTGAAAGCCCCGGTCAGCGATGGCCGGGGCTTTTTGCTGTCTCCCGTCCCCCCCCGGTTTCGGCCGGGCGACGGTGCGGCATGAGCTTCCTCCGTCGTCAAAAGGTGCAGGCCCCGCCGCGTCCGGTCGATCCGGCCGATGTCGCCAATCGGCTCGACCAGGCGCGCCAGAACCGGCTGAAGAAGGGCGGGCGTCAGTCCACCTTCCTGTCGGAGGCCGTGGCCGAGGCTGCTACCGGCGCGCCGGCCGCCACCCTGACCGGGATCGGCGGATGAGCGTCGCCGCGCCGACCGCAACGCCGCGCAGCCGCAACATCCGCAACGGCTGGGAGGAGGCGCAGACCCAGCGTCGGGCCTTCGAACCCGGCTGGCAGATGGTCAGCGACTATTTCTATCCGTCGTCGAACTTCACGGTGACGCAGACGTCGCCCGTGGTGCGGCGCGCCCGGCGCATCGTGACCAACACCCCGCGCCAAGCCCTGAAACAGGCCGCAGCCCTGTTCGTCGCCTATGCCGTCGACAACGCCCAGCCCTTTCTCGCCCCCAATGTGAACCGGGGCATGGCCCTGGCCGGGCGCGCGATCTGGATCAAGGGGCCGGATGGCCGCGCTCTGGAGCTGGACGACGCCAGCCGCGATTATCTGGACGACCGCCGCTGGCAGATGTTCGACGCGCAGATGCTTCCGCAGTCCGGCTTCATCGCCGCGACGGTGCGCGCCGGGCTGGAGTTCCTGGCCTTCGGCAACGGCGTCCAGTGGACCGGCCGCAAGCGCGGCTTCGGTCCGCGCTACCGCCACATGCCGCTCAAGTCCTGCTGGTGGATGAAGAACGAGGACGGCGAGGTGGACACGCTGTTCCGCCGCTGGCGCACGCCCGTCTGGCGGCTGGTCAAGGACTATCCGAGGTCGCTCGAGCATCCGAAGATCAAGGAGCTGGCCGACGATCCGAAGAAGGCCCAGACGTCGATCGAGGTCCTGCACGTCGTCGAACCGCGCCAAGGCGGGGTGTCGGGCGGCATCGCCACCAACAAGCCCTTCGCCAGCCTGACCCTGTTGCCCGAACAGGACTGGTTCGAGGCCAAGGAGGAGGGTTACGACAGCTTCCCCTACCAGGTCGCCGGCATGGACGAGTGGGAGGGCGCGCCCTACTGCACCGGCCTGGGTTTCGACGCCCTGCCCGACGCCATGGCCCTGAACCACTTCTCGGGCGGGATGGAACGGGCCATCGACCTGATCAACGACCCGGTGACCTTCGCGCCCACCCGCCTGTTCGGCAACCGGCTGGACCGGCGGCCGGGAGCGGTGAACATCTACGACCCGGTGAACCTGGGCTTCCAGTCGCTGAGGGATGCGATCCAGAAGGCGGACATCGCGGGCGACCCCAGCTGGGCCGAGCGCCGCTGCGCCGCCCTGACCACGAACATCGAAAAGGTCTTCTTCGGCAACTTCACCAACCTGAGGGACGCGGCCAACGTCACGGCCGAGGAGATCCGGGAGCGTCGCGACCTGCGCACCCGCGCGCTGAGCTATCTGGTTCCGGCTTTCGACCGCGACCTGTTCGGCAAGGGCGCGGACCGGGCGCTGGAAGCCCTGATCGAGGAAGACCTGGTCCCGCCGCCGCCCGCCGCCCTGTCGGGCGTCGATGTCGACTGGGATTACGCCGGGCCGCTGGCCAAGGCGCAGATGCTGACCCAGGTGGACGGCGCCATGCGCCTGTTCGACGCCGCCGCCGCCGCGAAGCAGTTCGACGAGAACGCGGGCGACATCGTGTCGGTGCATGAGGCCCTGCGCACCGTGAACGACAGCCTGGGCAATGCGCCGGGCATGATCAACACCCGTGCCGTCGTGGCCGAGAAGGCCGCCGCGCGCGCCGAGGCCGCCGCCCAGCAACAGCAAAACGAGGCCATGACCGCCGAGGCGACCGCGCTGCGCGACGCCGGCCAGGGCATGGCCTCGATCGAGAACGCCGGCCAGCCATCCCGGATGGCGGCGTAGAAGGAGACCGGCCTTGAGCAAGCCAAAGCGATACGCGGAGCATCCCCGCGCCGAGAGGATGAGCAAAACCCCGCCGCGCCCGAAGCCCAGCCTGCTGCGTCAGCGGTTGCTGGCCTCGACCCGCCACTCGCCTGTCTTCTCGCCCGAGCTGAAGGAGTGGCTGATGTGGGATCGGATGGGGGTGTCGTTCCGATGAGCGATCCGTCTGCGTTTGACGAGCGACCGGCCGCGACCCTCTTTCGCCAGACTTGCGATCTTCGCAACCGCGCTCGAACCCATCGCGACAACGCGAACTCCGCCCTTTCGGTCTATGAGGCTGAGGTGGCCAAGGCCGTAGCGCTGGAAGTCCGCATCGAGATGTTCGACCGGGCCATTCGCAAGCTCGAACCCCTGTGACTGACACCCTGCCGCAGGACACGCCGGAGCTTGAGCCCGCGCGCGGGTTCGACAGCGCGCGGCTGATCGCCGACGTGCGGCTGGGCGATCAGGACGCCATCCGCGAGGCCTATCGGCGGACGTTCGGCACGGCGCTGGGCCGCGTCGTCCTTCTGCACGCCCTGGCGACCATCGGCGAGATCGGACAGGCGCGCGCGCCCGAGCCGCCGGAGCTGAGCAACCACAAGAACGGGCGCGGCCATGCCGTGCTGACCATGGCCAATCTGGCCGGCTTCGACCCTGTCGCCGTCGCGGCGGCCGGGCTGACGCAAACGCTTGAAGGAGCAGACTATGAGCGATCCTACACCCACGCCGACGCCCGAGCCCACGCCGACGCCGTCGCCATCACCTTCTCCGACGCCGACGCCGACCCCGACGCCTTCACCGGAGGGGCAACCGACGCCGACCCCGGCACCGGCGGATGGTCCGAAACCGGCTGACACGCCCTGGCAGGACAACCTTCCCAAGGCCCTGGCCGAGGACCCGCTGTTCCGGGGATACAAGACGATCGACGACCTGGCGCAGGCGCACCAGCATCTGACGAAGCTGAAGGGTGCGCCGGCGAATGAACTGCTGCGCATTCCGTCGAAGCCGCTGGATCAGGCGCCCGAGGACTGGAAGCCGATCTTCGCCGCCATCGGCGTCCCGGCCGACGTCAAGGACTACAAGATCGAGCTTGCGGCCGAGGCGGCGACCGATGCGCCTGCGCTGGAGGGTGTGCTGCGCGAACTGGGCGGCAAGGCCAATCTGAACCAGGCCGGGATGAACGCCGTCGTCGAAACGCTGAACACGCTGGGCAAGGCCGCCGCCGAAGCCGATGCGGCGGCGTTAGCGGCCTCGACGAAAGAGACGGCCGAGACCCTGACCAAAGAATGGG
This sequence comes from Brevundimonas sp., assembly GCF_031412435.1. Lineage (GTDB taxonomy): Bacteria > Pseudomonadota > Alphaproteobacteria > Caulobacterales > Caulobacteraceae > Brevundimonas. The sequence goes on from NZ_JANODA010000035.1 coordinate 30,557, forward strand.
GCGCGGCCGCCGAGGGCAACCGACGCGCCATCGGCAAGCTGATCCGCGACGCCATGGGCGGCGAGATCGACGAACAGGCCGCCGCCGATCTGGAGACTTCGCTGGGGTCGAACCTGACCCTGTCGCGCGTTCTCGCCCATGCCATCGGCAAGATGGCCGAGCCGGAGGCCCCGGGCGGTGGGAACGCGTTGCCTCAGACGACACAGATGACCCCGGCGGCCGCCAAGGCGGCCCTAAGCGCCAAGTACGCCGACAGGGACTGGTCCGCCGCCCTGAACTCCCGGAGCCATCCTCAGCACGCCGCCGTCATGGCGGAGCGCGACATGCTGCTGGCCCAGCAGCGCGGCGAAAAGCGACCTGACGCGGTCGCATAGAACGACAGGCTTGACGGCTGGGGCAAATCACCCCAGCCGTTGACCATTCTCTTCGCCGGAGACCGCGAAAGCGCCGGGCCACGAAGACGACGCCCCGGGGAGCGCATCCCAAGGCACGCACGGCGAGAGCCGAGACTGCAGCCGATCAAATCCAGACCTTTTTTTGATCGAATGCAGGAGGGCGTGCGCCCATGGACTATTCGCAAATCACCCAGGCCGACGTGGATGGCTTCCGCGAGAACCTGAACATGGTTCCGCAGCAGGACGAGAGCGTCTATCTGCCTCACGTCGACTCGGACATGGCCTATTCCGAACCGGGCAAGGCGTTCAACGTCGACAGCATCGGCACGTCGGACCCCAAGGACGTCGACACCGTCGTTCCGGACAGCCCCGAGGGCCTGCTGGAGATGACCCGTCGGGTCGGCTTCTTCAAAGGCTTCCACGACGGCAAGTTCATCGAGAGCGTGCAGAAGGTTCACCAGCTGCGCGACCCGACCAATCTGGTGATGGCGTCGATGCGCGCCGGCAAGATGCGGAAGGCCGACACGAAGATCCGCGACAGCTTCTTCGCGCCCGCCCGCATTGGCGAGCATGGCGAGGACGTGCTGAACTTCCCGTCCGGCAAGATCATCGACGTCGCGTCGCGCAAGTACCTGCACACGCTGGAGGTCTCCGCCCTTCCGGCGTCCGGCGCTTTGCCGATCACGCTCGGCAAGATCCTGACCGCGCGCGGCATCATCCGGAAGACCAAGATCCTGAAGCTCCACAAGGGCGCCCGGATCAAGCTGGCCGTGCGTGAAGACGACATCAGCCAGCTGCTGACCACCATTCCGGTGACCAGCAGCGAATACAAGATCGCGGAGAAGCTGGCCGGCGGCGAGATCACCCACGCCTGGGGGATCGACTTCGTCCAGGACGACGACGTGAACCTGAAGGCCGGTTCCTCTGACACCTACATCCTGCCGATGTGGGTGGACCGGGTGATGATGTATCGGTCGCGCGAGATCCACAACGCGACGATCAATCCGCGTCACGACAAGTCGAACCGCCCCTACGCCTACTACGAGACCGAACACGGCGCCGCCCGTGGCTGGGACGAAGGCGTGGCCGGTATCGAGGTCAAGGACGTCGCCTGAGCCTGAACCCGGGCCGTCCCTGACCGGGGCGGCCCATCTTCGCTGATTTCGGCCGAGAGGCCCGCGGACCCCGGAAAGGCCGCTGAATGACAAGGAACACCCACCATGGCCAAGTTCATTGGAGCCATTCTTGGAGCCGCCCATGCCGCGAACAGCGGCGCGGCCGGCTCTCTGGTCGACCCGTTCTACTGCAACGGCCGCGTGGCCCGGATGCTGAGCGATTACTGGACCGGGGACGCCGCCCAGGACGATCAGATCAGCCTCGGCTTCGTCGACTGGACGACCCGCTTCGACGCCATCTCGACGATCGACTTCGACGACATGGGCACCTCGATCACGCTCGACGTTGGCGTCGCGCTCGACACGGATTGCCTGATCGCCGCCCAGGACGTGGCGACGGCGGCGGGCTCGGTCTCGCTGCTGAAGTCGGTCGCCATCGCCAACCGTCGCAAGCCCCTGTGGCAGCTGGCTGGCTATGCCAGCGCCCAGGCGGCCCGCACCGCGACCGTCGCCGTCGGCGGGCGAGCGGAGCTGCTGGCCACGCTGAAGGGCGGCAACCCCGGTTCGGGCACGCTCGCCTGGTCCATCTACGGCTCGCCTCAATAAGGCGACGCCCAGGCATCGGCGCGCCCGCCGGATTGCTCGTCTAGAGGCGCGCCGCATCGGGGGCGGGAGGATGTGCAGTCCCTCCCGCCCCTAGTCATTTCAGGAAGAGACCATGTCGGACGCGGAAACCAGCCTTGTGAACGGCGCCCTGGTGCATCTGGGGGAAGACACCGTGTCCAGCCTTGTAGGCGACCCGCCGCCGTCGCGCATCGTGAAGATCCTGCCGCACCTTCAGAAGTCGATCGACGCCGTGCTGGTGAAGTACGGCTGGCTCTGCGCCCTCGACTACTTCACGCTGGAGCCCAGCGCCCTCATTCCGGCCAACTGGCGCTTCCAGTACCACTATGTCCTGCCGGCCGGCGCGCTGCGCTTCTGGGAGGTGTCCCGGCTGAACGGTTGGGAGCGCGGCGTCTGGATCCGCGACGACGGGGCAACCGTTCCGGTCCTGCGCTCCACACAGGGCGGGTCGATCAACGTCAGCCTGGTCATGCGCCGCAATGCTGACGCACTGGACAAGAACGTCAGCGACGCCATCGAGTTCGAGCTGGCGGCCCGCGCGGCGCGGCCCATCGGCGGATCGGTCGAACGGGCGCTGGAGCTGCGCAAGATCGCGGATCAGGCCGTCCTGTCGGCCATGGGCACGGACGGACAGGATGCGAAGGGCGATGACGTGATGATCGCTGACCGCGTCGGCAACCTGCGCGCCGCGGCTCTGTAGCCCGTCCGCGTCCACCCCCCGTTTCGGCAGGGGGAGATTGGGCGCATGGGCAGACAATCCGGTTTCCAGAACGCGTTCAACATCGGCGAGCTGTCGCCCGACGCCTGGTCGCGCAGCGATCTGGTGCAGCACTCCAAAGGGTGCGCGCTCGGCTACAACATGATCGGGCGGGTGGCCGGGCCGACCGGGCGTCGGCCGGGGACCTGGTTCGTCGGCCTGCCCAAGTTTTCGGCCACGGCCGGGCGGCTGGTTCCGTTCCGGCGATCGAGCGCCGACGCCCTGGTGCTGGAGTTCGGCCACCTCTACGTCCGCGTCTGGACCGTCAACGGCGCGCCGGTGATGGACGGCCCGTCGCAGGTCGAGTTCACCACGGTCTATACGGCCGCGCAGCTGGACGGCCTGCGCTGGCGTCAGTCGGGCGACGTCCTCTACCTGACCCATCGCGACAACCTGAGCCCGCGTGTGATCCGGCGGCTTTCGAACACCAGCTGGCAGTTCGACGGGCTGGGCTTCTCGAACGGCCCGTATCGCGGCGAGAACGGCGACGCGACGCGGACCCTGAACCTCAGCGGGACGACGCTGACCGCCAGCTTCTCCGCCTTTGTGAGCGGCCATGTCGGCAGTCTGTGGCGGCTGAGGTCCAATGCCGGCAACCCCGGCGTGCTGTCGTGGGAACCGGGCGAGGAAAGCGTGACCATGGGGGCGCAGCGCCTGTCGGACGGTCGCGTCTATGGCGCGGCGAGCGGCGGGACGGCCGGCAACACCCCGCCGGTGCATGACAGCGGCACGGTGTCGGATGGCGGGGTCGAGTGGACCCATTTGCACGACGGCGCGGCCGTGGTGGTGGTCACAGCCTTCACCAGCGCCACCGAGGTGACCGTGGCCCTGCTGACCGGCGCGCCCGCGGGGCTGGACGCCGGCACGCCCTACTGGTCCGAGGGGGCCTATTCCGACGTGCGGGGGTGGCCGACGGCCAATCCGGCCGTCCGCGAGGAGCGACTGGCGCTGGCGGGAGCCTTCGCCGAGCCGGACGGGATCAACCTGACCCGGACGGCCGGTTTCGGCCCGGCGACCGTGGATTTCACACCCGGACTGGGGACCGGCCGCGTGGTCGACGACGACGCGGTCAAGCGGTTCGTCGGCGGCGACCGCGACAGGATCGTGTGGATGGAGGGCTCCAGCTTCCTGCTCGCCGGGACGACGGACGGCGAGTTCATCATCTCGGGCGGCACCCTCGACGATCCGATCAGCCCCAGCGGATGCGTGGCGCGGCCGGTCGGGGAGTTCGGGTCAGCCGACGTCATGCCCGCCCTGGCCTATGGCGGCGTGGTGTTCGTGGCGGCGGGGGGCGAGACCCTGCGCCTGGTCGCCGTCGCGCCGGACCAAAGCCTGGAGCTGCGCGACCTGAACGTGGTCGCCGGTCATATCGGTGCGCGCGGCCTTGCCGAGATGACCTGGATGAAACAGCCGCTGAACCTGTTCTGGTTCCGGCTGTCGGACGGCGGACAGGCCAGCTTCACCTATCACCGCGAACAGGCGGTCGAGGGATGGAACCGGCACGGGATCGGCGCGCCCGCCGTGCCGACCGAGGAGGAGCCGCTGGGCGGGGGCATGGTGCTGGAAAGCAGCTGTGTCGTTCCCGGCTTCAAGGGGCGGCCCCGGCTGTTCATGCTGGTCAGCCGGATCAAGGATGATGTGCCGCAACGCCTGATCCTGAGACTGGCGGAACCGGCGGACAAGCTGTTCCTGGACGCCGCCGAGCGATACGCCGGTGCGGCGACTGCGGGCGTCGGCGGGTTGAACCATCTCGCCGGGGAGCCGGTGACCCTGATGGCGGCGACCGAGGCCGGCGCGTCGGCGGCCGTGGGCAAGGGCTGGGGCGAGTATCGTGACCGGATGGTCGATGAGGACGGCGAGGCCCTGTTGCCCGACGATACAACGGCGACGGCGATCTATGGCGGCCTGCCCTTCCTGAGCCGGTGGGAGGGGCTGACGCCCGATTTCGGCGGCCCCGGCGCGACGGCGGGGCGGCTGGTCCGCTACACCCATGTCAGCGTCGTGCTGGAGGCGGCCGTGGCCTATACGGGGACCGTCGGCGACGAGGGCGACAGCGGCCGCGACCGGCTGTTGAACCGGGCGCCGGGCGACGTCGGCGGGCCGGTCGTGCGGCGCACGGCGTGGAAGTCGGCGGCGCTGGGTGGCGCGAGCCGGGACCGGCGCTATTTCGTCGAAACGGACCACGGCTGGGACCTGGTCATCCACTCGATCCGGGCGACGGCCGATGTCGAATAGGCTGACCCTGCGCCCCTACTCGCCCACAGATCCATTGCGCATCGACGCCCGGGAAGATTTCGCGCGCGAGCATAAGGCCATGGGGGAGCCGCTGTTCGGGCCGGGCCGGGTCGAGGGCCTGTGCTGGACCCTGACCGACGGTGAGCGGAAGTGGGCCAAGCCCCTCGCGTGTGGCGGACTGGAGCCGAACGGCATGGGGCGGTGGACGGCCTGGCTTTACGCGAGCGACCTGTCGCCGCGCGGCTGGGTGAAGGTGGCGCAGGCGTTCGTCGTGGCGGTGCTGCAATCCGGGGCGCACCGGGTCGAGATGACCGTGCGGGCGCCGACGTCGACAGGCGACTGGAACGGATGCCTGGACGCCTGCGCCTTCGCTGAGCGGCTGGGCCTGAAGCGCGAGGGTCTGATGCGCGGATACACGCCCGACGGGGCGGATTACTGGCTTTTCGGGGGAGTGTTCTAGGATGCCGTTGCCATTGCTGGCGGTCGGATTGGCGGCCGCGGGAAGTATCATGGGCGGGATCGGCAGTCTGCGCGCCGGATCCGCGCGGGCGAAGGCCCTGGGCTATCAGGCCCGGAACGCCCGGCAGGAGGCGGGCGTGCGCGCCTCGATCCAGATGGAGGAGAGCGACCGGATCGGGGCGCGGGCGGCGACGCTGGCGGCGGCCTCGGGCGGCGGCGGACTGCAAGGGTCGGCGCTGGCCGTGATCGACGATCTGGCGCGGCAGGGTGTCTATCGCGCCCGGCAGACGGTGCGCGACGGCCTGTCGGAAAGCATCGCCCTGAAACAGGAGGCGACGACGGCGCGACGACAGGGCCAGGCGGACTTCGCCGTCAGCGTCATCAACGCCGCTTCAACCGTGCTGGGCGGGATGGCGCAGCAGGCGCAGGCGCGGCGCGCGGGCGGGCAGGCCCCGGCCCGATTTGATCGGTTCTTCTGATGGCAAAGCTTCCTCAGTCCATCGACATGCAAGGGCCGAACGGCGCGACGGCGTCGGGGCGGGCCGTGGATTTCAGCAGCATCGGCGGGGCGCTGGAGAGCGCCGGCGCCCAGGTCGCGCGCTGGGACGAAAGCCGGCGGGTCGCGGACGACGCCGTGGCCGGTCGCGAGATCGAGACGGTTCAGCAGGACTATGCCCTGGCCGCCGGGCTGAGGGCCGAGGAGTATGACGGCCGCGACCCCGGCTATGCCGCGCGCGAGCTGGCGGCGTTCGATGCACACTATGCGCCGGTGTTGGCGCGAACCGACGTTCCGGACGGGGTGCGCGATAGCCTGACCCGTCAGACCCGCGAGCTTCGCGCCCGTGTCGGTCAGCAGGCCATCGCGGTCGAGACGACCACGCGCGGCCGCCGGGCCTCTGCGGACCGGGACGCGGCGGATCAGGCCGGCGCGCTTCAGGCCCTGATGCGGTTTCAGGACGATTTCGACGGGCGGTCCGACGCCCGCAGACAGGCGTGGGACGGCGCGTCACCGGGCTTCGCGGCCGGAACGATGGAGGATTTCACGGCCGCGCAGGAGGCGGCCCTGGCCGACCTGCCGCCGAACGTGGCCGATCGGTTGAAGCCCATGCTGCTGTCGCGGCAGGTGACCCTGCAGGCCCAGGCCATGGCGGCCGAGGACGAGGGCCGCGAGGCCGGGACCATGGCCACCATCTCGCAGGGTCTGCAGGGGCTGGTGAACCGGGCCGCGCGCGACCCGTCGCTGATGGCCCGGTTCGACGAGGAGATCGCGCCCATTCTCGCCGCCGCTCCGGCCGCCCTGAGGGACCGACTGGAGAAGGAGACGCGCGAACGGGCGCAGGTCGGTGCGATCGAGGCCCGGATACAGGCCGGCGACTATGACGCCGTCGAGGCCGAGGCGGAACGCGGGGCCTATGACTGGATGGACCCCGGCACGGTGGCGCGCACCCGCGAGGCGGTGAAGAGCGCGCGGGCCAACGGGGTGATCGAGGACGCCCAGGCGGCGGCGGATCTGGAAGCCCAGGTCGCGGCGGACCTGAGGGGCGTACTGGCGGGCGGACAGCCCGACGCCGCCCTAGTCCAGCGGGCGCGGCTGATCGGCGGCGACGCCCTGGCCGTCAAGGTCGAGACCGACCAGAAGGCGGCGCTGGAGGTCCGGCCGCTGATGGCGCGGGTTCGCACCATGACGGCGGACCAGTTGTCATCGGAACTCGAACGACTGCAGGCCAGCGCCACAGACGCGGTCGGAGCCCGCGCGCTGGAGCTGGCGGGGGCGATGATCGAGGCGGACCGTGGGCTGAGGTCCGATCCGGCGGCTTGGGCGGCGACGCCGACCGGGCCGGGCGACCGCGTGGCCGAGGGGGTGCGCGACCGCTGGCGCGGCTTCACGGCCGAGCCGACGGCCGAGACGGCGCAGGCCTACGCCCGCGCCACCTGGATCGCCCAGCGCGAGGGCGGCGTGCCGCTGTCGCAGCGGCGCATCCTCGACAGCGGCACGGCCGAGGCCTGGGTGGGGTCACTGGATGCGGAGGGCGAGGCCGGTGACGGACTGGCCGCCCTGGCGGCTCGCGCCGCCCTGTTCGGCCGCGAGTTCCAGCCGCAGGTGCTGAGGGAGCTGACGCTGGCGGGTCTGAAACCCGCCGATCTGGGGGCGCTGACCCACTATGCCGGGTCGCCCCGGCGGATGGCACTGTATGTCCAGTCGCGCGCCCTGACCGGCGACGACCGCGCGGACAAGGACACGCGGGATCAGGTGGACGCGGCCCTGACCACGGCGCTTGCGCCCTATATGCGGGCCATCGGCAGCCAGAGAGGCGGCCCGGCGACGATCGAGGCCGCCCGGGTCCTGGCCTATGGAATGGCGGCCCGGGGCGAGAGCGTGCGCGACGCGGTGCGGACGGCGACCGCGCCCATGACCGACGCCTATGAGTTCGAGGACGACTGGGCCTTGCCGGCGGCTTCAGGCCATGAGGTCGGGCGCGTGCGCGCGGGGGCGCGAAATCTTGTCAGCGGGCTGATCCGACAGGACGGCTCGGGACTGTTCGCGCCCGCCAGCACCCGGATGACGCCGGACCAGAGCCGACGGGTCTATGCCGACATGGTGCGCGAGCGCGCGACCTGGAGGAACCTGGCCGACGACAGCGGCCTGGAGCTGGTGATGACCGACGCCCAGGGGCGCCCGGTCCGGGTTCGCGACGCGGCAGGACAGGACGTCGTCCGGACCTGGGCGCAGCTGACCAGCGAGCGCTAGGGCCTCTTTGCACGCTGTCGCCTGCCGCGCGGCGGCTCGCTGCTTGAGCCCGTCCACCCCCCGTTTCGGCAGGGGGAGGATGAAGCATGTTTCAGGATCCTTTCCGCCAGAACGCCGACACCGCGTCCGACGATGATCTGACGACCCTGGTCGAGACCGGCCCGGTGTCGAATGCGATGGGGCGTCGCGCCCTGTTCGACGAGCATCAGGCGACCGACCGGGTGGGCGGCTTCATCGTCAGCGATGACCGGCGGGCGTTCGACGCCCAGAGGGCGCGGGTCTTCGGGGACCAGTACCGGAACGAACTGAGCGCCGAGGACGCCAACGCCCGCTACGGCGTCGAGGGCGAACTGACCTTCGACGCGCCGGTGAACGAGCATCGGGCCGTCGAGATGAACCGGCAGGCGACGTTGCGCCGGTTCCGCGAGGATACGGCCGCCCGGGCCGACCTGAGCGTGCTGGAGAGCATCGGCGCGTCCGTGCTGGGTTCGGCGACCGACCCGGTCATGCTGCCGACCTGGTTCATCGGCGGAGGATCCGCGGCCGTGAGAGCGCTGGGTGTCGCGGGCGGCGCCGGGCGGGGCGCGGCCATCGCGCGCGGGGCGACCGTCGGCGTGATCGACGGCCTGACCGGCGGCGTCGTGGCCGAGGGGATCAATGCGGCGGCGCGCCTGAGCACCGGCGAGGATTACACCGGCGGCGACGCCCTGAGAAACATCCTGTTCGGCGCGGCCCTAGGCGGCGTGGTGGGCGGCACGGTCGGCGGCGTGGCTGGCACGGGCCGCCGCGCCCCGCCAGTGCGGGCGCCGGGCGTTCGAGGCCCGGTTGGTGAGATTATCGCGCGCGAGGCCGCGGCGTCAGGCGTGAACGTCGATGTCGCCATGCGCATCGCCCAGATCGAGAGCGGCGGGAACCCGAGAGCGCAAAACAGCCGGTCGACGGCCGGCGGCCTGTTCCAGTTCATCGACAGCACCTGGGCGCAGTTCGGCGGGGGCGACAAATACGATCCGACGACCAACACCCGCGCCTTCATGCGTCTGACCCAGGAGAATACGAACGGCCTGCGATCTACGCTGAGACGCGATCCGGCAGGCTGGGAGCTTTACCTGGCGCACCAGCAGGGTCTCGGCGGCGCCCGTCAGTTGCTGAGCGATCCCAACCGACCGGCCGTTGACGCCCTGAGGGCGGCAGGGGTTCGCAATCCGGCGAGGGCCCTGACGCTGAACGGTGGCCATGCCGGGATGACCGCGGGCGAGTTCGCCGGAAAATGGCGCGAGCGGTTCGGCGACACCGGCCCGTCGATCGAGGCGCTGACGCCGCCCCAACCGCCGCGTGCCCTGGACGGCCTGACCGAGAACGAACGCGTCGGGGCCTTTACAGAGAGCCTTGAGGCCATCGCCGAGGACGCGCCGGTGGACCTGGGTTCCATGCTCGCCCGGAACGGCATCGACGCGCTGGATGAGGTGTCGGCGGTCCCGTCGATCCGGGGTCGCTGGCTGGAGGCGGACACGGCGGTGACGCGGCGCGGCGGGGAAATCCCGGTGCGGTTCGCCGTCGTCGAGCTGGGCGACCTGAAGACCAGCCACAGCGATGACCTGACACCTTCGGGCGACTATCCGCAGGCCCTTCAGCCGCGCGACCGGTCGCGGGCGGGGTCGCAGGCCGAAAACTACAATCTGGAGCGCGACCTGAACCCGGCGCTGTTGATGCGCGACCGGGCGGCATCGGGCGGCGCGCCTATCGTCAGCCCGGACGGGCTGGTGGAAAGCGGCAATGGGCGGACCATCGCCCTGCGCCGCAGCGCCGCGACGGGGACCGAGGCCTGGGGGCGGTATCAGGCCGAGTTGGCGCGGTCGGGCATCGACATCGAGGGCTTCGACCGGCCGGTGCTGGTGCGGATGCGGTCGGAGCCGATGACCGGGGCGGGCCGGGCCGACATGGCGCGCGAACTGAACGTGAGCCAGACCGAGGGTTTCAGCCCCGTCGAACAGGCGAAGTCGGACGCGCGCCGTCTGGACGCCGACACCCTGTCGCTGATCGAAGGCGACGACGCGTTTGCGGCGACGAACCGGCCGTTCCTGAAGGGGTTCGTGTCGCGGGTCGCGCCGAACGACGCCAACGCCCTGACCGATGCGCGCGGGGCGCTTAGCCTGGCCGGCAAGAGCCGCGTTCAGGCGGCGCTGGTGCAGCGGGCCTATGGGGACGAGGCGCTGACGGCGGCCCTGTTCGAGACCAGCGACGCCAACATCCGGTCCATCGGCCAGGCGCTGGCCGACGCGGCGCCCGCCTGGGCGAAGATGAGGGCCGAGGCCCCGCGCGAGCTGGACCTGACCGTCAATCTGACCGGGGCGGTGGCGCTGGTGCGCGAGGCCCGCGCCGCGCGGATGTCGGTCGGCGAGCTGGTGGCCGAGCGGCTGGGCCAGACCGACCTGTTCGGGGGCGAGGCCCTGAGCCCCGAGACCGGAGCGATGATCCAGCTGATGTTCCGGGACGAGGCGCTGACGAAGCCGCGCGGCGCGGACCGGATCGCCGAGGCCCTGAAAGACTATGCCCGAGGCGCGGCCGAGACGCCCGCCGGACCGAACCTGTTTGGAGAGACCCCCGATGGCCGCGCCTTCCTCGACACCCTCCTTGCCCGCTATGCCGGGGCCGAAGGCGAAGGCCAGAGAGGCCTCGCCTACGCCGGAGGCAGCGAGCCCGCCTGGACGACGCGAGAGGTTGAGCCTGCTGGCCTCGACCTTCGGCCGCCTGGCCAAGAACCCCGCCAACCCGGAGGAGGCGGCGACAGACTGGAAGACGGCGGGCCGGCTGAAGGCGCTGGCGGAGTGGGCGGCAGAACCCGCCTGACGCCCGAGGCCCGGGTGGCGGCGTTCATCGCGGCCGACCCGGAGCTGAAGGCCCTGATGGCGGACACCGAGGCGCTGGCGCAGGCCAACGGCGTGGACCTGCCGGCGTTCGAACGCTCCACAGAACCGTCCACCGTGGCCGAGGCGATCCGCGCTGCCGCCTTCTGCCTTACGACCGAAACTGTCGTATGAGCGGCCATTCGTTAACGGATGAAAATCCTAACCCCTCCCGCCGTGCTGGCCTGCGTCGCCGTGACGCCGGACCAGGTGCAGTTCGACTGTCCCCGCTGCGACGTCACGCACATGCTGACGCGGGGGCTCGACTTCACCGAGGACCCCGCCGGGGTCTGGCGGGTGAACGAGCCCGGCGGGTTCGAATGCGACTGCGGCGTGCTGATCCGCGCCGACTTCACCCTGACGCGGTTCGTGCCCCTGCTGGAGCCGCTGACCGACTGAGAGCTAACACATGACAGGTTCGACCCGCACCGAGACCGCCAAACTGAGGCTCCGGCTAGACCAACACGCCAACACGGTTCTGAACCCGGATGACTGTTTCGTCGCGCTGCGCCGGGACGGCCGGAAGGACCTGTGGATGCTGTTTCCCGTCAGCGAGGTGACGGCCGAAGGTCGGATCGTGAAGGTTGCGGATCAGATGAAGGGTCCGCGCGACCTCACTGATAGCGAGTGGTCGCAGCCCAGATACGCCTTTTCGCTCAAAGGAAGGGCGACAAACGACGCGATGATCGACCTTTGCTGGCGGCCCTACGCGGGTCTTCAAGCCCTCCGGATGGCCTGCGCCGAGGTCATGAACTTCGTGCCGGACACGGTCCATTGACCCGCGCCTGTCACAGTCCCGTCCGCATGGCGACGGGCGACGCCTTCTCGGATGAACAGATCGACGACATCCTGGACCGGCTGTTGCGCAAGGCGCAGCGGCGCGGCGAGGCCTTCGACAAGGCGGCCATGGCCGAGGCGGCGCAGGAGCTGACCAAGGAAGAGCTGGTCGGCGTGCTGGCCGAGCGGCGGCTGCGCGTCGCATCGGCGCGGGCCAGCGCCGGGTTCGACCGGATGATGGCCGGGATGGGCGACGCGGTCGGGGACGAGGCCGACAGGCTGAAGGCGTTCAATGTGGGGTCCGAGAAACAAGGGCTGGGCGGATCGTTCAGCGTTGACGCCGAGGGGCGGGCGCGGACCGTCGCCCTGTGGGGCCAGGTCGAGAAGGGGCTGCGCGAGGCGGACCTGCTGGACCGGATGTCCGGGTTCGGCGTGGATCACGACTTCGAGCGGATGGTGGGCCGGGAGATGGCGCGCCTCAACGGGCAGGACATCCCGCCGACCGGCGACGCCGACGCGCTGAAGGTCGCGGAGATCCTGAACGCCGCGACCGAAACCGGGCGGCTGATGCAGAACGACGTCGGGGCGTGGATCGGCCGGATCGAAGGCTATATCGGCCGCCAGGCGCATGACCGGCTGAGGGTCGCGGGCGGGTTCTGGCGCGAGTTCCAGGCGGGCGGGCTGGGCGCCATCAAGGACATGAAGGGGGCCAGCCTGAAGGCCAGCCGCCGGGCCTACCGCGAATGGCGGGACTTCATCACGCCGAAGCTGGATGACCGGACGTTCGACGGCATCGAAGCGCGCGACCTGGACGAGGGCTGGATGGACGACGCCCGGGCGTTGCAGGCGTCGGGCGCGATCGACGACGCGGCGAACGTGCGCGAGGTCATGCTGTACCGGGTCTGGTTCGACATCGTGTCGGGCAAGTCCGAGGTTCTGGGCGGCGCCGACGACATCGGGGACTTCCGGCCCCCGGCGTCCAAGGCGCGCAGCGTGTCGAAACACCGGGTGCTGCACTTCAAGAGCCCCGACGACTGGTACGACTATCACCAGACCTTCGGCCGCGGCTCGATGTTGGCCAACGTCATGGGCGGGCTGGAGCGGGCGGCCAAGAACGCGGCCCTGATGAACCGCTGGGGTCCGGCGCCCGAGGCGATGTTCACCAACAAGGTCGCCGAGCTGCACGCGAGCGCCCGCCAACGCGGCGACAGCGGGGCGGCGGACCGGCTGATGTCGGCGCAGCGCCGGGCCGAGTTCGACGAGATGACCGGGGCCGGGTCGGCGCCAGAGAACCTGAGGTTCGCCATCGTCGGGCGGTCGATCCGGGTTCAGCAGTCGCTGGCCAAGCTGGGGGGCATGGTCCTGTCGGGCCTGTCGGACACGTCGCTGGCGGCGCAGACGATGAAGCGGGCGGGGGCCGGGTTCCTGGACGGCTATTCGGGCGCGTTTGCTGGCATCGCGCGATTGCAGTCGGCCGAGGGCAAGGCGGCGGCGGACCTGCTGGACGTCGGGGCGCGGTCGGCGGCGGCGCATATGACCGGCCGTTTCCATGCGGCGGACGGGCCGCTGGGCTGGGCCGCGTCGGCGCAGCGGCTGTTCTACAAGGTCAACCTGTTCGAGGCCTGGGTGGACGGCCTGAGGCGCGGGGTCGCGGAGATGTATTCGGCGCACCTGGGGGCCGAGGCGTCGCGGCCGTGGGCGGCCCTGAACGCCGGGACGCGCGAGACGCTGGAGCGATACGGCATCGACGCCGACGACTGGGAGCTGGCGCGGCTGGGGTTGATCCAGCCGGAGGCGGCGCGACCGGAGGCGTCGTCGTTGCGGCAGAAGCCCGCCGAGGCGAGCGTGGAACCGGAGGGGCGGCGGTACTGGACGTTCGAGGCCATAGACGGGATCTCGGACAAGGCCCTGCTGAAGCGGGCAGGGCTGACCGGCAAGGAGGCGACGGCAGAGGCGGCGCGGCGGGTCCGCGAGGACCTGAGGTTGAGGTTCCAGGCCATGGTCGGCGGGGTGCTGGACGACGCCCTGACCGAGGCCAGGGCGCGCGAGCGGGTGGCGATCACGCGCGGGACGCGGCCGGGCACCGTCTGGGGCGAGGCCGTGCGGGCGATGACGCAGTTCTGGAGCTTTTCGGCTGCGATCATGGGGCGGCATGTGGCGCCGGCGACGGCGGGGTATGCCGGTCAGAAGCCAGTGGCCTTGATGGCGCACCTGATCGTGGCGTCCACCCTGCTGGGCTATGCGTCGCTGCAGGCGAAACAGATCGTCAAAGGCCGGGAGCCGCGCGGCTTCACCGATGAGGACGGCGAGTTCCAGGGCGGGAAGCTGTTCATGGCCAGCCTGCTTCAGGGCGGCGGCCTGGGCATCTATGGCGACCTGCTGTTCGGAGAGGCGAACCGGAACGGGATCGGCTTCACCGTCGGGTCGATGATGGGGCCGACGGTCAGCGAGATCGAGCGGCTGATGACCATCATCCGCAAGACGACGAGCGGCGACCCGGACGAGATCGCCGACGTTCCGGCGAAGCTGATCGGCATGGCCAAGGCCAATATCCCGCTGGTGAACCTGTTCTACACGCGGGCGGCTCTGGACTATCTGGTCTGGTACCGGCTGCAGGAGGCGGCGTCGCCCGGGTCGGTCGCGCGCATGGAAAAGCGCGTCGAGAAGGAAGAGAACGCCGAGTTCTTCTACAGCCCCGCCGAGGCCGTGGGCAGCTGACCGCCCGACCCTTCTAGCCCTCCGTCCACCCCCACGCACGCGCGCGTGAGAGTGGCGCATGACCACGACGCCGGCGCCCAGCATCAATGTCATTACGCCGACAGGGTCGGCCGTCGGACCGTGGACCACGGGCTGGAAGTTCGACGCGCCCGAGGACGTCTGGGTCTATGTCGAGACCGACGGCGTCGCCGGGCCGGATCTGGAACTGGGGGTGGACTTCACCCTGAGCGCGCCGACCCCGTCCGTGGACGGCGGCAGCGTGACCCTGGACGCCTCTATCGTGCCCGAGGGCGGATGGACGGGCGAAAAAGTCGTCATCCGGCGCTGGACCGCGCGACGTCAGGGCGTGGCCCTGCCGGATACCGAGGGCCACAAGCCCCGGGCGACCGAGAAGG
This sequence comes from Brevundimonas sp., assembly GCF_031412435.1. Lineage (GTDB taxonomy): Bacteria > Pseudomonadota > Alphaproteobacteria > Caulobacterales > Caulobacteraceae > Brevundimonas. Next base: position 45,684 of record NZ_JANODA010000035.1, read on the forward strand.
CGCTGGATCGCCAGATGCGGATCGCCGAAGAACAGGACGACGAGATCGCGCGCCTTGCCGAAGGCGGCGGCGGGGGCGGTGGCGGCGGGATTGCCAATCCCGAGGATATCGCGGCGGAGGTCGCGTCTCAGGTCGCGCCGCTATCAGGAGACATCGACGCGGCGGCCAGTGCGGCGGCGGCGGCCAGTGCGGCGGCGGCCGGGGCACAGTCCAATGCCAACACCCGGGCGGCCAAATCGGCCAACCTGAGCGATCTGGGCAGCGCTTCGTCGGCGCGGACCAATCTGGACGTCCCCTCCCGCGCCGGTTCGGGCGTCTCGTCTCTGCCGTTTAAAACCAACCTGCGCGTCTATCAGCTGTCCGTGCATGACGCGCCGTACAACGCCGTGGGCGACGGGACGACGAATGACGCCCCCGCCTTCAACGCGGCGGCGGCCGCCCTGAGCGCCATCGGCGGCGGCTACCTGATGGTAGACCCATCGAAGACTTATCTGCTGGACGACGATTTCATCTGCGCGCCCGGCGTGCGGGTGAAGGGTCAGTTGGCCCTGCCGGGCATTCCCGGCCCCGACAGCGGCTCCCTCGCCGATATCTGGACGTTGGGATCGCGGCTGATCATCAACCCGGCCAAGACGATCCGGGTCAAGGGTGGGGCGGGCCTGTCCGAGTTGTTCCTGTGCCGCAAGGGCCTGAACGGGCAGGTGACGCCGCACGACAGCGCGACGCGCGACGCGGCCTTCACCGGCACCGCCATCACGATCGAGGGCGAGGACACCTGCTGCACCAACCTGCTGGTGCTGGGCTTCGATTACGTCTGGGTCTGTGACAGCCACCAGAGAGCCGAGGCCAGCAACATCCGCTGGGACGCCAAGAACGGCTTCTGGTCGAAGAACAGCCTGGACGTGTCGCGGATCAAGCCGCTGCACGGCTGGCCGTTCGTCACCTTCGGCACGCTGGGCAACGCCGCCTCGACCGCCGAACACATGAACCATCGGCCGGGGATCGCCTATCGCTTCTCCGGCGTGAACGACTGGATCCAGCTGGAGGACCTGTTCGAGTACGGCCACTTCGTCGGCATCCAGACCGAGACGGCCGAATACGACGCGCCGGGCCCGACGCCCGCCTATCCCTATGGCCCGTCGAACGCGGTCTTCACCAACTGCGGCAAGGACAGCCTGGCCTATCCGGTCACGCCCTGGGTCATTCCCGGATCGATCGGGTTCAAGATCTTGGGCAAGACCAACGAGCTGAAGCTGATCGGTTGCCAGACGGCGGCCGTGGACGTCGCCTATCATATCGAACTGGACGACGGTGAAGCCCAGGTGATCATGGTCGCCTGTTCGGCCCACGCGGTGCGGACCGGCCTGAAGCTCGACGGCGGCAATGTGCGGATGAGCGCCTGCTGGTTGCGCGGGCTGGCCGGCCTGTACGGCGAGACCATTCTCGAAGGCTCAGGCATCAGTCTGGTCGACGGAAGCGCCAGCCGCGTCGTAGTGGACCGGACGACGGATATTCGCGGCTTCCAGTACGCGGTGAACGGCGGCTCGATCCCGGGCGCCGTGATCGGCATGCCGCACATCACGAACGGCACGGTGATCAATCTCGAGCTGGCCGAGATGGTCATCACGAACATCGGCACCGCCCAGCCCAGTCCCAACCACGACGCCCAGCGGGTCGTCGGCCCGCCCGGACAGGCGATGGGCGTGCTGGGGCCGACCCATTTCGGGCACGTGGTCAACTTCCTGTTCGAGGACACGCGCAGCGTCCTGTCGAGCGGCAACATCCGCCTGAACGCCGGGGCCGATCTGGTCGTCAACGACAGGGATGTCCTGACCCTCGTTTGCGCCGACACCTATTGGTACGAAGCCGCGCGCGGGCAGGCGACCTGATGCCCGACATCGGCGCAGCGGAAATCTTGGGCGGCGTGACCCTGACCGGCGTCGGGGCGGGCGTGCTGCGTCTCGCGCAGTGGTGGCTGGAGCGGCAGGGTCGGGTGCCGTCGAAGACGGCCGACGCCGCCGATCTGGTGACCGCCGCAGCCGCGTTCCAGGAGGCGCTGAACACGGCGGCAGAGGGGCAGATCGGCGCGCTGGTGGCCCGCATCGCGGCCATCGAGAAATCGCACACCGAATGTGAGGCGCGCTGCGACCAGCTGGCCGGCGAGGTCCGCGCCCTGCGCCAGTCGAACGACAGCCTGATCCGCCAGCTGCGCGACCCGGCCTCGACCCAACCCGGCGGTTCCCTGGACGGCGCCGTCATCCAGCTGATCGACGGCCGGGCCGACATCGTCAGCACCAAAGCGGAGAGAGCATCGAAATGACCGACACCCTGACCACGCTGCGCGCCCAGCTGCTGGCGTCCGTGGCCGTCATCGACGAGGCGCTGAAGGCCGTGCCGCCCGAGGCGGTCCAGTTGGACCTGCCCAAGCCCGCCGCCTTCTTCGACCGTCTTCGCGGCCGTCTGTGGCCCCGGATGAGCGTGAGCCAGGTGCAGGGCTGCGAGCGCATCCTGGCCGCCTGTGGCCATGCCGGGTTCGGTCTGGCGTGGACGGCCTATGTGCTGGCGACCGCCTATCACGAGAGCGGCTATCGGATGCAGCCGATCAAGGAGCTGGGCGGCGACGCCTACCTGTCGAAATACGATACCGGCCGGCTGGCCGAACGGCTGGGCAACACGCCCGAGGCCGATGGCGACGGTGTCCTCTACGCCGGTCGCGGCGATGTGATGATCACCGGCCTGGACAACTATGTCCGGGCGACGGTCGAGCTGCGCCGCCTCGGCATCATCGGCGAGGATGTGGATCTGGCGAAGACGCCGGAGCGGGTGCTGGAGCCCGCCATATCGGCCGCGATCCTGATCTATGGCATGCGCGACGGCTGGTTCACCGGCCGGGGGCTCGACGACCTGTTGCCCCGGACGGGATCGGCGACGGTGGGCCAGTTCACCAAGGCGCGGCCGATTGTCAACAGCATGGACAAGGCGGCCCCGATCGCGGGCTACGCCATCGACTTCCAGGCGGCCCTGTTCGCGGGAGGCTGGGCGTGAAGGGGAATGGCTATCCCACGGCGGCCGGAATGAAGATCCTTGAGCGGATATTCGAGAGCGGTCCGACGCCTCTCGCGCCGATCAATCCCCGGACTTACGCCCACCTCGACGAGAACGGCTACGTCGTCACGACGACCCTCGGCGGCGTGGTGTGCGTCGATCTGTCGGGCGAGGGCAAATACTTCATGAGCGGCGAACTGCCGTGACCCCGACGCCCGTCCGCATCACCGACGACGTCCGGATCAGCGAGAGCTGGTCCGGGCGCGAATTGCCGGGCGACATCGTGGACGGGCGTCAACGGGTCAAGCTGACCACGCCGGTCGACTATCGCGACCGGACCCAGGCGGGGGGCGAGAGCGTCATCCTGGTCCCCGCCGGGTTCGTGACGGACTTCGCGTCCATGCCCTTTGGCGTGCGCAACCTGTTTCCGGCGCTGGGGATCTATGCCCGGCCGTCGATCATCCACGACCTGCTGTATCTGATCGAGGGCGACCTGCCGAACCTGCTGGAGCGGTTGCAGGCGCCGCGCCCGGGGAAGTCGGCGGCAGGGACGCCGATGCTGACCCCCGAGGAAATCACCGCCTATCTGAACATCACGTCCGAGCGGCCGTGGGTGAACACCCGCCGCTACCTTCGGCACGAAGCCGACGCCGTGTTCGCCGAGGCCATGCAGGTCGTCGGCGTCAGCGCCTGGCGTCGCACCGTCATGCATCGCGCCGTCCGCATGGGCGGCGGCAACGGCTGGGGCCGCTAGGCCCCGGCGAAGAGGAGAGAATTCTATGCCGGACACCAACTACGACAAGTCGTCGACCAGCACGCGGAAGTACCGCTACGACCTGCAGCAGCGGGTTGCCGTCGCGGCGGCCAATGCCGCGTCGGCCGAGATCAACGACGCGGGCGAGGTCATGCTGCACGCCACCACGGACTGCTATGTCACCGTGGCGGCCCTGGACCCGGTCGCGAACGCCGCGACCAACGCCTTCCCCATGCTGGCCGGCGAGAAGTTTCACCTTCAGATCAATGTCGGCGACCAGTTCGGCGTGATCCGCGCCAGCGCCGACGGTTATCTGTTCATCCTGCCCGTCGACGGCCGGGTCCGCGTCTGATGCTGTTCGGCGTTGGCAGGGTCGGCGGCGTCGGCCGGGTGGGCCACTCCCAACGAATGGGAGGGGGGGCTCCTTCGTGGGTCGAAGACCCGTCGTGGCTCCAGATCGACTTCACGCAGGGTCGCATTTGGAACCCTGAAACACGGCAGGCCGTCACGCTGGAAAGCGAGCTGACCGTGTCGTCCCCGGCGGGTTAT
>NZ_JANODA010000036.1:0-73385 GCF_031412435.1 Brevundimonas sp.
CGGCGGCGGCCTTGGCCCCCACGACGACAGTGCCGGCGCGCTCGGCGCCTTCAGCCGTGCGTTTGACCGTGGCGGTGATCTCGTCCAGCGCAGCCGCCGTCTCTTCCAGCGTGGCGGCCTGCTGTTCGGTCCGGCGCGACAGGTCGTCAGAGGCCTGGGCGATCTCGCCGGCGCCCGAGCGGATGGCCGAGACGTTGCCGGCCACCACCGACATGACGTCCTTCAGCTGGCGGATGGCCGCGTTGAAGTCGTCCTTCAGCTTCGCATAGTCCTCGGGGAAGGACTGGCTGATGCTGAACGTCAGGTCTCCTCGCGTCAGGTGATCAAGGCCTTCACCCAGTGCCGAGACGATTGCCTGCTGTTCGCGAGCGGCGGCGTCGGCGGCGCGCTGGTTGCGGGCGCGCTCCTCGTCCGACTGACCGCGCAGGGCGGCGCCCTCGGCTTCCAGACGGACCTTCTCGATCAGGCCGTCGCGCCAGGCGACGACGGCGCGAGCCATCTCGCCGAACTCGTCCTTGCGCACCACGCAGGGCACTTCGAAGCCCGTGTCGCCGCCCAGGAGGCGACGCATGTGGCCGATCATCAGATTGGTCGGCCCGACGATGCCGCGGGTCAGGATGAAGGCCGCACCGCATGAGATCAACAGGGCGGCGACGAGACCGACGATCAGGGCGATCAGCGCCGTCTGGGTGGCTTTGGTCTGGGCTTCTTTCGTGGCCTGAAGCGCAGCAAGGTTCTGGGTGTTCAGGGTGTCCAGAGCCTCCTCGACGACATTGGTGAAGTTATCCGCCACACCGTCCCGGCCGACCATGGCGACGGCCTGGGCGCGGGTCGCCGGGTTGGCGGCCAGCGCGACGCCGACAGTTATGACGTTATCGTACCAGGCGTCAGCGCCTTCCTCGATCACATCGGCCAAACGGTCGGCTTCAGCACCGCCGTCCCGGCGCAGAGCCTCGAGTCCTTCCTTGAAGTCGGCGCGGTGGGAATCCAGCCGCTCCAGATAGTACCGGTCACCGGAAATCAGGAAGCCGCGATAGCTGTTCTCCTGACGCGCCATCTTGAACTCAAGTTCCGCCGTGTCGCGCACGAGGGCGTTGGTGGTGCTTCGCGCCTCACCGGCCTTGGACAGGGCCTGAAGGTTCAAGAAGATCGTGGCGCCCATGGCGCCGATGGCCAGAAGGACGGCGGCGAAAGCGATAACGAGCTTTTTGCCGATCGGGAGGTTGGTAAAGAACACGGCGGATTTCCTTGACGTACCGGAGGTGGAGGTCGGCGGGATATTCAGAGGGCGAGGCTGAGCGAGGCGACCAGACGGCCCTCGTAAGGTTCACCGAGGTCATGGGCGTCGGTGTCGTACCAGCGGAGGTCCAGAGAGACCTGGTCGGTCAGCTTGCGCTTCACGCCTGCATTCCAGGCCACATACTCCGCCCCGCCATCGGCGGAACGATCTGCGAGAGCGACACTGGCCTTGGTCCTGGAGTCCAGCGCGGTCGAACCCTGCAGTTCGATCCACCAGGCTTCCCGGGTCGCGGCGAAGCCGTCAGGCGTATAGTTGACGCGCAGACGGGTGCTGACGCGACCGAAGGCGCGCGTCGCGTCCGCCTGGTATTCGAAATAGTTGCTGTCGACACCGGCGCGGGTGCCGGGCAGGTCGCGGTTCAGGATGGCGAGATCGAGCTTGACGTCGCCGACGCTCGGCCGCCAGCCGAGGGTCGTGATGGTCTCGGCGTCGGCGCCCGAGGAGATTTCCGCCGTCGAGGCGAAGACGCTCGCGTAGACTTGGCCGGTGCTGACTTCGACCGAACCATACGGCGCGATCTCGCCGTTGCTCTTGCCTGCGCCCTTGCCCATGTATTCGCTGGCGACGCCGACGGTCCAGTTGATGTCCTGGGCGGAGGCGGTGTCGGGGACGGCCATGGCGAACAGACCGCCGACAGTCACAGCGACCGTGGCGAAATCGGTCCGACGCAGGCGGCTCCGAACAAGAGAGAACATGAAGGCGGCTCCTTGGATGATGTTCCAAGGATGGCCAGCGGCAGCGTATTATTGATGAATTTTTGTCTAGGTAGGAATACTTACACCCCGGACGGCCGGCGATCCGGGCCGGACCTCGCCACCCACGCAGACGGGTTATTCATCTTCTGATGAAATTTAACTTCCTAGGTTGACGCTGATAACTGCGGATCGCCGCCTCGAATCGACACAGAAGAATCGGACAGGGCTCGACTTCGCCCCAGGTTGATTGAGGCGGCATCATGTCGCGAGAGAACGCATTCGCGTTCATCCAGACCAGGACGGCGCAGCTGCTTTGCGCGCCGTGGGCCGGCTATACCCTCGCGATCGTCGCCGTGCTGGCCTGCATCGGCATCGGGGCCGCTCTGGAAGGGTTCGGCGCCTTCTACTATCTGCCCATGGTGCCCGCCGTCATGGTCGTGGCCCTGCTGGCCGGGCGGCGCGAAACGGCCTTCGCCATCGTCCTGGCGATCGCGGCGAATGTGACCCTGGTCTCCCGGGAAAGCCTGACGGACACGATCGCCAACGCACTGTTGTTCGCGGCTGTAGCCTGGTTGATTTCCGAGGGATTCGGGCGGCTGCGCGCCTCCCTCCGCCATGCCCGCGAACTGTCACGGCGGCTCGCCCGGGGCGACCACATGCTCCAGACCATTCTGGTGTCCGTTCCGGTCGTAATGCTGGATCGGCGGGGCGTCATCCGTTCGCTGACGCCGTCCGCCTCGGCCTTGCTGGCCGCGCCGGGCGCGCTCGCGATCGGCGAACCGTTCAACCTGTTCGTCGAGGATTTCGATGTTGAGACTTTCGCCCCCCGCGGCACGGGCGCGGCGGCGTCAGGGTCGTGGGTCGCGCGCCGGGGCGACGGCCAGCGGCTGCATCTCAGTATCCAGCTGGGCATCAACGGGGATGAGGGCGATCCCGACTACGCCATTCTGACGCTGACCGACCTGACCGCGTCCCATACTGCAGACGCCCAGGCCCGGGAACTCCACGCCCAGTTGAACCGCGTCTGGCGCCTGAACTCACTGGGGGAGATGGCGGCCTCACTCTCGCATGAACTGAACCAGCCGCTCAGCGCGGCCGCCACCTATCTGCATGCCGCCCAGACCGACATGAAGCGCGCGGGACCGGTGGCGGATAGCGCGGGCCGGACCGTCGACATGGCCAAGGCCCAGTTGCTGCGCGCCGGCGAAATCATCCGGCGGATGCGCGAGCTTCTGGCTCATGAAACCCGAGGGCTGGATGTCGAGCGCACCGGCAAGATGATCGACGACCTTCAAGGCGTGCTCGAGATGATCGGACGCACGGGCGGTGCGACGATCGAATTCCTGATCGACGAGGAGGACGACAGGGTCTGGGCCGAGCGGATCCAGTTCCAGCAGGCCATGGTCAACCTGGTGCGCAACGCCGTCGAGGCCCTCGAAGGGCGGCCGAACCCCCGCGTCATCGTGTCCGGCCGGGCGATCTCGGCGGAATGTTATGAGGTGCGCGTCGAAGACAATGGCGCGGGCATTGCGACAGCCGATATGGAAACTATCTTCCGCCCCCTTATGAGCACAAAGTCCGGCGGCATGGGCCTGGGTCTTTCCGTGACCCGGACCATCATCGAGAGTCATGGTGGCGTACTGAAGGTCGAGGCCAGCCCGTTTGGCGGGGCCGCCTTCTCGTTCTGTCTGATGCGCGAGCGGGAACTGGTGGACGCATGAATACGATCGCGGTCCTGATCGCCGAGGATGACGACGCCGTACGCGACGCCCTGGTCATCCTTCTTCGCAGCGAGGGCATCCGCGCTCGCGCCTTCGCGACCGGCGCTGATCTCCTGGCCAACCTGCCGGAAGTGGAGTCAGCCTGCGTGATCACCGATGTGCGCATGCCCGACATGGACGGCGCCGAAGTCGTTCGCCGCCTCAGGGGACTTAAAGGCGAGGCCTGGCCGATCATCGTGATCACCGGCCACGCCGACGTGTCGATGGCCGTTCAGATGATGAAGTCCGGCGTCGTCGACTTCATCGAGAAGCCGTTCGATCCCTATCGCCTTCTGGAAGCGGTGCGCGGCTGTCTGGGCCATCTGTCGAAACAGGAGGGCGAGCGCCAAAGCCGGCAGGAGCTCGCCGACCGGATCGCCCAGTTGAGCCCACGCGAACACCAGGTGTTCCGGGCCCTGGTCGAAGGGCGCTCCAACAAGGAGATCGCCACTGAACTGGCCATCAGCCCGCGCACCGTCGAGATTTTCCGCGCCAAGGTCATGAGCAAGATGCAGGCGAACAGCCTGTCGGCCCTGGTCCGGATGGGACTGGCGTCTCCCGCCGAATAGGGTTCAGGGCGCGAAGCCGATACGCCACGACAGGCTGGCGCGGTCTTCGATCTCTGCCCGACAGCGGATCACGGTCCGGAACGCGCCGACCGGGCTGGCGTAGGTGGCGGCGTCGAAATCCCCGGTCGGAGCGCAGGTCATGCCGGTCGCCTCGAACGAGGCCACCTCGCCCTGGGCGAAGCGGATGACGGAGCCGTCGACCGTGGCGCCGCGCGAGAAGACGGGGAACTCCAGATCGACCACGGCGTCGCCGTCAAGGACGATGTCGTCGTGGCGGGTGACGGCGCCGGGTTCGAGGACGTAACGGGTCTCGATCTGTGCGCGCTTATCCGGTCGGGGCGCCTCCTCCCCCATCCGATCCAGTTCGTCCTGGCGGTACGAGACCGTCGTTCGGGCTCCGTCCTCATCGACGACGACATTCTTGAAGTACGACAGCGGCATCAGCGTCGATCCGTCCGCCAGAGTCAGCCGGGGCGCCAGCTGGGGGAAGGTTTCGTCCGCCGCGCCGGACAGCACGCCGGGCGAGAAGGGGATCGGGAAGTAGGGAGTGTTCATATGCTGGGTCGGACCGCCGTTGATCAGCGGCAGGCCGATGACCCGGTCGCCGTCGCGATAAGTCACCAGCACCCGGTCATGGTCGCCCCGCGCGAACCAGGTCGTTCTCGACCTCGGGCGGCGGTCCAGCCAGGCCTCGAACCCGGCGTCCGGGGTCGCGTCCGTCAGACCCAGCCGGTTCCAGATCGCGTTGGTGTAGATCAACTGGTGCGCCAGGCTGAGGTTCTCGCCCAGGATCCGGTGCTTGCCGCGATAGGCGTCGGTCTTGCGCCCGTGATCCCACAGGTTGACCGAACCGGTCCCGCTATCCTGCCAGAAATCGACATAGCGGACCGCGACCCGCGACGAGAAGGCATAGGCCATGGCCTGCTCCTCATCGGTCAGGACGTCGAGCGCGGCGGCGGCGGTCAGGACTTCGAGGAAGGCCGTCTCGCCATAGACGCCGATGCTGCGCCCGTATTCGAACCCCTCGCCGCGCAGGTTCAGGCGCGGCAGCATCAGGTCGACCGACTTGCGCAGCCAGGTGCGGACCTCCGGCGGCGGCTCGACGCCCGTCTCGATGAAGCGCTGGGCGATCTCGCCGATCAGCAGGACCGAATAGCGGTCGAACCGACCCTCGCCCGAGGTCTCGTCGGCGAAGCCGTATTCGCCGGAATAGTCGCGGAAATGCTGGAGCGTCTTCGCCAGCAGCGCCTCGGAGGCGGAGGCGTCCTCCCACCCCAGCAGGAAGCGCAGCCGGGCGATGCTGAACGCCACGCCGTAGTAGTTGTTGGGCAGGTTGATCAGGGTCAGTTCGGGCTCGCGCACGAAGGCGCGCCAGTCCAGCCGCTCGCGCAGCCGCCCCAGGATTTCGGGGCTGACCGCCTCGTCCAGCAGGCCTGCGCTCTCAAGCGCGTGCAGGGCCGAAATATAATAGTAGATGCCCCAGCTGTCGTTCGTGTCCTCCAGCGTCAGCTCGGACAGGCGGCGGAAGGCCGCCAGCCGCTCGGCGAAGGCGGGGTCGTCGCGCGATGTGGCGACCAGGACGTGCGACATGCCGCTGGCGATCTTGCCGGGCAGGAACCTGTCCTGGGCCTCGAACACCTCAACGCCGTCCAGCGTGAAGTCGCGGCCCTCGGCCGCCAAGGTTTCCAGCAGGGCCTCGATCTGCGGGCGGACCCGGCCCTGGACCGTCTGGTTCATTGGCGGCGGGGCGAGATAGATCGCGCCCCTTTCCTGGGCGGAGGCTGCGCCGGGAAGGGCCGAGGCGCCGAGGATGAGCGCGGCCAGGGCGGAAACACGACGCATTGGGAACTCGCGAATAAAAAAGGGGGACGGCCAGCGGCCGCCCCCCGAGAAGGCGTCTGCCTTAGGAGAGCAGAAGGTGACGGTATGTTGGCCTGACCAGCACGTCAACTGGCCTTACCAGTCCCCACGCAGGGCGACTTCGGATGCGGCCATCAGCAGGGCGCCGACGCCGTACAGCTGGGTGTCGGTCGCCGCGACCTGATCCGGCGCATAGCCGACCTGCTGCACCCAGCCGAGCCGGCCGTGGGGCTGGACCGCGCGGTCGAGGGCGGCCCAGCCGGTCCGGATCGCGGGGCCGTAGGTCGCCTTGTCCAGCACGCCGTTGTTCACGCCCCAGGCCATGCCGTAGACGAAGAAGGCCGTGCCGCTCGTCTCTGGCGGGCCGCCCGGATCGAGCAGGGAGACCGGCCAGTAGCCTTCGGCGCCCTGCAGGCCGCGGATGCGTTCGGACATCTCGCGGAACAGGTCCACATAGCGGGCGCGCGACGGGTCGTCGGCCGGCAGCACCTCGAGAATCTTGGCGAGGCCCGCGTAGGACCAGCCGTTGCCCCGGCTCCAGAACACCTTCTTGCCGGTCGGCCCGGTGCGGCCGATGAAGCGGCTGTCGCGATAGAAAAGGTGGTCGTCGGCATCGTAGAGGGCCGCGATGGTCGCCTGCAGTTCGCGGTCGGCATGGCGCCAGTAGGCTGGTTCGCCCGTCGCCCCGGACAGGGACGCCCAGACCGGCGGGGCCATGAAGACAGCGTCGCTCCAGCACCAGCGGACCTGGCAGGCACGCTCGCCACGCTCCTCGCCGAAGATCATCGACACGTCGCTGGGGGCCGCGAGCACGGCGTCGAAGCGGGCGCGGATCGGTTCGAGTCGCCGCACCCGCGCCTCGCCATCGACCTTCGACGCGGCCCAGACCCATGTGTGACCGATGGCGTCCGCGTCAGCGTGCCGCGGCCGATCTCCGAACGCCCAGCCCGCCGCTTCCCCGTGTGCGATCACCGCGTCGGCGTAGCGGACATCGCCTGTCAGGTCGGCGAGGTCGGTCAGGCCGGCCCAGAAGGTCGCCTGGATCCAGTCGATGGGATCCTCCGTGTGGTCCCGGAACGTCGAGACGTAGTCGAACGAGCCCATGTGCGCGAGCTGCCAGTCCGCGACGCGCCGCGCCTGCTGGACGACCGCCGTATCCGCTGGAGCCGGCGTAGCGTGAGCGCAGCCTGCGATGACCAGAAGCACCGTCGCCTGCGCGATGACGAGCGCCTGTTTCAATCCGAACATTTTCATCTCCCAAAGCCCCATCGCGGTTGATCCGTGAAATTTTGGCCAGACCAATCTTGCCACCGGTGTCATATCTGGTCTAGCCTCTTCGCAAGGTCATCCGGGAAACGGGTGCGCGACGAAACGTCCTAGAGGGGAAACCAACATGACCACACTATCGCTCCTCGCGGGCCGCGTCCTGCTTATGTCGTCCGTCGCCGCGATGGCGATGGCGACGACCGCCTTCGCCCAAAGCACGTCCGGGACTGAGTCCGACACGCCGCCCGCGCCGCAGGATCAGGAGTCCTCGGTCGACGAGATCGTCGTCACCGGCATCCGCGCGACGCAGCGCAACTCCATCGCCGTAAAGCGCGAGACTGCCACGATCGTCGACGCCATCGTCAACGACGAGATCGGCTCCCTGCCCGACAACTCCGTCGGCGACACGCTGGAGCGGATCACGGGCGTCACCGCCGACCGGTTCAAGGGCAACGCCAACGAACTTTCCGTCCGGGGCCTGGGCCCGACCCTCTCCTTCTCGACCTTCAACGGCCGCGAGGTCTCGACCGCCGGTCCCGACCGCTCGGTCGCCTTCCAGCAGTTCCCGTCCGAGCTCGTCAACGGCGTCCTGGTCTACAAGACCCAATCCGCCGAGTTTCTGGACGGCGGCATCGCCGGGGTCATCGATCTGCGCTCCATTCGCCCGCTGGAAGCCACGCCCCGCCTGCAGGCCGAATGGCGGTCGGTCTTCCTGCCCAAGGACGCGGCCATCGAGGGCCGGGACGGCCTGGGTTACCGCGCCAACATCTCGGTGACCGAGCGGTGGGAAGACACCGGGCTGGGGGATTTCGGCCTGAGCATCGGCTATCAACGCCAGGACCAGGCGGCGCCTGAAGATTATTACATCACGAACTCATCCTTCATCCCCTGCTCGACCGCCGCCAACAACCCCGGCCTGATCACCGGCACGGCCGCGCAGCAGACCGCGGCCGGAACCAGTTTCAACTGCGCCCTGCGCCCGAACCTGAGCACCGCCAACCAGGCCGGAACGACCGAGACCCCACTCTATTTCGCCACCACGAACCGGGCCTTCCAGCAGAAGTCGACCAGCGAGATCCGCGACGGTCTGATCGGAGCGTTCCAGTGGCGTCCCAATGACCGGCTCGATTTCGTCCTGGACGCCCAGTATTCGAACCGCGAGAGCCTCGAGAGCCGCAACATGCTGGCGATCACCGAGGCCGCGCGGGGCATCCGGCCGGACATCATCGGCGGTCAGGGCAATGGCTACAGCGACGGCGCGCTGATCCGCTATTCGGGCAACTCCAATATCGAGGTCCAGCTGGAGGACCGTCTTCGTGAGGAGGAATACATCGGAGGCGGCCTGGCGGCCCGCTGGACCGGCGATCGGCTGATCGTGAATGCGGACCTGTCCTACTCCCAGTCGCACCGTACCGAGCTGCAGAAGGCGACCAACATGCGGTCGGGTCGGCGGGTGGCCTACACGCTGGACGCCACCCGCGACGAAGTACCGAGCATCGAGTTCGTCGGCTTCGACATCAACGACCCCGCCAACTTCCTGGTCGCGACGCCGGCTTCGAACACCAACTACGCCCGCTATCGCCTGACCACGGACCGGGAAGATGCGATCGCGGCGGCGCGTGTCGACGCAACCTACGATCTGGGAGAAGGGCTCTTCGAGCGCATCGCGTTCGGCGCTCGCTATTCGGAACACACCCGCACCAACGACGCGAACAACAACAGCGATGTCGCCATCCCGATCGCGCGAGACGGTCTGACCGCCGCGCAGATCACGGCGCGCGCCAATGTCGATTGCCGCACCCCGTTCCAGAGCGACGACTTCATGGGCGGCGCCGACACCAACATCCGGTCCTGGGCTCTCTTCAATAATGACTGCCTGTTCCGCGCCTACACCGGCCGGGACAGCAATCCCCTGCTGGCGGATTCCCGTGGACCGGAAGACACCGACGTCACCGAATCGATCGCGGCCCTCTATGGCGTCGCCAGCTTCCGCACCGAATGGAACGGCATACCCGTCAGCGGCAATGCCGGTCTCCGTTACGTGTCCACCCAGGTCGATGCGCGCGGCTATCGCTCCCAGGTCCTGGTCGTCCCGTCCACGGGCGGGGCGGCGGCGACCTTGACGGTCGTGCCCGGGACCATCAGCGAAATCACCGGGGAGGGCGAGTACGACTACTGGCTGCCCAGCCTGAACGTGAACTTCGACCTGAGCGAAACGACCCGGCTGCGCTTCGGCGCCTCGCGTTCCATCGCCCGGGTCGGGATCGAGGAGTTCAACGTCGGCATCACCCCGATCGTCGATGCGGACGCCACAACCGTCCAGGGCGTGCTGGCCAACTCCCAGACCGGCAATCCCCAGCTGAAGCCGCTCGAGGCGACCAACCTGGATGCATCGCTGGAGTTCTACCTCAACGCCGACACCATCTTCGCGTTCGCGACCTACTACAAATGGATCAAGAACGCCGCCTTCGACGCGGTGCAGCCCTTCACCACCTCCATCATCGCGAACGGGCAGCTGGTTTCGTTCAATGCCGTGGCCCCCGCCAACGACGCCGAAACCCGGCATCTGTTCGGCCTGGAGGTGACCGGAAGCTATGTCTTCAGCCAGTTGCCGGCTCCGTTCGACGGCATCGGCGTCACCGGCGGCTACAACTATGCCGAAGCCGATTTCGAATTCCCCGATCCGTCGGCGGCGGCGCCCTATGTCGATCCGGCCAACCTGCGGGGCCTGTCGAGACACAACGCCAACGGCTCCATCTACTGGGAGGGCGACCGGCTGCAGCTGCGGGCCTCCTACCGGTACCGCTCCTCGTATTCCAAGCCGAACAGCGGAACCAACCGAAGCGTGGCCGCGGCGGGTTATCTCAATCTGTCGGCCCAGTACGACCTGACCGAAAACGTCCAGCTGAAGGTGCAGGCGCTGAACGTGCTCGACGAACGTGACGTAATGTACAAGCCGGGCGAAGACGCCATCACCGAGGTCAGCGAGAGCGGTCCGCAATACTATGCGGGCGTCCGCTTCCGCTTCTGATGCGTAGGCTCGTCGTGGCCCCGCGCCGCGACGAGCCGTCCCCTCCTGGACCCTTCATCATCATGCCCAGACATCTGCTCGCATCCGGCGTCCTCGCCCTCCTGACCGCTTCCATGCCGGCCGCTTCGGCCGCCGCAGACTCCGGGACGCCGGTCTGCGAGGGGTCGATGGGTTACGCCTCGGCCTTCGACGGCCGGCGCACCTTCCTGTGGCGACCCGACTGGCTGGAGACGGTCAAGGCGAGACTCGCGACCGACCCGACACTGCAGCCCGCGCGCGTCGCGATGCTGGCCCGCGCCGACGGCGCCCTGACGCGCGGCCCCTACACCGTCGTCGACAAGACGCAGATGCCCGCCAGCGGCGACAGGCACGACTATATGAGCATGGGCCCCTACTGGTGGCCGGACCCCGCCCGGCCGGACGGCCTGCCCTATGTCCGGCGCGACGGTCAGTTCAATCCGGAGCGCGCCACCAACGCCTTCGATCTGTCCGACCTGGAGGCCATGAGCCAGGACGTCCAGGCCCTGTCGCTGGCGTACTACTTCACCGGCGACGAACGCTACGGGGCCCAGGCCGCCGCCTTCATCAAGACCTGGTTCCTCGCGCCCGAGACCCGGATGAACCCCAACTTCAATCACGGCCAGGCCGTGCCCGGCCGCGTGTCCGGCCGCGCCGAAGGGGTGATTGACGCCACCCGTCTGGTCCGGGTGGTCGAGTCCCTGGGTCTGCTGGATGCGTCGCCGGCCCTGACCGACGCGGAGCGCGCGGCGCTACGGGACTGGTTCGCCGCCCTGGTCGAATGGATGGCGACCAGTCCGATCGGGCGCGAGGAGAAAGCCGCAACCAACAATCACGGCGTCTACTACGACATGCTGATCTCGGAGTTCGCCCTTTACGCCGGCATGGACGAGGTCGCGCAGACGGTGGCCGAACGCTTCAAGCAGGCGCGTATCGCTCCCCAGGTGGCGCCGGACGGCAGCCTGCCGCTAGAGCTGACCCGCACCCGCTCGCTGCACTATTCGACCTGGACCCTGACGGCCGCCTTCGACCTGGCCCAGCTCGGCAGTTGCGTCGGCGTCGACCTGTGGAACTGGCAGAGCGCCGACGGGCGATCCTTGCGAAGTGCGACGCGATTCATGGCCGGCTGGGCGGGGCGCGAGACCGAATGGCCCTGGCCCGAACTCGACAAGACCGAAACGACGGGCCTGTACGAGGTCTTCCAGCGCGGAGCCTGGGCGTGGAACGACGCCGATCTGGCTGCGGATGCGGCCCTCTATCGCGAGCGGAACGCCGAACTCGACCTGAACCTGAGACTGCCGCCCTATGCGCCCTGAGCGATCAGATCGCCGAGCGGCGGGCCAGTTCCTGGCGTCGCGCCTCGACGTCCGAACGGGTGCGCGCCAGGGCGTCCATCTCGGTCGCCGTCAGCAGGCCTTCGATCACCCGTCCCAGATGGCTGTGCATCGCCGCGCGCGCCGCCTTCGGGTCGCGCCGGGCCAGGGCGTCCAGTATCTCGCGGTGATCCTCGATCAGAGGGCGCACCCCGACCTGACGCGCCTTGGCCAGCATGGCGGCGCACAGGGGCGAGCGGTAGCGCAGGTCCCACAGGTTCTCGACGACCATCACGATGGCGGAGTTGCGGGTCGCCTGGGCGATCAGGGTGTGGAAACGCCGGTCCGCCTGCTCGCCGATCGGCGTGGCCAGGGTGTTCTCCCCGACCATCTGGGCCAGGACGACTTCCAGCTCGGCCAGTTCCTCGTCAGTGATGGCGCTGGCCGCCAGGGCGCAGGCCTCCCCTTCGAACAGACGCCGCGCCTCGGTCAGTTCGAAGGCGCCGATGTCCAGCTCAGGCGCCGGACCCGTGGCCTGAACCTCGGTCACATAGATGCCGGAGCCCGGACGCGCCTCGACCAGGCCCCGGATCTCCAGCGCGATCATGGCCTCGCGCACCGTCGGGCGGCTGACGCCGAACTCCTCGGCCAGGTCCCGTTCGGACGGCAGGCGCGCACCCACGGTATAGCGCCCGGATGCGATCCCGGCCGCAACCGAGCTAGCGACCTGTTGATAGAGTTTGCGGGTGTCTGCGGTCGATGTGGTCATGCCGCTTTCGTTGTAATGTCCTTGTCCGGGTCAGACCAGTGCGACCGGACTGATCCCTGTTCTTTGAGTGCCCGATGATCGACCGATCCCTCGCCGCCGTCCCCTCGATGCCGCAACGCCCCGCCCGCGCGACAGCGACGATCACCGATGCCCGCGTCATTATGACCTGCCCGGGCCGCAACTTCGTCACCCTGAAGATCACCACGGCCGACGGGACCTATGGGTTGGGCGACGCGACCCTGAACGGGCGCGAGATGGCCGTTGTCGCCTATCTGGAAGAGCACATCGTTCCCCTGCTGATCGGCAAGGACGCGCACCGGATCGAGGACATGTGGCAGTTCCTCTATCGCGGCGCCTACTGGCGCGGCGGGCCGGTCGGGATGACGGCCATCGCCGCCGTCGACGTCGCCCTGTGGGATATCAAGGCGAAGATCGCGGGCCTGCCGCTGTACCAGCTGCTGGGCGGCGCCTGTCGCGACGGGGTCACCGTCTATGGCCACGCCAACGGGTCCAGCATCGAGGAGACCGTGGCCGAGGCCCTTCGCTATCGCGACCTCGGCTATCGCGCGATCCGGCTGCAGTCGGGGGTGCCGGGCCTCAAGAGCACCTACGGGGTGTCGCGCGACAAGATGTTCTACGAGCCCGCCGACGCTGATCTCCCCACCGAGACCGTCTGGTCGACCGAGCGCTATATGAAGACGGTGCCGGAACTGTTCGCCGCCGCGCGCGAGGCGCTGGGCTGGGACGTCCACCTGCTGCACGACGTGCATCACCGGCTGACGCCGATCGAGGCGGGGCGGCTGGGCAAGGATCTGGAGCCCTTCCGTCCCTTCTGGCTGGAAGACGCGGTCCCGGCCGAGAACCAGGCCGCCTTCCGCACCATCCGCCAGCACACCACGACGCCTCTGGCCGTCGGGGAGATCTTCTCCTCCATCTGGGACTGCAAGACCCTGATCGAGGAGGGGCTGATCGACTTCGTGCGGGCGACCGTGGTCCACGCGGGCGGCATCACCCACCTGAGACGGATCGCGGCCTTCGCCGACCTGCACCACGTCCGGACCGGCTGCCACGGCGCAACCGACCTGTCGCCGGTGACCATGGCGGCGGCCCTGCATTTCGGAATATCGATCCCGAACTTCGGCCTGCAGGAATACATGCGCCACACGCCGGAGACCGACGCCGTCTTCCCGCACGAATACGGCTTCCAGGACGGCATGCTGCATCCGGGCGATGCGCCGGGCCTGGGTGTGGACATCGACGAGGCGCTGGCCGCCACCCACCCCTATCGCCGGGCCTATCTGCCGGTGAACCGCCTCGAAGACGGGACCATGTTCAATTGGTAGGCCGGCCTCTTCTCGCGACCAGCGTCGCCGCCCTCGCCCTCCTCGCCGCGCCCGCCGTGGCCCAGGATTCGGCGGCCCACTGGCCGACGTCGCAGAGCCCGGCCGCCCTGACCGGTCCCGCGACCGAGGCCCGCGTCCGTGACCTGCTCGCGTCGATGACCATCGAGGAGAAGGTCGGTCAGCTGATCCAGGCCGACATCGGTTCGATCAGGCCCGAGGACCTCGCCGCCTACCCCATCGGTTCGATCCTCGCGGGCGGCAGTTCCTCCCCGAACGGCGACGAGCGGTCGGGGCCCCAGGCCTGGCTCGACCTGTCGCGCGCCTTCCGGGTCGCAGCCGCCGAACGGCCGGGCGCGCGCGTGCCCCTGCTGTTCGGGGTCGACGCCGTCCACGGCCACGCCAACATCGTCGGGGCGACCATCTTCCCCCACAACATCGGCCTGGGCGCCGCCCGCGACCCGGCCCTGGTCGAGGCCATCGCCCGCGCCACGGCCGAGGAAGTCGCCGCGACCGGCGTCGACTGGACCTTCGCCCCGACCCTGGCCGTGCCGCGCGACGACCGCTGGGGCCGGACCTACGAAGGCTTCTCCGAAGAGCCTCGCATTCCCCGCGACTACGCCGCCGCCCTCGTCCATGGCTTGCAAGGCGGGCTGCGCGACGGCGCCGGGCTTGCCAGCAGCCGCGTCATGGGATCGGCCAAGCATTTTCTCGCCGACGGCGGCACGACCGACGGCCGCGACCGGGGCGATGCGGCCATATCCGAACAGGAGCTGATCGACGTCCATCTGTCCGGCTACCGCGAGGCCATCAACGCGGGCGTCCTGTCGGTCATGGTCTCCTTCTCCAGCTGGAACGGCGCCAAGCACACGGGTAACCGGTCGCTGCTGACCGAGGTCCTGCGGGGGCCGCTCGGGTTCGACGGCCTGCTGGTCGGCGACTGGGACGCCCATGCCGCCCTGCCCGGCTGCCGGTCCGACAGCTGCCCCGACGCGATCAACGCCGGGCTCGACATGTTCATGGCCCCCAGCGTCTGGAAAGCGCTCTACGACAACACCTTGGCCCAGGCGCGGTCGGGCGAGATTTCGGCGGCGCGGCTGGACGAGGCGGTCGCCCGCATCCTGCGCGTCAAGATCGCAGCGGGCGTGTTCGACCCGGCCGATCCGATCGAGGGCCGGTTCGAGGTCATCGGCTCGGCCGATCACCGGGCGCTGGCCCGTCAGGCCGTGCGCCAGTCCCTGGTCCTGTTGAAGAACGAGAGCGACGCCCTGCCCATCCGCCCCGGCGCGCGGGTGCTGGTCGTGGGCGAGGCCGCCGACGACATCGGTCGGGCGGCCGGCGGCTGGACCATCGGCTGGCAGGGCGTCGGCAACACCAACACCGATTTCCCCGGCGGGACCTCGATCTGGGCCGGCCTGCGCGACGCCGTCTCCGGGGCGGGCGGCGAGGCCACCCTGTCTCCCGACGGCGCCTGGGAGACCAGACCCGACGTCGCCATCGTCGTCTTCGGCGAGACGCCCTACGCCGAATACTACGGCGATCAGGACACGCTCGATTTCGCCCCGACCGGGCCGCTGGAGACCCTGCGTCGGCTGAAGGCGCAGGGCGTGCCGACCGTCGCCGTCTTCCTGTCCGGCCGTCCGTTGTGGACCAACCCCGAGATCAACGCCGCCGACGCCTTCGTCGCCGCCTGGCTGCCGGGCAGCGAGGGTGACGGCGTCGCCGACGTGCTGGTCGCCGGCGCCGACGGCGAACCCCGCCACGACTTCACCGGAACCCTGAGCTTCTCCTGGCCCCGCAGCGCCGCCCAGGCGCCCCAGAATGTCGGCGCGCCCGGCTACGACCCGCAGTTCGCCTTCGGCTACGGCCTGACCTATGCGCGACCCGCCGCGACGCCGACGCTCAGCGAGGACGAAGGCCTGCCCGACGACGCCACGCCCCTGCCCCGGTTCTTCGCTTCTGGCCGGTTCGTCGCGCCGTGGTCGGTGACCCTGCGCGACGCCTCGGGCAACCACCGCGTCGAAAGCCCGGGCGCAGCCGCCAGCCCCTCGGGCGGCGTCGCCATGGCGCCCATAGATGGCGCCGCCCAGGAGTCCGCCCGTCGCTTCCGCTTCACAGCCGACGGCTCCATGGCCGTCATCGGCGGTCCGCCGACCCCAAGCGACCCCGCACTGGCCGTGTCGATCCGTTACCGCGCCGACGCCCCGATCCGGGTCGCCGTCGGCCCGGGCGCCGTCGGCCTGCCCGCAGTTTCAGACTGGACCACGACCGCCGTTCCGCTGCGCTGCTTCCAGGGCGCCGAACCGGGGCGCCTGTCCCAGTTCCAGATCACCGCCCCGACCGGTTTGGAAGTGTCGATCGAAGACCTGCGACTGGTCACCTCGACCAGCGACGTCTGCCCGACGCCGTAGCCATGAGATAAGAATTTATTCTGATCTCACCTTGCGTCTTCCCCGCAGCGCCTCCATCTGCCGTCTGGGTCTTTGACAAGTCCGTTGCCTTCAACGCCACGAGCGGCGCGACTCTGTCGACTCTGTCGAGTCTATTTTTGGAGTCCCATGAAGCGTCCGGGGACTTGGCGGCGCGCCAGCATGTGTCATGGTCCCGCATGGCCACGACGATCACCCTGCCCTGCCGGCCCGAGCCCCTTGAGATCGACCCGACCAAGACCGCGGTCATCGTCATCGACATGCAGAACGCCTACGCCTCTCCTGGCGGCTATCTCGATCTCGCGGGCTTCGACATCTCCGGGGCGGCCAGGGTCATCGAGAACACCAAAGGCGTTCTTGAGGTCGCGCGGCGCGCCGGCGTCCAGGTCATCTATTTCCAGAATGGCTGGGACCCCGACTATGTCGAGGCGGGCGGGCCCGGCAGCCCCAACTTCCATAAGTCCAATGCGCTCAAGACCATGCGCGCCCGCCCCGAACTTGCGGGGACCCTGCTGGCGCGCGGCACCTGGGACTACGAACTGGTCGATGCGCTGAAGCCCCGGCCCGGCGACATCCAGCTGCACAAGACGCGCTATTCCGGCTTCTTCAACTCCCAGCTCGACAGCGTCCTGCGCTCGCGCGGCATCCGCAACCTGGTCTTCGTCGGCATCGCGACGAACGTCTGCGTGGAATCCACGCTCCGGGACGGTTTCTTCCTCGAATATTTCGGGATCGTGCTGGAGGACGCCACCCATCAGGCCGGGCCGGAGTTCGTCCAGCAGGCCGCGATCTACAATATCGAAACATTCTTCGGCTGGGTCTCAAGCGTCGCCGACTTCAAGGGCGTCGTCGGTCAGATCGCGCCAGATACACAGGAGGCCTGAATGCCCAAGACCGTCATCACCCCGCCCGGAACCCGGACGCCGATCGCCCCCTTCTCGCCCGGCGCCCTGGCCGACGGGGTGGTCTATGTCTCCGGCACCCTGGCCTTCGACAAGGACAACAACGTCGCCTGCGTCGGCGACGCC
This sequence comes from Brevundimonas sp., assembly GCF_031412435.1. Taxonomy (GTDB): domain Bacteria; phylum Pseudomonadota; class Alphaproteobacteria; order Caulobacterales; family Caulobacteraceae; genus Brevundimonas. The sequence continues at coordinate 17,379 of NZ_JANODA010000036.1, forward strand.
GAGGGCCAGACGCGCATCGTGCTGGAGACCATCAAGTCGGTGATCGAGACCGCCGGCGGGACCATGGACGACGTGACCATGAACCACATCTTCCTGTCGGACTGGTCGCACTACGCCGCGCTGAACAAGGTCTATGCGGAGTATTTCCCGGGCGACAAGCCGGCCCGGTTCTGCATCCAGTGCGGCCTCGTCCGCCCCGACTTCCTCGTCGAGATCGCCACCATCGCCCACATCGGCAAGCGGTGACGACAGGCGTCGCCGACGGCCTCTGGCACGAGGTCCACGAGGGGCCTGCGGGCGCGGCGACGGTCCTGCTGTCCGCCGGCCTCGGCGGTTCGGCCGCCTTCTGGTCGCCGCAGATGGAGGCTCTGACCGGACATTTCCGCGTCATCCTCTACGACCATCGCGGCACCGGCCGCAGCGACCGATCGCTCAAGCCCGACCACTCCGTCGCCGCGATGGCCGAAGACATGGTCGCGGTCCTAGACGCCACGGGCACGGCGAAGGCCCACATCGTCGGTCACGCGGCGGGCGGCAACGCCGGGCTGCAACTCGCCCTCGACCATCCGGAGCGGCTCGACCGGCTGGTCGTCGTCAACGGCTGGTCGCGGCCTGACCCGCATGTCGCTCGCTGCTTCACAGCCCGGACCCGGCTGCTCGAAGCCTTCGGCCCGATCGCCTATGTCGAGGCCCAGGCGCTGTTCCTGTTTCCGCCCGACTGGATCAGCCAGAACGACGCCCTGCTGAAGACGCAGGAGCGCCACCACATCCAGACCTTCCCGCGCATCGACGTCATGCTGGCCCGGATCGGCGCGCTACTTGCCTTCGACATCGACAACAAGCTCGGCGAAATTCCGCATCCGGTCCTGGTCGCGGCCTCGGCCGACGACATGCTGGTCCCACCCCTCTTGTCACGCCGTCTGGCCGAGGGTTTGCCGAACGCGACGCTCGATGTCGTTCCCTGGGGCGGTCACGCCTTTACGGCGACGGTTTCCGGTGCGTTCAATGTGCGTCTGGTCGCCTTTCTGAACGGCGACGGCTGAGGGGCGATCATCATGGAAGTCGGCGTCTTCGTACCGATCAACAACAACGGCTGGCTGATTTCCGAGACCGCGCCGCAGTACATGCCGTCGTTCGATCTGAACAAGCGCATCGCCCAGCGGGCCGAGCACTATGGTCTCGATTTCCTGCTCTCGATGATCAAGCTGCGCGGGTTCGGCGGCAAGACCGAGTTCTGGGAGTACGGGCTCGAGAGCTTCACCCTGATGGCCGGGCTCGCGGCCGTCACCGAGAAGATCAAGATCTACGCGACCTGCCCGACCCTGGTCATCCCGCCGGCCTTCGCCGCGCGGATGTGCAACACGATCGACTCGATCAGCCACGGCCGCTTCGGCCTCAACCTGATCACCGGCTGGCAGAAGCCGGAATACTCCCAGATGGGCCTGTGGCCGGGCGAGGAGCATTTCCGCAACCGCTACCAGATGCTCGACGAATACGCCCGCATCCTGCGCGAGCTGTGGCAAGCTGGGCGAAGCGATTTCAAGGGCGACTACTACACGATGGACGACTGTCTGGTCCGGCCCCAACCGTCGACCGACATGAAGATCATCTGCGCCGGCTCGTCGGACGAGGGCCTCGCCTTCTCGGCCCAGTGGGCGGACTACGCCTTCTGCCTGGGCAAGGGGGTGAACACGCCCAAGGCCTTCGCCTTCAACAACGAGCGCCTTGCCGCGGCGACCAAAAAGACCGGGCGCGACGTGAAGATGTTCGTCCTCGTCATGGTCATCGCCGCCGACACCGACGAAGAGGCCATGGCCAAGTGGAAGCTCTACAACGACGGCGTCGATGTCGATGCGATCAGCTGGCTCAAGGACCAGGGCGCCGCCGACACCGTCAACGCCACGACCAACGTCCGCCAGCTCGCCGCGCCCGAGGGGGCGGTGAACATCAACATGGGCACCCTGGTCGGGTCCTATGCAAGCGTCGCGCGGATGCTGGACGAGATGAGTGAGGTTCCGGGCACCGGCGGGGTCCTGCTGACCTTCGACGACTTCGAGAAGGGCATCGAGGACTTCGGCCAGAAGATCCAGCCGCTGATGACCTGCCGCGCCGACGTGAAAGCCGCCTGAACCCATGCCCAGCTTCGAGATCACCCGCGACGGTCCGGTCGCGCATCTGCGCCTGACCCGGCCCGAGGCCTCCAACGCCCTCGACATGGATTTCTGGCGCCGCTTCGGGCCGGAGCTGAAGGCGCTCGACGCAACGGGCGAGGTCCGCGCCCTGGTCCTGTCCGGTGACGGCAAGAACTTCTGCGCCGGCATGGACATCTCCGTCTTCTCGGGCGGCGCGATCCTGAACACCGACAAGGCCAGCGACCGCCAGGCCTTCCACCAGACCGCCCGAGACTTGCAGGAAACCCTGACCACGCTGGAAAAGGTGCGGTTCCCCGTCATCGCCGCCATCCAGGGCGCCTGCGTCGGAGGCGGGCTCGACCTGATCGCGGCCTGCGACATCCGGCTGGCCAGCGCGGACGCCTATTTCCGCATCGAGGAAATCAACATCGGCATGATGGCCGATATCGGCAGCCTGCAACGCCTGCCGAAGCTCATGCCCGAGGGCGTGGTGCGGGAACTGGCCTATACGGGCGCCACCTTGACGGTCGATCGCGCCGAACGGCTGGGCTTGATCAACGGCGTCCTGCCCGACGCCGAGGCGGTCGTTACGGCGGCGCTCGACATGGCGAAACGGATCGCGACCAAGGCGCCGCTGGCGATCTCCGGATCCAAGGCCGCCCTCAACCACGCCCGCGACCACACCGTAGCCGAGGGGCTGGAATGGATCGCCGTCATGCAGGGCTCGCTGTGGAGCCCGGCCGATGTCATGGCCGCGATTCAGGCGCGCATGGCGCGGACGGAGGGCGAATTCGCCCCGCTCTCGCCGCTGCGGCCGTTTGACCCGGCGGTCTGAAAGCCCGCCAGCACTGGGGTCGGCGTGAAGATTTCGTAATGATCAGCCGGAATGGCTCCGATCGTTTGACCTGTGTCATCCGCCTGTCAAAGATGCGGCCCGCGTGACGAGGGGGCTCTGTACGATGCCCGCTCAACACCGCCTGTACGCCCCCGCGACAGGCCATTCGGGTGGAGAGAAGCCTTGGATAGACGTTCATTCCTCGCCGCTTGCGGCATCGGCGCGGGGGGGCTTCTGCTGCCCGGGTTCGCCGGACGCGCCATCGCGGAATCCCAGCTGGTCGAGACCATCGACATCGCGGTCAAGAAACGCCTGGCCGACGCCGGCCTGAGCGCCGCATCGGCTGCCGGAGCCAGCTACTGCGACGTTCGCGTCGGCCGCTACCTGCGCCAGTTCGTGATCACCCGCGAAGCCAACGTCCAGAACATCGTCAACACCGAGTCGATCGGCACGGGCGTGCGCGTCATCGCTGACGGCGCCTGGGGCTTCGCAGCCACCAATGACATGACGGCCGAAGCCGTCGCCGGCGCCGCCCGTCTGGCCACCGCCATCGCCAAGGCCAATGCGAAGAACCAGACCCAGCCGGTTCAGCTGGCGCCCACGCCGGGCGTCGGGGAAGTCAGCTGGAAGACCCCGATCCGCCGCAACGCGATGGAAGTGCCGATCGCCGAGAAGGTCGAACTGCTGCTGGGCGTCAACGCCGCGGCGATGGAAGCCGGCGCCAACTTCGTCAACTCGCAGCTCTTCCTCGTCAACGAGCAAAAGTATTTCGCCAGCTCGGACGGCTCCTACATCGACCAGGACGTGCACCGCATCTGGGCCCCGATGTCGGTCACGGTCATCGACCAGACGACCGGCAAGTTCCGCTCGCGTCAGGGCCTCTCGGCTCCGATGGGCCTCGGCTACGAGTATCTGGAAGGCCGCGCCGGGGACAAGCTCGAGTCGGCCAACGGCGCCGTGATCAGCTACGGCATGTCCTACGACATGCGCGAGGACGCGGTCGCGGCCGCCCGCCAGGCGCGCGAGAAGCTGACCGCCAAGTCGGTGGAGCCGGGCCAGTACGATCTGGTTCTGGACCCCGATCACCTGGGTCTGACCATCCACGAATCCGTCGGTCACCCGCTCGAGCTGGACCGCGTGCTGGGCTATGAGGCCAACTACGCCGGCACCAGCTTCGCCACGCTCGACAAGCGCGAGAGCCGCTTCCAGTACGGCTCCGAGATCGTCAACCTGTTCGCCGACAAGACCCAGCCGGGAAGCCTTGGCGCGGTCGAGTATGACGACGAGGGCGTCAAGACGAAGCAGTGGGATCTGGTCAAGGACGGCAAGCTGGTCGATTACCAGGCGACCCGCGACCAGGTGCACATCCTGGGCAAGACCGCCTCGGACGGCTGCTCCTACGCCGACAGCTGGTCCGCGGTCCAGTTCCAGCGCATGGCCAATGTCTCGCTGAAGCCGGGCACGACGCCGATGACCCGGAACGACATGATCTCCAACGTCGAGAACGGCATCTACATCCTCGGTCGCGGCTCTTTCTCGATCGACCAGCAACGCTACAACGCCCAGTTCGGCGGCACCCTGTTCTACGAGATCAAGAACGGGGAGATCACCCAGCCGCTCGAGGACGTCGCCTATCAGATGCGCACGCCCGAGTTCTGGAACGCCTGTTCGGCCATCTGCGACGAGAGCGACTACCGCATGTTCGGTTCGTTCTTCGACGGCAAGGGCCAGCCCAGCCAGGTGTCGGCGGTGAGCCACGGCTCGTCCTCGACCCGCTTCGACAAGATCAACGTCATCAACACCGCGCGTTCGCTCGGTTGATCGGACCCAAGGGAAAAATCACATGAGCATCATGACGGAAGCCGAGGCCAAGACGATCCTCGACAAGGTGATCGCACTGTCGACCGCCGACGAATGCACCGCCCAGCTGGACGGGACGATCGATGGAAACATCCGCTTCGCCCTGAACAACGTCTCCACCAGCGGGGTCATCTCCAACATCGACCTGGGCGTACAGGTTGCGTTCGGGAAGCGCGTGGGCACCGCGACGATCAACGAGTTCTCCGACGCCGCGCTGGAACGCGTCGTGCGCCGGGCCGAAGACCTGGCCAAATTGGCGCCGGAGAACCCTGAGTTCATGCCGGCGGTCGGGCCCCAGACCTATCGCGCCACCGACACCTTCAGCGCAGCGACGGCGGCCATCACACCCGAGAACCGCGCCGAGATCGCCCGCGCGTCGATCGAACCCTGCAAATCCCAGAACCTGATCGCTGCCGGCTTCCTGAACGACAACCAGAGTTTCACCGCCTTCGCCAACTCGAACGGCGCCTTCGGTTATCAACGCTCCACCGAGATGGACTACACCTGCACGGTGCGGACCGAGGACGGCACGGGCTCGGGCTGGGTCGCCCGAAACCTTCAGGACGCGAGCACCTTCAACGTCGACACCGACATCCAGATCGCGATGCGCAAGGCCAGCGCCTCGCGCGACGCCCAGGCGCTGGAGCCCGGCAAGTATACGGTGATCCTGGAACCGGCTGCGGCGGCCGGCCTGATCTCCTTCATGTTCAACTTCTTCGACGCCCGGTCGGCAGACGAGGGCCGCAGCTTCCTGTCCAAACCGGGCGGCGGAAACAAGATCGGCGAACAGGTCTTCGACCCGCGCGTCAACATCTACTCCGATCCCGGCCACCGCGAGACGCCCGCCCTGCCCTGGGACGGGGACGGCCTGCCACGCAGCCGGGTCAACGTCATTGAGAACGGCATCGTCAGGAACCTGGGCTATTCGCGCTTCTGGGCCGACAAACAGGGCAAGCCGCCTCAGGCCCAGCCGGGCAACATCATCATGGAGGGCGGCACAAAGTCGACGTCCGACCTGGTGCGGGAGACCGAACGCGGCATCCTGGTGACCCGCACCTGGTACATCCGCATGGTGGACCCACAGACGGTGCTGCTCACCGGCCTGACCCGCGACGGCACCTTCTACATCGAGAACGGCGAGCTGAAGTATCCGCTGAAGAACTTCCGCTTCAACGAGTCGCCCGTGATCATGCTCAACAATATCGACGAGCTGGGCCGTCCGGTCCGGGTCGGCGATGACGGACCGACCATGATGATCCCGCCGATGCGCCTGCGCGACTTCACCTTCACCTCCCTGTCCGACGCCGTCTGACTTCGGAGGGCGTGTGTCGAGTACGAGTATGACACGCGCCGAGGCCTTGCGACTGCTGACCGGCGGCGCGCTGGGGGCCCTGCTTGCAGGGTTTCCTCGCGCCGCCGAGGCGCAGGCGACCTATGATTTCTGGTTCACCCGGCTGCGCTACGATTCCGGCGACTGGGATGTCGATCAGCGGATGCCGGCCAACATCCTGACCTCCCTGGTCGACTACACCAACCTGCGGGTCGATCCGGACGAACGGGTCGTGGCCCTGGCCGATCCGGCCATGCTGACCGCCCCCTTCTGCTACCTCGCCGGCCACAAGCTGGTGGAGTTCAACGCCGCCGAGGCCCGCAATTTCGAACGCTATGTCCGCAATGGCGGCTTCGTCCTGGTGGACGACTGCAACCACGACATCGACGGCCTGTTCGCCACCTCGTTCGAACGCCAGATGGCGTCGATCTTCGGCCCCGACGCGCTGAAGAAACTGCCCAACGACCACGACCTCTATTCCAGCTTCTTCAAGTTCGACGACGGCCCGCCGGCGACCAGCTTCGAGCTGAACGGCTGGGGCGACGACCTCATCCACGACTACCTCAAGGGCATCGAGATCGATGGCCGGCTCGGGGTCCTGTATTCCAACAAGGATTACGGCTGCGGGTGGGACTACGACTGGCGCAACAAACGCTTCCTGGCCGAGGACAACACCAAGTTCGCGGTCAACATCATCCTCTACGCCCTCACCGCCTGACCTGTTCGCCTTCCTCCTCCCCGGAGCCACGATGACCACGCCCACCCAATCCGAGATCGACGCCCGGCTGGCCCAACTCGGCAAGCTGAAGGCCGCCATCGGCCAGGCCATCGTGGGTCAGAACGAGGTTGTCGAGCAGCTGCTGATCGGCCTCCTCGCCGGCGGTCACTGCCTGATCGAGGGCGTCCCCGGCCTCGGCAAGACCCTGCTCGTCCGCACCCTCGGCCAGGCCCTGCATCTGGAGTTCCGCCGCGTCCAGTTCACCCCCGACCTGATGCCGTCCGACATCCTCGGCACCGAGGTGCTGGAGGAGGATCACGGCACCGGCCATCGCAGCTTCCGCTTCCAGCCCGGCCCGGTCTTCACCAACCTGTTCCTCGCCGACGAGCTGAACCGCACCCCGCCCAAGACCCAGGCCGCCCTGCTCGAGGCCATGCAGGAGCATACGGTCAGTTACGCCGGCGTGACCCATAAGCTCAACGAGCCCTTCTTCGTCCTGGCCACCCAGAACCCGCTCGAACAGGCCGGCACCTACCCCCTGCCCGAGGCCCAGCTCGACCGCTTCCTGCTCAACATCCGGGTCGGCTATCCGACGGCGGAAGAGGAGCGCGCCATCCTGGTCGCGACCACGGGCGCAGGCGTCGGAGCCGTGCCCCAGGTCATGGTCGGCGAGGACATCGTCGCCCTGCAGAAATGGGTTCGCGACATCTATGTCGGCGAGGCCCTGCTGACCTGGATCACCTCCCTCGTCCGCGCCACCCGCCCCTCGCCCGAGGCGCCCAAGGCGGTGCAGGACTACGTCCGCTGGGGCGCCGGCCCGCGCGCCGGTCAGGCCCTGGTCCTCGCCGCCAAGGCCCGCGCCCTGCTGCACGGCCGTCTCGCCGCCACGCGTGAGGACGTGATCGCCCTGGCGGCCCCGGTCCTGCGCCACCGCATCCTGCTGTCCTTCGCCGCGGAGGCGGAACGCAAGACGGCCGATGACGTCGTCGCCGCCCTGGTCGCCGCCCTGCCCGCGCCCAAGCCCGACTGATCAGGCATGTCGCCGCTCGACCTGCCCCCGGAGTTGCGCAGTCGCCTTCGTCGTCTGTCCATCGTCCCGCGCCGCGCGGCGGTGCTGGCGAGCGCAGGCATGCACGACAGCCGCAACAAGGGCGGCGGGCTCGAGTTCGCCCAGTACCGGGCCTATGAGCGCGGCGACGACCTGCGCGCCATCGACTGGAAGCTCTACGCCCGGTCCGACAGGTTCTTCGTCCGCGACGCCGAGCGCGAGAGTCCGGTCGCCATCTGGATCGTCCTGGACGCCAGCGCCTCCATGGCCCAGGCCGACCTCGCCCGCCCTGACTGGTCCCGCTTCGACGCCGCCCGCCGCGTCGCCGCCAGCCTGATGGAGATCGCCCTCTATCAGGGTGACCGTTTCGGCGTCGTGGTCGAGCGCGCCGAAGGGCCCATGGTCCTCACGCCCCACGCGGGCGGACGGCACCGCGACCGTGTCCTGATGACCCTCGCCCCGCTGAAGGCTTCGGGCGCCGCCGACTGGACCCGCGACGTCGGCGTCTTCGGCGAACAGCTCGGCGCCCGCGACGTCATCGTCATCCTGACCGACGGCTTCGACGAGGGCTGTATCGCCACCGCCGAACGTCTCGCCGCCTCCGGCCGCGACATCTGTCTGATCCAGATCCTGACCGGGGACGAGCGCGACTTCCCGTTCGACCAGGGCTATCGCTTCCGCGACGCGGAGACGGGCGCGGACCTGATCGGCGACGGCCGGACGCTTCGCGCCGACTTCCTCACCCGTTTCGCCGCCGCCCGTGCGGCCCTGGCCGCCCGGCTGGAGACACGCGGCATCCGCCACGTCGAACACTTCATCGACGAGGGGGCGGACATCCCGATCCGCACCCTGTTCCGCGCGACCGGCCGCGGATGAGCCCGGCCCTGCTCTTCCCCGCAGGCCTGGCCGCTCTGCTGGCCCTGACGATCCCGGTCGTCATCCATATCGCTCGCCGGACCGAGAGCCGATCCATCGACTTCGCCGCCCTGCGCTGGCTGGACGCGGCGCCCAGGCCGCGCCGCAGCCTGATGATCGACGAGCGGCTGCTGCTCGCCGCCCGCCTTCTGTTGCTGGCCCTGATCGCCCTGTGGCTGGCCGCGCCCGTGCTGTGGAACGCCGCGGATGATCGCCCGGTCGTCGCCGTCGCACCAGGCGCCGATGCCGCGACCATCGCCGCCGCCGTCGAACAGGGGAATCATGTCGTCTGGCTCGCAACCGGCTTCCCGGATCACGGAGCCCTCGCCCCGGCCGCGCCCGACGACCTCGTCAGCCTGATCCGCCAGCTTGACGCCGAACTGCCGCCGGGCGCCCCGGTCAAACTGGTGGTCCCCGGCACCCTCGACGGAGTGGACGCCGAACGGCCGAAACTGTCCCGCCGCGTCGAATGGACGGTCGGAGCCGAAGCTCCCGCCCGCCGCGTCGCCTCACCCGCGCCGCCTACCCTGACGGTCCGATACGCCCCCGATGCCGAGGACGCCGTCCGCTATTTCCGTGCCGCCGCGACGGCCTGGAGCGCGGCCGACGGCGATCCGGCCTTCGCCGCCGAGCCCCTTGACCGCGCCGTCTCAGGCAACGCCCGCCACCTGATCTGGCTGGCGTCAGGCCCCGTCTCCGCCCCGGTCGAGACCTGGGTCCGCAACGGCGGCGTGATCCTGACCGCGCTCGAGGCCCGCATCCCCGTCGAGGGCGAAACCGTACCCGTCTGGCGCGGCACGGCCGGTGAACCGCTCGCCGTCGCCGGTCGTCTCGGACGCGGCCGCGTCATCCGAATGACCCGCGCGCTGGAGCCCGCCGCCATCCCGCAACTGGTCGAGGCAAGCTTCCCCGACGCCCTTCTGACCCTGCTCGATCCGCGCCCGGCCCCTGCCCGCGTCGCCGCCATCGACCATGCCCCCCTCACCGGCGCCGCTCCCTATGACCAGCCGCCGCTGGACCTCCGTCCCTGGCTGGCCCTGCTGATCGCTCTGATGTTGGCCGGAGAGCGCTGGCTGGCCACCCGCCGCACGAGGGCGGTCGCGCCATGACCGCCGTACCCGTCCTGCTGAACCACCAGAGCGCCGCCCGCACCCGCGCCGGTCTCGACACGGTCGCCCTCGGCCTTCCCGCTGTCCTCATCGTCGTCGCGCTGGGCTGGCGACTGGTCGGGATGACAGGCGCGGTCATCGCCACCGTCTTCGGTCTCGCCGCCCTCGCCGCCATCGCCGTCTGGCGCTCGCGTCGGTTTGATCAGCGCTGGCTGATCGGCGAACTCGATTCCCGCATTCCCCGCTTCGAAGACAGCACCACCCTCCTGTTCCGCGACCGCTCGGCCCTCGCCGGCCTCACCGCCCTGCAACGCGACCGGCTTGAGAGTCGCGTCCACGAGGCTGCGGCCGTCGACCTCCGTCCCGGCTGGTCACGGCGCCCCATCCTGATCGCCTGGGCCGTCGCCGTCGTCCTGATCGCCGCCATCCTGCTCTGGCCCGCCGCCAACGACTCCAGGACCAAGGCCGCCGCGCCCTCCGGCGCCACCGCCGGAGCGACGGCGCCTGTCCTGACCGGGGCCCGCCTGCGCATCACCCCGCCCGCCTACACCGGCCTGCCCGTCCGCGAGCAGACCGCGCTGGACGCCCGGGCGCCCGAGGGATCCCGCGTGGAATGGCTGATCGATTTCGCCCCCCAACCGTCCTCGGCCGGACTGGAGTTCCCCGAGAGCACGCCGGTTTCCCTGATCCGGGACGGTCAGCGCTGGACCGGCGCCCGCATCCTCGACCGCCCCCTGCTCTACCGGATCGAGGCGGCGGGTCTGGCGCAGCAGCGCCTCAACCGCCTCGACGCCATCGCCGACGCCGAGCCCGTCGTCCGCCTGGTCGAACCCGAGAGCCAGCTGGTCCAGCTCACGCCCGGACAGACGACCTGGACGCCGGTGTTCGAGGCCAGCGACGACTACGGCGTCATCGAGACCGCGACCCTGCGCATCACCGTGACCAAGGGCGACGGCGAGAACATCACCTTCGAGCAGCGGACAATGCCCCTGCGCGGACAGGGCTCAGCGAAGCAGCTGCGTTTCTCGACCCCCCTGGACCTGGCCCGCGAAGGCATGGCGGCGGGCAGCGACCTGATCGTCCAGCTGGTCGTCACCGACAATCGCGCGCCTGAAAGGCAGGAGGTCGAAGGCCCCAGTGTCATCCTGCGCTGGCCTACAAGCCTCGCGATGGCCGACGGGCTGGACGGAATGGCCATGCGCGTCATGCCCGCCTATTTCGCCAGCCAGCGCCAGATCATCATCAACGCCGAGGCCCTGATCGCCGAGCGACGCCGGCTGGAGCCGCGCGCTGTCATGGACCGCTCCAACGTCATCGGCGAGGAGCAGGCCGCGCTGCGTCTGCGCTACGGCCAGTTCATGGGCGAGGAGGCCGAAGGCGGCGGGGGCAGCGGCATCATCCTGCCCACGAGCGACGCCCCGCCTGCGCGTGCGCCCCTGCCGACGAGCGACACTCCGGCGCCGACGGCTGCGCCTGCCCACGACGATCATGACGACCACGACCATGGCGATGAGGCCGCCGGCGGCGCCATGGGCTCCGAGGTCGATGTGCTGAACGAGTTCGGCCACGCCCACGACACCGGCGAGGCCGCGACCCTGTTTGCGCCGCAAACCCGATCCGCCCTCGCGCGGGCGCTGGACGCCATGTGGAGTTCGGAGCGCGAACTGCGTCAGGGTCGGCCGGAACAGGCCCTGCCCCATGCCAACGAGGCGCTCGAACTTCTGAAAGAAGCCCAGCGCGCGACACGCGTCTTTCTCCCACGGCTCGGCAATGACCTGCCGCCGGTCGACTTCGCCCGCCGCCTGACCGGCAAGCGCGAGGACATCGTCGCCGAGAATCCCGAACGCCCGGAACGCAGTCCCGCCGACGCCGTCGCCGCCGACGCCTGGCGCGCGCTGGAGGAACGACCAGGCTCGACGGCCGCGCCGCTGGCGCTCGGCGCGCTGGACCGCTGGGCGCGGGAGAACGGCGGGCGGCTGGCGGACCCGCTGGCGCTGAGAGCGGCCATCGACACGGTCAGGAACGAGCCCGCCTGCCTCGACTGCCGCCGTCGCCTGCGCGCCCTCCTGTGGACCGCCCTCCAACGACCGGCCCCGTCGCCCGGGCGTCGCGAGGCGCCCGGCCAACGCGGCCAGCGCTATCTGGACGCCCTGCGATGAGCCTCTCCAGCCCCACGCTCTGGACGGCGCTGGTGATCGTCGCAGCGGTCGTTCTCGGCATCGTCCGCCTGGTCCTGTGGCAGCGATCCGCACCCGGATCCGGCCCCCCCCGCTGGCGGATCGCGACCCTGATCGGCCTTCAGGTGATCGCCGGCGCCCTGCTCTGGTTCACGCTCAACCCGCCCGCCTCCGTCATCCGCACCGGCACGCTGATCGTCGCCACGGCAGGGTCGCCCGCCGTGATCGAAACCGGCCCCGGCGACATCCTCGTCGCCCTGCCCGAGGCGGGCCCGGTCACGGATGCGACCCGCGTCCCCGACCTCGCCACAGCGCTGCGTCGCTACCCGACACCCGCCCGCATTCGGGTGCTGGGTCAGGGTCTGATCCCGCGCGACCAGTCGCCCCTGCCGGTCCCCGTCGAGTTCACCGCACCGCCCCTGCCGCCCGGCCTGACAGACCTCGCCCTGCCCGAACCGACAGCGCCCGGCGCGACCTTCGTCGTCGGCGGACAGGTCGGGACGATGGCCGCCGGAACCGTCGAACTGGTCGATCCGGCCGATGTCGTCGTGGACCGCGCCCGCATCGGCCCCGGCGAACGGTTCGCCCTGATGGCCGCCGCCCGCGCGCCCGGCCTCGCCCTGTTCGACCTCAGGCTCCGCGATCCCGCCGGCGCCGTCGTCGAGCGCATCGTCATCCCGGTCGAGACGATCGCCACGACGCCGCCGCGCGTCCTCGTCCTCGCCGGCGCCCCGACCGCCGAGACCAAATACCTGAAGCGCTGGGCCGAGGATTCCGGCGTCGAACTGATCCTCGACATCGACATCGGCGCAGGGGTGCGGCTCGGGGACCCGCCGGTGTCGCTCAACGCCGCGAACCTGAACGCGCTCGACCTCGTCGTCCTCGATGACCGCCGCTGGGAAGCCTTGGGCGGCGGCCAGCGCGGCGCCCTGACGGCGGCGGTGAACGATGGCATGGGCCTCCTGCTGCGACCGACCGGCCCTCTCTCGGGGGCGACGCGCCGCGACTGGGCTGGACTGGGTCTGAGCCTCAGCGGCGGCGACGAGGCCGTGCCCCTGCGCCTCGATCCGCCCTCCGATGACGCTGTTGCCGACGCCGAAGCCCCCGCCGAACTGGCTGAAGAAACCGAAGCCCTGCCCGAACTGGCCCGCCGCGATCTGACCGTCGAGGGCTCCGGCGCCGTCGCCCTGTTGCGCGACGCGGACGGTGTCGCCCTGGCGAGCTGGAGGACGCGCGGCCGCGGCCGGGTCGGCGTCTGGACCGTGACCGACAGCTACGCCCTGGTCCTGACCGGCCGTCCGGATCGCTACGGCGAGATGTGGAGCACGCTCTTCTCCGAGGTCGGCCGGGCCGGCGACGACAGCCGCGCCGATGTTGACGGTGTCGCCCGCGTCGGCGCCCGCATCGCCCTGTGCCGTCTTGCCGGTCAGGCCAGCGTTCTCGGTCGGGACGGCCGCGCCCACGCTCTACGCGTCGATCCCGCCGCCGGCGACCGCGCCTGCGCCGCCTACTGGCCGGAACAGCCGGGCTGGCAGGTCATCCGCGACGGCGAGGACCGCCAGACAGCCTTCTACGTCCAGCCCGCCGACGCCGCGCCGTCGCTGGTCATGGCCGCCAACCGTTCGGCCACCCTGGCGCTGGCCGGCACGGCCCCGACCCGCGCCGCGCCGGCCTCGACCTCGCACGCCCCCGGGTCGTCCTGGCCGTGGTTCGCCGGGCTGCTGGTCGTGCTGTCAGGCCTGTGGTGGTTCGAGAGAAACCGGGACGTCGGCGGGCTCGTCGCGTCGCTGCAAGCCCGCCTCCGCCGCTAGTTCGAACCGGCCGCCGGAGCGGTCGGGGTCTTGATGGTCTGGTCCAGCCAGCGGGTCATCTCCCACAGGGTGTGACCGACCGATTCCCGCGCCCGATAGCCATGCGCCTCCAGCGGCAGGACGACATAGCGGACCGTCGCGCCATTGCCCTTCAGCGCGGCATAGAAGCGCTCAGACTGGATCGGGAAGGTGCCCTGGTTGTCGTCGGCCTCGCCGTGGATCAGCAGGATCGGCTCGTTAACCTTGTCGGCATAGGCGAAGGGCGACATCTCGTTATAGGTCTCCGGCGCCTGCCAGTAGGTCCGCTGCTCGGCCTGGAAACCGAACGGTGTCAGGGTCCGGTTGTAGGCGCCCGACCGGGCGATGCCGGTGGCGAAGAGATCGGTATGGGCCAGCAGGTTCGCGGTCATGAAGGCGCCGTAGCTGTGGCCCCCGACGGCGATCCGCCCGCGCTCGGCCACACCCATGCCGACCACCGCATCGACCGCCGCCTTCGCCGAGGCGCTCAGCTGCTCGATATAGGTGTCATTCGGCTCGACCCCGTCCCTCCCCACGATCGGCATCGAGGGATTGTCCAGGATGGCGTAGCCCTGGGTCAGCAGGAACAGGTGGCTTGACCCGCCCGGACGCACGAAGCGGTTGGCCGTGTCCACGACCTGACCGGCCACGGCCGCGTCGGTGAACTCCGCCGGATAGGCCCACATCAGGAGCGGCAGCGGCCCGTCGCGGTCCTTGTCGTAGCCGGCCGGCAGATACAGCGTCCCCGACAACTGCACTCCGTCATCGCGGGTGTAGGTGATCAGCTGCTGCGTCACCCCCGCCAGTTGCGGCGCCGGATCGGGGAAGTTCGTCAGCGGCGTCACGTCGCCGTCGAGGTCGCGGACGCGCAGATTGGCAGGCTCGGTGCGGCTCTCGCGCACAGTCACCAGACGACGGCCGTCCTCGTCCAGCAGACCGATGACGCTCTCATACTCGCCGCTGGCCGACTGCCAGATCCGCTCTGTCTGGCCGGTGGCGAGATCCAGCGTGCCGAGGAAGGGATACTCCCCCTCCCGCGTGGCCCCGTCGCCCTCGACAAAGACGCGCGACCCATCCGGGGTGAATTGGATCACCTGACGGCCGGCGGCGTTGGCCTCCGTCGCGATCGAGCCCGGGTCGTTGTAGCGGTCCTGATAGTTACGATCGACGATGATGCGACCGGTCCCCGGGTTCGACGGATCGACGACCGAGCGGGTCTCGTGCCGGGTGTTGAACCACTGGGTGTTCACGACGGCCACATCCGACCGTCCCCAGGTCACGCCGGCATAGCGTTCCGGCAGGTCGATCAGGGTCGTGGCCTCGCCGTTGAAGGGCGCGTCCAGCATGAACACCCGGTCGCGAACCGCAGCGGGCGTCCTCGAATCCCCGCCGTCCTGGGCCTCGACCCAGACCAGGGTCGACGGCGTATCCGCGCGCCACTGGGCCTGGCGCGGCCCCGTCTCGACCGCATCGAAAGGTGGTGGGATGTTGTCGCGAAGGGGCAGGTCGGCGACACTGTGCACCACACGACCCTCCCAGTCCGTCACCTCGACCGTCCCGGGGAACAGGCCCGCCGGAACGACATAGGAATAAGGCCGCTTCACGCGCGTCTGCAGCAGATAACGCCCGTCGGGCGACACCGAGGCGTTGAGCACGACCCCGGCCCCTCCGCCGACCGCGCGCGCCTCTCCCGCCAGCGGAACCACCATCAGCTGGGAGGTGAAATAGTGGGCGAACAGGGCTTCATCGCCGGGCCCCTTCAGCAGGTCCTGATAGGTCCGGACCGCCGCGGCCCGCCCGCCGCTCTCGGCGACGGTGGGACCGGCCGGTGCGGCCGTGACGTCCGGTGCCGCGCCACGCCCTTCCGGCACGGCCCGGACCAGAAGGCCCGAACTGTCGGGCAGCCAGCTCATGCCGGCGCCGGTCGCGGCGTTGACCCGCGCGCCGAAGATCTCGCGCGCCGTGGCCGTCGCGACATCCGCAACCCACAGGGCCATCCCCTCGGGCCGGTCCATCAGGAAGGCCACCGACTGGCCGTCCGGCGACCAGGCCGCACCCGTGAAGCGCGATCCCTGCGGCAGGGCGACGGGCCGCGCCGCGCCGCCCTCGACCGACTGGAAGCTCAGGCCCGTGACCCAGGCGATGCGGCTGTTGGCCGGCCCGTTGTTGCGCGGGTTGATCCGGTAGCCGGCGAGACGGAGCATCGGCTCGGCCAGTTCGGCGATCGTCGGCAGGTTCGAGCGCTGGAACAGAACCAGGGTCTTCTGGTCGGGACTGACGCTGGCCCCCGGGGTCGGACGGGCGTCGAGAATGTCGGCGATCGGGGCGGGCGGCTGCTGATAGGTCAGCGCCCCCGGAGTCTGCCCCCCAGTCGTCTGGGCCAGAACCGGCGTGGCGAACAGCATCAGCACAGCCGGCGCCACATGGCGCATCAGTCGCAGTTTCATTGGGAACTCCCAGCCAGACAGGTCAAGGACGAGCCCCTCCGGCGCGCCGGGCCGGACAGTAACCGCGCTTTTCTCCCCGGTCACCAAGGCAAAGTTCCCTTCCCGTGCGACCAAAGAGTTTCTAAAAGCGCGTCAGTCTTTCTGGAGGCGCCTCCCCGTGCCGATCGCATCCGATGTCCTGTGCCTGATCGGCTCTACGCCGATGATCCGCCTGCGCGCCGCGTCGGAGGCGACCGGCTGCGAGATCCTCGGCAAGGCAGAGTTTCTCAATCCGGGCGGGTCGGTGAAGGACCGCACCGCGCGGGGCCTGATCCTCGACGCGAAAGCCTCGGGCGCCCTGCGACCCGGCGGCACGATCGTGGAGGGGACGGCCGGCAACACCGGCATCGGCCTGGCCCTCGTCGGCGCGGCGCTCGGTCATCCCGTCGTCATCGTCATGCCGCGCAGTCAGACCGAGGAGAAGAAGCTGGCCGTTCGCCTGCACGGCGCCCGCCTGGTCGAGGTCGATCCGGCTCCCTTCTCCAGCCCCAACCATTTCGTCCATTTCTCGCGCCGCCTCGCCGCAGAGCTGAACGACAGCGAACCGAACGGGGCCTTCTACGCCGACCAGTTCGACAACACCGCCAACCGTCGCGCCCATTTCGAGACCACGGGCCCGGAGATCTGGGACCAGACAGACGGCCGCATCGACGGCTTCGTCTGCGCCGCCGGCACCGGGGGCACCCTGGCCGGCACGTCCGCCTTCCTGCGCTCGAAGAGCCCCGCCGTCCGCATCGCCCTCGCCGACCCGCCCGGCGCCGCCCTGCATGCCTGGTTCACCGAAGGCGAGCTGAAGGCCGAGGGCTCGTCGGTGACCGAGGGCATCGGCGTCAATCGCATCACCGGCAACCTGGAAGGCGTCTCGGTCGATCATTCGTTCCGCATCGAGGACTCCGAGGCCCTGTCGATCATCTTCGAACTGGCCAAGCACGAGGGCCTGACCCTCGGCCCATCCAGCGGCGTGAACATCGCCGGCGCCATCCGCCTGGCCCGTGAACTGGGTCCGGGCCACACGATCGCGACCATCCTGTGCGATCCCGGCCAGCGCTACGCCGGCAAGATCTACAATCCCGCCTTCCTGCGTTCGAAGGGCTTCGAGGTTCCGGCTTGGCTGGAGGGGGTATGAGCGAGGCCGAAGACAACGGACGCCGCCTCCCGCCCCTGAATTCGCTGAAGGCCTTCGAGGCCGCAGGACGTCGCCTCAGCATCTCGCTCGCGGCCCGCGAGCTCGGTGTCACGCCGGGCGCCGTCAGCCAGCAGATCAAGGTGCTGGAGGATCACGCCGGCGGTCCCCTGTTCCGCCGCGACGGCGGGGCGGTGGCCCTGACCGAGCTCGGGGCCCGGCTCCAGCCCGTGCTGCGCGACGCCTTCGAACAGCTGAAGCGCGCCGCCGACATCGTCTACGGCCCGGTCGGCAGACGGTCGCTGGCCGTCAGCGTGCCGCCCTCCTTCGCTGCCCGCTGGCTGGCGCCCCGGATGGTCCGTTTCTCAGCCGCCCATCCGGAGATCGAGGTCTGGATCTCCGCCGACATGAAGCTGGCTGACGTCGCCGGCGGCCGGGTCGATGTGGCCGTCCGCTACGGCGTCGGCGGCTATCCCGGCGTACGCTCGGAACTCCTGTTCGAGGCCGGGGTCGTCCCCGTCTGCAGCCCTGCCCTGCTGACCGGACGCTCGCCGCTGCAGAAACCCGCCGACCTCGCCCGCCACACCCTGATCCATGTCGGCGACGGCCATGTCGAGGAGCCCCGTCCCGACTGGGCCGCGTGGCTGAAAGCCCGCAACATCACCGGCGTCGACGCCTCGGCGGGCTCCCGCTACGACCAGACCGCCTTCGCCATCGAGGACGCCGCCAACGGCCGGGGCGTCGCCCTGGCCCCCCGCGCCTTCGTCGCCGCCGACCTGGCCTCGGGGCGTCTGGTCACCCCCTTCGCCGACGGCTACCTGCCGACCGACATGGCCTATCACGTGCTGACCCGCCGCAACGGCGGCCGCGAAGAGGCCCGCACCTTCGTCGCCTGGCTGAAACGCGAGACCGAGGCTGACGACGGCACGGTCGATGAGCTGTAAGGGACCCGCATGACTGTTCCGGATCGAGGCGTCGTCATCGTCGGCGCGGGCCACGCAGGCGGCACGGCCGCCGCCCTGCTGCGCCAGTATGGCTATGACAAACCCATCGTCCTGATCGGCGAGGAGCCGCTGATCCCCTATCAGCGCCCGCCCCTGTCCAAGGCCTGGTTGAAGGGCGAGGCGGACGGCGACAGTCTGGCCCTGCGTCCGCTGGAATTCTACGCCGAACAGGACATCGATCTGCGGCTGGGCGTCGAGGTCACCGGCATCGACCGGTCGGCCCGGTCCGTCAGCCTCTCGGACGGCTCGACCCTGGCTTACGACCATCTGATCCTGGCGACCGGGGCCCGGGCCCGCCTGCTCGACGTCCCGGGCGCGGACCTCGTGGGGGTCCACGTCCTGCGCACCGCCGCCGACGCCGAGGCGATCAAGGCGGAGCTCGGCCAGGGCCGCACCCTGGCCGTGGTCGGCGGCGGCTATGTCGGGCTGGAGGTCGCCGCCTCCGCCCGCGCCCTGGGCGCGGAGGTCGTGGTGCTGGAGCGCGAGCCGCGCCTTCTGGCCCGCGTCGCCTGCGATGTCCTGTCGACCTTCTTCCAGACCTATCATCAGGATCGCGGCGTCCGCTTCGAACTGGCCGCCGAGGTCACGGGCTTCGTCGGCGACGGCCCCAGCGTCGCGGGCGTGACCTTGGCCGACGGCCGCACCGTGCCTTGCGACAGCGCCGTCGTCGGCGTCGGCGCCATCCCCAACGACGCACTGGCGGTCGCGGCCGGGCTGGAGGTCGAGGGCGGCATCCTGGTCGATCTGGAGGCCCGCACCTCCGACCCCGCCATCTTCGCCATCGGCGACGCCACCCGCCGCCCCATGCCGATCTACGGCCGGCTGTTCCGCATGGAGAGCGTCCCCAACGCCCTGGAACAGGCCAAACAGGCCGCCGCCGCGATCACCGGCCGCCCCGCCCCCGCCGGCGAAACGCCCTGGCAGTGGTCGGACCAGTACGACCTGAAACTCCAGATCGCCGGCTACCCCTTCGACAGCGACCGCATCGTCGTCCGCGGCGACCCCGCCACCGCCAGCTTCGCCGTCTTCCACCTGTCCGGCGACAAGCTCCAGGCCGTCGAGGCCATCAACGCCCCGCCCGAGTTCATGATGGGCAAGAAGCTGATCGGCGAGCGGCGGGCGGTGGACGTAGCGAAGCTGGCGGACAGGGCGGTGTCGATGAAGGAGGTGGGGGTCTAGCCGCCTTTTGCGACACAACTTATCCGTGTTATGTGGACCGCATGCCCACCATCTCATGGTTTTACGGGATCGCGATCCGTATGTACGTCAGCGATCACCCGCCGCCGCACTTCCACGCCTACTACGAGTCAAGCGTTGCCCTCGTCTTGATCGAAACAGGCGAGATCACGGTGGGTCGATTGCCACCCCGGATCGCGCGATTGGTCGAAGAATGGAGACTGAAGTATACTGCCGAACTGAGGGGCGTCTGGGCCGTCGCTGAACGCGGCGAAACCAATTCCCTGGGTCGTATTCCGGGTCTGGGTGAAAAGAAATGAGAGAAGTCGTTCACGTCCGCCGATACCGCATCACCGGCCCATATCGGCTTTGGCTCCAGTTCACCGACGGCCTCGCGGGCGAGTGGGACTTCTCGCATCTCGCGACGAGCGACAAGCCGGTCACCCTGCCCTTCCACGACCCTGCCTTCTTCAACGAGGTCTTCCTCGACTTCGGCGCCCTGACCTGGCCCAACGGCTATGACTGGAGCCCGGAGGCGCTGCATGCCGACATGCAGGCGGCGGGTGTGCTGAAATTTGAGAGCGCGGCTGCCTGATGCTTGACCTTCGGATCGAACACGACGGTAACGGCGCGCCATACATCGAGTGGGAACAGCGTCCGGGCGGGATTAAGCGGGCATGGGTTCAACGCAAGGACCCGATGTCCGACAAGAATTGGGCGGAAGTAGAGGACGGCAGGTATCTGAACGTCGTCCCGTGCACCGATTGGGGGCGCACCGGTGGCAACGCCACCGACTTTCCAATCTTCTCCGCCATGCCTGACGAGCAGATTTTACTGGCGTTCGTGATGGCGGTGTCGGCGATTACGGGTTGTCCGGTCACCGGACGCCCCGCCTAAAGCCCCTTCACAATCCCCTCGACCATCTTCTTTGCGTCGGCGAACAGCATCATCGTGTTGTCGCGGAAGAACAGCTCGTTCTCGACACCCGCATAGCCCGCCGCCATGCCGCGCTTGATGAACAGGACGGTGCCGGCCTTCTCCACGTCCAGGATCGGCATGCCGTAGATGGCGGAGGTCGGATCGGTCTTGGCCGCCGGGTTGGTCACGTCGTTGGCGCCGATGACGAAGGCGACGTCGGCGGAGGCGAACTCGGCGTTGATGTCCTCCAACTCGAACACCTCGTCATAGGGAACGTTGGCCTCGGCCAGCAGGACGTTCATGTGACCCGGCATCCGGCCCGCGACGGGGTGGATGGCGTATTTCACCTCGACGCCTTCTTCCTTCAGCTTGTCGGCCATCTCGCGCAGCGCGTGCTGGGCCTGGGCCACGGCCATGCCGTAGCCGGGGACGATGATGACCTTGGAGGCGTTCTTGAGGATGAAGGCGGCGTCGTCGGCCGAGCCCTGTTTGACCGGCCGGGTCTCGACCCGCGCCTCGCCCGCCGGCCCGGCGTCGCCGCCGAACCCGCCCAGGATGACCGAGATGAAGCTGCGGTTCATGCCCTTGCACATGATGTAGCTGAGGATCGCGCCCGACGAGCCCACGAGGGCGCCGGTGATGATCAGGGCGATGTTCTCCAGCGTGAAACCGAGCGCCGCCGCCGCCCAGCCGGAATAGGAGTTCAGCATCGACACCACGACGGGCATATCCGCCCCGCCAATAGGGATGATCAGGGTCGCCCCCAGGATCAAGGCGATGGCGAACACGCCCCAGAAGGCCCAGACCGCCGTGCCGCCCGTACCGATCAGGATGCCGATCAGGAAGACCAGCCCCAGGGCCAGGCCGATGTTGATCAGGTGCCGCGCCGGCAGGATGATCGGCGCGCCGCTCATGTTGCCGTTCAGCTTGGCGAAGGCGATGACCGAGCCGGTGAAGGTGATCGCCCCGATGGCGACGCCCAGGCTCAGTTCGATGATCGAGATGGTCTTGATGCCCACGCCATCGGCGTTGAGGATGCCGAAGGCCTCGGGCGCATAGATGGCTCCGATGGCGACCAGACAGGCGGCCATGCCGACGAGGCTGTGGAAGGCCGCAACGAGCTGGGGCATGTCGGTCATGGCGACGCGTTTGGCGATCAGCGCCCCGCCGCCGCCGCCCACGATCACGCCGCCGGCCAGAAGGGCCAGGGTCACCGGATCGAGCGCACCCGAGGTCCCCAGGGTCAACAGGGTGATCCCGACCGCCAGCGCCATGCCGATCATGCCGAAGGTATTGCCCTGACGGCTGGTCTCCGGGCTCGACAGGCCGCGCAGCGACAGGATGAACAGGACGCCCGACGCCAGATAGGCCAGCGCCGCGATGGATGCGTTCATGTCGTTTCCCCCGAAATCGTATTCGTCAGTCGTGTCATCACAGGAACCCCACCGCCGCCGGCCGGGTCCTATCGTTGGTCGCGTCGGACTGGACCTCGCCGTCCTTGACCATGGCGATCGCGACCGGTCCCGGTCCGCCGGTCTTGGTCACGGCGCAGCGCCCGTCCTGATGCGGCAGCCGGCCCCGGGCCGCGCCCGTCCCGGTCGTGGCGATCTTGTTTGTCCAGTGGCGCCGGTCCCACTGGCTGGCCTCATAGGTCACCGGTGCGAACCGGCAGACCAAGGACCAGCTCGCCCCCTGCGGGGCCGCGACCGACCAGGGCAGGCCTCCCTCGACATTGCGGCCGACATGGATCTGGGCCGACGCGACGGGCGCAACCGCCATGGCGGCGATGATCAGAAGCCCGGCGAACCCGCGCATCACAGAGGCTCCGTCCCGGCGGCGCTGGCCGTGCGGGCGAGTCGCCACAGGGCGGCGGCGATGAACAGGGGGCCGAGGAAGACCATGGCCCAGTCCACGGCCATCATCGGCCGGTCCTGCACCACGATCCGCGCCAGAATGCCCGAGAACAACAGCACCACGCCGCAGTCGCGCAGGCGCAGTTTCTGGATCGGATTCTTCTCGCCGACCCAGCTCCAGACCCACATCCCCAGACCGATGCCCGTGGCGATCCACGAGCCGGTCCAGGCGATGCTGTCGGGTGCGAGGTTCAGGTCGGCGAATGACATCAGGCCTTGGCCGCCTCGGCGGGCTTCGCGGGCCGTTCCTTCTTCTTGTACATGGCCAGCATCCGTCGGGTGACCATGAAGCCGCCGAAGATGTTGACGCTGGCCAGGGTCACGGCCGCGACGCCGGCGCCCTTGGCGATCCAGGCGTTCGGCCCGGTCGCCTCGCCGGACACAGCAGCCGCCGCGATCAGACCGCCGACGACGATGACGCTGGAGATGGCGTTGGTCACGGCCATCAGGGGCGTGTGCAGCGCCGGCGTCACCGACCAGACGACATAGTAGCCGACGAAGATCGCCAGTACGAAGATGGCCAGGCGAAAGACAGTGGGATCGACGTGTTCCATGGTCAGGCTTTCTGTTCCAGCCGCTGATCAATGCGACAAAGGACTATCAGTCCGCCACCCACGGCCATGTCGAAAAAGGCTTGCGGGAGGCTGGTAGCGAAGGATTTCAGCAAGGCCGTGCGAGCCATCTGACTTTCGAGGTCGATCTGCAGCGTTGAAGCCTCCCAAATCGCCAACAGGAACTGCCATGGGATGCTCGCCACAAGCATGACGAAGCCTAAGGCCGTAAGGATGCGTCTCAGCGAAGGCCTCACCCCCGCACCCCTTCGTGCACCACGGCCCCGCCGTTGGTGACCACCGACGCCTTGAGGATCTCGTCCTCCAGATCGACCGTCAGCGCGCCATCCTTGATCAGCAGCCCGGCGAAGGCAACGAGGTTCTTGGCGTAGAGGCTCGACGCATCCGACGGGATCCGTCCCGGCAGGTTGGTATAGCCGACGATGCTCACGCCGCTCGCCGTCGTCACGACCTCGCCGGGCTTCGATCCCGCGACATTGCCGCCCGCCTCGACCGCAAGATCGATCAGCACACTGCCCGGCTTCATCAAGGCGACTTGCTCCGCGCTGACCAGCACCGGCGCGGCGCGACCGGGGATCAGGGCGGTAGTGATGACGATGTCCTGCTTCTTGATGTGTTCGCCGGTCAGGGCCGCCTGTTTGGCCTGATACTCGGGCGACATGGCCTTGGCGTAGCCGCCGGCCGTCTGGGCGTTCCTGAACTCCTCGTCCTCGACGGCGAGGAACTTTGCTCCGAGAGATTCGACCTGTTCCTTGGTCGCCGGCCGCACGTCGGTGGCCGTGACGACCGCGCCCAGACGCCGCGCCGTGGCGATGGCCTGCAGGCCCGCGACGCCGACGCCCATGATGAAGACCTTGGCCGGGGCGACTGTGCCCGCCGCCGTCATCATCATCGGGAAGCCTTTCCCGTAAGCATAGGCCCCCTCGATCACGGCCCGGTATCCGGCCAGGTTGGCCTGGGACGACAGGGCGTCCATGACCTGGGCCCGGGTGATCCGGGGCACGAACTCCATCGCGAAGGCGGTGACATTGGCGCCGGCCATGGCCGCGACCGTGTCCTTCTCGCGATACGCATCCAGCAGGGCGACCACGATCGCGCCCGGCTTCATCGCCGACACTTCCTGCGCCGTCGGCCCGCGGACCTTCAGCACCAGATCGGCACCCTCCAGCACCGCGCGGGTGTCCGGCTTCACCGAGGCGCCCGCCTCGACATAGTCGGTGTCAGGGATGGACGAGCCCAGTCCGGTCCCGGCCTCGACCGTCACGGTCGCCCCCATGCCGACGAATTTCTTCACGGTCTCCGGGGTGACGGCGCAGCGGGTCTCACCCTCACGGCGTTCCCGGGTCACGGCGATGGCGACGGCCAAGCGAATCTCCCCATCCAGCTCTGGATCGGAGAACGTTAGGCGCTGGGAGACTGTGGCGTCAAAGGTGCAAACGACCGTTTCGCCATCAAATACGGCGACATCCGCGCAATATCTCGCCTTTCATATCCCAATGCGCGCAAGCAGCGACCGCAGAGGGGTGAGCGAGAGCGGCCTGTTTAGTGGTTTTTGCCGCTCTTCAGGAAGGCGAACCCGGCGACAGCCAGAACGCCGCCGCCGATGGCGCCGGCGACGAAGCTTCCGCCCGGCTGGAACCACAGCGTCAGGAACAGCAGCAGGGCGGCGATGACCAGCGAGCCCCACTTGGCCAGGTTCATGAACAGGCTGTAGGTCGCCGACTGTTCCTCGACCGTCATCGTGCCGTGGACGTAGGCGTCCGCGTCGTGATCAGCGTGTTCGGTCGGGGAGTTATGGTCGGCCATGAGTCTGCGTCCGTCGGAGAGGCGTTTGGGCGGTCTTATAGCGATGCGGGGGTAAGGCTCAAGGTGCTGGAACAAATCCTCCCCCGATGGGGGAGGGGGACCGCGAAGCGGTGGAGGGGGCCAGATCCACACACCGCGTGCGCGATGAGCCCCCACCGTCTCTTCGCTGCGCTTCGAGCCCCCTCCCCCGACGGGGGAGGATTTATCCCAGCGCCTCGAACTGATCGATCAGTCGTTCCAGCCGTTTCGTTCCGATGGTCCAGAAGGCCGGATCGCGGGGGTTGAGGCCGAACGGCTCCAGCGCCTCGACGTAGGTCTTGGTCCCGCCCGCCGCGAGCAGGGCGCGATACAGGGGCGCGAAGCCGTCCGGATCGGCCCGCCGCGTCTCCATCAGCGCCGCCACCAGCAGGTCGCCGAATGAATAGGCATAGACGTAGAAGGGCGAGTGGACGAAGTGGCTGACATAGCTCCACCAGGCCTCGTAGCCGGGGTTCAGGGTCACCGCCGGCCCCAACGACGCCCCCATCTCCTCGACGAACAGTTCGCCCAGCCGGTCGGCCGACACCTCGCCCCTGACCCGTTCGTCATGGAACCGCGTCTCGAAACGGTGGAAGGCGATCTGGCGGACAACGGTGTTCAGTCCGTCCTCGATCCGCCCGGCCAGCAGGCCGCGCTGTTCGGCCCTGGGCGCCGTCGCCAGCAGTCGGTCGAAGGTCAGCCCCTCGGCGAATATCGACGCCGTCTCGGCGAGCGTCAGAGGCGTATCGGCCAGCAGCGTGCCCTTCTCGGCCGCCAGGGTCTGGTGCACCCCGTGCCCCAGTTCGTGGGCCAGGGTCAGGACATCGCGCCGTTCGCCCATCCAGTTCAGGAAGACATAGGGGTGACGATCCGCCGTCACCGGATGGGCATAGGCGCCCGACTGCTTCCCGGCCCGCGCCCGGCCGTCGATCCACGGCCTGTCGAAGAACCGCCCGGCGCGTTCGGCGAACTCGCCGCCCAGATCGCCGAAGCTTTCCAGCACCAGCTCACGCCCCTGGTTCCAGTCGAACCCGCGCGGCGCCGTCGTCTCCAGCGGCGCGTTGCGGTCCCACTGGTCCAGCTTCGCCTTGCCGAGGGCTTTTGCCTTCAGCGCATAGTAGCGGTGCGACAGTTTCGGATAGGCTGCGGCGACCGCATCGGCCATCGCGTCCACGGACTCGCCGTCGACCTCATTGGCCAGGTGGCGGCTGTCGGCCGGACGTTTGAACCCGCGCCAGCGATCCTCCATCGCCTTGTCGGCCGCGACCGTGTTCAGCACCAGGGCCAGGGTCGAGGTCCGCGCCGCCAGCGCCGTGTTGAGTCCCTCGGCCGCCGAACGCCGCCTCGCTTCCCTGGGGTCGGACAGCTGGTTCAGCGCCTCGGCCAGGGTCAGGCTCTCCTTGCCGCTCTCGACCCGCAACGCCGCCAGGGTCTCGTCGAACAGACGGGGCCACTGGGCCGCGATCGGCATCCGTTCGGCGATGAAGGTCTCCAGCTCGCCCGACAGCTCGTGCGGCTTCATCGCCCGCACCCGCCGCAGCCAGGGCTTCCACTTCGCAGCGCCCGCATCGGCCGCCAGCGCGGCCTCGATCTCGGCCTCTTCCAGCTGGTTGATCTCCAGCGTCAGCCAGACGGTCGGGGTGGCGATGGCCGTGATCTTCTCGCGCAGATCGGCCTCAAACCCCTGCGCCCCCGCATCGGCCCGGTTGGTCGAGGCGGCCAGGAAGGCGTAGGCCCCGAGCGCGCCGAGTTTCTCCGACGCCTGCTCATACAGGGTGATGGCCCGGTCCAGCGTGGCACCGAGCGCCTTCGCGTCGGCCCGCTCGGCGACGAACCGGCCCTGCAAGCCGTTCAGCTCGGCGACCGCCGTCCGCGCAGCCTCCAGGTCGGAAGCGATCCGCGCGTCCTCACGCGACGCATAGAGATCGGACAGGTCCCACAGGGGCGGTTCGGCCGGATCAACGGGGTGGGGCGGGGCTTTGAAGGGCGCGTTCATGCCTCCCGTTGTGGGGTGGCCGGGGCCGTGGCGCAACGGCCGAAACCCGCCAGACGCGCCGCGCGGTTCGTCGCATCTCTCCCTGCCAACACGGAGAGACACCCATGACCTACCGCATCGAAGCCCTGCCGCTGGAACCCTTCACCGGCTATTTCACCATGACCGACGCCGAACTGGCCGCGATCGGCGCCCGCCGCTGGGTCGCCGACGCGCCGGGCCGCGCCCCCTGCCGCGTCAGCCTGCGGGACGCCGATGCCGGCGAGGCCCTTGTCCTCGTCAACCACGCCCACCTGACCGATCCCGCCTCCCCCTATCGCGCCTCGGGCCCGATATTCGTGCGCGAGGCCGCCGTCAGGGCCGGGCCTCTCGCCGAGGCGCCCGAGATGCTGCGCAAACGGCCCCTGTCCCTGCGGGTCTACGACCGGCGAAACATGATGATCGAGGGACAGGTCATCGATGGCTCAGAGCTCGACGACCGGCTGGCGCACTGGTTCGAGAACCCGGCGGTCGAACAGGCCCACATCCATTTCGCGCCGCGCGGCTGCTACCTCGCCCGCGCCGTTCGTCAGGAAACATAGCTTCCCGGACGCCGCGCCCCGGTTCATTGTCACGCTTCGGGGAGACAAGCGCCATGACCACGACCACCGATTCCGCCGGCCGCAGCGACCTGGGCCAGAACGACCGCACCGTCGGTCTGGTCCGGCTGGTGATCGGCCTGGCCCAGGGGATCGCCCTCTATCTGCTGGTCCGCGCCTCCGAGGGCGAGGGCGTGACCTGGTCCTCGCGCTTCCCTGAGACCTTCGGCCCCCTGGTTCTGGTCGCACTCTTCCTGCCGCCGCCCCTGCTGGCCGGGGTCGGGCGTCTGCGCTGGCCGACCCTGGCGATCTGGGGCGCCGTCGCGGCGGCGGCCCTGGCCTTCCTCGCCTGGCACGACGTGGCGCGTCAGGCCGGCGACGCCGGCCGCCAGATGACCTTCCCCCTGTTCGCCTTCTCGGCGGCGGCCCTGTTCATCGCCCACCATTTGATCGTCCCGGCCGATCGCGAGCGGAAGCTGATCGCCTCCTTCCCCGCCTATTTCGACGCCGCCTGGATGGCGGGAGTGCAACTGGTCCTGTCGATCGCCTTCGCGGGCGCCTTCTGGCTCCTGCTGTTCCTCGGCGCCGCCTTGTTCAACATCATCGGCCTCAGCTTCCTCGGCGACCTGATCGAGGAGGGCTGGTTCTCCCTGCCCCTGACAGGCCTCGCCTTCGCCACGGCCGTCCATCTGACCGACGTCCGCGACGGCCTTATCCGGGGCATCCGCACCGTCGCCCTGATGCTGCTGTCCTGGCTGCTGCTGGTCCTGACCGTCCTCGTCGGAGGCTTCCTCGCCGCCCTGCCCTTCACCGGTCTCGAAGGCCTGTGGGAGACCGGCAGCGCCACCGCCCTGGTCCTGTCGGCGGCGGGCGGTCTGATCATCCTCATCAACGCAGCGTATCAGGACGGGCGCGCCGACAATCTGCCCCCGGCCGTGCTCAGGGTCGCCGTCCGCGTCGCCTCGGTCCTGCTGACACCCCTGGTGCTGATCGCCTTCTGGGGTCTGAGCCTGCGCATCGGCCAGCACGGCCTGACGCCGGACCGGATCATCGCCGTGGCCTGCGCCCTCGTCGGTCTGGCCTATGCGATCGGCTATGGCCTGGGCGCGATCATCCCTCTCATCCGCAAGGGTTCGCCCTGGATGAAGGCGCTGGAGATGACCAATATCGTCACCGCCGTCCTCGTGGTCGCCGTCATCCTCGCCCTGTTCACGCCGCTGGCCGATCCTGCGCGCCTGTCGGTGGCGGATCAGGTCGCCCGTCTGGAGAGCGGCAAGGTGGCGCCGGACAAGTTCGACTACGCCTTCCTCCAGAACAGCAGCGGCAAGAGCGGACGCGCCGCTCTCGCCAGTCTCGCCGCCTCGGATGACGCCGACGTCGCCGCCCGCGCCAGGGAAGCCCAGGCCGGCATCTTCACCGCCGACACCCCGGCCGACGAGGAATTCAAACCGACGATCGCCACGCTCCCCGGCGCCCCCGCCCTGCCCGAAGTCTTCTTCCAGCCGGTCGCCGATGACGATGCCCGCCGCGAGTGCCTCGCCGAGGGTGACTGTCTGGCGACCGTCGGCGAGGCGATCGGCTTCGATGCGAACACCGTCCTTCTGGTCCAGTCCTACCGCGTGACCATCTATGGCGAAGACGCCGAGTTCGGGACCTACATCCCGCTCGGGACCTACGTCCCGGTCCGGTGCGGCGACGAGACCGCAGCCCCGGACGCTCGCGACCTGCTGCGTCAGGGCAAGCTCAAGGCCGGCTACGCCGACAATCTGCCCGACCTCGACACCGGCGGGCAGCGTCAGTCGCCGCTGTCGCCCGCCGCGCCTTTCGCCTGTCCGCCCGCCCGTTAACCCTGCGCACACCACGCCCTCTCACCCGATCTTCACCGCATCGGGCCTAAAACCGTCCCGAAACGAGCCAGTCCCGCCTCCACAAGGACCGGCCGATCCGTGATGACAGAGGGTGTCCGCAACCATGGCCAAGACCGTTCTGGTGGTCGATGACGATCCGACCCAGCGCCGCCTCGTCCAGGCGGTTCTGGATCGCGAGGGCTATATCGTCGTCCACGCCGAGTCCGGCGGCGAGGCCATCGACCGCCTGACCAAGGGCGGCGGCGCCGACGTGGTCCTGCTCGACCTCGTCATGCCCGGCATGAGCGGGATGGAGGCCCTGGCCGAGATCCGCACCGCCGGCGTCACCACCCCCGTCATCGTCCTGACCGCCAACGGCGGCATCGAGACCGTGGTCAAGGCCATGCAGGCCGGGGCCCAGGACTTCTTCATCAAGCCCGCCAGCCCGGAGCGCATTCTGGTCGGCATTCGCAATGCGCTCCAGCTGACCCAGCTGACCGCCGAGGTCGGCCGTCTGAAGAAGCACGTCGCCGGCCGCGTCACCTTCGCCGACCTGGTCGGCGACAGCCGTCCGATGCAGATGGTCAAACAGCTCGGCGCCCGCGCGGCGAAGTCGTCAATCCCGGTCCTGATCACCGGTGAGAGCGGCGTCGGCAAGGAGGTCATCGCCCGCGCCCTGCACGGCGCTTCCGACCGCGTCGGCAAGCCGTTCGTCGCCGTCAACTGCGGCGCCCTGCCCGCCAACCTGGTCGAGTCGATCCTGTTCGGTCACGAGAAGGGGAGCTTCACCGGCGCCTCCGACAAACACCTCGGCAAGTTCATGGAGGCCAACGGCGGCACGCTTTTCCTCGACGAGATCGGCGAGCTGCCGCTGGACATGCAGGTCAAGCTGCTGCGCGCCCTCCAGGAAGGCGAGATCGACCCCGTGGGCTCGAAGCGCGCGGTCAAGGTCGACGTCCGCATCGTCTCGGCGACCAACCGCGACCTGTCGAGCGCCGTCGCCGAGGGCCGGTTCCGCGAGGACCTCTTCTATCGCCTCAACGTCTTCCCGATCGAGGCCCCGTCCCTGCGCGAACGCCGCGAGGACGTCCCGGCCCTGATCGACCACTTCATCGGTCGCTTCAACGTCGAGGAGGGCAAGCGGATCGCCGGCGCCTCGCCCGAGACCCTGGCACTGCTGACCGCCTTCGACTGGCCCGGCAATGTGCGCCAGCTGGAGAACACCATCTATCGCGCCATCGTTCTGGCCGACGCCCCCTTCCTCCAGCCGCACGACTTCCCGGCCATCTCGGGCGTCGCCATGCCGCTGGAGAGCGAGCCGTCGCATCCCTCGGCCGCGGTGATGAACTACGCCGACCTGCCGCCCCTGCCCGACCAGCCGATCAAGATCCTCGACGAGCGCGGCCATCTGCGCACGCTCGAGGACATCGAACGCGACCTGATCCAGCACGCGATCGAGGTCTACGCCGGCCACATGTCCGAGATCGCCCGCCGCCTCGGCATCGGCCGCTCGACCCTGTACCGCAAGGTCCGCGAACAGGGTCTGGAAGGCATTCTCAAAGAAGCAGGGTGACCTTACGGCCACACCTTTCCGTCTCGACGCAAGGTTGAAACAAAGCGCCACAATGGCGCCGCGACGGATCGTGATGAGTGCGACGTATAACAAGGCCGTCGGATCGTTCGCGTCATTGCGCGTGTGGGTACCGGCGGGCGTCTCCCCACGCCTCGTTCGGAATGTTGCATGACCATCGCCGCCGCCTTGCTCTACGCCCTCGCCTCGGGCGCCCTCCAGACTGCGCCGGTGGTCCAGACGACGGTTCCCGCCGCCCCGGCGACGCCTGCGGGCGCAGCCGAGGCCACGCAGGATGACGATCAGGACCTCCCCACCGGCGCCCCCGCCGGAGACGAGGACATCGTCGAGGACGTCGTGGTCGACGGAACTCGCCTGCGCGGCGCCGTCCAGGGCGACATTCCGCCCGACCTCAGCCTCGACGCCGACCAGCTGCGCGCCTACGGGGCCTCCAACATCGCCGAACTGCTGACGGCGCTGGAGCCCCTGACCCGCAGCTCGCGCAGCTCCTCAGGCCCCGTCATCCTCCTGAATGGTCGCCGCACCTCGGGCTTCCAGGAAATCCGCAACATCCCGTTCGAGGCCATCGAGCGTACCGACATCCTGCCCGAACAGGTCGCCCTGACCTACGGCTACACGGCCGACCAGCGGGTCGTGAACATCGTCCTGAAGGCCCAGTTCCGCCAGGCGACGGCCGAGATTTCCAACCGCGCCCCGACCCAGGGCGGCCGCAACTCCACCGAGGTCGAGACCGGCTATTTCAGCATCGTCGACGGCACCCGTATCAACGTCAGCCTCGAGCATCAGCACGACACCGCCCTGTTCGAGTCAGAGCGCGACATCACCCGCGATCCGGGCTCCCAGCCCTTCGACCTGATCGGCAACGTCGCCGGCATCCCCTACGGGACCCAGATCGACCCCGCACTGGCCGCTGTGGTCGCCGCCAACCCCGGCGTGGCCAATCCTACGCTGGCCCAGTTCGCCGCCGGGGCCAACGCCCCGCGCACCGGAAACCTCAGCGACTACCGCACCCTGCTGCCGCGCGGCGATACGACAACGCTGAACGCCTCCATCGCGCGCGACCTGAACTCGACGACCAAGGGCACGGTCAGCCTGAATCTGATCGAGGGCTCCAGCTTCTCCATGGGCGGCCTGCCCGGCGTGACCCTGATCGCACCGGCCGGCCGCAATGGTTCGCCCTTCAGCCGCGACGTCGCCGTCTACCGATTCCTCGACGACGCCGGCGCTCTGACCCGCGACACCGACACCTCGACCGCAAACCTCGGCATGCTGCTGGACGGCTTCATCGGCGACGACTGGCGGTGGACCCTGTCGGGCGCCTACGACCGGGTCGAGACCGACACGACGACCGGTCGCGGCTACAGCGCCCTGGCGGCCCAGGCGGCCGTCACCGCCGGGACCCTGAACCCCTTCGGCGCCCTGTCGCCCTCCAGCTTCACCCGACAGGTCGACACCGCGAACTCGGTCGCCAGCGGCGGCCTGCTGGAAGCGGTCTTCATGGGCGACCTCTTCCAGGCGCCCGCCGGCGGTCTGAACTCGACCTTCAAGGTCGGGGTCGACACCCGCGACCTGAGCTCGCAGAGCACCCTGTCGGGCGTCTTCTCGGAGCGCGCCATCGGCCGGGACCGCGTCTATGGCACGGCGAACTTCTCCCTGCCGATCGCCAGCCGCCGCCAGGAGGTGCTGAGCCGTTTCGGCGACCTCTCGGTCAGCGCCAACGCCGGCTATGACGAGGCCTCCGACATCGGCGGCCTGGTGACCTTGGGCGCCGCGGCCAACTGGTCGCCGATCGAACCCCTGTCCTTCAGCGTCAGTTACAAGGACGAGGAGGGCGCTCCGACGATCCAGCAGCTCAACGACCCGACCATCTCGACGCCCAACGCCTCGGTCTTCGATTTCCGCACCGGCCGGACGGTCCAGATCACCCGCGTCAGCGGCGGCAACCCGAACCTGAACCCCGAGGACCGTCAGGTCCTGGCGCTCGGCTTCAACTTCCGTCCATGGTCGGAACGCGACTTCTCGCTCAGCTCCAACTACACGCGCACGATCGTAAACGACGCAATCATCGCCTTCCCGACCATCACCGCCGACCTTGAGGCCGCCCTGCCGGGACGATTCACCCGCGACGCGGCCGGCAACCTGACCGCCCTGGACGCCCGGCCGCTGAACTTCGCGCGCACCGAGCGGGCGGAACTGCGCACCGGCTTCAACTTCTCGCGCGCCTTCGGCACGCCCACCCCGGCTGCGGCGATGGCCGGCGGGCGAGGCGGCCTGCCGGGCGGCGGCATGATGATGATGGGCGGCGGCCGTCCCGGCGGCGGCGGCGGCCAGCAGATCCGCATGGGCGGAGGCCCCGGCGGCGGCGGACGGGGCGGCGGCATGCAGCCGGGCCAGGGCCGTTTCAACCTGTCAGTCTATCACACGGTCCGGTTCACCGACACGGTCAGCATCCGCGACAGCCTGCCTGAGCTCGACCTGCTGGACGGGGACGCCACGGGCGCCCGCGGCGGCACGCCACGCAACGAGATCCAGGTCCAGGGCGGCGTCTTCCGCAATGGCTTCGGCTCGTTCCTGAACGCCAACTGGCGTGAGTCGACCCGCGTCGACGGCGGCGCGGGCGGCTCGGACCTGGCGTTCAGCGACCAGACAACTGTCAACCTGAACGTCTTCGCCGACCTGACCCAGCGGACCGCCTGGGTCGAGAAATTCCCGATCCTGAAAGGTACGCGCCTGAACTTCGGCATCCAGAACCTGTTCGACACCCGCACCGAGGTGACGTCCTCCACCGGCACGGTCCCGCTGAACTACCAGCCCGACTTCCTTGATCCCCAGGGCCGCGTCTTCTCGATCAGCCTGAGGAAGATCCTGTTCTAGAGCCCATCGGCTGAGGTGGAATCGCTTCGATATTCCGCTGAGGCCGTGAATCAGGCTCCAGATCTCAGTGAATCATGCTCCAGGCCTGCGGGCTTCCTGCACTCCGGCCAAGGTCGGGGTGCACCGTTTCGATTGGCGCCGCAAACCGTGTGCGTCGGAGCGGACGCTCCAGTCCTCTAGCCGCATCATCGAAAACGGTCAGGCTTGGCGACCGGCCCGGTGGGACGGACCTTCCTGCGCCAGAATAGCCAGGCTAGATCGTACCCCGGTGAACCATGTCGAGCCCGACAACCGCCGCAGCGACGAGGCTGGACACCATGTAAGCCAGAACGTTGACCCTCCACGACAAACGTAGATGCCGGCTCGCGACGATAGTGGGTATCAACAGAACAAGGATGACTACGCCCGGCAACACCCACGGCCCCAAGCCCAGCATGTCACTGATCCGCGCCTCGTCATTCAGGTTGAAAATGCTGACTCCCGCTGCCACCGCCCGCATGAACAATGCGAAATACAGAGCCGCATATGCGATCAGGCTTTGCCGGCGCATAACCCATGCAAAGGCAACCAGCGCGATGAGAACGGTCACGGCGGGACCCGCTGCAGACATCAGGATGTGGTCGGTCACGGTCATCGGCGAGCCGGGGATGACGCTGTTGATGCCGTAGGACACCCGGTAGCCGAGCGCGGCCCCAACGAGCCAGTGCGCCGCCTCGTGGATCAAATAGGTGGCCACCGCAACGACCGCGAACAAACCGTAGAAAGTCGCTCCAACACGCCTGTTGTTTTGCATTATTTCTTCTCCCTCAGCGCCGCCTATGGCCGAGCGCCGGGCGCGATGTCGAGTTACGGTTCAGTCATCCGGCGAGCGTGCAAGATTGACCATCTCGCCGGACCTCGAAACCAGCCGTAGCCAACCGCGCTGGATTGCGGGCGATAGGAATTCATTCGCAGAATGTCCTTACGGCCGGTAGACCCGCTAGCCATCCGGTCCCCGGGGCTTTGACGATCAGCCGACGAGAGTGGGCAAACGCCCGGCTCCCTTTCGAGCGGACGAAACAGCTATCGCGTCAGAACTCTGAATCGAAACGAACTCTCTCGTTTCGTCCGTGTCGTCACCCTGTTTTTGGTCCGGACATTCCGGACGTTTCGACTACGCTTCGTCGGCCGGCGGCTTCCGGCGGCCCCAACGGCGCTTCGGCTCCTCGCCGTTGGCCTTGGCGGTGATCTCCTTCAACTTGCGGCCCTGCATCGAGGACAGGGCCTGTCCCGGCGCGCCCTTCTCGGGGTCGCCGAAGGCGCGGCCATAGGTCTTGATCCGCTCCGAGACGCCCTCGATGAACTCCCCCTCCCATTCGGACAGGGCGATCCCCGCCTTGTCGGCGGCGCGCTTGGCGCGTTTGAGGGCGTTCAGCGCCTTGCGACGCGCAGCCTCGCGCTCAGCCTCGAAGGGGCTGGGCGCAGGCTTGTCTTTTGTCTTGAAGCCCGAGCCCGGCTTGAACCCGGTCGAGCGCTTGAGCGACCCCCCGGAACGGTCTTGAGAGGGGTCTTTCGGACCGCCCGAGAGGGGCGTCCGCTTCAGGATCAGATCTCGCCGAGCGCCGACAGGTACAGGTCCAGGATCGCGTCCTCTTCCTGGCGCTTGGCCTTGTCCTGCTTGCGGATGCGGATGACCTTGCGGAGGATCTTGACGTCGTAGCCCTCCCCCTTCGCTTCGAGGAAGACCTCTTTCATGTCCGCCATGATCGCGGCCTTGTCCTCTTCGAGACGCTCGATGCGCTCGATGATGGTCCGCAGACGGCCCTGGGCCGTGGCGTTCAGGACGTCCGGCGAGGCGTCGAAAGTGGCGTCGTCGGCCATGGGAGGTCTCCGGGGAAGGCGAACAGAATAAGAGGCGGACGCTAACCATGCGGGGGCGAAACGCTCAACCGCAGGCACGAAAAAGGTCGCGGACTAAAGCCCGCGACCTGTGGGTAGTTCTGAGCTCAGTCAGTTCGCGACGAGGTCGCGAGCGAGCGTCAGAAATCCTTTAGCCCTGCTTCGCCTTGAAGCGCGGGTCCGTCTTGTTGATCACGAAGACGACGCCCTTGCGACGCACGACCTTGCAGTCGCGGTGGCGGGTCTTGAGCGACTTGAGCGAGCTGCGGACCTTCATGGTCTGAAATCCTTGGTGGCGCTGACGCTTGCCGCTCGGCGGCTCGCTGCTTCAGCGCAGGCTAGGGGCAAATAGAAATAGAAAAGCCGCGCGGAAGCCCGGCGGCGGAGGCGTGCGTATAGCCAGACACCCCCGGGACGTCAACCCGAGTCGGGTCTTCAGTCCCCGCTGATGAAGTCCTGGGCGAACTCGGGCTGATCGCCCTCCTCGATCGGGTCTTCCTCCTCCGGACCGGATCGCGACGGATCCGGAACCTCGAACCCGACGGGCAGCGACAGGTCCAGCAGGCCGGCGGCCTTCATCTCAGCCGCGCCCGGCAGATCATAGAGGCTGGCCAGGCCGAAATGCTCGAGGAACCGGTCCGCCGTCGCATAGGTGACCGGCCGCCCCGGCGTCCGTCGGCGACCCCGCAACCGCACGAACCCCATCTCCAGCAGCAGGTCCAGCGTGCCCCGGGAGATCGAAACCCCCCGCACGCTCTCGATCTCGGCCCGGGTAACGGGCTGGTGGTAGGCGATGATGGCCAGGGTCTCCAGCGCCGCCTTGGACAACCGGCGCGGCTCCTCCCGTTCCTCGGTCATCAGGAAGCCGAGGTCGCCCGCCGTGCGGAAGCTCCAGCGGTCGGCGACGCAGACCAGCTCGACCCCCCGACCCTCGTAGCGCGCCCGCAAGCCCGCGATGGCCGGCCCGACCTCGGCCCCCTCCGGCAGCCGCCGGGCGATATCCGCCGCCGACAGCGGCCCGGCGGCAGCGAACAGCAGAGCCTCGACCCGCCGTTCGATCTCGCCCTCATCGGGCGCGAACTGGATCCCGCTCATGGCGTCAGCTCCAGCGGCTGGCCCTGGCCCCGGCGCTTTAGCCAGACCTCGTCGAACGCCTTCTCCTGACGCACGTCCATCGCCCCTTCCTTGACCAGTTCCAGGCTCGCCGACAGCGTCGAGGCCGTCAGGCTGGCCTGGCTCGGCCCTTCCCCGTTCCGCTGAGGCGCGACCCGCTCCAGCGGCGTCCAGTCGGCCATGCGCGGCATGATTTCCCGCAGCCAGTCCCGCGCAGCCTCCAGCGGATAGGCCTCGACGCGCTGGCCGGGATTGTAGTGCCGCGCCTGTTCCCGGCGACGCTGACCGACGTAGGCCGCCATCAGCTCGTACAGGCTGGCGTCGATCCGGTCGGACGGGACGATCACCGTCGCTTGCGGGTCGCCGCGCGTGAAGACGTCCCGCTTCAGCTGCGGCCTGGCCAGCAGGGTCTCCGAGGCCTTCCGCATCGCCTCCAGCTTCTGCAGCCGGAAGGCCAGGGCCGCGGCCATCTCTTCGGCGGGCGGTTCGTCGCCCTTGCCCTTCTCGGTGCGCGGCAGCAGCAGCCGCGACTTCAGATAGGCCAGCCACGACGCCATCACGAGATAGTCGGCCGCCAGCGAGAAGTTCCTCCGCCGCGCCTCGTGCACGAAGGCCAGATACTGTTCCGCCAGACGGGTGATCGACAGCTTCAGCAGATCGACCTTCTGCGTCCGCGCGAGCGCCAGCAGCACATGCAGCGGCCCCTCGTAACCGTCCAGATCAACCACGAGTACGTCGCGCGCGTCGACCTCCTGCGCGGTCGTGAAGTCCAGGTTGGGCTGGAACGCCTCCGACATCCTAGTGGCCTACCGCGCTTTCGCGCTGCTTGAGGCGGGTCACGCCTGCGCCTCGCCCACGTCAGGCCCTTTCGACGCGTCGAGCCGACCCGCCAGCATCGCGTCGAACCGGTCCCGCGCCTCGCGGACGTCCAGCGGCTCGGGCGTGTGGACGATCCGGGCGAGCGCCGTCTGCGCCCGCCTCGCGGCGCCACCCTTCAGCCTGTGCACGCCTTCGGCCACCTGACGCATCTCGCCCATGTCGCCGGTCCAGTGGATGACGAGGTCGCAGCCCGCCTTCAGGGATCTCTCCGCCCGTTCGGTCAGGGTCCCGGACAGGGCGTTCATGCAGAGATCGTCGGACAGCAGCAGACCACCGAAGCCCAGATGCTCCCGGATCATCTTGATCGCCTTCTTCGACTGGGTCGCCGGACGCTTCCTGTCGATCGCCGTGAAGACGATGTGGGCCGTCATCCCGATGGGCATATCTGACAGGGCCTTGAACGGCGCGAAGTCCCAGTTGTCCAGGGCGTCGAGATCCGCGTGGACGGTCGGCAGTTCCTTGTGGCTGTCGGCGAACGCGCGGCCGTGGCCGGGCATGTGCTTGATCACCGGAAGAACGCCTCCCGCCAGCAGACCCTCCGCCACCGCCCGACCCAGTTGGGCGACCGTCGCCGGATCCCTGGCGTAGGCGCGGTCGCCGATGATGTCGTGGGCGCCCGGCGTCGGCACGTCCAGAACGGGCGCACAGTCGATATTGATGCCCACCGCCTTCAGGTCGTGGGCCATCAGCCGCCCTCCAAGCCGGGCCAGCTCCCGCGCCGCCAGAGGATCGTTGGTCGCCTTCAGAAAGGCGTCACCCGGGGGATATTTGCACCAGTGTGGCGGGCCCAGGCGCTGGACCCGGCCGCCCTCCTGATCGACCAGCACCGGCGCGTCCCAGCCCACGGCGTCGCGCAGATCACTGGTCAGCTTCAGCACCTGCTCGGGGCTCTCCACGTTCCGGCGGAACAGGATGAAGCCCCACGGCCGCACATCGGCGAAGAAGGCGCGCTCCTCCGCCGTCAGCACGGGGCCCGAGCAACCGTAAATGGCGGCGCTGTTCAAACTCCTATCGCACCAGGCAGTCGCCGCCGCCCGACTCGATGGCAGAGCAGAAGGCGCGGGCGTCTTCGCGGCTGAGGCCCGTGAAGGTGGTGCGGTAGACGGTGGAGCCGTTCGACGCGGTCACCTCCTGCACCCGCTTGGTGGCGTTGCGGGCGAACTGCGGGAAGCGGGCGGCGACGGAGGCATACTCCCGGTCGGCGATAGCCGTGGACGAGAAGGCGCCGATCTGGACCGCCGCGGCTCCGCCGGCGCCGTTGGCGACCGGAGCGGGGGTCGTGGCGGCCGGCGTCGTCGGACGGGCGGGCGCCGGGATTGCAGGACGAGCCGGCGGCGTGGCCTCGGCGGTCTCGATCGGACGAGGCGCGGGTCGGGGCAGCGGGGTTTCCGGCGGGGCGGTGAACTCGGGCGCTGCGGCCGTATCCTCCGCCTGGTCGTAAAGACCGACCCCGGCTTCCGGATCGACGGGCTGGGCCTCCAGCGGCGCCTCGACCTTCAGCTGGGCGATGGGCGTACCGACGGCGGGCGGCGCATCGGTCGAGGCGCGCAGGCCTGAGCGATAGAACAGGACGACGGCGATGATCAGGACCAGCAGGACGCCGGCGCTGACGATCAGGGTGACCGGCGGGGCCTTGGCGGGCGGGCCGCGGCGCGCGTCGAAGCCGCCGCGATTGAACGGCAGGTCGTCGTCGGTCGGCGGCGTGTAGGCGCCGCGATCGCGGGGGCGTTGGTCGTCGTCATAGGACATGGTCGTCGCCTTCTCGGGGACCGGCGTGCGAATCGACGCCCCGGCCTGACAGTCTAGCCCCTCAAGCCGTTCTTTCGAATCACAGATCGAGCGCGAGGTCGAGGTTGAACAGCTTCCTGTGCTCCTCGATCGCATAGCGGTCCGTCATGCCAGCGATGTAGTCGCAGACGACGCGGGCCCGCTTGTGTTGATCCGAGGTCGCGGCCAGCACGCCCCATTCTGTCGGCATGACTTCCGGCTCCGCCATGAACAGTTGGAACATGTCAGCCAGAATCCGCCGGGCCTGGCTGCGGGTCCGGTTGACCCGATAATGGCGATACATCCGGTCGAAAAGGAAGCGGCGCAGGACGCCGAGGTCCGCCAGCATCGGATCGGAGAACTGGATCAGGGTGCGACGGGCCGTGCGGACGTCCTCGACAGAGCGGATGTCGTCGTCGACGAGGCGGCGTTCCGTCTCGGCCAGCACGTCCTCGACCATGACCCCGATCATGCGTCGCACAGCCTCCAGCCGGGTCATTCGCTCATTGAGGTCGGGCCAGTCGCGCCGGGTCTGGTGCAGGATAGGGCCGATCATGGGCACGTCGGCCAGGTCGGCGAGGCTGAACAGACCCGCCTGGACGCCGTCGTCGACGTCGTGATTGTTATAGGCGATGTCGTCGGCGATGGCGGCGGCCTGGGCCTCCAGCGAGGCGAAGCTGTCCAGCCGCAGGTCCCAGCCCTTGGCGTAGTCAGCGATGGCGCGCCAGGCCGGCTGGTCCAGCATGTGGCTGACCGGGCCGTTATGCTTGACCACGCCCTCGACCGTTTCCCAGCTCAGATTCAGTCCGTCGAACGCGGGATAGCGGGTCTCCAGCCTGGTCACGACGCGGAAGGTCTGGACGTTGTGATCGAAGCCGCCCCAGGGCTTCATCTGCGCCTGCAACTCGTCCTCCCCGGCGTGGCCGAAGGGCGGATGGCCGAGATCGTGGGCCAGGGCGACAGTTTCGGCCAGTTCACCGTCCAGCCTCAGGGCGTGGGCCAGGGACCTGGCGATCTGGCTGACCTCGAGCGAATGGGTCAGGCGGGTGCGGTAGTGATCGCCTTCGTGGGCCACGAAGACCTGGGTCTTCTCCTTCAGTCGGCGGAAGGCTGTGGAATGGATGATCCGGTCACGGTCGCGGGCGAAGGCGTTGCGCGTGCGGCTCGGCGCCTCGAGAACCAGACGTCCGCGCGAGTTGGCGGCCAGTTCGGCGTAG
Organism: Brevundimonas sp.; assembly: GCF_031412435.1. Lineage (GTDB taxonomy): Bacteria > Pseudomonadota > Alphaproteobacteria > Caulobacterales > Caulobacteraceae > Brevundimonas. The sequence continues at coordinate 58,085 of NZ_JANODA010000036.1, forward strand.
GGGGCGCGGGCGTCGGTCTGGCTCAACTACGGGCTCCGGCGCGAACTTCTCGCGGGCGGCCTTTGCGAACGGGCCTGTGTAGCCTCATATAGGCGGGTATGACCTCCGTCCAACCGCCGATACTGGAACTCAAGATCGCCCGGCGGGCCCCCGAGGGTATCGTACTGGCCGAAAGCGCGGCCCGGCGGCTGGCGCAGCTGGCCGAGGCGGAGGGCCATCCCGTCCTTCTGCGCGTGGCGGTCGACGGCGGCGGTTGCTCGGGCTTCCAGTACCGCATGGACCTGGTCGAGGCCGGCGAGGCGGATGACCTGCGGATCGAGACCGACGGCCAGGTGGCGCTGGTGGACCCTGTCTCCGTGCCGTTCCTCAAGGGCTCCGAGATCGCCTGGATCGATGAATTGGCGGGAGCCCAGTTCGTGATCCGCAACCCGAACGCGGCGACCAGCTGCGGCTGCGGCGTCAGCTTCTCGATCTAGACACCGCCATCGAGGTCGGCCCGGGCCTCTTCGGCCAGGTCGAAGAAGCGGCGGCGAACGTCGGCGGCAAGCGGGTTGTCGCGTTCGATGGCGCGAAAGACGGCCGGGGAGTCGTAACGGACCATCTCCACCGCCTGCATGATCCGTTCGAAGCTGACGGTGGTCATTCGCGTCGGCAGTGGCTCCATCGACAGCAGCACGCGCGAGATCAGGTGGGTCAGGCCCTGGACCATGGCGGCTTCGCGGTCGTGATCCTCGGACGAGACGATGAAGACCTTCAGCTTCAGCGCCTGGCGGCAGAAGGCGGCGACGCGGCGGGCAACCCGATCACCGCGCACGGGGCAGACCGCGATGCGCAGGCCGGCGATGCCGTCCCGGGCACTCTGGGGGCCGAACAGGGGGTGGGTGCCCACAGCACGGACATGGGCCGGCAGGCGATCGGCCATCAGCCGGGCCGGCAGCACCTTGACCGAGCCGACATCGATGACGAGGGCTCCGTCCTGCAGATGCGGTTCGATGGCCGCCAGGGTTTCGGCCAGGGCCTCGACCGGGACGGCGAGGATCACGACCGGGCAGGTGGCGGCGGTGGCGAGGTCGGTCAGTCGGGCAGAGCCGTCGCCCGCGGTCGGGTCTGGATCGAAGGCCAGGATGTCGAACCAGGCCGCCAGATGCCGGGCGGTCAGGCGGCCAAAGGCGCCGTAGCCGATCAGACCCAGTTGCGGCCGCGGCGATGTCACGCCTGCAGCGTTTCCTGGAAGCGGACCGGGCGACCGTGGGCCGAGCCGACCAGTTCGCCGTCCGACATGACCACGCGCCCCCGGACGATGGTGGCCATGGGCCAGCCCCTGGCCTCGAAGCCGTCGAAGGGAGTCCAGCCGCAGCGGCTGGCCTGATCCTCATGCCGGATGGTGCGCGTCGCCTTGAGGTCGATCAGGGTCAGGTCGGCGTCCCAGCCCTCCGCCATCCGGCCCTTGCCCGCGATGTTGAAGATGCGCTGGGCGCCGGCCGAGGTCAGGTCGATGAACCGTTCCAGCGTCATTCGTCCCTCGGCGACATGGGTCAGCATGACGGCGGCCAGGGTCTGGACGCCGGGCATGCCCGAGGGTGAGGCCGGATAGGGCTTGGCCTTCTCTTCCTTCGTGTGCGGGGCGTGGTCCGAGCCGAGGACGTCGACGACGCCCTGCTGGATGCCGCGCCACAGGCCCTCGATGTGGGGGCGGTTGCGGATCGGCGGGTTCATCTGGGCATAGCCCTTCAGCCGCCCGTAGGCCTCGTCGCCATCCAGGGTCAGGTGCTGGGGCGTGGTCTCGACCGAGGCGATGTCGCGATGGTCGGCGAGGAACTCGATCTCTTCGGCCGTCGAGACGTGCAGGACGTGGATGCGCTTGCCGACCTCGCGCGCCAGCCGGACCAGACGGCGGGTCGACATGATTGCGCTCTCGGCGTCGCGGACATCGGTGTGGCTGGTCCAGTCGCCGGTCCGGGCCAGTCCGCGACGTTCGGCCAGCCGGTATTCGTCCTCAGAGTGGAAGGTGGCGCGGCGGGAGACGGCGCTCAGCACTTCACGCACGCCGTCATCGTCGGCGATCAGCAGGTCGCCGGTCGAGGCCCCCATGAAAACCTTGACCCCGCAGCAGCCCGGCAGCCGTTCCAGCTCGCCCAGGTGGGCCGCATTGCCGTGGGTGCCGCCGATATAGAAGGCGTGGTCCGTCCACATCCGGTCACGGGCGCGGGCCAGCTTGTCCTCGAGCGTCGCCGGATCGGTCGTGTTGGGATTGGTGTTCGGCATCTCGAACACGGCGACGACGCCGCCGAGGGCCGCCGCGCGGGAGCCAGTCTCCAGGTCTTCCTTCCATTCGAGGCCAGGCTCGCGGAAGTGAACCTGGGTGTCGATGATGCCGGGGATGACGGTCAGGCCCGCGGCGTCGACAATTTCGCCGGCGGAGGCCTGGCCGAGGTCGCCGATGAAGGCGATCCTGCCGTCCCTCACCCCGACATCGGCCATGCCGCGCCCGGAATGGTTGGCCACCTCGCCGCCACGGACAATCAGGTCAAAGGTCTGGGTCATGGGCGGGGTCCGGTAGTGAAAAACACCGTCCGAAGCGTCCGATACGTTCGAAGCGTCCGGTCGAACGGACCTGAAAACACAGTCCGAAGCGTCCGATCAGTCCGAAGCATCCGGATCATCGGAGCTCTCGCAGGTATTATACCTCAGGAATTTGGGGCGCCTCATTCGCAGGTCTCACTTTTTTCGCCAGCAGACCGCGCACGGCGCGAAGCACCCGGTCGGCGGGCAGGCCGAGCATGTGGTGGATGGCTTGGTTCAGGCGGGGATCGACGGCCCTGAACTCCTCCAGCGAACGCTCGCCGCGGATGGAGACGCCTTGCCAGGGGCCGGCGAGACTGTCGTCCGACGGGCCGAAAACGCCGACAGAGGGGACGCCTGCCGCGACCGCCAACTGGGTCCACAGGGAGTCGTTGCCGACATAGAGGGAGGCGCGAGACAGGGCGGCGGCGGTCTGGAGCCGGGTCAGCTTGCCCTGGAGTTCAATGACGCGGTTGCGCGGCACGGCAAGGCGGATTGTGTGGGCGGCGTCGCGATCCGCGTCCTCGCCCACGATCATCAGGCGCCCTCCCGCAAGCGGACCGCCCTCGGCCAGCAGCGGGCCGGCCACCTTGGCGAACCGCTCGGCGGGCCAGCGCTTGCCGATCCAGTCGGCGCCCGGACCGACCGCCAGCAGCGGGCCTGTGTCGGGTCCGATCAGGGCGTCGGCGGCGGCGTGGGTCTCCTCGCCGAAGAACAGACGGGGCGCGGGGACGTCATCGAGCTGCAGAATGCGGGCGGCCTGTTCGACGGCGTGCAGGCCTGGCAGGTCGGCCCCGCGCACGGCCCGCCTCTGGCGACGCAGACGCTCCGAGAATTTTGTGCCCCGCATGTCGACGACGAGGCCCCATTTCGTCTCGCGCACCTGGTTCCACAGGGCGATCCAGTCCCAGCGGCCGGTCCTGTCCAGCACGATCAGGCGGCGCAGGCGCGGCGTGTCGGCGAACAGGGGGGCGGAGGCGGCGGATCCGACGATGGTGAAGTCGGCGTGCGGCACGGCGTCTACGAGGTGGGCGAGCGCGCCTGAGGACAGGACGGCGGCTTCGGCATCGGCCTCGGCGATGTAGAGAATGGGGAAACGCACGTTCATGGGTGCACCGTATACGGATTCTCTCGTGGCGGGTGTGAGGCGTTCCCCTCCCTTTCACGGACGGGACCCCCTATCTGGTGCGAATGACTGACCGCATCGCCCGCCTCGACAGCCGCTCCCTTGTGAAGGTGAGCGGACCGGACGCGAAGCCGTTCCTGCACAACCTGCTGACCCAGGACGTCGAGACGCTGGCGCCGGGCGCCCTGCGATTCGGGGCGCTGCTGTCGCCGCCGGGCCGGCTGTTGTTCGACCTGTTCCTGTGGGGCGAGGACGACGGCGTGGTGCTGGACGTGGCCGCGGAGAAGCGCGACGCCCTGATCCAGCGGCTATCGATGTACAGGCTCAGGGCCGGGGTCGAGATCGCGTCGGATGAGCGGCCGGTGTTCGTCAGCTGGTCCGGCGTCGCGCAGGGCTTCACCGCGGATCCGCGCACGTCGGGGCTCGGCGGAAGGTCGATCGGCGAGCAGACAACGAACGCGACCGAGGATGGCTGGAACGCGCACCGGCTGGCGGTCGGCGTTCCCGATCCGGCGCGAGATGTCGATGACGGGACCTATCCGATCGAGGCGAACTTCGACCTCCTCAACGGGATCGACTTCGCCAAGGGCTGTTTCGTAGGTCAGGAAACGACGTCGCGCATGAAGCGGCGCGGCGAGATCAAGAAGCGGATGCTTCCGCTGACCTTCGACGGCCCGGCCCCGGCGGCGGGTGCAGAGGTGCTGAACGGCGAGTTGCGTGCTGGCGAGATTCTGACTGGCCGCGAAGGCTCGGCGATGGCGCTGGTTCGGCTGGATCGGCTGGATGGGATTCTGACGGTCGACGGCCGGCCCGTCACGATCAACCGTCCAGCTTACTGTCCAGCGTGACGTTCGTATTCAGTCTCGGCTGAAACACTTAGCTCATACTAAATAGCGGAAAAATCTAGGCAAAAACCCGGCGGCTTGTGCAACCGCGCGGGTGGTTCACGAGTATCTCCCTGCGGAACGGGCTCAACGACGCAGGATTTTCGGATGTCAAAAACAGATCTCATTATCGACGCCCTCGACCAGCGGGTGGAGCGTCGCAACGAGCGGCGCAACTTCTTCAAATGGGGCGGCGGCTTCGCTGTCGGCGCCGTGGGCGGCGCGGTCCTGGGCGCCTGCTCCAGCTCCAGCGACACTGCTGTGGCCCAGAATCCGCCCGCCGGCGCGCCCAATCTGGACGTCGAAATTCTCAACTTCGCGCTGCAACTCGAGTACCTGGAAGCCCAGTTCTACTCCTACGCCGCATTTGGAACGGGCCTGCCGCAGAGCTCGCTCGGCGGCACGGGCACACAGGGTGCGGTCATCGGCGGTCGTCAGGTCAACTTCACCGACCCGCTGGTTCGTCGCTACGCCAACGAGATCGCGAATGACGAAATCGCACACGTCAACTTCCTGCGTACCGCCTTGGGCAGCGCCGCCGTGGCCCAGCCGGCGATCGACGTCGGCACAAGCCCGACCGGAGCCTTCTCCAACGCCGCACGCGCGGCGGGTCTGGTCGGACCGGGCCAGGCCTTCGACCCCTATCTGAACGACAACAACTTCCTGCTCGGCGCCTTCATCTTCGAAGACGTGGGCGTCACGGCCTACAAGGGTGCGTCACCTCTGGTGACCTCCAAGGTGTTCCTGGAAGCCGCCGCCGGTCTGCTGGCCGTGGAGGCCTATCATGCCGGTCTGGTTCGCACCGTCCTGACCGCCAAGGGTCTGGAGACGCCGACACTGGCGATCTCGAACGCGCGCGACAGCCTGGATGGCTCGAGCGATCTGGACCAGGGCATCACCGCCACGGGTACGGGCAACGCCGCCGCCTCCAACATCGTCCCGACCGACGCCAATGGTCTGGCCTACAGCCGCAGCGTCGGACAGGTGTTGAACATCGTCTATCTGAACGCAGTGGCGGGCACGACCGCGGGCGGCTTCTTCCCCGCAGGCCTGAACGGCCCGGCCGCGTTCCGCACCACCTGATATCACTGCCGCGACCAGGGGAGCCCGTCTGTGGAAACGCAGGCGGGCTTTCGCTCGTCCGGGGCGTGGTAGGCTGAGGCATGACCGAATCGCAGCCAAACGGGGGCGGACGCTGCGCCTGGTGCGGGACCGACCCGCTGTATGTCGAGTACCACGACACCGAATGGGGCGTGCCGGAGTACGATGCCCGCGCCCTGTGGGAGAAGCTGGTGCTGGACGGCTTCCAGGCCGGGCTGGCGTGGATCACCATCCTGAGAAAGCGCGCGAGCCTGAGGGCCGCCTTCGCCGGGTTCGATCCCGACGTGGTGGCGAAATTCGACGATGCCGACCGGGCGAGGCTGATGGCCGATCCCGGCATCATCCGCTCGCGGGCCAAGATCGAGGCGGCGATCCGGGGCGCCCAGATCTTCGTCGAGATGCGGGACAACGGGGAGGACTTTTCCGCCTGGCTGTGGTCGTTCGTCGATGGCAAGCCGGTGCAGGGCGAGCGGGTCGGCGGGGATATTCCGACCCAGACGGAGGCCTCGGTCGCCATGGCGAAAGCGCTGAAGACGCGAGGCTTCAACTTCTGCGGCCCGGTGATCGTCTATGCCTTCATGCAGGCGACCGGAATGGTCAACGACCATGTCGCCGGGTGCTTCCGCCGCGAGGACGTCCGGGCTATGGGCGCATCGTGACCGGCAGGACGACAGCGAAGAAGGCGGGCCCCAGGGCTGCGAAGGCGTTCCCTAAGCTGACGCTTGAGACCCTGCTGTCGCAGCGGGTCGGCGGGCTTGTCTGCGGCGTGGACGAGGCCGGGCGCGGGCCGTGGGCCGGGCCGGTGTCGGCGGGGGCGGTGATCCTCTCGGCCGACGACATTCCCGAAGGAATCGACGATTCCAAGGCGCTGACGGCCGCCCGGCGCGACGCCCTGGCGATCGAGATCAAACGCTGCGCCGTGGCCTGGGGCGTCGGGTTCGCTTCGCCCGAGGAGATCGAGGAGCTGAACATTCTGCAGGCCACGGGACTGGCGATGTGCCGGGCGATCGAGGCGATGAGGGTCCAGCCGAAGGCGGCGCTGGTCGACGGCAACTACCGGTTCAAACTGCCCTGTGACGTCGAGACGGCGGTGGGCGGCGACGGCCTGTCGCTGTCGATCGCGGCGGCGTCGATCCTCGCCAAGACGGCGCGCGATCGGATCATGATCGAGATGGACGCCCAATACCCCGGCTACGGGTTCGCCTCGCACAAGGGGTATAATGCGCCGATCCACCAGGCGGCGCTGAAGGCGATGGGACCCTGCGCCATCCATCGGCGCAGCTGGTCGCCGATCAAGGCTTTGCTGGAAATCTAGACGCTCATCATCCCGCCGAGCAGCGCACCCATCAAGGCCGCGACGACGGCGCCGATGGCGACGATGAGCCAGCGCGGCAGCTCTTCGCCCTCGGCCGGCTGAACGGCGTAGGTGCGGGGGGCGATCGCCTCGGCGCGGGACAGGAAGTCGTTGGCAGGGCGGCTGTCGAACCGGGTCGCTGAAGGAGCTCTCCAGGCGGCGGTCTGGTAGGCCTTCACGGCGTCGCGGGTGACGGCGGGACGCGTGCGATACTCTGGGCCCTGGGTCACGATCATCTCTTCCATGTCGGCTTAACGACATAGTGAGCGCCGTGTTCCCGAGACCGTCAAGCTGCGAGCGCGACGGGCCGTTCGGTGACCACGAACAGGTATTCGACGTTGCGCAGACGCCCCACAGCCCCGACCTTCTCGCCTTTCGGATTGTGGATGCCGATGCGGGCGCCGACGTAGCGGGGACGCGGGATCTCCACGACCTGCACATGACCGCGCGCGGACAGCATCTCGACCAGCTGGTCGCGGCTCAGATAGCCCTCGTCGTTGAACGAGACGATCAGGTTGGGCGCGCGGATGGCGTCGATCACGGACTGCAGCGCCGGGCCAATGCCGGGGCGGGAGTTGAAGGCGCTCTTTCGCGTCTTCACGTCGATCCGCTTGTTGGCGATCCCGTAGGTCTCGGGTCGGTCCCACAGGATCAGGCTCTCCCAGACGTGGTAATTTCCCAGGTAGGAATGCTGGTTGTAGGGCGGGTCGAGATAGACGAGGTCGCCGTCGAAGGCGGCGGCGGTCTCCAGCGCATCGGCTCGCGTCGCGCGGCAGGGACCGGAGGCGACGCCGGGCTGAAGCGCCGGCATCCGCAGTTCGAGCGGCTTGAGCGCCCGCGCAGCCCAGGACTTCATATAGGCCATCTGCAGGCCGGCGGTGGAATCGACCCGGTCGGCGGCCTCCATCAGGCTGACCAAAGCGATGGCCTTGAGTTCAGGCTCCAGCCCCATGGCCTCGATCCGGTCGCGCATGGCGTCAATGCGGGCGCCGTTCTCCGGCGTGAAATAGCGGGCGTCCTCGCAGAAGGCGCGGGTGAACCAGCCGGGCGACGGCGGGGTGGCGGCGAGGTCGGCGAGGACGGCGGCTGCCCGATCCTGCCAGACGTCGCGGTCGGCTTGGACATAGGTGGTGGCGAGGGCGTGGGCATAGGCGTTGTGGTCGTTGGACCATACCCGGAACCCCGCCCCCTTCAGGGCATGACCGACGCGTGCGGTGCCGGAAAACAGATCACAAACATGGCCGCCCTCCGGCAGCAGGGCGCGGACGGCGGCGGCGATCGGATCCAGCAGGGCCCGCTTGGAGCCGAGGTATTTGATCATGACGTTCCCAATCCTCCCCATCGGGGGAGGTGGCGCGGCGCCTCTTCACGCCATGACGGAGGGGGCTCACCTCAGAGGACTGTGTCCGGGGCTGGCCCCCTCCACCCCTTCGGGGTCCCCCTCCCCCGACGGGGGAGGATCAGCGCTTCGCCTTCTTGGCCGGAGCATGCGCCAGTCGCAGGAGATTCGCAGCCCCCGGCGCGCCGAAGGGCGTACCGGCGAGAATCAGGATGCGCTGACCGGGTTCGGCGAGACCGTATTCCATGGCGGAGTTGACCGCGTCGTCGGTGACGTCCTCAAGGCTGGTCGGCTCCTTGCCGAGGCGCGGCTCCAGACCCCAGACGAGGGCGAGCCTGCGCGCCGTCTCCGGCTTGGGGGTCAGGGCGAGCACGGGCTGAAGCGGACGCTCGCGCGACATGCGCCGCGCGGTGCCGCCGAGGGTGGTGAAGACGACGATACAGGCGGTGGACTGGGCCTCGCCGGCCTTGCGGGCGGCGGCGACCAGGGCGTCGGCATCGAAGTCGTCCATGCCGGCGTGTTCGGCGTCCATCAGGCTGGGCCACAGGGGGTCGGCTTCGACCCGCTCCATGATCCGGTTCATGATGCCGACGGACTCAAGCGGATAGTCGCCGGACGCCGTCTCGGCCGACAGCATCAGGGCGTCGGCGCCTTCATAGACCGCATTGGCGACGTCGGAGGCCTCGGCCCGGGTCGGGGCGGGCGAGGACGTCATCGACTCGAGCATCTGGGTCGCCACGATGACCGGAACACCACGCTGGCGGGCGGCGCGGATGATGCGCTTCTGGGCGACCGGGACCTCTTCGGCCGGCATTTCAACCCCGAGGTCGCCGCGCGCGACCATGACGCCGTCGCAGTAGTCGAGGATACTGTCCAGGGCGTCGAGGGCCTGGGGCTTTTCGATCTTGGCCAGGCAGGCGGCGCGACCCTTCACGATCGACTTCAGTTCGGCCATGTCCTCGGCCTTCTGCACGAAGGACAGAGCGACCCAGTCGACGCCGATACGCAGGGCGAAGTTCAGGTCCTCGCGGTCCTTCGGCGTCAGGGCCGAGACCGGGATGATGGCCTCGGGGACGGCGACGCCCTTGCGGTCCGACAGCTTCGAGCCGCTCTCGACCGTGACATCACACCATTCGTCGCTGCGCTTGCCGACGCGCAGGCGGACCCGGCCGTCGTCGAGCAGCAGCAGCATGCCTTCGCGCAAGGCCCTGAAGATTTCCGGATGGGGCATCTGCACGCGCGTCGCGTCGCCGGGCGTCGGGTCCAGGTCGAAGCGCATCCTGTGGCCCGGCTTCACGTCGATCTCGACATCGGCGAACCGGCCGAGGCGGAGCTTGGGACCCTGCAGGTCGGCGAGGACGCCCAGCGGTCGCTTCAGGGCCAGTTCGGCGCCGCGCACGGCCTTCAGATTGGCGGCGTGATCCTCATGCGTGCCATGGCTGAAGTTCAGGCGGAAGACATCGACCCCGGCCTGGGCCAGGGCCTTGACCATGCCGGGCGCCCGGCTGGCAGGTCCCAGCGTCGCGACGATGCGCGCGCGGCGTGCTCTGTTCATGGTTGTCCCGTTTGCCGGTCGCGTTTCCCTGACGTCGTTGTGCCACGAAACGCGCCGGGGGGAAGGATGCCGCCGTCAGGGGAAACGAGAAGTGAGTCTCTGTTACCGAGCACTCAGTCGCCGGCGGGACACGGCGCCGCCCCGAACAGTCCGAGGTTCAGACACCTGCCGTCGAGACCTTCGCGCGTCTCAAGCCCCATCGCCCGGGACAGGGTCGGGGCGATGTCGATGGTGCGGATCGGAAGATATCGCTCCTGGCCCGTCCCCCCCGGCGACCAGAACACGATCGGAACACGGCGGTCGTAGTTCCAGGGCGTGCCGTGTCCCGCGACGGACTGACCCGCCCGACCCTGGCCAGGCGTCATGCCCGGCTGCAGGGCCAGAACGATGTCCGGCGAGCGGCCTTCGACGGCGCCCACGCGCTGGCGTTCCAGCAATGACAGCTCCTCGGGACTGGCGTTCCGTACAGGGGCGGGAGAGGCCAGCGCGTCCTCGATGGTCCAGGCTCCCGCAACGGTCGGTTCGCCACGGAGCCGCTCCACGGCAGCGGCGGCCACCCGACCCCGCAGCGGCTGCGGCAAGGCGATGTTGCCGGCGCCGACGACCATCAGACCGCTACCGCCGTAGCTCAGCGGATCGACTTCGAGATCAAACTCAGCCTTCAGCGAGGCGTTGAGCCGCCCAAGCAAGGCGGGGTCACCGCGGCGCGCTTCAGAGAAGCCGCGCGTCGACTGACGCTCGGGGAAATCATTACCGCCATGATCGGCGGTCATGACCACCAGGACGCCGCCGGGAACCTCGGCGAGGCGATCGAGGAAGGCGCCCAGCGCCCTGTCCAGTCTGTGCATCTGATCGCACATCTCCGGGCCCTGGTTGCCGAAGGTGTGACCGATGCGGTCGGTGGCCGACAGACTGACGCCCAGCATGTCGGTGACCCCGCGCCGGCCCAGTTCGCGGCTGTCGAGAAGTTCGGTCGCGGCTTCCAGCGTCATTTCGTCCAGGAACGGCGAGGTGTCGATGGCGAACCGCTGGGGCGGGAGGGCGGCGCGGAAGGTGGCCCCGCCGACGGTCCAGTCGCCCTCGAGCGCCCGGCAGGTTTCGTCGCTGTAGGTCCAGACCGGCGGTGTCGCCTCGATCCGGGCGGCGATCCGGGCGTTCAGGGCCGCAACGGGCGCCAGTCGCGCCTCGGCCGTCTGGCCGGGCTCGACATAGGTCGTGAAGCCGAAGCCGACCGTGTACCAGAACGCGCCGTCGCCTTGATGACCGTTCAGGGTGATCGCGCCGCGATCCTTGCCTGACACGGCGTAGATCCGGCTCTGGGGGCTGACGTCCTTCAGCCAGTCCGCCAGGGTGGAGGCCGAGAGCTGATCCGGCCCCACCGGCCCGTTGTCGGTGTTACGGCCATGGGCGAGAGCATTCTGCGGGGCGGCGAGGCAATAGACCTCCCGACCCGTCGTCCGGTCGATCCAGTCGTTGGCGGGGATGCCCGCGCGTGCAGGGTTCATGCCGGTCAGCACGGTCGCATGGCCCGGGCAGGTTTCGGTCATGGCATGCTGCTGATACCCGTTGGCATAGACCAGACCCTGGCTCGCCAGGGTGTGCAGGCCGCCGGTGAAGCGATCGCGATACTGGTTGAACAGGTCAGCGCTGAACTGATCCACCACGATGGTCACGACCAGAGACGGGGGCGCGGGCGTCGGTTGGGGCGGCGCCCCGGATGCTGTCTGGGCCATGGCCGCCGGTGCGATGAGGCAGGTCGCCAGGGTCAGCAGCAGGCGGGCGGGAAGTCGGGACATCGAGGACACCGGATCGATTGTGATGGCTCCGCTTAGCCCCCCTTCGTTACGTCTCCAAGACGGGCGTCGCGTCGCGTTGACAGGGCTGTGGACCACAGCCTAGGTCGCGAGCCAAACGGGGGCCCTCCATGACCATGCTGAAAGTCCTGATCCTGATCGGCGCGAGCCTGCTGGCGGCCTGTTCCGGCGAACCCGCCAAGGCGCCGGCGAAGGCCGAGACGCCCGTGGTTCAGGTCGCCGACGTGACCCAGCTGACCGGCGATGCCGAGGCTGGACGGACGGGCTTCGGCCAGTGCCGCAGCTGTCATACGGTCGAGGCCGGGGTGAACCGGGTCGGGCCGAGCCTGCATGCAATCGTCGGGCGGCCGGTCGGGACGGTGGCGGACTATCGCTACAGCACTGCGATGGCGGCGGCGGGCGGCGTCTGGGACGAGCAGCGGCTGTACGACTTTCTGGAGAAGCCTCGCGAGTACATCGTCGGCACCAAGATGACCTTCCCCGGCATCAAGGACGGCCAGCGGCGCGCGGACATCATCGCCTACATGAAGACGCAGACTGACTGACTACATCGTCGCGCCGAGCCGCCAGGGCTGAATCTCGTCCTCACCGAAACCCAGGGCCTCGGAGGCCGTGACCCTGCCCGAGGCGGTGGCGAGGATGGTCTCGAAGATCTCCGCGCCCAGGGCGTCGAGCGACAGGCCTTCGTCGAGCACCCGGCCGCAGTCGATGTCGATGTCGTCGGGCATGCGGCGGGCGAGCGCCGAATTGGTCGCCAGTTTCAGGCTGGGGGCCGGCTTGGCGCCGAAGACCGAGCCGCGACCCGTCGTGAAACAGATCAGAGTGGCGCCGCCCGCGATCTGACCCGTGGCCGACACGGGGTCGTAGCCCGGGGTGTCCATAAAGACGAGGCCGTGGGCCGTGACCGGCTCGGCGTATTCATAGACGGCGGACAGGGGCGCGGACCCGGCCTTGGCCACGGCGCCCAGCGACTTCTCCAGAATGGTCGTGAGGCCGCCGGCCTTGTTGCCGGCCGAGGGGTTGTTGTCGAGCGAGCCGCCCGTGGTCGCGACATGGCGCTCCCACCAGGCGATGCGCTCCATGAGTTTGGCGGAGACCTCCGGCGAGGCGCGGCCCGTCAGCAGGTGTTCGGCGCCGTAGATCTCGGGCGTTTCCGACAGGATGGCCGTCCCGCCCTGGCCGACGATCAGGTCGACCGCGCGGCCGAGCGCCGGGTTGGCCGTCATGCCGGAATAGCCGTCGGAGCCGCCGCACTGCAGGCCGACGACCAGTTTCGACACCGGCTGCGGCGTGCGCGTCAGGGATGCGGCGCGGTCGGCCATCTCCATCAGCCGGTCGACGCCGCGCCGGATGGTGGAGGCGGCCCCGCCCTCGTCCTGGATCGCCATGACGCCGAGGTCGGCCGAGCCGGTCATCCCTTCGGCCTCCATCAGGCTGGAAATCTGGTTGGTCTCGCAGCCGAGACCCAGCATCAGGACGCCGGCGACATTGGGATGGCGCGCATAGCCGGACAGGGTCCGGCGCAGCATGTCCATGGCCTCCCCTTCCGACGCCATGCCGCAGCCCGAGCCGTGGGTGATGGCGACGACGCCGTCGATATGGGGGTGACTATCGCCGAGCCGCGCCTCGACCTCGCGGGCGATGCGGCGGGCGACCATGGCCGAACAGTTCACCGAGGTGACCACCGCCAGATAGTTGCGCGTTCCGACCCGGCCGTCGGCGCGGAGATAGCCGTCGAAGGTGCGGGGCTCGGTCGCCGTCGTCGAGACACCGGCCTTGATACCGGTGTCAGCGCGGGCCGAAATATCGCCGATGCCGAGGTTTTGGACGTGGACCCAGTCCCCGGGCGCAATGGCCTGGGTCGCCGCGCCGATGACCTGACCGTATTTGCGGACCTGGCCGCCGACGGGGACCGGCTTCAGCGCGATCTTGTGGCCGGCGGGGACATCGGTCGTGGCGGTGACGCCATCGACGGTCTCTCCAGCGGTCAGGTGACGGACGGCGACGGCGACGTCGTCATCGGGGTGGAGGCGGAGAACGGACGGGGAGGACATGGCCCTCCCCGCCTAGCATGCCCCTGACGAAAGGTCAGGAGGCGGAAACGTCAGGCCGCAGGTGCGGCGGCGGCTTCTGCGGCCAGTTTCTTCTTCGAACGCCCGCGGCCGAAGCGGTAGACGGCGAAGGCGATGGCGCCGCCGATGGCCAGGATGATGATCGTGGTGATCGGGCGGAAGGCCAGCCAGGCCAGGGCGATGGTCACCGTGCCGACGACCAGACCCAGGACGAAGCCGATCAAGCCCGTGCCCATCCGGACGATCGTCCCGGCCAGCGGCAGGACGTCGGCCAGCACGCCGAACGGCGCCAGGATCAGACCGAACCCGACCATCAACAGGATCATGCCGACGACCCGAATGATCCAGGCGACCATGTTGTTGGCGTCCTGGGCCGACTGGAACATGTCGCCCGCGGGCACGTCGCCGTCTGCGACCAGCAGGAACTCCGAGCCGTTGCGGGCGCGGTAGTCGAGGAAGTTGTCGCCGTTCTGACGGGCGACGACGCTGATCTCCGATGCGGGCGTGACTTCATAGGAAACGCGGGTGTCGCCGACGACCGGGGACTGCGCGTTCTCGCCGAAGAAGATCGTGCCTTGCGACACCGTATGGCTGGACGCCTCGCCTGCGGCTGCGTCGATGGCGTCGGTCTGGTCTGCCAAATTCAGGGCCTGGGCGCCCCCGACCTGGCTGAGGACGTTCTCTTCCAGCCGGTAATCGCCCAGGGTGGCGTCGGTCGCGTAGATCTCGGCGCTCTCGATCGACATCTCCGGGTTCTCGTGACCGGCCGGTGTGTTGAAGGCGCTGGAATCGATCGCGGTCGAGGACCAGACCCTGGTGTAGGTATAGGTCGTCACCGTCTCTTCGCCGCCGCCCAGCTTGGTGCGGCTCTCGGACTTCGATTCCTCCTGCCACTGATACATCTCGGCCATGCGCGACAGCTTCAGGCCGGTGGCGGAGACGCCGAACTCATTGTCCTCCAGCGGCGCGGTCACCGCGACTTCGCCGGTGACGTGGACCAGTTTCTGGTCGTTGGCGGGATCGATCGGCGAGGCGGGCGCCTCGACCACGGCGCCGGCGCCTTCGGTCAGACCGCGTGCGACCTTGACCGCGTTGCCCTCATTCCAGGCCAGACCCCAGACGCAGGCGAAGATCAGGACGATCCCTACCAGAACGCCGGCGAAGGCCGAGCCGATCCGGCTGAACCAGCCCTTGTTGGTGGTGACTGTGACTTGATCCGGCATATGCGCCCCCCACGAGCATTGCGGTCGAAGCCCGACCGTCAGGCGCGCAGATATAGCACCGCTTCGTCAGCGCGATAGCGACGGTCGGCATACGGAAGCTGACGGCTTCCGGCTTCGAAAACTCAGACTCTGCGCCAGTCCCGCCACCAGGCGACGAACCGGCCCAACCCCTCGGCCAGGGCGACCCTGGGCGCATAGCCGGTCAGGGCATTGAGCTTGGAGACATCGGCATAGGTGGCGGTGACATCGCCGGCCTGCATCGGCCGCATGA
>NZ_JANODA010000037.1:0-20373 GCF_031412435.1 Brevundimonas sp.
TCATGCGGCCGATGCAGGCCGGCGATGTCACCGCCACCTATGCCGATGTCTCCAAGCTCAATGCCCTGACCGGCTATGCGCCCAGGGTCGCCCTGGCCGAGGGGTTGGGCCGGTTCGTCGCCTGGTGGCGGGACTGGCGCAAGATGACGAGTTAGAAGCTGCTGGTCCGATGAAGCACTCGATCGAAGCGCGAAATGGACACACGATGTCCGCTTTCTGAGCCGTTAGTGGCCCACTAGCTCCGGTCGCCAGAGTTTGTCTCTTGCCTCCTGATCATTGGCCGCCGCTCTGACTGCGACGGTAACTCGACCGGCACCCCGCCGACTGTAGGCGGCGGTGACCATTTAGGCTCAGGACCCATAGCCAGAAGAGCGCGGTCAGCACCCGGCGATCATCCACCCTGGGGCTGCGGTGGCTCTTAGGAAAGTGCGGCCTGAGCCGATCCATCTGCTCGTCCGTCAGCTAATAAAGGTGGCTCATATCCAGTCCGCTCGCAAAGCCTGAATCAGATCGAGCGCATCACACCAGACTTTGCCTGAACCACTACCTCACCCACCTCGAGGCGTGAGTCGAAAATTCAGCTGCCTTGAGGCTTGCTGAAGAAATCATCAGCAGCCATGCGAACTGTGGATGCACATGCTCAAACCACCCCACTCCCTGATTGCAGACGATGAAGGCGATCACCCATAGTGCTCCCGCCAAGGCGAGCGCCTGTGCCGGGGATTGCGCTGTCCTAACTGCCAACTCCCCAGCTGCCAAAGCGCGTCGGATGATGATCGCGCAGAAAACGATTAGCACCGAAAGACCGATCAGCCCGGTCTCAGCCATGGATCGAACGAAGCTGTTGTGGATTTGACCGACCACCCAGTAGCGGGTCAGACCCCGAAGATGCGCGTCGAGCTCGGCTCGAGCGGACATGCCTTCCATTGATTGATTTACACCGACCCCCCAAATCGGGCTCTCAGTGAAAAGTCTTATTCCGATCTCATAGGATAGTTGTCTTGTATTCCAAGAGTATTGCAGTTTGTCGCTTTCAAGCAATTCGGCCACATAGGGGTAGAGGAAATAAATTCCTGCGGCCCCCAGACCCAGCAGAAAGTAGCGGAGCGGTCCACGTAGAACGAACAACGGGATCAAAAACAGAGCTGCTATGAGCATCAGTCCGCCTGCCTTGCCTCCAGTCAAAATTAGACACAGAATCATGAGGGCGGCTCCGATCAAATTTCGCCGCAGTAAGAAATAGAGCAGAGGTAGAATAATGACTGGCGTGATGGAGTCGCCGAGAAATCCAAAGTTCCGACCACCTTGCAGGCCTTCAAATGATTCACCAAAGCCCAGTATACGCCCACCAAAGATGTTTGCCAGAATAATGAGCGAAAGAGTGGCGAAGGCTATTCCTATAACTTGCTCAAAATCTTTCTTTTTTACGGGCAGGGCCTCAATAGCTATGGAGGGAATTATTGCTGCGGCGAATACAGCCGCGTACTGAATGTTAAATCGGAGATCTGCCGTCACAACGGCTATAGATTGTAGGATCAATACTACTGCATAGGCGAAAGCGATGGAGGGTATTGTCCAAGAGCGTATACGGCTCCTAGTATATACAATGGCACAAACTGAGATCATGGCTACAGTCATGATCTTTAAGACCTTGTATTCATCCTGATCGTTCGAATATAGAAGTGGCGTTAAAAATAGGCATACTGCAAAGATCTGGGCTAATGCCAACCGGCCGGTGTGCGCCGACGAACGGCTTGTGCGGAGGGGCGTTGTCGAACTAGCTAGATGCGACACTGAAGCCTCCTTCCCGTTCGGCCAGCTGCTTACCGGCAAAGGCTATGTGAGGTTAAGTGGATCGACGCGCTGATGCCAGAATGAATTTGGCACTCTGGAAGAACCGCGCCGAATTCAAACTCGGGGCACCATTTCATGGAATGGCGTGTGTGGACGCTGACGTGACCCCCTGGAACGGTGCTGTCAGTCAGCGAACCGGCGGTCCCATTTCACGGAATGGCGTGTGTGGACGCCCCTTCGGATGCAAGTGGTTTTTCGATCAGCTGGCGCGCAGTCAGGTGCTGTCGTGTGTCCGGCCTGTTGATGCGGCTGTTCACACGCGCTGGCCTGTATGGAGATCGCGGATCGGGTCCAACTCGCTTAGGCGCGCTCGAGGCGCTTCGCCAATCCCTGGTTTTCCCGACCCCGTCTTCCGACCGTTGCGCCATACCTCTCTTTGACCTTCCTGCCTCCCCGACGCCTCAAGCCGCTTTGGCGCTAGGCCGCCGCGGCCGGAGCTCTGTAAGTCCCGCCGTGCGCCATGAGCGCCCAGACGATCCTTGCCATCTTGTTGGCCATTGCCACCGTCACCAGCATGCGCGGCTTTCTGGCGAGCATGCTTCGCAGCCAGGGATCAGCCCGAGCGCCGTCGCGCCCGCCGCCCCGGGTCGCGGCACTGGCCCCGAGGATCAGCAGTCGCCGCAGGCTGCGCTCTCCCATTTTAGTGGTCCGCCCCAGCCGCTCTTTGCCGCCGCTGGAGTGCTGTTTCGGCGTGAGGCCCAGCCAGGCGGCGAAGTCGCGACCACGCCTGAACGTGGAGGCGGGAGGAGCCAGCGCCACCAGGGCCGTAGCCACCACTGGGCCGACGCCTGGAATGGTCATCAGGCGGCTCGCCGTCGGATCCTGTTTGGCCTGGGAGGCGATCTCCTTGTCGAGGACCGCGATGCTGACCTGCAGTCGTTCAAGCGTGTCGACCATCACGGCGAGCACCGAGCGCGCCTCCATCGGAAAATCCGCCGCAGGATCCTTCACCAGCTCGATCAGCTTCTCGGCATGCCGCAGGCCGTGCCTGACGACCAGGCCGAACTCCGCCATGTGCCCCCGCAGCGCATTGGTCAGCTGGGTCCGCTGACGAACCAGCAGATCGCGGGTGCGGAACACGATCGCCGCACCTTGAGCCTCGACGCTCTTGGGCGCGACGAACCGCATGGTCGGCCGCTGCGCTGCCTCGCAGATGGCCTCGGCATCGGCCATGTCGTTCTTCTGCCGCTTCACGAAGAGCTTCACATAGGCCGGCGGAATGAGCCGGACTGCCCCGGCTGGAAGCGCGTTGCCTTGGGCGTTTTGCCGTAGCCGCCTCCATGCTCTGGATGCGGTGAATGTCGATTCGTCCTAGCGCCAGCGGTTTGACCGTCGGGTGCATTTCGCGGGCTTTGGCTTTGGCCGCGCCGAACCCATTTACGCCTTCATAGGTCCAGACGTTGGAGCGATCACGACCATGCTTGCCGAGTTCAACCCGGTTCAGGTGGGACGCGCCGCGCTTGCGGAACAAGAAGATCAGTTCGTGACGGGAGCGATAGAAGCTGCCCATCCCGCCAGCCTTCTTGTCCCATACGATCAGGTTCAGCCTATCCAATTCGGCGGCGGACGCCGCAGCGAGCGTGTGCTCGATATGCCGGTGATCCATGCAGTAGTAGATCAGGCCACCATCGATCAGGTTCTCGCGGGCTCTCAGCATCACCTTGGTTGAGAAGGCGGTGAACTCGTCGTCGGACATCTCGCCCGACGCCATGACGAACTCACCGTGCTTGCCGCCGCTCGTGACGTGGCCGGCGATCGCCACATTGTATGGCGGGTCGGTGAAGACGACCCGGACCTGCTCTCCGCCGAGCAGCCGCTCGAAGCTGGCGGGATCGGTGGCGTCGCCGCAGAGCAGCCGACTGTCGCCCAGCCGCCAGAGGTCGCCGACCCGGCTGACCGCCTGATCGGGCAGGGCGGCGTTCTCACGGTGATCGCCGCTGTCGCAGCCGAAAATGATGCTGTCGATCTTGGCCGAGGAGAAGCCGGTCAGCTCCAGGCTGAAACTCAAATCCATGCTCGAGAGCTCCTGGAGCTCCAGCTTCAGGGTCTCGCTATCCCAACCAGCCAGTTGGCCGAGCTGGTTCTCAGCGATGGCGAACACTCGCCGCTCGGCCTCGCTCAGGTGGGAAATGCGGATGCAGGGAACCTCGGTCATGCCGAGGAGGCGGCCTTCCTCGCCCCTGATCTGAAGGCGGCGATCCTCGACGGATGCCAGCCCGCAGGCCTGTCGCTCGAGGCACTGATTCGCAGTGAGATGCCCCTCGACTGGGACGACCAGCGAGTGCTCTACGCCGCTGCCTGATCGGCACGCGGCGCCGCCCCTGATCCACGCTTAAGGCTTCCCTGTTGCGGCGAAAGTCTTCCCTGTTCGGTGCGGACAATTTCCCTGTTCCGTCTGCGGGAATTCTGAACACCGCCAGCCCCCGCTCCAGGCGTGGCGGGCATTCGGGGGGACCTGCCTGCGCCGGCTTCACCCCCGCTTGGTCGGTTTTCCCTGTACTTCCCTGTTAACAGGCTACGCCCAACCACCCGAAAGGGACCCGTCGCTAGGGCTGCGGAGACTTGGGCGGCTAAACGCCCAGTAATCAGGCACGGGGCCTCGAACGGAGACCGGGTTCCGGTCTCTGGGGTCGAGCAAGGTGCGGTAATGTCGGGCAATATTCCCTGAGATCAGGGACACGGAAGCTATCCGTGGAGAGTGTGGCGGAGCCGGAGGGATTCGAACCTTCGGTACCCCTCGTATGGCTTGGCCGACTCGCAACTGCCGAACTCAGTTGTGATGTTGAGCTCTGTCAGCATCGCGGCGCGCGAACAGTTCGCCAACATCGACGCCAAGCGCATCGGCTATCGAGATGATCGTCTCGATACTGGGATTTTCCTCGCCGCGTTCGACGCCGGCCAAGTACCGCAGCGACAGTTCTGCCTCTCCCGCCAGCGATTGCTGTGACCATCCCTTACCCGTTCGAAGAGAGAGGATGTTTCTGCCGAGCTGCGCCTTCCAATCCATGACGCATGGGTCGTCGCAACCGCACGTCGGTAAAAGGTGCTATACTGCTAGCAACATAGTGCCTATTCTGGTGGCCCTGATTTGGTCCTTGTCGGTCTTGTCGTTGTCAGTCCGTTTCTCAGTCGAACGCCCCAAGGCTAACCGATGGTCAGAAATGCATGGCCGCTATGCCCATTGGCTTAAGGCAAGGCTGTCTCACCGTTACGGAGAGGTCGATGCCGAGGACATCGCACAGGAAACATGGCTTCGCTTCGGACCATGTGGCGGCATTGAATCCGTACGCCATCCAAAAGCGTTCCTCCTGAAGATTGCCACTAACTTGGCGGCGGATAGGCTCAGGCGGCACTCCCGTTCTACTCGGCTGGCCGCAGAGGTGGCCCAAATCGATGGGTGGGACGTTACGCAGCCAGCCCAGACGGACGAGCTGTTGGCCAAGCAGTTGGTGCTCAGCTTGCCGCAACCTCTGCGGGATGTTTTTGTGCTATCGAGGATCGGGGGTCTGTCGAATGCGCAGATCGGCGAGCGGCTGGGGATCAGTCCGAAGACGGTCGAGTGGCGCATGACCAAGGCCTTGGCACACTGCGCGGCGCAGCTTCGGCGCTAGGGGTATGGGTATCATGAGCGGCCCGAGGGCGCGGGTTGAGAAGGCGGAGACCGAGGCGGCCGAGTGGCACGCCCGCCTTGGCGCGACCCGCGTCAGCCCCGAGACCATCGAGGCCTTCTTCGCCTGGCGTAAGGACCCGGCCAACGCAGACGCCTATCGGCGGGTCGAGACGGTCTGGACCGACACGGCCGGCCTGGGGCGCGATCCCGAGATCGCCCAGGCCCTTGAGGCGGCCCTGGGGCGGAAACCTGTGAAGGGGCGGCGAGATAGGGTGACCGCAGGACTGTGGGGTCTGGCCGCGGTCGGGGCGGCGGCGGTCCTGGCCTTCGGGGGCTGGGTCTGGATGGAGGGCCGCAGCGTCTATTCAACCGCCGTGGGGGAGCAGAGGCTGGTGCAGCTGGCGGACGGATCGTCGGTCCGTCTGGACACTGGTTCGCGCCTGCGCGTCCGGTTCGACGGCGACCGGCGGTTGATCGACCTGGAGCAGGGACAGGCCCTGTTCACCGTGGCCCATGACACGAGCCGTCCGTTCGTGGTCGTGGCGGGAGAGGCGCGCGTGACCGCCGTGGGCACCGTCTTCGACGTTCGCCGCGAGGCGGGCGAGGTGAGGGTGACCCTGGTGTCGGGGGCGGTCGATGTGGCCGGGGAGGCGGGCAGGGGGGAACGCCGCATGCGCGCGGGCCAACAGGCCCGGGTCAGGGATGCGGAGGTGCGCACGACGGCCGTGGACGTCGCTGCGGAGACCAGCTGGGCGGAGGGACGGGTGGTGTTCCGGGACACGCCGTTGAAGGCGGCGGTCGCCGAGGTGAACCGGTATCTGACGGACAAGATCGAACTGGATGCGCCGGCGCTGGAAGACGAGGCGGTCAATGGCGTGTTCGAGACCGGGGACCGGGAGGCCTTCGTGTCGGCGGCTGCGGCGGGCCTCGGTCTGAGGGCTTCAGCCGGTCCGGACGGTGCGGTTCGTCTGTCTCCGGAAAAATAAATTCGGATGGGCTCCGGGGTAGGCCGGGGTCTGGACGGTCTCTTACCTGACGCGCTGTGGCGTCGAGGGGGAGAACAACCATGAACCGACTGGGCCTTTTGAGCGGGAGCGCCATCGTCGCCTGTATCGCGGCGGCGGGGACATCCGCCTGCGCGCAGGAGAGGCGCACCTTCGACATTCCGCCGGGCGCCATGGGCGATGCCCTGCATGTTTTCGCCGCCCAGTCGGGCGAGCAGATCTTCTTTTCCGGCGCCCTGGTCGCGGGCGTGCGGTCGCCCGGGCTGCGCGGCCGCTATGCGTCCGCCGACGGGCTCAACCGGCTGCTGGCCGGGTCGGGACTGACCTGGTCGCGGACGCGGCCGGGCGTCTTCGTCCTGGTGCGCGGCGTGGGTCCCCAGGGCGCCGACCTCGGGACGGAGGTCGAGGAGGTCATCGTCACCGGGTCGCTGCTGCGCTCTTCGGGAGACCTGGCCTCGCCGGTGGTGATCCTGGACCGGGACGCACTGGACCGACGGGGGTTCGCCACCGTGGCGGAGGCTCTGACGGCCCTGCCGCAGAACTATGCGGGGGCCGCCACCCCGATCGTGCAGACGGCCAATGCCGATCCCGGGGGATCGAACAATGTCTATGCGACGGGCGTGAACCTGCGCGGTCTCGGACCGACCTCGACCCTGACGCTGGTCAACGGGCGGCGGCTGGCCGGGACCGGGTCCCGGGGAGAGTTCGCCGATATCTCGGCCCTGCCGTCGGCGGCGGTCGAGCGCGTCGATGTTTTGCTCGACGGGGCCTCGGCCCTCTATGGCGCCGATGCGGTGGCGGGGGTGGTCAATGTGATCATGCGCCGGAGCTTCGACGGTCAGGAGAGCCGGCTGCGGGTCTCGGCGGCCCAGGGCGGGGCCGAGGATGTCCTGGTCTCCCACCTGGCGGGCCGCACCTGGTCGTCCGGCGCGGCCTATCTCTCCTGGGAACACCAGGACACCAACGGACTGAGTTCGTACGACCGGCCCTATACGGCGGACGGCGACCTGCGGCCCTTCGGCGGCACGGACCGTCGGTTCATTTACGGGACGCCTGGAAACATCGTCACCGGCAATGCGCCGCAGTTCGGGATCCGGCCCAACGCCAGCGGGATGGCGCAGGGCGCGGGAGATTTCGTGGCGGGCGTCGGCAACCTGCAGTCGACCACCCTGGGCGCCGATCTGCTGCCGGCGATCCGGCGCCACAGCGGCTACGGACGGGTGAGCCAGTCGATCGGCGACCGGCTCGAGGTCACCGCCGACCTGCGCTACAGCCGCCGCGCCCATGCGCTGACGGGGCCGGCCAGCGTGGGGGTGTTCACCGTCAACCGATCCAACCCCTGGTTCGTGTCGCCGACCGGGGCGGCCTCGCACAGCGTCAGCTATTCCTTCCTGCGAGAGCTGGGCGGCACCCGTCTCTCCGGCGTGGCCGAGAGCCTGGGGGCGACGCTGGGTCTGCGCTACGAGTTCGACAACGCCTGGTCGGTCGACGCCTACGCCGCCTTCGGCCGGGAGCACAGCGACTTCGGGGTCTACAACCGGGTCCACAGCCGTTTCCTCAATGAGGCCCTGGGGACGATCCCCGACGACCCGGCCACCCCCTGGCGGGCGGCGGTCGACGGCTATTTCAACCTGTTCGGGGACGGGACGGTGAACAGCCGCGCGGTGCTGGACTTCATCGGCGTCGGCTACAGCGAGGCGGAGAACCTGAGCCGGGCCGGATCGGTCAATGTCCTGGCCCAGGGTCCGGTGTTCCGTCTGCCCGGCGGGGAGGTCGAGGTCGCGGTCGGCGCCCTGGCCCGCAAGGAGACCTTCGAGGCGCGCGCGGGGGTCTTCGCCGCCACCGCCGCCTTCGCCTCCACCACCCTTCCGGGACGGGAGCGGTCGATCACGGCCCTGTTCGCCGAGGCCCGCATCCCCCTGGTCGGCCCGGAGAACGGCCGGCCCGGCTTGCGGGGCCTGGAGCTGTCCCTCGCGGGCCGGGTGGAGGACTATGACGACTTCGGGACCACCACCAATCCCAAGGTCGGCATCGTCTGGTCTCCGCTCGAGGGCCTGGGCGTCCGCGCCTCCTGGGGCACCTCCTTCCGCGCCGGCTCCCTGCCGCAGATCTTCGACGCCCAGGGGGCGGGGGCGACCACCCTCACACGTGCGGACGGGAGCCGGGCCCTCGCCCTGTTGCTGATCGGCGGCAACACCGGACTGACGCCCGAAACCGCGGAGACCTTCACCCTCGGCCTCGACTATCGACCGCGCGGGGGCCCGACGTTCAGCGCCAACTATTTCGAGACCCGGTTCACCGACCGGATCGGACGGCCGGCGAACGAGAACCTGGCCATCGCCCTCAGCGATCCGGCCTTCTCGCCCTTCGTCCGGTTCGTCTCGCCCTCGACCAATCCGGCCGACCTGGCCCTGATCGAAAGCTACGCCGGCCTGCCGGGCTTCTCGACCCTGTTTCCGATCAACACCTATGCGGTCGTCGTCGACACCCGCTGGGTCAATACCGGAGCCGTGGACGTCCGGGGCTTCGACCTGTCGGGTCGCTACGGAATGCCGTTCCAGGGCGGTGAATTGAGGTTCGACACCGCCGCCTCTTGGATCCTCGACTACGACACCCGGGCGACACCGACCGCGCCGGTGCGGGCCGTGGCCGGAACCCTCGGCTTCCCGGTCAAGCTGAGGGCGAGAAGCGGGGTGGGCTGGTCGCGCGGCGACCTGCGGCTGTCGGCCCACTGGTCCTATGTCGACGACTACCGGGACCGGTTGGGGGTCCGGATCGACGCCTGGAACACCGCCGACCTCCAGGCCAGCTGGTCGCCCTCCGCCGGGTCGCTTGCGGGGCTGCAGGTGAACCTCACCGTGCAGAACCTGTTCGACGCCGACCCGCCCTTCTATGACGCCCCGACCGGCTACGGCTTCGACGCCGGCCAGGCCAGTCTTCTGGGGCGGGGGGTCGCCCTGCAGCTGATCCGGCGCTGGTGAGTTCGGGCCATGTCGCTGAATTGGAAATCCGCCCTGTGGGCGGCGATGGCGGTCGCCTGCCTGGCCTCGGCCGCAGTGGCCCAGGACCCGCCTGTTTTGAGACCTCTGGCGGTGGAGGACATCACCACCCTGGAGGCCTTCGGGCGCGGGTCGATCTCGCCGGACGGACGCTGGGCCGTCTACGAGAAGCGGGGTCGCTATGATGCGCTGCCGCGCTTCGACTGGGCGCAGCGGTCCGCCTGGGCCGGGATGGAACTGTGGCGCGTCGATCTGACCCGGCCCGGCGCCGCGCCCGAGCGGCTGTACGAAGGGGAAGGGCCGGGCCTGATGCAGGTCGCCTGGTCGCCCTCGGGAGACCGGCTGCTGATCCACCGGTTCCACGACGGCCGGTTCGAGTTCGGCGTCGCGACGATGGACGATGTGTCCGTGCGCTGGACGGGGCTGACGCCGGAGATCCCGACCGTCGGGGCCACGGCGGCCTGGGTCAGCGACGACGCGGTCATCGTCCTGATCCGGCCGGACCGGAGCCTGCCCCAGGTCATGCGCTACTACAGCGGGGTCCAGGATCGCACGACCGGGGCGTGGGAGCGGACGTCGCTGGGCCGGGAGCCGTCCCGGACCGTGGTGGAGACCTCGGGCGGGGTCGCACGCACGGAGGCGGTCGAGCCCGGGCAGGCGCTGGTCCTGATCGACCTTGCAGGGGAGGGGACGCGCACCCTGGTCACGGGCGGGATCATCGACTTCTCCCTGTCGCCGGACAGACGGCGTCTGGCCGTGGTCTCGGAAGGCGAGCCGATCCCCATGGTGAGCGGGCCGATCCTGCAGGCGGAAGCGGATCGTCGCCGCCGGGTGTCGATCCTCTCGCTCGCGGACGGCGCCGTGGCCCGGCCGGCGCCCCATCTCGACATTGCGCCCCACCTGCTGCGCTGGTCGGCGGATTCGAGGGCTGTTCTCGTCTGGGCCCGGGAGGACGAGGTCGCCTGGGACGCCGGCGGGCTCGCCCAGGTCACCACCGACGGGGTGACCCTCGTCGATCGTGGCGGTCTGTCGGTGGGAACGTCGGCCGAGATCCGGCGGGGCGTGCGGGCCGACTGGCTGGGCGACCGGCCCGTGTTGCGCGCCCGACGCGGCGAGGGCCCGTTCGACTGGTTCCGGCTTGAAGCGAGCGGGCCGCCCCGCTCCATCACCGGGGCGGCGAGGACGGCCCCGGCGAGCCTGGCCGCGGTGACACAGGACGAAATCCGGTTCTTCGCCGACGGCGGCCTCTGGGTCGCCGACGAGGCCGGGACACGTCGGGTTGCGGCGAGCGGGGTCAGGGACGCCGGCGCGGGGGACGCCGAGGCGGCCTTCCGGTTGCGGAGCAATGAGGCCCCGCGCCGGGACTGGGTCGTGGCGACGGGCTCGGCCGGCGAGACCCTCGTCGTCCGGGCGGACGGGACGGTCGATCCCCTGGGATCGGGGCCGGCCGACGACCCGCGCAGCCTCGCGGTCTCGGAGGGGGCGGCCCTGGTCCTGACCCGGTCGGGTCTGGTCGAGACGTTTCGATTGCGGACTCCGGACGGCGAGCGGCCGATCGACACGGTCAACGGCCGGCTGGCCGACGTCGGCCTGCCTCGGCCCCGTCCGGTCGATCATCGCGACGGTCTCGGCCGGCCGACGCGGAGCTGGCTGTTCCTGCCGGAGGGGAGGGAGGCGGATGCGGTGGCCGGACTGATCGTCGAGCCCTATCCCGGGGCGACCGAGAGCGGCGTCTGGTCAGGCCCCCTGACCCTGACCTATGGCATCCGGGCCGAGGTCCTGGCGGGGGCGGGGTTCGCGGTCCTGAGCCCGTCGATGCCTGCGGACGCTGCGGCCCCGCCCACGGCGGCGTTCCGGAGCCTCAGCATCGACCTCGCCGTGGATGCCGCCCTGGAGGCCTTCCCGGCCCTGGCCCCTGATCGTATCGCGGTGGTCGGCCATAGTTTCGGGGGGCTGGCGGCGCTGGAGATCGCCGCCCGCTCCAGCCGCTATCGCGCCATCGTGGCCTCATCGGCGCCCACCGACGCCTTCGGCTTCTGGGGTGAGTTCGACGTGGCCACCCGGATCCAGCCCGAGGACGGGGTTCGGATGCGCAATCAGCAGGGGTGGGTCGAGGCCGGCCAGGCGGGGCTCGGCGAACCGCCCTGGAGAGACCCGGGCGCCTATCAGGCCTTCAGTCCCTGGCTGTCGGCGGAGCGTATCACGGCGCCGGTCCTGCTGCTCACGGCGGACCTGGACTATGTGCCCGTGTCCCAGAGCGAACGCGTGTTCAGCGTCCTGCACCGGCAGGGGCGAAGGGCGCGTATCGTGACCTATTGGGGGGAGCACCACGCCCTGTGGAGCCCGGCCAATATCCAGGACCGCTACCGCGAGATCATCGACTGGGTCACAGCCGGGTTCGCGGAGCCCCGGGCCCCGACCGGGCCGCGCCGCGAGTGAACGCGACGGTGCGTTCCGCCCCGCCCATCACAGTGCGCCGTTCAGGGGGTGGGACCTCGCCCGGCGCTCGCAGCCAAGGCGCCTTCGCCCCCTGTCCGGGGGGGGGGGGGGGGGGGCCGGAAAGGAGCATTTTTGGCCTGACCGAGTTACGCAAAGGTACGGTGGAGCTTGGACATGGAAAAGGACGAGGTGTTTGCGCTGCCCGCACAGTGTCGACGGATGCAGAGTGATTGATGTCCGATCAATCCCGATTCACGGATGGCGCCAGCGGCTACGCGTTCAAGCCGCATGAGATGCCGATCCTCCCCGGATCGCCCGCCAATCCGGACCATCCGACGGCGCGCAAAATCGCCTATCTGGTGATCGGCGTGTTTCTCGGGCTGGTCGGCGGTGCGCAGAACGGTTTCTTGCTCGCAAACACCGCGGCGCTGCAGGGCGACATGGCCCTGACGCCGGTCGAGGCGGGATGGATCAGCGTCGCCTTCTACGCGACCTACGCCTGCATGAGCATGCTGCTCTTCCGGGTTCGCCAGGAGTTCGGCGTCCAGCCCTTCGTCCGCTATGCGATGCTCGGTCTGGTCGCCGCCAATCTCGTGCAGCTGCTCGAGCCTGGCTATTCGGCGGAACTTGCGGCGCGTGCTGTCGCCGGCATCGCCGCCAGCGGTCTGTCCGCGCTCTCGATCTACTATCTGATGCAGGGTCTTCCGGCCGCCGCCCGGATCGGCGCCTTGATCCTCGGCATCGGGCTTGCCCAGACCGCCTTCCCGCTGGCGCGGGCCATGTCGCCGTATCTGCTCATAGACGGGGATATCAGTCGCGCCTTCCAGCTGCAGTTCGCGCTCGCCCTGGTCGCGCTCGGGGCCGTGACGGTGTTGAGGCTCCCGCCGGGCTATCGGTCGAAGACCTTCGAAAGGCTCGACCTGTTCAGCATCACCCTGTTCATGGCCGGGGTCACCGCCTTGCTGGCCTTCCTGATTCAGGGGCGCATCCAATGGTGGGACACGTCGTGGCTGGGCGGGGCGCTGGCGATGTCGATCCTGTGCCTCGGCGGCTGTTACCTGATCGAAAGCAACAGACGTCGGCCCATGCTCGACACGCGCTGGCTGTCGAGCCGGGCCATCCTCGCGCTCGCGATCACGGGCGCCGCGGTCCGCATCCTGGTGTCCGAACAGAGCTTTGGAGCCACGGGGCTGTTTTCAGCGCTGGGCTACGGCAACGAGCAACTGACAGGCTACTATATGGTGCTCGCCGGAGCCACGATCGCGGGCAGCATCCTTTCGCTGGTGCGCCTGGATCCGAGGGACCTGACCCGCCCCATCCTGTTCGCGATTCTCGTCATAGCCGTCGCTGCCTTCGCGGACACCCGAACGGGCATCATGTCCCGGCCGGGCGACCTGTATCTGACCCAGGCGGCGATCGGGTTCGCCGCGGTGTTTGCGATGGGGCCGGTGATGATGGAGGGAATGCTGCGAGCCCTCGCCGCGGGCCCTGCCTATGTGGTCAGTT
Organism: Brevundimonas sp.; assembly: GCF_031412435.1. GTDB lineage: Bacteria > Pseudomonadota > Alphaproteobacteria > Caulobacterales > Caulobacteraceae > Brevundimonas. Next base: position 13,413 of record NZ_JANODA010000037.1, read on the forward strand.
TCATCGCCGTGTTCTCGCTGTCCCAGACGCTGGGCGGTCTGGCCGGGGTCTCGGCGCTTTCCGCCTTCCACACAATCCGCCTCAAGACCCATCTGATCGACGCCGGATCCACGCTCACCGCTGCGAACCCCCAGCTCGCGCGGGAATTGGGTCAGGCGGCGGCGCGTTTTGGAGCCACGATCTCCGACCCGGCGCTGCAGCAACAGGCCGCGGCGGCCCGCATCGCCCAGGAGGCCGGCCGCGAGGCGGCGGTGCTGGCCTTCAATGACGTCTTCTTCCTGATCGGTTCGCTCGCGTGCATCGCCTTTGTCATCGTCCTGGCGCCATGGGTGATGAACCGTCTGCGCGGCCGCAATCCTCTCAGCAAGGAACTGGCCTTCCTCGAAACCATGCGCCCCGGGAACAAATGATGGTTCAGACCGACACGAACGAGACACCGGGCGCCCCCCGCAAAGCGGCCGCGCCCGGGACGGAAGGTCCGGCGGTCGAGGCGGTCGACAGCGCCGATCAGCGCGGCTGGGCGCCGAATGTCTCCCCCAAGAAGCTTGCGCTCGGCGCGGCCGTGATCGTGGCGGGCGTTCTGGCGGCTCTCTATGCCTGGGGTCTTACGCCCCTGAACAGCGGGGCCCAGACGACGAACAACGCCTACGTCCGCGGTCAGACGACGGTCATCAGTCCGCAGGTCGCCGGGTATCTGGTCGAGGTGCTGGTCAAGGATTTTGACCGTGTCCAGCAAGGCCAGTTGCTGGCCCGCATCGACCCGGCGTCCTATCAGCAGCGGCTGCAGCAGGGAGAGGCGAACACCGCCGCCCAGCGTGCGACGCTCGCCAACAGCCAGCAAAGCCTGCGCTCGGGCGAGGCGCAGATGCGCTTGCAGGACGCCACGGTCGCCATCGCCAATGCAGGTCTGGAAAAGGCGCAGGCGGATATGCGCCGGATCGATGAGTTGGCGGACGAAGGGTCGGTCTCGCTGCGCGAACGCGACCAGGCGCGCGCCGCCCTTCAACAGGCGGGGGCAGGGGTGCGACAGGCACAGGCCCAGCGGGCGATCGCCGCCGAGCAGTTTCGTTCGGTCCAGGTCGGGCGGGGCGCGCTTCAGGCCCAGGTCGAGGGGGCGGACGCCTCTCTGGAGCTGGCGCGGATTGAGCTGTCCCGCACCGAAATCCGCGCGCCGCGCGGCGGGCGCCTCAGCGAGATATCGGCCCGTGTGGGCCAGCTCGTCTCCGCTGGCACGCAACTGATGTATCTCGTCCCGGACGATCTGTGGGTGACGGCGAATTTCAAGGAAGGCCAGACGGCCGGGATGGCGGTGGGACAACGTGCGACCCTGAGAGTCGATGCGCTTGGCGGGGCGGAGTTGAGCGGGACGGTGCAAAGCATCGCCCCCGCGGCGGGCAGTGAGTTCAGCCTCATCAAACCCGACGCCGGGGCGGGCAATTTCGTCAAGGTGCCGCAGCGGATCGCGGTCCGGATCCAGCTCAACCCCGACCAGGTCCTGGTGGGACGACTGGGCCCCGGCATGTCGGTCGTCGCCACGGTCCATACCGGGGGCGGTCAATGACCATGGCCCGGCGCTCCCGGCTCGCCCTGTCCCTTGCCCTGGGGGGCGTTCTCGCGCTCGGCGGCTGCGCGCCCCACCTGCGGCCGCTTCCGGCCGGTGTCGCGATCCAGCCGCCGCTGGAATGGCGCACGGTCTTGCCCGACGCGGCTCCTGCGGACCGCCGCTGGTGGGACGGGTTCGGGGACCCTCAGCTGGCGGCGCTGGTCGAGCGCGCCAGAGCCGCCAATGCCGATGTCCAGCTCGCCGCCGCCCGGGTCGAGGAGGCCCGGGGCGCCGAGGCGGCCTCGCGCTCCCTCCTGTTTCCGACGCTCGAGGGCGGACTGACGGCGGGCGCACGGCGCGAGGTTTCGGCTTTCGGGCAGGGCCAGGATTCGCTGGTCGCCCAGCCGCAGGTCCGGGCCTCGTACGAGGTCGACCTTTTCGGTCGAAACCGCGCCGGAGCCGGGGCGGCGCAGGCCGGCGTCGCCGCCAGCGAGGCCACTGAGGAGGCGGCGCGTCTCTCGGTGAGCGCGGCGACCGCCAGCGGCTATGTGACCCTGCTGGCGCTCGATGCGCGCCGGGACATCTTGCGCCGCACGCTGGAAGGACGGGAACTGGCGCTGAAGTTCGCGAGAGACCGGGCCGAGGTCGGCTACACGTCCGAGCTGGAACTGCGCCAGGCGGAAGCGGAGTATCAGGCGACGGCGCAGCTGTTGCCCCAGGTCGAGGCCCAGATCGCGCGGCAGGAAAACGCCTTGTCCGTCCTGATCGGCGAACCGCCCGGAGGTATTGTTCGGGGCGGTTCGCTCGCTGCCCTGCGCCTGCCGCCGCCCCCCGCGGTGCTGCCGTCAGAGCTCCTGCGCCGCCGACCTGACATCGCCGCGGCCGAATACCGCCTGGCGGCCACGGATGCCCAGATGCGGGCGGCCCGGGCGCGTTTCATGCCCACCCTGGGCATCAGCGCGACGGCGGGCGCCGCCTTCTCCGACCTGTTGGCCGATCCGGTCGCGCTCTGGTCGATCGGCGGCAGCCTTCTGGCTCCGATCTTCAACGCCGGACGACTGCAGGGCGGGTTGGATGTCGCGACGGCGCAACGGGATCAGGCGGCGTTCGCCTATCGAGGAACGGTGCTGAACGCCTTTCGCGAAGTCGAGGACCGTCTCGTGCTCCTGTCCCGGCTCAGCGATCAGAAGCGGTCGCTGGAAGCCCAGCGCAACGCCGTCGCGGACGCCGTTCGGCATGCCCGGAACCGGTACCGCGCGGGATACACGCCCTATATCGAACAGGTCGATGCGGAGCGGAGCCTGCTGGCGGTCGAGTTGTCGCTGGTCCAGCTGAACGCGGACGAGCTCAACGCCCTGATCGGCCTGTATCAGGCGGCGGGAGGCCGTCCTGACGGCTCCGAACGAGCGCCGGGTCGCGGAACGGTCGGCGTGATGAGTCCGTGATCGGCCCCTGACATCCGAGGCGGGGCGTATGGAGCGCCGCCCACGGGAGGCCGGCCCGCCCGGCTGAAGTCCGGTCCCGGCGGGCGCGCGTTTGCCTCTTCGATAAATGCCGGCCGATGTGCCATCGTGCCCGACGGCCTTGGGCGCACAGGAAACGCAGCGTCGCCCGCGCCGGCATGAGGACAAGATGCGAGCCACGTCCAGATCGGTCCTCTTCATCGCCGCGGCGGTCTTGGCCGTCGTTGTGACGGCAGGGGTCGTGGTGTTGTCTGGACGGCCAGCCGAAGTGGCGGTTGTGGAGATCAGGCCCCGGACGGTCGAGCAGGCCCTGTCGGTGGTCGGCCGCGCCCGTCCGACGCAGCTGGTTCAGGTCTCATCGCCCAACCCCGGCCAGGTCGTTCGTCTGTTTCACGACGAGGGCGACCGCGTCGCGGCTGGCGACCCCCTGGCGGTGATCCTGGCGAGCGTCGAACAGGCTCAGACCGAGGTCGATGTGGCGCGCGCGCGCGCCGCCCGCGCGGAGGCGACGGAAGCCAGGCTGCAGCATCAGAGAATCCAGACCCTCCATGAGCGGGGCTTCGCCGCCCGGGCGGCGCTGGACGCCGCACGGGCAGCCCTGGACACGGCCGAGGCCAATGTGGCGGCCGCCTCCGCCGCTGTGCGGGCCTCGGCGGAACGCGCTCGGGAGTTCACCATTCGCGCGCCGATGGCCGGGGTGGTGCTGGTGCGCCCCATTGACAACGGCCAGGTCGTGGGGGCGGGCGAGACCCTGTTCGAACTGGGCTCGGCGACCGGCGTCGAGATCCGCGCCGAGGTCGAGGAGGCCTACGCCGATGCACTCAGGCCCGGTCAGGCGGCCCGCGCCGCCCTGTCGGGATCGACAGACATCTTTCCGGCCCGGGTGACCGAGGTTTCGCCCAGGGTCAATTCCAGCACGGGCGGGCGCATGGTCCGGTTGGCTTCGCAAGGCGCCGAGGGTCTTTCACCGGGTCGTTCGGTCGATGTGACCATTATCGTGGATCGGCGCCAGGGTGCGATCGTCGTGCCGCGCAGCGCGGTGGTGGACGCCACCGCCGCCGCCAAGGTCTATGTGGTGGATGGCGACGACATCGTGCGGATCCGGCCGGTCACCGTGGTGCGCTGGCCCTCGGTCAACGCCATCGTTGCTACGGGGCTGGGGGCCGGGGACAGGGTCGTGCTGGAGCCGGGCTCCACGACCCCGGGCGCGCGTATCCGCCCCGTGACCCCGCCGCCGGGGGGCTGACGCCGTGTTCGCCCTGAAGGTCGCACAGCGGTATCTGCTGTCAAACCCGTCCCAGACCCTGCTGCTGATCGCCGGCGTCGCCCTGGGGGTGACGGTCTTCGTCTTCATCACCGCCCTGATCGCCGGCCTTGCCATTCGACTGACCGAGCAGGTGACAGGCAACAGCGCCCACATCAGCCTCGAGCCGCCGACCCGCATTGCGCGGGTGTTGGTCGGACCGGACCTGCCGGTGGAATCCGTGGCCCTGGTCTCCACCTTCCAGCGGCGGCAGATTCGCGACTGGCCGAGGGTGGTCGCGCTCCTGCGCGCCAATCCGGAGGTGTCCGCCATCAGCCCCCGGATTTCCGGCAGCGCGTTTCTGATCAAGAGCGAAGCGGTGCAGTCCGTGGCGATTATCGGCGTGGAGCCGCAAGGGATCGACGCCATCTCCCGCATCACCCCGACCATCATCGACGGCGACGGCGACCTCGGGGCGGACGGGCTGTTGATCGGCGTGCGCCTTGCCGAGGACCTGGGCCTGGGCGCCGGCCAGCCCATCCTGTTGCGGACCGAACGGGGCGTGGAACGGCAACTGACGGTCAGGGGTGTGTTCCGCAGTGGGCTGCAGAGCCTGGACGAGCGCGTCGCCTTCCTGTCCTTGCAGACGGCCCGGCCATTGTTCGTCCTGCCCGAAGGGGTGACCAATATCGAGGTCAAGCTCAAGGACCCCGACGACGCCCGGGCCACCGCCCGTTTCCTGGCCGATGCGACCGGGTTGCGCGCCACGCCATGGCAGGAGAAGAACCTGAGCCTCGAAGACGCCCTCGTGGCGCAGGGGCGGACGGGTACGATGATCCAGGTCTTCTCGCTGATCTCGATCATCATCGGGGTCGCCAGCGCCCTGGTTCTGTCAGCCTACAGACGGCGCGGTGAGGTCGGGATCATGCGCGCCTTCGGCGTGCCGGGCGGCTTCATCCTCTGGGTGTTTCTGTTGCAGGGGCTCTTGATCGGCTTGATCGGAGCGGTGATCGGATGCGCCACAGGCTATGGTCTTTGTCTCTGGCTTGAGGGGATCACCAGTGTCGATGGCGTCCCGATCCTGCCGATCGCGCCGGCGCAGGGCGGCTATGTCGCCGCTCTGGTCCTGACCACCCTGGGAGCGACGATCGCCTCAATATTGCCCGCGCGCTCGGCGGCCAGGGTCGATCCGTTGGAAGCCATCCAGCAATGACGCGGGTGCTGGAAGCGCAAGGCATCGAAAAGGTCTTCCTGAACGGCGACGAGGAAACGCGGGTGCTGAAGGGTATCGACCTGACGCTCGACAAGGGAGAACTGGCGGCGCTGTCAGGGGCGTCGGGATCGGGCAAGTCGACCCTGCTGTCGATCATCGGCCTGCTGTTGCGTCCGACGGCGGGAAGCCTGACCATCAGCGGCGAACGGGTGGACCGTTTGTCGGAGCGGAAGCGGGCGCAGTTTCGCAATCGCCGGCTGGGCTTCGTCTTCCAGTTCCACCATCTGCTGCCCGACTTCACGGCGGTGGAAAACGTCGCCTTTCCAGCCGCCGCGCCCGCCGGTGGGATCTCGCGCGATATGCGCGCCCGCGCCCGTAGTCTCCTCGAGCGGGTGGGGCTGGAAGACCGCATCGATTTTCCGGCCACACGGCTGTCCGGGGGGCAGAAGCAACGGGTCGCCATCGCCCGCGCCCTGATGAATCGGCCCGACCTGATCATCGCCGACGAACCAACCGGAAATCTGGACCGCGAGTCCGCGGATCGTGTGCTGGATCTGATGCGCGAAGTGAACGGGGAAGACGGCGCGACCTTCCTGATCTGCACCCACGATGAAAGCGTCGCCGCGCGGTGCAGCCGCAGACTGACGCTCAGGGACGGGGAACTGGTGTTGGACGCTAGCGGGCCAGTCCAAGAGTCTTCCGGCTAGCCTGCTTGGGCGACGTCCGACGTTCGGCCTGCGAAAGGCTTCCTGGCGCGCCTCTAGGGCCAGTACCCTTCGAGATCACCGAGGCCGGGGCCGCTCGAGGGCTCCTTACCCGAAACAGACCTTGCGATCGTCGTCCGGGAGCCAGACGCTGTTGTTGGAACAGTTCGAACCCAAGGTCCGCTCCGGGTCGGGAACCGTCCTGGGCAGCGGCCCACAGATGGGACTTCCGCGACATGGCGCGCGCTATCACGTGTCGCCATATGCCGGACCACCCTCTAGGCTCCACGAGCTGACGTTTGAAGGCGGATCAACCGCCATGTCAGTCCAGAGGAAACGAAATGCGCACTCTCTATTTCGCCGTCGTCGCGGCCGCCCTGTCACTGGCCGCCTGCTCCGAGAATACGGAAGACAAGGCAGCCGCCACTGCAGATAATGCTGGAGCGACAGTCGCTTCTGCTGCGAGCGACACCGCCGCAAACGCAGACGCCGCTGCCGACAGCGCCTCTGCCGCAACCAGCGAGGCGGCAGCCAACGTCGATGCAGCCGCCGACACGGCCGCTCGGAAAACAGAGGCGGCTGCCGATGCCGCGGCCCGAACAGAGTAGGTCGTCGCAGAACGACGCGCCGGAGATCAACTCGGGCGCGTCGTTCGATCGTGCAGCTGCGGACGTTGCGGTTTAGTTGAGGCGATGCTTCAGACCGCTGATCGTATCGTGGTCAGCCTTGATCGACGCATACTCTTCAGCCACGCGCTGGCGGAGTGTGTCGGGAAGATCGGTGTCCTTGGTGGCG
>NZ_JANODA010000038.1:0-32478 GCF_031412435.1 Brevundimonas sp.
TCTGTGTTGGGATCGTCCCTGTGAATGTAACGCCCGGTATGATCGCACTGCCAGATCTCGACGAGCGCGCCGGCGCGGGGCTGGCCGGATGGTCCCCATACGACGCCGGTCACATGGGTGACCTCGCCCTGGGCTTGAGCATCCACCCCCGTCACACGAACCAGATCGGCGTCCTGGTCCGTGGGCTTGTCTTCATAGGGATAGAAGGGACCTTCCGCCTGCGAGGCCGTGACGGGACGCCGCGTCTCCTGCGCCCTCAATATGGCTGGAGCTGCGAACCCTATGAGGCCCACGCCCAGCCCGCCGATCAGCCCACGCCTGTGCAACCGTTTCATCGTTTGCCCTCCCCGGCAAACACCGTTCACCCAGAATAGTCTGCCCGGAAAGCAAGAGTCGAGCGGCGGCGTCCTTGCTCCGGCCCGCAAGACAAAACGCCCGCCGGAGCGATCCGGCGGGCGCTTCTGTATTCACGTCAGCTCAGCGGATCAGCCTTGCGCCGCATACCCCTTGCCGCCGTTGGACGGCTTCCGGCGGCGCGGGCGGCGCTTGATCTCGCCGTCGGGCTTGGCCGAGGCCGTGGCCGGGGCGCTGGGGTGGCGCGGGTCGTTATTGGTCGGGCGCGGCCGCTCGCGGGCCATCGGATCGAACGACCGCTCGGGCGTCGGGCGGGCGTCGCGGCCCGGGCCGGGCTTGCGGACGCGGTGCGGTTGCCCGCCGCCTTCCAGCTTGACGCCGTCGCGACGCGGATTGCGGGGGCCGCGCTGCTGCTGGCGGTCGCCGCGGCCGTCGTCGGGCATCGAGGCCTTGGAGCCGACGCCGGCGGCCATGATCGACTGGTCGAGCAGGGCCAGCGACTTGTCGTTGCGGCGGTCGGTGGCCGGGATCTTCTGGCGCGTGACCTTTTCGATGTCGCGCAGCAGTTTCATCTCGTCGCCGGCCACGAAGCTGATGGCCGTGCCGTCGGCGCCGGCGCGGGCCGTCCGCCCGATGCGGTGGACATAGGCCTCCGGCACGAACGGCAGCTCGAAATTCAGCACGTGCGAGACGCCGTCGACGTCGATGCCGCGGGCGGCGATGTCGGTGGCGACCAGGACGCGTAGCTTGCCGGCCTTGAAGGCGGCCAGGGTGCGTTCACGCTGGGGCTGGCTCTTGTTGCCGTGGATGGCGCCGGCTTCGACGCCGCCGGCTTCCAGATAGGCCGCGACCTTGTCGGCGCCGTGCTTGGTCTTGGTGAAGACCAGGCAGCGGGTATAGCCCGGATCGGCGAACATCTCGGTCAGCAGGGCGCGCTTGCGGCCCTGTTCGATATGGATGATCGACTGGCTGATGCGCTGGACCGTCGTGGCCTGGGGCGTCACCGAGACCTTGACCGGGTCCTTCAGCAGCTCGCCCGCCAGCTTGCCGATCTCGGTCGGCATGGTGGCCGAGAAGAACAGGTTCTGGCGCTTGGCCGGGATGCGGCTGACGATCTGGCGGATCGGCTTGACGAAGCCGAGGTCGAGCATCTGGTCAGCCTCGTCGAGGACGAAGATTTCCGTCTGGCTGAGGTCCAGAGTCTTTTGCTGCATGTGGTCGAGCAGGCGGCCGGGGGTGGCGACCAGGACGTCGAGGCCCTGTTGCAGGGCGCGCTCCTGCGGCCCGTATTTCACGCCGCCGAAGATGACAGCGACGCGGAAGCCCAGGTGCTTGCCGTAGCTCTTGAAGCTTTCGGCGATCTGGCTGGCCAGTTCGCGGGTCGGCGACAGGATGAGGACGCGCGTGGTGCGCGGCTTGGGCGCGACACGGTTGGCAGCCAGGCGATGCAGGATCGGCAGGGCGAAGGCCGCGGTCTTGCCGGTGCCGGTCTGGGCGATGCCCAGCAGGTCCTTGCCGAGCATGACCGAGGGAATGGCCTGGGCCTGGATCGGGGTGGGGATGGTGTAGCCCTCGGTGGTGAGGGCCTGCAGCAGGGCCTTGTTCAGGCCGAAGGATTCAAAGGTAATGTTGCTCATGGAGCTTATGTTCTTTCGCGTATGCGGCGACGCGCATCAGCCATGGCTCAACGCCGATAAGGCCGCGCACCGCCAGTCCCGACGGAGCACCAGAGTGGCGCTCGCGGGGTGGATCGGGCGCCGCCCCGCGTGTCCGGGCAGCGAATGAATCTTGAGGGTCCGGCGGCTGCTACAGTCAGGTCTTCGCTTGGGAGGAAGACCCACACGCGCTGGAGACGCCGGGGATCGCAATTGTGCGACGCAGCGCAAATGGGCGCTGAGTGCGGCGAAGTCAAGGCGGAGGCCGCTATGGCGTCCTCCTCCCCTGCGGGAGAAGGTGGCTGAGCGAAGCGAGGTCGGATGAGGGCGCTCGCTGACAGCGAAGGTCAGGGGAGAGGGATCACGTGATGCCGAACGCCGCTTCGGTTCGCGAAATCCAGCCCTGGACGTTCGGGTAGATCCCCAGATCGAACCCGCCTTCGTCCGCGACGCGCGTGTAGGCGACCAGGGCGAGGTCGGCGAGCGTGGCCCCCTCCCCGCCGGCCAGCCACTCCGGGCCTGCCAGAGCTGTCTCCATCCGCGACAGGGCGATGTTGCCCCGTTCGATCAGGCGCGGCTCCACATCGTCGGCGGTCTTGCCCGCATAGACGCGCTGGAACCGGGCCACGGCGACATAGGGCTCGTGGCTGTATTGCTCCCAGAACAGCCACTCCAGCATCTTCGCCCGCTCCCAGGCGCCATCCGGGATCCACGCCGTCCCCTCGGCCAGATGCAGGAGGATGGCGTTCGACTGGGCCAGGGTCCGGCCGTCCTCCCGCACCAGGATCGGGACCTGGCCGAACGGATTCAGCTGGAGAAATTCCGGCGTCCGGCTTCCGCCCGACATGATATCAACCTCGACCCATTGATAATCACGACCGAGCAGGTCGAGCATCCACTTGACCTTCAAGCAGTTGCCCGAGCGAATATCTCCATGAACAGTAAGCATCGTACCCCAGCAAAGGATTTCTGATCCGGCTATACTGCTAACGCGATTTCAGGCGTTGCCCAACCCCGGTTCCGCTTATCTCAGGCAACGGTTGACTGATCCATCCACACATGGGGACGAACGGTCGCAGCGGGACCATTGGACACATTCTCGCCACAGGTCGCAACGACACAGCCCCCGCCGGTACAGCTATCGGGACCGGCGTCACCATGAGTACGATCTGTGTTCGACACCCTCGCGGCGTTCGCCATGCTTTGGGCTGCAGCCTTCTCGGCTGGAGATCCGGTACCCTACGAGACGGTCGTCGCGGCCGATCCCGTGGTAGCGGTAAGCCCTGAAGTCGCGGACGGTTCCAGCGAGGATGCAACCGATCTGACCCCCGAACAGGCCGCCCTGATGGCCGAAGAACCCGACTGGAACGCGCGCGCCAGCCTCTATCATGCAGGCGGCGGCGGAGCGACGGGCAACGATTCCCTGGGCTGCCGTCCGATCCCGATGCGCACCCTGGCCACCGACCCGCGCGTCATCCCCCGCCGTACCAGGCTGTTCATCCGCGAGACGGTCGGGATGCGCCTGGCCGACGGCACGATCCACGACGGCTACTGGTATGCCTCGGACACCGGCGGCGCGATCCGCGGCCAGCGCGTCGACCTCTATACGGGCCACGGCCGCGGCTCGATGCAGCCGGTCATGCGCTTCAACCAGCAACGACTGACCATCACCGCCGCCGGCCGCTTCGACGGCTGCCCCCCGGCCTGGAACACCGCCTCTCGCTAGAGCCGGTTCTCCGGAGCACCGTTATGGTCTAGCTTGCGACTCCCGATCTGGAGGGGGTCCGCATGCGCATCCGCCTTGTTTCCATCGTCCTCGCCGCCCTGACATTGGCGGCCCCCGTCCTGGCTTCGGCCCAGGATGCGTCCGTTCCGATGCGGGATCGCACCGAGCGTATTGGCCTGTCGGGCCGGCGCGGCCCCAGCCTGTTCCGCCCCGGCTTCGCCATCGGTGAATACACGGGCTGGGCCAGCCTGCGGGATTCCGAGGTGAACCTGCCGTGGCAGTCGCGCGACTTCGCCACGGCGGAGCTGTCGATCATGACCCCGGCCGGTGAGGTAACGGGGAACTGCGGCGGCGGCCAGGGCCATCGCAACATCCTCGGTATCACCTTCGACCGCGAAACCCTCAGCTATGACTGCGAGTACGGCGGCGCCGCCCCGGCCGACGCAGGCATGGGGCTTGCGCTGGCGCGCGGTTCGATCCTGCGCCGGATCCAGCAGCCCCTGCGCGCGGGAAGCCTGACCTGGAACGGCGTCGAATACCGCACCGAGACGCGCCGCATCGGCGGCCTGCCGTTCGGCGGCGGCAGCGTCATGGGCTATGTCATCAGCCGCGACGGGGTCGAGGTAGGCGGCGTCGACCTGAACGGCATGCGGCCGACCTTCTACCTGCCGCCGGCCGGATCGCCCGACCGCGACGCCGTGGCCGTCTTCGCCATCAGTCTGTGGGCCTTCCGCGACCCGGCCAACCGCTGATCAGAACCGGCGCCTGCCGCTGACGGTCTCGAAGAACATCAGCCAGTCGCCCATCAGGCTCCACAGCGGGTATCTGAATGTTGCTGGACGGTTCTTCTCGAAGAAGAAATGCCCGACCCAGGCGAAGCCGTAGCCGATCACCGGCATGGCCGCGAACCACCAGGCATTGACGAACAGACCCAGCAACGCCGCCACGATCACCAGCCCCGATCCGACGATATGGATGCGGCGGCAGATCTGGTTGGAATGCTCGTGGATATAGTACGGATAGAAGGCTTCGAACGAGGCGAAGCGTTCGCCGTCAGCGGGCCGGGTGCTCATGGCCGCAGCTTGCACCCGACGAACGCGGGCTGACAAGTCAGGCGATCACGCCCGAGTACAGCAGGCCGAGACCGATGACCCCCACCACGATCCGCCACCAGGCGAACGGGGTGAAGCCGTGCTTCGCCACGAAATCCAGCATGGTCCGGACCACGAACAGGCCGCTGATGAAGGACACCACGAAGCCGATGGCGATCAGGGTGACCGTGTCCCCGACGAGGAAGTCCCGGCTCTCCCAGAAGTCCAGGGCGAAGGCCCCGACCATGGTCGGGATGGCGAGAAAGAAGGAGAACTCCGCCGCCGCCCGCTTGTCGACGCCCAGCAAAAGGCCGCCGACGATGGTGGCGCCCGAGCGCGACACGCCCGGAATGATCGACAGGCACTGGAACAGACCGACGCCCAGCGCCGTCTTCAGCGAGAAGCCCATGGCGTCATGCTCCCGAGGCTGCGGCGCCCAGCGCTCCAGTGCGATCAGGGCGAAACCGCCGACGATCAGGCTGACGCAGACGATGGTCGGATTGAACAGCACGGCCTTGATGAAGTCGTGGGCCAGCAGCCCCACCAGGGCCGAGGGGAAGAAGGCCAGCAGGACGGAGTAGGCGAACCGGCGCGCGGCCGGATCCTTGCCGGGCAGGCCGATCAGCACCTTCCACAGGCGGGCGAAATAGAGGGCGACCACGGCCAGGATCGCGCCCAGCTGGATCATGACGATGAAGGTGTCCCACGGCTCGTTGGGCAGGCCCAGCAGACTCTTGGTCAGCAGCAGATGGCCCGTGGACGAGACCGGAATGAACTCGGTCAATCCCTCGACCAGCCCCAGGATGATCGCCGCGATCCAGTCCGCCATGAAGTTCCCCAGCTCTACGCGCCCGGGTCACTCGCCCTGCGGTGCCCAGCCTGATCCACGATCAGGCGGCAATTTGAAAGTGCGTCCGTGATCGGCTTCAGCCGATCAAGGGCGTGGACCCACATAGCGCAGCCGCGCCCGGATAGGCGAGCCGTCGATGATCTGATCCAGGGCATGGGCCATCAATCCGGTCAGCCGCCCGATCAGCAGCACGTCCGAGGCGCCGTCGCGGGGCAGGTCCAGGCGCCGCGCCATGATCGCCAGAGCCGCCGCGAACCCGGTCCTCTGGCCGCTCGCCGCCTCCGCCTCCCGGATCACCGCCGTCAGGTCAGTCGGCAGGTCGACGAGCGCAAGCAAGGCTTCGGCGCGCGGGTCGCCGTGCGGGAAGGTTTCGCTGCCGAAGCCGGGGATGCCCCCCTCGGCCGCCATGCGTCGCCGGGCTGCGCCCTCCGGATCGCGCCGGGCCTCGGCGACATAGGCGATGGCGCGCGTCAGGGTCCTGCCCCCCGGCGACCCCGCCACTGTCGCCAGACCCGCGAAGGCCGCCCCGGCCGGAGACGCTCCACCCGACGCCGCGGCCCGCGTCGCCAGTACCGCCGGATCCAGATCGAGATCCGCCGCCAGGACGAGGGCGCGTCTCAGATGCACGCTGTCGCGCTCCAGCATCTTCCAGCCGCGCGCCAGTCTCTGATGGAAGAACAGCCGGGGTCCGGGACCGGAGACGGCGTCAACGACCTCGTTCATCGCCACGGCCGCGTCGACCTTCAGCGCGTCAGGCGAACGATCGATCGAGGACGGCTCTTCCTCCGCACGCCGGGCGAGGGCCGCAAACAGACGGGCGCGGTGCGAGGCTCCGCCTGCGCTGTCGACGCGCACGCCCAGGCCCGCGAAGGGATTCGTCTCTTCGGCGCCCCACAACAGGCGGGCGGTTTCTTCCAGCGTCGCGTTCTGGGCCCACTGGGCGACGTCGCGGCCGCGATAATAGAGCCGCCCGTCCGAGATCAGGCTGACCTTCGACTGGATCAGGGCCTCGCCCTTCACCGCCGGCGGCTCGAACGGCACGACGATACCCGAGGCGTCGCCCGAACTGGCGCCCTTCAGCCGGGCGACGTCGGCGGCGGCATAGAGGCTGCGGCGGGGATCACTGGGGTCCGGGCGGGCGGTGATCCTCCCCCGGCTGACATAGGCGTAGAGGGTCTGGGTCTTGACCCCCAGCAGCGACAGGACCTCGGCGCGGGGGATCCATCGATCCGCCGTCTCCCCGTCCCGCTCGCTAACGCCTGGCGTCATCGCTGCAAGTCCCGACCCGTCAAGGTTAATCCGCCCGCACCATGAGGCGCTTTGATGACCGCAAGCCTAACGACGGTTACTGATGCGTCCTCCATTGGCAACTGACAGGCGATCAGCGAAAAGGGCGTCGATGACCTCCCCCGTCACAACGCCGCCTGAACCGTCCGCCCCCGAGGCTTCCAGGCCCGGTCCATGGGGCTCAGCCCCCACCCTGTCGACGCGTCAGATCACCGGTCTGTCGGTCACCGTCGCGGTCCTGCTGATCGCGATGAAGGCCTTCGCCCTCGGCGCCTCCGGATCGGTGTCCATCCTGGCCTCGCTGGCCGATTCCTCGCTCGACCTGATCGCCTCCCTGGCCACCTTCTTCGCCGTACGCTGGGCCGCCGCCCCCGCCGACGCCGACCACCGCTTCGGCCACGGCAAGGGCGAGGCCATGGCCTCCCTGGTCCAGGCCGGTCTGGTGTTCGCCTCGGCCGTTTTCATCGGCTGGGAGGCGCTGCACCGCATGTTCGACCCCCGTCCGGTCGGCGGCGGCTCCTGGGCCGTCGGCGTCGTGGTCGTCTCCATCCTCCTGACCGGCCTGCTGGTCTGGCTCCAGACCCGGTCGCTGAAGGCCTCGGGCTCCATGGCCGTCTCGGCCGACCGCGCCCATTATGCCGCCGATCTGGCGTCGAGCGTCGTCGTCCTGATCGGCGTCGCGTCCGGCGCCTGGCTGGCCGCACCCGGCCTCGACGCCGCCGCCGGTCTTGTGGTCGCCGTCTGGCTGTTCTGGGGCGCATTCGGTGTGCTCAAGGGGGCCGGCGACCAGCTTCTCGACAGGGAGGCGTCGGACGCCGACCGCGTCGCCCTGACCAGCGCGGTCCTTTCGGATCCCCGGATCGGCGGCGTGCACCAGTTGCGCACCCGGATGTCGGGCGACCGGCTGATGGTCCAGATGCACATCGACCTTGACCGCACCCTGTCGTTCGAGGCCGCGCACGACATCGTCGTCGCCGCCGAGGACCGGGTGACGGCCGCCTTCCCCGGCGCCGACATCCTGATCCACGCCGACCCGCGCGGGCCTGCGTCGCCCTCGGTCCCCGCCACACCTTAGCCTTTAGCGTAAACGGCGCTTTAACGGCCGCCGGTGCAGGACACACCGATGTCGGCGAACGTCCTGTTCCATTTCCCCTTCGATCCAGGCAGCCGGACCGCGCGTCTGGCCCTGGGCGAAGCGCGCATCGAATGGACCGAGGTGCTGGTCCGCCCGTGGGAGGCCGACTGCCCTGTCGGCGATCTCAACCCGTCGGGCATGCCGCCCGTGCTTCAGGTCGAGGGCCTGACCCTCTGCGAGGCGGGCGCCATCCTCGGCTGGATCGAGGACTCCCAGAAGACGCCGCTCCTGATGCCCGCCGACGCCGGCGAACGCGCCGAGGCGCGTCGCCTGACCGCCTGGTTCGACCGGCGTTTCACCGACGAGGTCAACGCCGTCCTGCTGCACGAGCGGATGGAGAAACCCCTCCTGCGCCTCGGCCCGCCCGAGGCCCGCATGCTGCGCGAGGGCCGCGAGGCGCTGAAGCACCATCTCGCCGTCTTCGATGCCCTGCTGGCCCGCCGCGACTGGCTGGCCGGCCGACGCCTGTCCCAGGCCGACATCGTCGCCGCCGCCCATCTGTCGACCCTGGACTATTTCGGCGAGGTCGCCTGGGCCAACTGGCCGGGGCTGAAGACCTGGTACATGAAGATCAAGTCCCGCCCCTGCTTCCGCCCCCTGCTGGCCGACCGTTTCCAGGGCCTGGCGCCGGCGGCCCACTACGCGGATCTGGATTTCTAGTTTTCGTCATTCCGGGCGGAGAGGCAAAGCCTCGCAGACCCGGAACAAGGCGGCGCGCGAAAGCGCGAACCTGTCGCGCATGCGCTCGCCCAACCCTTTCGCCGTCGCTTCGCTACGGCGCCGCCTCGTTCCGGGTCTTCGCTACGCTTCGCCCGGAATGACGAAAGAGAGTAGAAGCGCGCGGTGACCGACCTCCGCGACACCCTCCGCCTGAAAGCCGCCGAACTCGGATTCGATGTCTGCCGCTTCGCCTCGGCGTCCGAGCCCTGGTCCGCCGGCGAACGCCTTCAGCATTTCGTCGAGGCAGGGCGTCACGGCGAGATGGGCTGGATGGAGACCACCCTCGAACGCCGCGTCCACCCCACCGCCATGTGGGACGGCGCCCGGACCGCCATCGTGCTGGGCATGAACTACGGCCCCGGGCACGATCCCCTGCCGGAGATGGCCGATCGCAGCGCCGGCTACATCTCCGTCTACGCCCGCGGCGATGACTATCACGAGGTCATCAAGGGCCGGCTGAAGACCCTGGCCGGCCAGCTGGCCTCGCGCCTCGACGCAGAGGTCAAGGTCTTCGTCGACACCGCCCCCCTGATGGAAAAGCCGCTGGCCCAGCGCGCCGGCCTCGGCTGGCAGGGGAAACACACAAACCTCCTCAGCCGCGACCACGGCAACTGGCTGTTCCTCGGCGTCATCCTTTGTGCCGCCGAGATCGAGCCTGACCCGGCCGAGACCGAACACTGCGGCTCATGCACGGCCTGCCTCGACGCCTGTCCGACGAATGCCTTCCCCGCGCCGTTCCAGATCGATGCGCGCCGCTGCCTGTCCTACCTGACCATCGAACACGCCGGACCCTGGCCGGTCGAGTTCCGCGCCTTGACCGGCTCGCGCATCTACGGCTGCGACGACTGTCTGGCGATCTGTCCGTGGAACAAGTTCGCACAGGCGTCGCGCGAGACCCGGCTGGCTGCGCGCAAGGTCTCCGTCAGCCCTCGCCTCGCCGACCTCGCCGCGCTCGACGATCCGACCTTCCGCATCCTGTTCTCGAAGAGCCCCATCAAGCGCATCGGCCGCGACCGTTTCGTGCGGAACGTCCTCTATGCGATCGGCAACAGTGGCGATGCGGGGCTGGTCGAGAGCGCGGAACGACTGCTGGACGACGCCGCACCGCTGGTGAGAGGCGCGGCCGTGTGGGCGCTGTCGCGGTTGGTGGAGGCGGAGGCGTTCGCCGCCGCACGCGGCGTCCGGGTGCCCGACGAAGAAGATGAGAGCGTCCGCACCGAGTGGTTCGTCTCCTCCCCGTCGCCACTTGGCGATGGGGAGGGGGACCGCCAGCGCGACTCAGCGCTGGTGGTGGAGGGGGCGACACCGACGAAGATGTGAGGGACTCATCGGCGAAATCGTGTCGCCCCCTCCGTCACGGCGCTGAAGAAGCGCCGCGCCACCTCCCCATCGCTGCGCGACAGGGAGGAGAACAAATCTACCCCGTCGCCAGCCCCACGCCGCGTCCGCCGCCCGGCACGGGCGCCACGTCCAGCAGCTTGATCCGGAACACCAGCACCGAGTTCGGTGGGATATCCGCGCCCTGGCCGCGCTCGCCATAACCCAGCGCCGGCGGCACATAGAGCATCCACTCGTCGCCGACCTTCATCCGCTGCAGGGCCTCGGTCCAGCCGGGCACGACCTGTTCGGCCGTGGTCACATAGGGCTGGCCGCGCGAGAACGAGCTGTCGAACACCGACCCGTCGGTCAGGGCGCCTTCATAGTCGACGCGCACCAGGTCATTCCGGTCCGGCGTCGCCGCGCCCGACGGCCCCGACTGAACCACCCTGTACTGCAAGCCCGAGGGCAGGGTCTGGATCCCGTCCGCCTTGGCGTTGGATTCCATGAAGAAGGCCGCCGCCCGGGCATTGGCTTCGAGGTCGGCGCCGCCCGCCGCGTCGCGGTTGCAGCCGGCCAGAGCGAGAACGCCGATAACGGCGACGCTAACCCATCCGAAGCGCATAACCCTTGTCCTTCAAAGCCTGTCCGATCGCGTCGGAATGGGCGCTATCGCGCGTTTCGACCATGATGTCGAACTCCGCCCCCTTGGCCGGGACATCGAGCGCCAGCCGGTTGTGGACCACGTCGATGATGTTGCCGCCGAGGCCGCCGATCACCGCCGCCATGGCCGACAACATGCCCGGCCGGTCGTCGCCGAGGATCCGATAGACGATCAATCTCCGTTCACGGACCATCTCGCGGTTCAGCACCACGGCCAGCATCCGCGCATCGATGTTTCCGCCGCACAGGACCAGCCCGACCTTCATTCCCTTGAACGTGTCGGGGTAGCGCAGAAGGGCCGCAAGACCGCCGGCGCCGGCGCCCTCGGCCACCGTCTTCTCCAGCGTGGCGAACAGGGCCACGGCCTTTTCGAAATCCTCCTCGTCGACGACCAGGACGTCCTCGACCAGCGGATCCGCGAGCGCGAACGGAATGTCGCCGACCGCCTTGATCGCGATGCCCTCGGCGATCGTCGCCCCGCCGCATTTCGGCGTCTCGCCCTTCCTCCGTGCGCTGAACGAGGGATACATCGCCGCCTCGACGCCGAAGATGCGGATGTCCGGCTTCATCGCCCTGGCTGCGATCGAACAGCCGGCGATCAACCCGCCGCCACCGATGGGGATGATCAGGGCGTCGAGGTCCGGCGCGTCCTCCAGGAACTCGATGGCGCAGACCCCCTGGCCGGTGACGATCCCCTCGTCGTCGAAGGCGGAGATGAAGACGAACCCCTCCTCGTCCCTCAGGCGATGCGCCTCCTCGGTCGAGCCGGTGAAATCCGCGCCCTTGATCACGACATCAGCGCCGTGGCTGCGGGTGCCGTCGACCTTGGTGAACGGCGTCCCCTCCGGCATCACGATGGTCACGGGAATGCCCAGCCGTCCGCCGTGGTAGGCCAGGGCCTGGGCGTGGTTGCCGGCCGAGGCGGCCACCACCCCTCGTTTCCGCTCTTCCGGCGTCAGCGACAACAACCGGTTCAGCGCCCCGCGCTCCTTGAAGCTGCCGGTGAAGTGGAGGTTGTCGTACTTGATCCAGACCTCGGCCCCGGTCAGTTGCGACAGCCGGCGGGAATGGCGGACGGGGGTGCGATCCACCTGACCGGCGATGCGGCCCTGGGCCGCCTGGATGTCTGCGAATACGACTGTCATGGGGTCCCTGTAGACACCGGTTCGGCGACAGGTCCGAACCGGCCGGCCGCTCTGTTATCCGGGTCTTGTGGCGCCCGCCGTCAGGTCCCGCAACCTTGACCTTACCCCCGCGTTAGGCGTCATGTGCCCTCGCCCTCCACGGCGATCCCGCGTGCCTGTCCGAGAGAACTCCGATGTCGATCCGCCCCGTTTCCGTCCTCGTCGCCACCGCCGCGCTTGCTGCGACGCTGGTCGCCTGCGCCCCCGCTCCCGGCCCGTCAGGCTACACGCCCGCGCCCCCCGCCGCCTTCAGCGCCGCCGACTTCGGCTGGTCGGTTCGCACCGGCACAGCGGGCATCGAAGGCCGCGTCGCCTATGGTCGCGACGGCCAGAGCTTCGCCTGCACCGGCTCGGTGGCCCTGACGCCCGACACCCCCTACACCCGCGCGCGGTTCCAGACCCTGTACGGCTCGACCGACCAGGCCGCGATTCCGGAGGCCGTGGTCCGCGCCCGCACCGTGGCCGATCCCAACGCCGACTACCGGTCCTACGTCCGTTCGACGACCTGTCAGGGCGGCCGCTTCCGTTTTGACGGCCTGCCCGACGGCGGCTGGTTCCTGATCACCCCGGTCAGCGCCGGCGGCGACCGCATCGTCCTGATGCGCCACGTCGTCACTCGCGCGGGCACGACGGCCAACGTCACCCTGTAGAAGGCTTACCCCGATCCACCCGGCGGGCCGATCCCGCACAAGCCGAGGCGTTAACCATGAATGCCCCCCACGCCTTCAAAAGCGCAGTCGCCGCCGCCCTGCTGACCGCCACGGTCGCCCTTCCGGCCCCAAGTCCTGCTAACGCCCAAGGCTGGGGCTATCCCGATCAGGCGCGGTCGTATTCGAGCTACGGCCGCTACGGGAACGATTACAACGGCCAGCAGGATCGCCCGGGCGACTACCGCTGCGATGCCTATTGGGACCGGGCGCGCGACGACTGCGACGCCCGCTGGCGCGACCAGCGGCCGGTGCGCTCCTACAGCTCCTATGGCTCCAGCCATCGCTACGGAAGCTATGGCCGGGAACACGACGGCGGCGGTTACGCCTACCAGCCCTACAATCAGGGGACCCGGTACTACGGCGCCTATGGCCGCCCGGACCAGGTCTATCCCCGCTCGGGCTACGGCGGTCAGGTCGGTGCATACTATGGCGGCGGCTATTCGAACGGCCGGGACCCGGGCCGGTTGTCGTACTGCGCCGCCCGCTACCGCTCCTACGACCCGAACAGCGGATACTACCGGGCTTATTCCGGACGGCTGGTCTTCTGCGGATAACCGCGATCAGTCGATCACAGGTTCGCGCCTGAACGTCGTTCGCCATCTTTCAGACGCACCGCCCCCGCTTTCCTCGGTTTCAATCAGTTCGGGGAGCGTATCCATGTCCCAGCATAACATCGTCGGTTCGGAAGCGTTCGACCGGTCGCCCTTCGTCATCATCCGCTCGGTCCGCACCGGCGGCATGCGCCGCCGTCAGACCCGCACGGCCTTCGCCTTCGTGGCCGGCGCCTGCGCAGCCGTCGTCGGCGGCGTCATCGCGGCCGTGGTCGCATTCGGCCCTAGCCTGGCGGGGTAGTCCTCCCCCATCGGGGGAGGGGGACCGCGAAGCGGTGGAGGGGGCCGACCCCGGACACCGAATTTGCGGGCTGCCCCCTACTTCATGGCGCGAAGGCGCGCCGCGCCACCTCCCCCATCGGGGGAGGATTCAGATCAGGCCAGCCACACCATCATCCGCGTATCGATGTCCGCCTTCCGCGCGCGGCTGAAGGCCCGCCGGGTCTCGCCGGTGTAGAGGAACCCCGCCTTTTCCAGCACCCGCCCGGATGCCGGGTTGTCCGCGAAATGCCCGGCCACCAGCGCCCGGCGCTTCCAGCGCTTCGACGCCCACACCAGGGCGCCTTCCAGCGCCTCGGTGGCCAGACCCCGCCCCCAGAACTCGCGTCCGATCCAGTAGCCCGTCTCCGGCACCCGATCCTCGTCCTCGAACAGGCCCAGGACGCCGACGGGTCCCAGGTCCTCGTGCTCGATCAGGAAGGTCATGGCCCTGGCCGGATTCTGGGCCGCGACGGCGATGACGAAGTCCTCCGCGTCGCCCTGTCCGAAGGGATGCGGCATCCGCTTGGTCATCCGGGCGATGTCATGGTCGTTGGCCAGGCGAGCGATCGCGGGGATGTCCTGCGGCGATGGCGCGCGCAGCACAAGACGCCGGGTCTCAACGACCGGAGAGGTTTCGATGACGCACATGTTTCCAGCCTCGGTATGCGGTCCGCCTCCTTGGAGGGCTCGGGCGGACTTCAAGGCGGGGAACGCAAACGGGGAGCCTGGTGATCCAGACTCCCCGCGGAAATATTCCCTTGGTCCGGATCGGCTGCTTCTTGAGAGGAGCAACGCGATCCGAAATCCGGTGTCGCGTTACTCGGCGGCGAGGGCCATCTGGTCGTCATTCGCCGGAATGATCGACACGTAACAACGGCCGTTGGCTTTCTTGGTGAATTTCACGGCGCCGTGCTCGGTGGCGAACAGGGTGTGGTCGCGGCCCAGGCCGACGTTGTCGCCCGGGTGGAAGGTGGTGCCGCGTTGGCGCACGAGGATGTTGCCGGCCAGAACGTTCTCGCCGCCGAACTTCTTCACGCCGAGGCGCTTGGAGTGAGAGTCGCGACCGTTACGCGACGAACCACCGGATTTCTTGTGAGCCATCTGAACTCTCTCTTCGTTGCGCTAGCGGCCGTAGGACCTGCTGGCGCGCGTCTTGTTTAGGCTTCGTCGGTCGAAGCGGCGGTTTCGGTCTTGGCGGCGGCCTTCTTGGCCGGGGCCTTCGCAGGCTTGGCCGAAGCTTCCACCACGCCGGCTTCGACCTTGGCCGAAGACTTGGAGCCCTTGGCGACGACCGTCTCGGTCGAACCCAGGTCCGACGTCGCGTCGCGCTTGGCCAGGCCACGGGCGCGCAGGTTGATCTCGGCCTTGGTCATCAGGTCGATCTTGCCGTCCCACTTGGAGACTTCGCCGGCGCCGTCGATGCCGGTGATGCGCAGTACCGATTCCATCTGGCGGTGGCCGTTGGTGCGGCGGTAGCCCTGACGACGGGTCTTCTTGAAGATCTTGATCTTCTCACCCTTGCGGGTCTCGATCAGGGTCGCGCCGACGAAGGCGCCGGCGATCAGCGGTGCGCCAAGGGTCACGCCCTTGTCGCCGCCCAGCATCAGGACGCTGTCGAACTTCAGCTCCTGGCCGGCATCGCCATCGAGCTTCTCGACGACGATCGTGTCGCCCGGTTGAACCCGGTACTGCTTGCCGCCGGTCTTGATCACCGCGTACATGTTGGAGCCTCAGCGTAACGCAAAAAAGGATGCGCCCGCCGGGTAGACCCCGCGGGCGAAGAGCGGCGACATATACGGAGGGTGGGTCCCGAGTCAACGCGAAAGGCGCCGAAAACGCCCTCGGACGCTCAATTCGGCGGCTGATCTAGCCGCGTTCTCACCCGCCGTGCAAAGACGAAGCCGCGTTACGAGGGACCCAAGCCATGACCCAGACGATCGACCGCCGGGTCACCGCCGCCCGCCGCATCGCCCACCATATAGCCGAGCATCTGAAGGCCGACCTGTCGCTCCAGCTCTGGAACGGCGAGGTCATCCCTCTCGGCCCGGACGCCGGCGACGACATCCGCATCGTCCTGTCCGATCCGTCCGCCGTGCGTCGTCTGGTGCTCAAGCCCGGTCTGATGACCCTGTTCGAGCTCTACGCCACCGGCGATATCCGCATCGAGGGCGGCTCGCCGCTGGAGGCCGCCGACCGTTGGGACCACGGTCGCGCCGTCCACCTGCCGAAGCGCGTGAACAAGGGACTGATCGCGCGCGAACTGATTCCCTTCCTTCTGGCCGGCTCGACCCGCACCGTCGGCGACGCCGCCTACGATCCCACAGGAGAGGCCGGCCAGCGCCAGGACAAGTCCGCCCGCAGGGACAAGGACTTCATCTCCTTCCACTACGACGTGGGCAACGACTTCTACGGCCTCTTCCTGGATCCGGAGATGGTCTATTCCAGCGCGTACTTCGCCGACGCGACCCAGTCGCTGGAGGAGGCCCAGACCCGCAAGCTGGACTTCATCTGCCGCAAGCTGCGTCTGAAGCCGGGCCAGAAACTGCTCGACGTCGGCTGCGGCTGGGGCGGTCTCTCCTGCTGGGCCGCGCAACACTATGGCGTCACCGTCCACGGCGTGACCCTGTCGGAAGAACAGCTCGCCTTCGCCAATGCGAAGATCGCCCGCCTCGGCCTGCAGGACAAAATCACGCTTGAGCTCAAGGACTACCGCGACCTTCAGATGACCGAGCATTTCGACGCCGTCTCCCAGGTCGAGATGTTCGAACATGTCGGCTTCGCCAACCACGACCGCCACTTCCTCGAGATGCGCCGGCTGTTGAAGCCCGGCGGTCTCTATTTCCACCAGGCCTCGACCCGGCGCGGCGGCCGGGACCCGGGCAACATCACCCCCCAGACCAATGCGACCCGCACCATCGGCCGCTTCATCTTCCCGGGCGGAGAGCTGGACACCATCGGCATGACGGTCACCAACCTCGGCCGCCTCGGCTTCGAGGTGCTGGACGTCGAGGACCTGCGCGAACATTTCCAGGCCACCACCGCCGAATGGTCCCGCCGCCTGATGGCCCGTCGTGAGGAGGCCGTCGCCATGGTCGGCGAGGAACGCACCCGCCTGTGGCTCATCTTCTTCGCCATGTGCGCCAAGGGCTTCGAGCGCGGCTCCATCCTCGTCTACCAGACGGTGGCCCAGCGCCGCCGGGCGGGCCCCAGCGGCCTGCCGCTGGATCGGGGCAGTCTTTATCGGTGACAGCGGCTGGACCGTTATAAAGTAACACGCTATAGGGCGATCAATGTCGCCGCCCGATCTCGAACAGCCGGTCCTTTGGTCCCTTCTGGGGGGTGGGTTTGTCGCGGCCTTCCTGCATGCGGCCCTGCCGACCCACTGGCTGCCGTTCGTGCTGGTGGGACGCGCCCAGCGCTGGAGCCTGCCGCGCAGCCTGCTGGCCGTCACCGCCGCCGGTCTGGCCCATATCGCCTCGACCGCCCTCGTCGGCTCGCTGATCGTCGCCGCAGGCCTGGCGCTTGACGGCATCGTCGCCGGCCTCCTGCCTTACCTCTCCGCCGTCCTCCTGTTCGGCTTCGGCGCCTTCTATCTGGTCCGGTCGGCCATCCGTCGCCCCGCCATGGCGGGCGGTCCGGCCCTCGATCTGGCCGAGCCTGCGGTCGGCCATGCGACCGCCTTCTGGGGTCTGGTCGCCGTGATGGCCCTGTCGCCCGGCGAGGTGCTGCTGCCCATCTATATGTCCTCGGCCCAGGAAGGGGTTGGCGCCCTCGCCCTGCTGACCCTCGCCTTCGCCGTCGGCACCATTCTCGGCATGGCCACCTTCACCACCCTCGCCCGCGCCGGCGCCTCGGTGCTGAAGCTCGAGCGCTGGGCCCGCTACGAGGGCGCCATCCTCGGTCTCGCCCTGATCGCGATCGGACTTCTTATCGTGACGCACCAGCACTAGGGTCGGGTTATGGCCCACGACCACGCCCATCACGACCATGATCACAGTGGGCATGACCACCACGGTCACGACCACTCGCATGGTCATTCCCACGGGCATCACGGCCACGCCCACGGTCCCGTCGATACGGGAGACTGGCGCTACCTCGTCGGCCTGATCGTCAACCTCGCCTTCGTCGCCTGCGAGTTCGGGGCCGGCCTCTACAGCGGTTCGACCGCCCTGCTGGCCGACGCAGGTCACAACCTGTCCGATGTCCTGGGCCTCGCCATGGCCGGGGGCGCGGCTGTTCTCGCCCGTCGCGCGGCGGGCAATCAGCTGACCTACGGCTTCGGCAAGGCGACCATCCTCGCGGCCCTGGCCAACGCCATCCTGCTGATCTTCGCCTGCGGCGCCATCGCCTTCGAGGCCGTCCAGCGACTGGCCGACCCCGCCCCGGTCCAGTCCGGCGTCGTCATGATCGTCGCCGGCATCGGCTTCGTCATCAACCTGGGCACCGCCCTGATGTTCATGCGCGACCAGCATTCGGACCTGAACGCGCGCGGCGCCTATCTGCACATGATGGCCGACGCGGGCGTCTCGATCGGCGTCGTCATCTCCGGCGCGATCATCATGGTCAGCGGCTGGTCGATCCTCGATCCGATCGTCTCGATCGTCATCGTCGCCGTCATCCTGTGGGGCACCTGGGGCCTGCTCAAGGATTCCGTCGGCCTCGCCATGGACGCCGCCCCCGGCTCGGTCGATGTCACTGCGGTGCGCGAAGCCCTCGCCGCCCTGCCCGGTGTCACCGCCGTCCACGACCTGCACGTCTGGAACCTGTCGACCACGACCACCGCCCTGACCGCCCACCTCGTCCACGACCGCGGCGACCCCCGCGCCCTGCTGATGGAGGCCCAGGCCCTGGCGAAGACCCGATTCGCCATCGGCCACACGACCCTGCAGCTCGAGACGGACGTGATGCCGGACTGTCCGACCTGCTGATGGCCTTCGCCAACTGGTCCGTGAAGAAATGGTTCTGGTTTGCGGCCACCATCGCCTCGGTGATTGGCGGCTAGGCTTGCGTCTGGGGCTGGGCCTTCGATAGGTCTCTGATGCCCAGGTTCGTTTGGATCGGAGGCGTCGTCGTGATGCTCGCGATCAGCAAATACACTGCGGACCGCTGGCGAGCTCTCTAGCAAGACCAACACCCCTTCTTTCGTCATTCCGGGCGTAGCGCAGCGGAGACCCGGAACAAGGCGGCGCCGCAGCGAAGCGGAGGCGATGGTTCAGCGCGCAGTATCCTCGACAGTTTCGCGCTCTCGCGCGCCGCCTTGTTCCGGGTCTACGGCGCAAGCGCGCCTTCGCCCGGAATGACGAAAGGAAGAGACGGCCTTTCGACACGGCCTCACGCCACCTAGATGACCCCCATGACCGACACCACCGCCTCCACCGCCTCCACCAAGATCCCCGTCACCGTCCTCACCGGCTATCTCGGCGCGGGCAAGACCACCCTGCTCAACCGCATCCTGACCGAGGACCACGGCAAGCGGTACGCCGTCATCGTCAACGAGTTCGGCGAGATCGGCATCGACAACGACCTCGTGGTGGGCGCCGACGAGGACGTGTTCGAGATGAACAACGGCTGCGTCTGCTGCACGGTTCGCGGCGACCTGATCCGGGTCGTGGCCGGCCTGATGAAGCGCCAGAAACCGGGCGCCCCCGCCTTCGACGCCATCATCGTCGAGACCACGGGCCTGGCCGACCCCGGCCCGGTGGCCCAGACCTTCTTCGTCGACGAGGACGTGAAGGCCAAGACCACGCTCGACAGCGTCACCGCTTTGGTCGACGCCAAACACGTTATGGCCCGCCTCGACGACTCGAAAGAGGCCCGCGAACAGGTCGCCTTCGCCGACCGCATCATCCTCAACAAGACCGACCTGGCCACCGAGGCGGAGTTGGTCGCCGTCGAACAGCGGCTGCGCAAGCTGAACCCGCTGGCTCCCATCACCCGCGCCGAACGCGCCAATGTGCCGCTGGACCAGGTGCTGGGCCTTCACGGTTTCGACCTCGAGCGGATTCTCGACATCAATCCGGAGTTCGCCAACCCCGCCCACGGCGAGGCCGGTCACGTCCACGACGAACACTGCGGCCACGACCACCACGATCATGGGCACGACCACGCGCACGATCACGACCACCACCACGGCGCCCATGATTCGGGAGCGAGGGGTCACGACCACGGCGACGACATCAAGGGCATCTCCCTGTCGCTCGACCGCCCGATGAATGGCGTGAAGTTCACCGCCTGGCTCGACAAGCTGCTGGGCGAAAAGGGCCAGGACATCCTGCGGGCCAAGGGCATCATCAACGTCGAGGGCGAGGACAAGCGCCTCGTCTTCCAGGCCGTCCACATGATCCTGGAGGGCGACCTGCAGCGCGAATGGGGCGCCACCGAACGCCGCTGGTCCCGCGCCGTCTTCATCGGCCGCGACCTCGACGAGGCCGCGATCAGGGCCGGGTTCGAAGGCTGCGCGGCATGACCGGATCCATCCTCATAGTCGGCGCTTCGCGCGGCCTTGGTCTCGGCCTCGTCGCAGAACATCTGAAGCGCGGCTTCGACGTCGTCGCCACGGTGCGCAAGCCCGCCGACGAAGCGCCGCTGAAGGCCCTGCCCGGCGCCGAACGCCTGACGGTGCTCCAGGCCGACGTCACCTCCGACGCCGACGTCGCGCGGCTCGCGAAGGCCGTCCCCGGCCCCCTCGACGTCGTCTTCATCAATGCAGGCATCATCGGACCGAAGAGTGTCGTCGCCGCGTCGGCGGACGAGCTCGACAACGCCATGCATACCAATGTCTTCGGCCCCATCCGCCTGGCCCACGCCCTGCTCGACCAGATCCATGAGAAGACCGGCGTCCTCGCCCTGATGTCCAGCCGCATGGGCTCGATCGGAGAGGCCTCAAGCGGGCACAGCGAGGTCTATCGCGCCACCAAGGCCGCCCAGAACAGCCTCGCCCGCTCCCTGTGGCTGACGAAGGCGCAGGCGCGCGGCGTGACCGTCCTCTCGATTCATCCCGGCTGGGTGAAGACCGACATGGGCGGCGCCAACGCCGATATCGACGTCGAGACCAGCGTCACCGGCATGGCCGATCAGCTGACCGCCAACCTCGGCGCCAACGCACACCGCTTCATCGACTACAGCGGACAGGAGATCGCGTGGTAGGGCGTCCGGAATGACGCAATTCACCTTCGACGCCCAGGTCACCTCGGCCCACTTCGAATCCTCCGGCGCGGTCTTCGCCCTCGGCGACGGCACTGTGCGGTTCGAGGACCGGACCTTCGACGCGGTCCATGACGGCGCGATCCTGTGCGCCGTGGTCCACCCGTCCGGCGACGGCCTGGTCACGGGCGGCGACGATGGCCGCGTCATCTGGTCCCGCAAGGGCGAGGCCGGCGTCCTCGCCACCGCGAAAGGCCAGTGGATCGACTCCATCGACGCCTCGTCGGAGACGAACCTGATCGCCTTCTCGGCCGGGAAGACCCTGTCGGTCATCGACGCCACCGACGCCGGCTTCCGCCGCGACTTCACGCACGAGCGGACGGTCTCGGGCGTCGCCTTCGATCCCAAGGGCCGGCGCATCGCGGCCTCGACCTATGGCGGGGCCTGGCTCTGGTACGCCCGGATCGCCGAGCAGAAGCCGACCAAACTGGCCTGGGCGGGGTCGCACACCGGGGTCGCCTTCTCCCCCGACGGCGCCTTCGTGGTCACCATGATGCAGGACGCCCAGCTTCACGGCTGGCGGCTGAAGGACGCCAAGAACATGCGGATGGGCGGCTACCCGTCCAAGATCCGCTCCGTCGCCTTCATGTCCAAGGGCCGGCTGCTGGCCACCTCGGGGGCCCAGGGCGCGGTCCTCTGGCCCTTCGACAGTTCCAACGGACCGATGGGGCGCGAGGCGTCGGAGATCGGCTTCGACGACACCACCCTCGTCAACCTCGTCGCCGCCTCCAATCCGCACGGCCGGCTGGCGGCGGGCCTGGCCGACGGCCGCGTCTGGGCCGCAGATCCGGCGGGTCACGGGCTGAACTTCATCAAGGCCGACAAGGGCGCCCCCATCGTCGCCCTGGCCATGAGCCCCGACGCGACCCGCGTCGCCTGGGCCGACGAGGACGGTCAGGCGGGCGTCTCCGACCTCTGAGCCTCGACACCCCGCATCGACGCACCCTATCGTCGTCGCGAACGGGGGTTCCTGATGCAAGGTCGAACAGGGGGCGGGACGCCGCGAGTAGCCTTCGGTTGCATGGCCGTCGGCATATTGGCGCTGGTCGTCATCGGCGCCTTCGCCGTCATCTTCCTGTGGGACGTCAACGTCGGATAGCGTCCCCCCAGGCCTGGCCATTGCAACGCCACGCTTCCCGACCAAAACTCCGCGCCGGGAGGGATCATGACTGACGCACCGCTGCGGCCGAAGAAGAAGCGCCGCCCGATCCTGACCGCGCTGCTGGTGCTCGCCGCCCTGCCGATCGGCGGCGTCCTGATCCACGCCTTCGCCCCGCCGCCCCTGACGCTCCTGATGGCGCGCGAGTTCGTCGCCGGGAACGGGCTCGACTATCGCTGGCGATCGCTGGACCAGATCTCGCCCAACCTCGTCGCCGCCGCCATCGCCGCCGAGGACGCCCGCTTCTGCAGCCATGGCGGATTTGACCTGGAGGCGATCGAAAAGGCGCTTGAAGACAATGAACGCGGTCGAAAGGTCCGGGGCGGCTCCACCATCTCGCAGCAGACCGCCAAGAACGTCTTCCTCTGGCCCGGCCGCGACTGGATCCGCAAAGGCCTTGAGGCCGGCTACACCCTGATGATCGAGACGGTCTGGTCCAAGCGCCGGATCATGGAAGTCTATCTGAACGTCGCCGAGATGGGCCCCGGCGTCTATGGCGCGGAGGCCGCCGCCCGGCACTGGTTCGGCAAGTCCGCCGCCGACCTGACCCCGCGCGAGGCGGCCCGCATCGCCGCCATCCTGCCCTCGCCGCGTCGCTACGACGCCGGCTCGCCCGGTCCCTATGTCCGTCGCCGCGCTTCCAGCGTCCAGGCCAATGCCCGCGTCGTCCGCAACGAGGGCCTGGCCGCCTGCGTCCTGAACGATGGCCGTTAACCGTCCCTCTTCGACTAAGCCTTAACCGTCACGCGCTAGATCAGGTCGAATGCGGTCCTCCGTCCGGGGCCGCGGCGAGCACGGGTGGGCCATGACGATCGAGAACCGGGGGAGCCGTCGACTGCGGCACGTCGCGCGCCGTTTCGCGTCAGACACGCGCGGCAACATCGCCATGATCTCGGCCTTCGTGATTCCGGTCCTGCTGCTGATCACCTTCGGCGGCATCGACATCCACCGCGCCTCGACCGTAAAGGCCAACCTCCAGGACGCCCTGGACGCCGCCACCCTGGCCGCCGCCCGGTCGCCCTACACCTCCAACACCGACATCACCCGCGTGGGCCTGGCCTCGCTGCGCGCCAACCTCGCGCCCTACAACGACATCACCTTGCTGACAGGCCAGACGACCTTCGTCCTGGACAGCAGCGGCGCGGTGGTCGGCGACGCCAAGGTCGACGTCACGGCCCTCGTCGCCAACATCATCCTGCCGATGGTGGGTCGCGGCACGGGCGACCAGATCCCCGTCGGCGCCCACTCCGAGGTGCTGCGCTCGAACAACCGCATCGAGGTCGCCCTGGTGATCGACAACACCGGCTCCATGGCCGGCGCGAAACTGGCCAACACCAAGGCCGCCGCGACCGATCTGATCGACCGGCTGGAGGCGGCCGACTCCCGTTCGATCGAGGCCGACGCCATCAAGATCTCGCTCGTGCCCTTCTCCCAGACGGTGCGCATCTCGCAGGGCGGCTCCAATACCGTGCCCAGCTACATGTCGAACGCCACCACCCACACGGGCGGCGGCGCCTGGAACGCCTCGTCCAACCCGACCAGCCTGTTCAGCGCCGGCCGTGGTCGCTTCACCCTGTTCGGCGACATCGGCACGACCTGGGGCGGCTGCGTCGAGGCCCGCCTGGCCCCCTACGACATCCGCGACACCGCCCCCCTCGCCGGCACGCAGGCCCGGCTGTTCGTGCCCTATTTCGCCCCGGACCAGCCCGACGAGGGCGACTACCCCAACGACTGGACCTGGCGGAACTACGCCGACGAGGGCAACGACTATCTGGAGGACGCCCGCAACGGGAACAACAACACCTTCGCCAGCACGACGGCGCGCGAGACCGAGTGGGGCCTGCGCCTGCGCAACCGCACCAAATACGCCAACGCCTACAAGCGCTCGGGCACGCTGAACTCGAATTGGGGCCCCAACCGCGGCTGCGATCTCCAGCCCCTGATCCGGCTGACCGACGACTATGACGCGCTGCGCGACGCGGTCGACAACATGATCGCCAGCGGCAACACCAACGTTCCGCTCGGCACGATGTGGGGCTGGCACACCCTGTCGCCCAACGCCCCGTTCGGCGACGGCCGCGCCTACGGCACGACCCGGCTGACCAAGATCATCATCATCATGACCGACGGCGAGAACGTCATGAGCGACGCCGGCAACCCCAACCGGGGCGTCTACAACGGCCTCGGTTACATCTATCAGAACCGCCTGGGCATCACCTCCGGCGACGGCTCCCAGCGCCGCACGGCCATGGACAACCGCTTCGACCATCCCACGGCGGGCGTCGAGGACATGTGCGGCAACATGAAGGACCAGAACATCGAGGTGTACACCGTCGCCGTCCAGGTCGACGGCTCGGCCCAGACCCTGCTGCGCCGCTGCGCCACCGACGACGAACACTATTTCCCGGTCGACAGCGCCGCGGGCATCGGCGCAGCCTTCGACCGCATCGCCGGGGCCATCGAGAACCTCAGGATCTCGCGATGATCGCCTCCTCCATCGCCGCCGGAGGCCTGGCCTCGGCCATGGCCCGGTTCGAGCAGAGCGCGGTGCGGACCGCCCAGGCCCCGCTCAACAACCTCGAGGCCGAGATGGTCGAGCGGATCGAGGCCAAGGCCTCCGTCTCGGCCAATCTCGCCGTGCACAGGACCGCCGACGACATGGCCGGGACCCTGCTGGATATGTTCGCCTAGGCTTTCTCAGGCAGGCCGAAGAAGGTCTGGAACCGCTCGGCCAGGGCCCGGTCGCCCGTGACCGTCAGCCGCCCCTCGGCCTCCATCTCTGCCAGAGGCCGCTTGCCGTAGACATATTCGATGACCGCCGACGGCTCGCCCTCGAACACCACGGCGCAGTCCGCGATCTCGGCCCGCTCGCTGGTCAGGTCGTCGTTCGCGATCGTCGCCACGAAGCTCCGGTCGCCGAACACGAAGCCGATCCGCGCCGTCAGACCCTTCGCCGCCTCCGCATCGAACATGGTCCGCAGGCTCATCATCGTCGACACCGCGCTGATCGGCAGGGTCGGATCATGCCGGGGCGACCGCGCCGCCCACCGACCCAGCACCTCGAACACCGGCTGCGCCTCGTAGCCCCAGTCGGTCAGTTCGTAGACCTGCACCGAGGCCGGCGGCGGCAGTTTCCGCTTCCGCACGATGCCCGCCTCCTCCAGCCCTTCCAGCCGCTGCGTCAGCACATTGGCGGACAGTCCGCACAGATCGGCCTTAAGGTCTCCGAACCGTCGCGGACCGAACATGAGCTCGCGAATGACCAGCAAGGCCCAGCGCTCGCCCACCAGATCCAGCCCATGCGCCGCTCCGCAGGCGTCATGATACCGGCGCCCGGTAGCCTTTGCAGACTCAATAGTTATTTTATCTAACTTCATTGTTGACTAAGATAATCTCGATGGCCTAGGTTCGCAATACCCGCCAAGGCGCCGGCAGTCGCAGAGGCGAAACGGAGTTCCCGGCGTTCTGACGATCAAAGGAGGTTCCCATGCCCGACAAGATCACCCCCTGTATCTGGTACGATCTCGGCCAGGCGAAAGCGGCCGCCGAGTTCTATGTGTCGCTCGGCCTGCCCGACAGCCGCATCGGCTCGGTCACCGACAGTCCCGTGGACAACCCCTCGACCAGGGCGGGCGAGGAGCTGGTGGTCGAGTTCACCCTCGCCGGCCGCGCCTTCATGGGTCTGAACGGCGGCCCGCTGTTCCCGCAGTCCGAGGCCGTTTCGTTCATGATCTACACAGACGACCAGGCCGAGACCGATCGTCTGTGGAACGCCATCGTCGGCAACGGCGGCCAGGAGAGCCAGTGTGGCTGGTGCAAGGACCGCTGGGGCGTCAACTGGCAGATCACGCCCAGGCGCTTGATGGCCTTCTATGGCGAGAGCCCGGCCCGCGCGAAGGCCGCCTTCGCCGCCATGATGACGATGAAAAAGATCGACATCGCCGCCCTCGAAGCCGCCGCCGACGCGGCGTCCTGACGGCATCGTACAAGACCCTCCCCGACACCCGGACCAACCTGCCCTCCAACCCCGACCGTCAACCTGGGGCTCAAACAGCGAGCGTCGTCATCCCGCGCAGGCGGGAACGCGTCGCGAGCGGTAGCCCCCTTCGAAGGAGAAGAAAATGTCCTATATCACCGGCTTCCTGACCCCCGTGAAGGCTGCGGACAAGGATCGCTACATCAAGTCCGCCGAGGTCAGCGCGCCCCTGTTCAAGGAGTTCGGCGCCCTCGAACAGGTCGAGACCTGGGGCGTCGACGTCCCGGCCGGCAAGGTCACCGGCTTCGATCTGGCCGTGAAACTGGAAGAGGGCGAGGTCGTCGTCTTCTCGTGGCTGAAGTGGCCGGACAAGGCGACCGCCGACGCCGCCTGGGCGAAGATGATGGAAGACCCCCGCTTCGCCAATATGGACATGCCCTTCGACGGCAAGCGCATGATGTGGGGCGGCTTCGAGGAAATCTTCCAGAGCTGACCCGCCCCGCCGTCTGCCTCCCCGACCTGCGCCGCCGCGATCCCCCGGGTCGCGGCGGTTCGCGTCCCGGGCCTCACCCCGCGCGCAGGATCTTTTCCATCTTCCGCCCTTTGGCCAGTTCGTCGATCAGCTTGTCCAGATAGCGGATCTCCCGCATCAGCGGCTCCGCGACCGCCTCCACCCGCACGCCGCAGACCACCCCCGTGATCAGCTCCCGCGCCGGGTTCAGCCGGGGCGCCCGGTCGAAGAAGGTCCGGAAGTCCGTGCCCGCCGCGATCTCGGCCTCCAGCCCCGCGGGGTCGAACCCGGTCAGCCAGAGGATGATCTCGTCCACCTCCGCCTTCGTCCGCCCCTTCCGCTCCGCCTTGGCGACATAGTGCGGATACACGCTGGCGAAGCTCATGGCGTAGATGCGGTGGGTCATGGGGGGCTCGTCCGTGCGATCCGTCTTCCCACAGCGTGGGCTCAACCCTAAGGTCACATCAAGGGGAAACGTCGCACGTGGATATTGAGACCTTCATCCAGCGCTGGAGTCAGGCGCGCGGCGGCGCCGAGCGCGCCAACTACCAGATGTTTCTCACCGAACTCTGCGAGGCGCTGGACCTCCCACGGCCGGACCCCGCCTCGGACGACACCCGCACCAACGACTATGTCTTCGAACGCGGCGTGAAACGGCGCGAGTCCGAGGGCGCGGCCGCCACCCTGCGCATCGACCTCTACAAGAAGGGCGCCTTCATTCTGGAGGCCAAACAGTCCCGCGCCAGTCAGCGCGACGACGGCCGGACCTCCCTGTTCAAGCCTGACGAGGCCGCCTCGACCGCCGCCGCCGAAGGTCGGTGGGACGTGCTGATGCGCAACGCCCGGAAGCAGGCCGAGGACTACGCGTTCCGCCTGCCCGCCGACCACCCGGCCCCGCCCTTCATCATCGTCTGCGACGTCGGCTATGTGTTCGAGGTCTATGCCGACTTCTCCGGCAGCGGCCGCGCCTATTCCCACTTCCCCGACCGCAAGGGCTTCCGCATCCGGCTGGAGGATCTGCGCGATCCCGCCGTCGTCGCCCGGCTGAAGGCGATCTGGACCGAGCCCCAGTCGCTGGACCCCACCCGAGAATCCGCCCGCGTCACACGCCAGATCGCCGAACGGCTGGCCGAGGTGTCCAAACGGCTGGAACAGAAACACCCGGCCGAAGAGGTCGCCCATTTCCTGATGCGCTGCATCTTCACGATGTTCGCCGAGGACGTGGACCTTCTGCCGCGCGGTCGCTTCACCGCCCTGCTGAAGGACCAGCTGGAGCACCCCGATAGCTTCGCCCCCATGCTCCAGGCCCTGTGGCGCAGCATGGACTCAGCCGACTACGACAACCGCTTCTACGCCGGGTTCGGCCTGCACCTGAAACACTTCAACGGCAGCCTGTTCAAGGACGCGAAGGCCTTCCCGATGGGGCGGGAAGAGATCGGCGAGCTTCTGGCCGCCTCCAGCCACGACTGGCGCTACGTCGAACCCGCCATCTTCGGCACCCTGGTCGAACAGGCGCTGGAGCCGGGCGAGCGGCGCAAACTGGGCGCTCACTACACCCCCCGATCCTACGTCGAACGCCTCGTCGAGGTCACGGTGATGGAGCCGCTCCGCGACGACTGGAACACGGCCCAGATCAAGGCCGAGGATGCGCGCGGGCGCGGCGAACCCAAGGAGGCCGTCGCCGCCGTCCGCGCCTTCCATCACCAGCTCTGCACCACCCGCGTGCTCGACCCCGCCTGCGGCACCGGCAACTTCCTCTACGTCTCGCTGGAGCTGATGAAGCGCCTGGAGGGCGAGGTGCTGGAAGCTCTGGCCGAACTCGGCGAGACCGAGGGCATCGGCTTCGAGACCGTCGACCCGCACCAGTTCCTGGGCATCGAGCTGAACGTCCGCGCCGCCGCCATCGCCGAACTGGTGCTGTGGATCGGTTATCTGCAACAGCACTACCGCAACCGCTCCGAACACCCGGCCGAACCGATCCTCAAGGCCTTCGGCAACATCCAGCAAAAGGACGCCGTCCTGACCTGGGACGGCTATCCCGAGCTGCAGTTCGAGATGAAGGACGGGGTCGCGGTTCAGGTCTATCCGAACGCGCGGCGACCGGACTGGCCGGCGGCGGAGTTCATCGTGGGGAATCCGCCGTTCATCGGCGGAGCGGTCCTTCGTTCAAGGTTGGAGCCGGGCAAGGCTGAGGCATTGTGGCGGGCTCATCCTCATATGAATGAGAGCGCCGACTTTGTGATGTACTGGTGGGACCGCGCCGCAGAACTGCTGACGCGCAAGACGACGCCTCTGCGCCGCTTCGGCCTCGTCACCACCAACTCGATCAGCCAGGTGTTCCAACGCCGGGTGATGGAGCGGCACCTGAACGCCAAGGCTCCGTTCTCGATTATCTTCGCAGTGCCGGATCATCCGTGGACCAAGGCGTCGAGGGACAGCGCGGCGGTTCGGATCGCTATGACCGTCGCCGAATCCGCATCAAGAGACGGCGCTCTGCATGACGTCGTATCGGAAATGGGCCTCGACACAGATGACCCCACGCTGGAATTCGCGTCGCACGAAGGGCGTATCAATCCCGATCTTACGGTTGGAGTGAACGTAACAACGGCTGCTCCCCTTCTCGCGAATGAAGGGCTTTCTTCGCCCGGAGTGAAGCTTCACGGCGCTGGCTTCATCCTCACGCTTTCGGAAGCGGAGCGGTTGGGACTCGGTAGGCGCGAGGGGCTGGACAAGCACATCCGTCACTACCGGAACGGACGAGACCTGATGGCTCAATCAAGGGGGGTCATGGTCATCGATCTGTTCGGCCTCGCGGCC
This sequence comes from Brevundimonas sp., assembly GCF_031412435.1. Classification (GTDB taxonomy): domain Bacteria; phylum Pseudomonadota; class Alphaproteobacteria; order Caulobacterales; family Caulobacteraceae; genus Brevundimonas. Next base: position 29,231 of record NZ_JANODA010000038.1, read on the forward strand.
GAAGACGTGCGGCAACGATACCCAGAGGTCTATCAGCACCTGCTGGAAACGGTGAAGCCAGAACGGGACGTCAATCCTCGAGCCTACCGACGTCAAAACTGGTGGCTCTTCGGCGAGAACAATCCGAAAGCGCGAGAGGCTTGGAGAGGACTGCCTCGCTACATCGCGACCGTCGAGACATCCAAGCACCGGGTATTCCAATTTCTCGATACCGGCTTGCTCCCAGACAATATGCTCATCGCCATTGCCAGTGTTGAGGGGTGGCTCTTGGCCGTTCTGTCCAGCCGGGTGCACACAACTTGGGCCCCCGTTCTTGGAGGCTGGCTCGGCTATGGCAATGATCCCCGCTACTCCAAGTCTCGTTGCTTCGACCCTTTCCCCTTCCCCGACCCATCCGACGCCATCCGCGCTACCCTCTGCGATCTTGGCGAGGAGCTCGACGCCACGCGCAAAACGGTCCAGGCCGAGCATCCCGACCTGACCCTGACCGGCCTCTACAACGTGCTGGAGAAGGTCCGGAGCCAGACGCCGCTCGGTGACAAGGACGAGGACGTCAAGGATCGCGGCCGGGTGCTGATCCTCAAGGACCTGCACGACCAGATCGACCGGGCGACCGCCGACGCCTATGGCTGGCCGCACGACCTGAGCGACGAACAGATCCTCGAACGCCTCGTCGCCCTGAACGCCGAACGCGCGGCCGAAGAGGCCGCCGGCCACGTCCGCTGGCTGCGCCCCGACTACCAGATCCCCCGCTTCGCCAAGGGCGCCGCCGCACCCAAATCCGGCGAACTGGACCTTCAGGACACGGTCGTCGCCATCGACAAGGGATTGCCCGCCTTCCCGAAGGACAAGGGCGAACAGGTCATGGCCATCAGGGCCGTCCTCGTCGCCTCCGGCCGTCCGATGGACGCCGCTGCCGTCTCTCGCGCCTTCAAGCGCGGCGGCAAGACGATCGAGCAACGCGTCGTCCAGGCGCTCAACACCCTGGTCCGCTACGCCGAGATCACCCCCCTGCCGAACGGGACCTTCGCCGCAAAACGCGCGGCCTGATTCCCCTCTCCCGGCGGGAGAGGGATCTCGTGCGACTGTGTGGCGGAGACAAGGACTGATCCGCCTAGAGCCGCCGCACGCGCGGTCCGCGCTCGACGTCGGACGGCTCGACGGGCTGTCGCGGCTCTTCATCCCTCCCGTCGGTCGCCCAGGCCGGCGGCCATTCGATCCCGCTCATGTCGATCTCGCCGCCGAAACCGCCGCGCGTCAGGCCGACGTGCTGGCGCATCATCCGCGACTCGGGCGCGGGCGGCGGCTCCACCGGTTTCAGGCGGCCGTGTTCGTCCCAGTAGCGGCTGGCCCAGCCGCCGGAGACGCCCCGGGCGAAGTCGGCCAGGGCCTGGTCGGGGCCCAGGGTCTCGGCGCGCCAGCGCAGGGCCGAGGCCGCCCAGTTGTCGGCCAGGTCATGGCCCCGGGCGCTGAGGAGGACGTGGGCCATCGTCAGGGCGCGCCGGCCCCACTCTTCCTCCAGCCGCGCGCTTTCGGCTTCTCTCCAGGCCGCCTTCTCGTCGGCCCAGGCGGCGCGAAGGGCCGCCTGCTCGGCGTCCCACTCCTCGACCGTCGGCAGGTGTTCGGGCGGGCTCGCCTCACGCAACCGCACAAGCGTCTCGGCGGCCTTGAGCAGGCCGGCGGCCTCCGCGCCGCGTCCGGCGGCGATGGCGACGCCCGCCCGCGCCAGCGCCGCCTCGAAGGCGTCGGCGGGGTCGATCTCGACCGGCGTTTCGCACCGGGCCTCTGACACCGGGTCGGCGCGGCCGGCCAGACGGACGTCTTCGGCCGCCGCCGCCTCGTCCGCGTCCGTCATGGCCGCCTTGCGCGTCCAGCCCTCGGCATTGGCCCGGTATCTGAGGTTGCCGTAGCCGACGTCGAACCGCCGCGCGACCGAGGCCGCCGGTTCGCCGGCCAGATAGGCCGCCCTGACCCTGGCCCACACCGCAGGGGACCGCTGCTTGATCTCGCGTCGCTCTGTCATCCGCGCATCATGGACCGCCGGTACGCCAGAATCGGTCGGAGCCGCTGGCGATCCTGGTCAGGTTGGCGTTCGGCGTTGGTCGGTTTGGTGATGAAGCGACGCGGGACGCTGTCCTTGCGCCGTACTTGAGCGAACATCGTTCCAGGAGGCTTCGCCCTTCTCCCCTTGTGGGTGGAGAAGACGCGCATCGCGCGGCGACGACGGGTGGCTCGCGAAGCGAGACGGATGAGGGGTATGGCGGACCAGACACGACGTCTGCGCGCAGGAATGACCTTCGCGGAAACGGCGATGTGGAGGCTGCTGCGCGACCGGCGGTTCGAAGGCCTGAAATTTCGCCGACAGACCCGGATCGGGCCGTGGATCGCGGACTTCTGCTGTTACGAGCTCAAGCTGGTGATCGAACTGGATGGCGGCATTCACCGGCTGCGCGAGGAGCGGGACCGGCTGCGGGACGCCGATCTGAACCGCCGGGGCTTCGTGGTTCTGAGGTTCGGAAACGAGGCGGTCCTGACCAACCCCAACATCGTGTTCGACGCCGTCCGCCGGCATGCGGACCGACCCCCCCCTCATCCGTCAGGCTCCGCCTGACACCTTCTCCCACGAGGGGAGAAGGAAGATGCAAGAAGGGCCGCCTCCTTCCGGAAGCGCCCCTGATCCCTGATTCCTGACCTCAGCTGTCCAGGAAGCTCCGCAGCTTCCGCGACCGGCTCGGGTGCTTCAGCTTCCTCAGCGCCTTGGCCTCGATCTGGCGGATGCGTTCGCGAGTGACCGAGAACTGCTGGCCGACCTCTTCAAGGGTGTGGTCGGTGTTCATGCCGATGCCGAAACGCATGCGCAGGACCCGTTCCTCGCGCGGCGTCAGGGACGCCAGCACGCGGGTGGTGGTCTCGCGAAGGTTCGACTGGATGGCCGCGTCGATGGGCAGGATGGCGTTCTTGTCCTCGATGAAGTCGCCGAGGTGCGAATCCTCGTCGTCGCCGATCGGAGTCTCCATCGAGATGGGCTCCTTGGCGATCTTCAGCACCTTGCGCACCTTGTCTTCCGGCATCTCCATGCGCACGGCCAGCTCGTCCGGCGTCGGTTCGCGGCCCATCTCCTGCAGCATCTGCCGCGAGATGCGGTTCAGCTTGTTGATGGTCTCGATCATGTGCACCGGGATGCGGATGGTGCGCGCCTGGTCGGCGATCGAGCGCGTGATGGCCTGGCGGATCCACCAGGTCGCGTA
>NZ_JANODA010000039.1:0-11050 GCF_031412435.1 Brevundimonas sp.
CGTCAGCTTCTTGGCGACTTCGTCGGCGTTCTGCTTGGAGACGTTCTCGACGACGTTCTGCGGAGCGCCTTCGACCAGGTCCTTGGCTTCCTTCAGACCCAGGTCCGAACGCACGCCACGGACTTCCTTGATGACGTTGATCTTCTTGTCGCCACCGTCCAGCAGGACGACGGTGAACTCGGTTTGCTCTTCGGCGGCTTCAGCCGGAGCGGCGGCGCCGCCACCGGCAGCGGCGGCCATGGCGACCGGAGCAGCGGCGCTGACGCCCCACTTTTCTTCCAGCAGCTTGGACAGTTCGGCGGCTTCGAGGACGGTCAGCGAGGACAGGTCTTCGACGATTTTGGACAGGTCGGCCATGATCAGATTTTCCTTCGGAGGATGGGGTTCAGTAGAGGTTTGCAGAGATGGAAGCGGGTTCGCTTACGCGGCGTCCTTGGTGGCGTACGCGTTGAACACGCGGGCCAGTTGGGCGGCCGGGGCCTGAACGACGCCGGCGATACGGGTCGCGGGCGTGTTGAGCAGTCCCAGGAACGAAGCGCGGATCTGATCCAGCGACGGCAGTTTGGAGAGAGTCTCCACGCCCTTCGCGTCCAGAACCTTGTCACCCATGAAGCCGCCCAGAACGACGAACTTGTCGTTGCCCTTGGCGTATTCGGCGGTGACCTTGGCGGCGGTCACGGCGTCGGGCGCGAAGGCGATGCCCACCGGACCCTTGAACAGGGCGTGGTGTTCAGAACCTTCAGCGGCGTCGAGAGCCTTCAGCGCCAGGCGGTTCTTGACCACCTTGAACGCTCCGCCGGCGGTGCGCAGACGGCCCCGCAGGTCTTCCATTTCCGCAACGGTCAGACCCAGGTTGTGGGTCACGACCACGGCGCCGGCGTCGGTGAAAACGCCCTTCAGCGTTTCGATCGACTCGGCCTTTTGTGCGCGGTCCATTGCGGTCTCCAGTCTTGAGGTTCGACGCCGGGCTTATTCCCGACGGCGAGTGGCCAAAGCCCAATGCGTCGCCGCATTGCGTTCAGGCCGGTAGCGATGTCCGAAAGGATGCTCTGACGGGGTTCCGTCCCGGAAACCGGGCCGACCGTTCGTCGTCTGCGTCACTATCTCCCCACGGCGCTGGAGGGCTCTCCAGCATTTATGACCTGGGTGACCCCCAGACCCCGAAGTTCTCGGACAGGACCGTCAGGGCCGAAGCTCTGACGGGAAGGCGCGCTCTATACAGGAACGGGCGCGGAAAGCAACCGGGTCAGTTCTTGGCCACGCCCGCCGCGTCCGGGGTCCCCCCGGGACAGGTGAAGGCCGCGCAATATTTGGCCAGATAGTCTGCGGCGAAGGCCTGAATGAAGGTCGCCATGCCCTGCCCCTGCTGCGCGCCCACTTCATTCTGCTTCAGGGCGATGGATCGGCCCATGGGCGTCTCGTAGAACTCGACGAGGGCGCGCAGCTCCGGTTCGGTAAACCGTTCGGCATACAGCGCCTCGCTCTCGTCGATCATGACCTCGAGATGCCGCCCCATGATCTCGGGCACGTTCGCGCGCGTCCATGTCGCCTGTTCCTCGGTAATGCCGGCGCTCTCGGCCAGCATCTGCTCGACGATGCCCCCCACCACCTTGTCGATCCCGTCCCGGACCATGGCCGCGATCAGCCGCTCGGCCAGGGCGGCGCGAACGGCGGCGTCGCCATCCTGTGCCCGGGCTTGCGGAGCGAGGGCGCACAAGGCGGCGGCCATCAGGGCGATCAGGATGGTGCGCACGGGGTTACTCCAGCAACGCGACAATGAGGGCCGCCACCATGCCCTCGCGCGTCGCGGTGCAACAGTCGGTTGCAGCCACAGGTGACGCGAAAAGCGCCTCTCAGCTCCATCCCGCCGGCTCCCGCGCATCGAACGCCGCCCGCGCCGCCGTCACCTCGCCGATCCGGCCCTCGGACCAGGCGATCAGCGGCGTCAGCGCCCCGACCAGGGTCCGGCCCAGCGGCGTCAGGGCGTACTCCACCGTCACGGGCGTCGTCGCGAACACATGGCGGGATACAAGCCCGTCGCGCTCCAGATGTCTCAGGGTCTGCGCCAGCATCTTCTGCGACACCCCGCCGATCCGCCGCTTCAGGCCGTTGAACCGCATCGGCGCCTGGGCCAGCACCTGCACCACCAGCACCGTCCATTTGTCGCCGATCCGGTCCAGCATCTGGCGCGTCGGACAGTCAGCCGCGAACACGTCGGGCAGGCGCAATTCCCGGGGCGGTATCTCCGGGGTGACCTGCTGAGCCTGAGGTGCGTTCTTGTGCATCTGGTATGGATAGCACACCTGGTATCTATTGGATACCAACAGGAGACCCTCCATGAACGTCACCGTCCTCGGCGCCAGCGGCCGCGCCGGATCAGAGATCACCCGGGAGCTCGCCTCACGCGGCCACGCTGTCACCGCCATCGCCCGCAAGCCCGCGGCCATTCCGACCGGCCCGACCATCACCGCCGTCCAGGGCGACGCCTCGGACGCCGCTGCGCTCGCGACCCTCATCAAGGGGTCGGACGCCGTGATCAGCGCCCTCCACTTCGACGTACCCGCCTCCGTCCTGCTATCGGCGCTGAAGACGGCCGGCGTGCCGCGTCTGCTCGTCACGGGCGGCGCCGCCAGCCTGGAGGTCGCGCCGGGCGTCCGCCTGATCGACACGCCGGAGTTCCCCGAGGAATGGAAGGTCTTCGCCCAGGGCGGCATCGCCTTCCTCGACGACCTGCGCGCCGAGACCGAAATCGACTGGACCTTCTTCTCCCCCGCCGCCGTGATCGAGGAAACGCCCCGCCTCGGCACGTTCCGGACCGGGACGGATCAGCTGATCGTCGACGACAAGGGCGAGAGCCGCATCGGCTTCTCCGACTACGCCATCGCCATGGTCGACGAGCTGGAACAGCCGAAACACAGCCGGGCCCGGTTCACCGCCGCCTACTGAGCGGGATTGGCGGCTTCGGCGTGCGGGGTTCGCGGTGACTGCCGTTCACGTCGCCGGATTTTTGCAGTCCTCGTTTCGGCCTCGCGCACCGCAAAGACTGCAATGCCGAATGAAAACGGCCCCGGAGATCGCTCTCCGGGGCCGCGGTCTTGTTGGTCAGAAGCCGATCAGGCCGTCAGCGAGGCCGGATCGATCTTCACGCCCGGACCCATCGTCGAGGACAGGGTGATGCGCTTGACGTAGGTGCCCTTGGCGCCGGTCGGCTTGGCGCGGTTCAGCGCGTCCACATAGGCCTTCACGTTGGCTTCGAGGGCTTCCTGGGTGAAGGAGGCCTTGCCGATGCCGCCGTGGGCGATACCAGCCTTCTCGACGCGGAACTCGACGGCGCCGCCCTTGGCGTCCTTGACGGCCTGGCCGATGTTCGGGGTCACGGTGCCGACCTTGGGGTTCGGCATCATGCCGCGCGGGCCCAGCACCTTACCCAGACGACCGACCAGGGCCATCATGTCCGGAGACGCGATGACACGGTCGAAGTCCATGAAGCCGCCGTTGATCTTCTCGTACAGATCCTCGGCGCCGACGTGCTCGGCGCCGGCCGCACGGGCTTCGTCAGCCTTCGCGTCCTTGGCGAACACGGCCACGCGAACGTCGCGCCCCGTGCCCGACGGCAGGTTGACGACGCCACGGACCTGCTGGTCGGCGTGACGAGGATCGACGCCCAGGTTGACGGCGATCTCGATCGACTCGTCGAACTTGGCGGTGGCGTGTTCCTTGACGGTCTTGATGGCGTCGGCGAACGGCACCAGGGCCTCACGGTCGACGGTGCGCGCCTGGATGCGCTTGGATGGCTTGCTCATGTTCAGCGCTCCACGATGTTGAGGCCGATGGCCTTGGCGGAACCTTCGATGATGCGCGCGGCGGCATCCAGATCGTTGGCGTTCAGGTCCTTCATCTTCTTCTCGGCGATCTCACGCAGCTGGGTGCGGGTGATCGAACCGACCGTCTCGCGGCCCGTCAGCTTGGATCCCGAGGTGATGCCCACGGCCTGCTTGATGTAGTGGGTGGCCGGCGGGGTCTTGGTGACGAAGGTGAACGACTTGTCCTGATAGACCGTGATCACGGTCGGCAGGGGGGTGCCCTTCACTTCCTTCTCGGTGCGCGCGTTGAACTCCTTGACGAAGCCCATGATGTTCACGCCGCGTTGACCCAGTGCGGGCCCGATCGGGGGGGAAGGCGTGGCCGAACCGGCCGGCACCTGCAGCTTGATATAGCCCAGAATCTTCTTGGCCATTGGTCTCTCCTGTGAATGACCTCGAAGCTAATCGGGGCCGGTGAGCCGTGGTCGGGCATGGCTGCCTCCCACGGATTTACCGCATCGTCCGGCGGCCGGGCGAAGCGAAGGCGCGCGTATAGCGGAGCGCCCCCGCAAAAGCAAACGGCGGCCCCGAGGGACCGCCGCTGCAAATCGTGACCTGCGAGAGAGGCTTAAGCCGCGCTCTTCTCGACCTGGCTGTACTCCAGATCCACCGGGGTCGGGCGGCCGAAGATCGACACGGCGACGCGCAAACGGGCGGCATCCTCGTCGACGCTCTCCACCTGGCCATCGAAGCTGGCGAACGGGCCGTCGATGACCTTGACGGTCTCGCCGATGTCGAAGCGGATCGTGGGCTTGGGACGTTCGACGCCCTCTTCCACCTGACCGATGATGGCCTGAACCTCACGTTCGGAGACCGGCAGCGGCTTGGTGCCGCCGGCGGCGCCCAGGAAGCCCGTGACCTTCGGCGTGTCCTTGACCAGGTGATAGGCGTCGTCGGTCAGTTCCATCTTCACCAGCACATAGCCCGGGAAGAACTTGCGTTCCGAGTTGACCTTGCGGCCCCGGCGGATCTCGACGACGTCCTCGGTCGGCACCAGGATCTCGGAGAAGCAGTCCTCAAGATCGCGCTGCCTGGCCTGGTCGCGGATGTGCTGGGCGACCTTCTTCTCGAAGTTCGAATAGGCGTGAACGATGTACCACTTGTGGCGCGGGTTGGCGGCCACTTTGGTTTCGGGCGCTGCATCCGTCATGGGCGCGTCTCCTTCTTTCTTATTGGCCGATGGCGAGGACGAAGCGGGACAGGAAGCCCAGCCCGGTGTCGACGATCCAGAAGAACACCGCCGCCAGCATGACCATGATGAAGACCATCACCGAGGTGATCCAGGTCTCCTTGCGGCTCGGCCACACGATCTTGCGAGACTCAGCCCGGACCTGGCTGAAGAACTGGGCCGGCGAGGTGCGCGGCTTGGCCGCGGGCGCGTCGACGGCGACCGTCGATGCGGAGGCCGAAGCGCCGGCCATCTGCGGCTTTGCGCCGGCGGCCGGATTGCCGGTGCGGCGTCCGCCGGGGAACTTGGACTTGGCCATGGGCTCTAGGGGTCTCTTCGTAAACGCTTGATCCTGTTCCCGCAGATGGGGATGCCCAGTCTGCGGGAACAGGGGGAAGTGGCAGGAGCTGGGGGATTCGAACCCACGACCCCCGGTTTTGGAGACCGGTGCTCTACCAGCTGAGCTAAGCTCCTAGACAATACAGAAGAGCGCCGTGGGAGAACCCAACGGCGCGTCTGCTCGCCAGACCGGGGGCTATGCCTGACGCGGCTGGGCATTTCAAGGCTAATCCTCCCCCATCGGGGGAGGTGGCGCGGCGCGCTTGCGCCGTGACGGAGGGGGGCAACCGCAAACGGGGTGTATGGGGTGAGCCCCCCTCCACCGCGAAGACGCGGTCCCCTCCCCCGATGGGAAGGATGGATTCAGTGATCCAGGTGAGCGGCGACCGCCTCGGCCTCGTCTTCCTTGTTCACCACCTGTTTGAACAACAGCTTGTCGATGCGGCGGTCGTCCATGTCGATGACCTCGACCTCGAACCGGCCCAGCTGCAGGATCTCGCCTTCGTCCGGCACGCGCGACAGCTGGTGCAGGACCAGACCGGCCACGGTGTGGAAGCCTTCCTGGTCGCCGAAGTCCTCGCCCAGCACGTCCGACAGCTCCTCGAGATCGGTCTGGCCGTCGACCAGCCAGGACCCGTCCTCGCGCTGGCGGATCCAGGCCTCCTGATCGTCGTGACCTTCGTCGAAGTCGCCCGCGATCATTTCCAGCAGGTCAGTCGCCGTCACCACGCCCTCGAAGGCGCCGTACTCATCGACCAGGAAGGCCATGTGGACCTTCGACGACTTCAGGATCTCCAGCGCCTTGAGCACCGAGGTCGACTGCGGGATGAAGGCCGGGGTCTGGACGAGGGCCTCGATGTCGAAGGTGCCGTTGGTCAGCAGGCTGTCGAGCAGGTCCTTCTTGTGAACGACGCCCAGCGGATTATCGACGTCGTTCTCGCGCGCGACCACGATCCGCGAATAGGGGCATTTGCGGATTTCCTCGCGCAGCTCCTTTTCGGTGTCGTCCAGGGCGATCCAGAATACGTCGTGACGCGGCGTCATCGCCACGCGGATCGGACGGTCGCCGAGGGTCAGGATCTCCTCGATCATCGTCTGTTCTTCGGGCTCGATCAGACCGGCCGACGTGCCCTCGGCGATCATCGTCTCGACCTCTTCCTGGGTGACGTCGGACCCGTCGCGATCCTTGACGCCCATGATCTTGAGGATGCCGGAGGTCGAGGCGGTCAGCAGCGAGACGAACGGATGCAGCACGATCGCGACCGTCGAGATCGGCCCCGCCGTCTTGGACGCGATCGTCTCCGGGAAGATCAGCGCCAGCCGCTTGGGCACCAGTTCGCCGACGATCAGCGACACATAGGTGATGCAGATGACGACCAGGGCGGTGGAGAAGATCTGCGTATAGGCGTCCAGCGCCGGGAAGGCGGCGGTCAGGATCTTGTCCAGCTCGCCCGCGATCGTCGCCTGACCGTAGGCGCCCGCGAGAATGCCGATCAGGGTGATGCCGACCTGGACCGCCGACAGGAAATGGGTCGGATCTTCGGACAGCTTCAGCGCCACCCGGGCGCCGCGGTCTCCCCGCTCGGCCCGGCTCTGCAGCTTGGATCGGCGGGATGAGACGACCGCCAGCTCGGTCATGGCGAACAGGCCGTTGAGCACCACGAGGAGCAGAACGACGACGATGGCGATGAGTAACATCTAGGGGGGAGTAGACCAGCGCGGCGCGACAGTCGGCGTCCGCTGTTCGGTCCTAGCGGAATGCGGCCGGTTTCGCCACGATTTCCTTGAGCGAAACGGTCAGCGCGTCCGGCCCGCCTCGACCGATCCGTAGGCGCCGCTCTGGCCGTTATCGATCGAGGCGCATGCGGAGACCCCGATCAGGGTGCCGATGAACAGGCCGATCCGAAGCGCGCGCCGCATGATGGTTACCAAATCCCTAACGTCCCAACTGAACGTAGGCCCCGCTTCGGGGTTGCACGCAAGTCCCCGCCCCAGCCGGTTGTACGGAACGGTAAACGGACGTGCGGGTTGGCTAAGACCCGTCGCCCGAGAGTTGAGTTCATGATCCGCCCCCCGTTCGCCGCCGCCCTCCTCGCCTCCGTGTCCCTCGCGGCCTGCGGCCAGCCCGATCGGGAAACACAGGAGGCCCCGACCACGCCGCCGACCGTTTCGGCCGCGCGCGCGGCCGGCGCGACCGGAGCCCTGGCGCCGGCGTCGATCGAGGCCGCGGTCTGGAAGGCTGACGCCGTCGCCACGCCGGCCCCGTCGGCCCCGTCGGCCCCGAGCGCCACAGCCCCGGGCGTCGGAGGTCCGCAAGCCGCGACGACCACCCCGCCGCGTCCGGAGATTATCCGCGCCCAGATTCTGCTCGACCGCGCCCGCTTTTCGCCGGGAGCCATCGACGGACTGGGCGGCGAGAACACCCGCCAGGCCGTCGCCGCCTACGCCGAGGCCAATGACATAGCCTCCGGCGGAGAGTTGACCGCTGCGGTGTTCGCCAGCCTGACCCAGTCCGCTGCGCCGGTGATGGCCGAATACGTCATCACGCCCGTCGACGTCGCCGGTCCCTTCATCGCCGCCGTGCCTACCGATCTGGAGGCCCAGTCGGAACTGGACGCTCTCAGCTACACCAGCGCGCTCGAAGCCTTGGCCGAGAAGTTTCACGTCACAGAGACGCTGCTGACCGCGCTCAACCCCGGCATCGATTTCGCCCGCGCGGGCCAGTCGATCGTCGTCCCGGCCCTCACCGACCAGCCCCTGCCCGCCGAGGTCACCCGCATTCTGGTCGACAAGAGCGAGAGCTCGGTGCGAGCTTTCGACGCGGCGGGAAACCTGCTCGCCTTCTATCCCGCCACGATCGGCTCAAGCGCCCGACCCGCGCCGACCGGCCGCGTCACCGTCGTCGGGGTCGCCAATGAGCCGAACTACACCTACGACCCAGAGCGCCTGACCTACGGCACGGCGGACCGCAAATTCGTGGTGGCGGCGGGCCCCAACAATCCGGTGGGCTCGGTCTGGATCGATCTGTCGCGCGACACCTACGGCATCCACGGCACGCCGGATCCATCGAAGATCGCCAAGACCGCATCAAACGGCTGCGTTCGCCTGACCAACTGGAGCGCCGAACAACTCGCGGCTGCAGTCAAGCCGGGCGTCGAAGTGATCTTCAGCTAGCCCTGATCAGGAAAAGTGCGCAGCGGTTTTCCGCCCGGATCAGGGCAGGCATCAAGGCTCGACCGCCCCCAGCGCCGTGCCGCCCCAGAAGGCGCATTGATGGCGGTCGTGGAAGGTCGGATCGACCCGGTCGCCCTCGGGATCGAACACCAGGACGGGTCCGCCGCCCTCGCGGACGCGCGGCCAGTGGGTGTCGAAGTCCGGGTCGTGTCCGAACGCGGCCCACAGCCGCATCATCCGGTCCGACAGCGCCCTTTGCTCGGGGGTCCACCTCCCGGTGTCCGCGAACAGCCAGCTCGTGCCGAACACATAGGCCAGTTCGCTGGCGTGATAGGCGCCCATGTCGAGGCCCGTGATCCCCTCGGGCAACAGGAACGGGGCCTCGGCATCGGCGAACTCGTACCCATGTACCGGCACATACCGCGCCAGCAGCCGCCTCAGCGCATCGGCCGGACATGAGAACCGGCTGTCCGTGAAACTCTGCGCGATAGCGATCGCCGGGCCTTCCTCGCCGACCGGATACCGCGCCAGCGCCCGCTCCCCGTCGGCGCCATACATCCAGACAGTCTGCTTTTCGTAGCGATCCATGTCCTTGACCTCGACAGCGAACAGCCGCCCCTCGTCAGTGTTGCTCCCCACGATCACCGGGACCCGCGTAAAGCGGCCGCTGGCGAAGGCCTCGGGCGGGCTGACCGGCACGGTGGCGTCCGTATGCACCGGTCCCCACGAGCCCGGCCCGTTGATCCCGGATCGCAGCGACGGCGCCCGCGCGATCCGCCAGGCGGGCAGGCTCCTCAGGCAACCAACCTGCCCCTGCTGCGTGCAGCCCAGGTCGTCGGCGAACGGGGGGCCTGCCTGGACCTGATCCTTGGCTGCATTCAGCGACTGGGGCTCCAGGCATGGCCCGCTCTGCAGGATCACACGGTGGAACAGCCCCTCCGACCCCGGCGACGCCATCAGATAGCAGGCGCTCCAAGCCCCCGAGCTCTCCGCGAACAGGGTCACATCCCCCGGATCGCCGCCGAAGGCCGCGATGTTCGCCTGCACCCAGCGCAGAGCCGCCTGCTGGTCCATCAGACCCCAGTTGCCCCCAAGGTTCCGGGCGCCGCCCTCGCCTTCGGCATCGAACCCGGGATGCGCCAGCCAGCCCAGGGCCCCGAGCCGGAAGTTCACCGTCACCACGACTCGATCCTGCTCGCCCGCAAGCCGCGAGGGGTCGTAGTTGGCTCCCGATCCGATCGTGAAGGCCCCGCCGTGCAGGTACGCCATCACCGGGCGCGCGCGCCCGGGCTCGCCGGCGGGTCCGTACACATTCACGAACAGACAGTCCTCGGACCCGACCACCAGCCCGCCGCCCCCGCCGAGAACAGCCTTGCGCCCCAGCGCCTGCGTGCAGTCCGACCCCAGGCGCGTCGCATCCCGGACGCCGTCCCACGGTTCGGCCGGTCGCGGCCCGCGCCAGCGCAGATCGCCGACCGGCGCCCGGGCGTAGGGCACGCCGAGGAAGGCCCGCACGCCCGCGCCCTCGACGCCCCGCACGACGCCCGCCTCGGTCCGGGCCTGCACGAAGGATCGATCAGGCGCGAACCGCACCTGATCGACCTCGCCCGGGTGAGTGGTCACACAGCCGCCCAGGGCGAGCGCCATCGCGGCGATCGCCGGCGACCAGAACCCGGATTTCGTCATTCCGTCGGCAGGCCTCAGTAGTAGCCGTAGTCCCCACGGCGCGGCACGCGATCATAGCCATAACGGCCGTCGCGATTATAGCCGCCGAAGCCGTAGCCGCAGGGATCGTCCCGCTCCGACAACTGGTTGCCCAGCAACCCGCCGGCCAGCGCCCCGATCGCCGCGCCCCGCTCCCGGTCGCGTTCGCCCGCGATCGCCGCTCCGGCCAGGGCGCCCAGCGCCGCGCCGCTGGCGGTCGCGTATCGCCTGTTCTCCTGATAGTCCCGCTCGCAGGCGGAGGCGTAGTTATCGGTCGTGGCGCAGGCGCCGGTCAGCATCGCTGCGGCGGACACGGCCGCCAGGGTCCAGATCGTTTTCATCGAGGGTTCCTTTGGAAACACTCGTTGGCCAACGCAGGGTGTGACGGGGTGTTCCGCCTTCCTTCGTCATCCTCCGGCAAGGCGCGCAGCGCCGCAGACCGGAGGACCCCTCGTCATCCTCCGGTCGATCGGCGATCGGACCGGGGGAGGCGCGCGAGAGCGCGAACCAGTCGCGGACACGTGCGGCCGAGATCCTGCGTGAACAGATCGCCTTCGGCGCCGCTGGGTCCCCCGGTCTCCGCTTCGCTTCGCCGGAGGATGACGAAAGAAAGAAAAAGGCCCGCCGGATTGCTCCGGCGGGCCTCTTCAGATCGATCCGGAGACCGTCAGCCCTTCGCTTGCGCTTCGGGCGTTCGTCGCGGGGATCGCATGCGATCCCATGCGCCGCGCAAGCGCGCGACGCAGCGCGTCGAACTACTCGACGATCTTGGCGACGACGCCGGCGCCGACGGTGCGGCCGC
>NZ_JANODA010000040.1:0-118495 GCF_031412435.1 Brevundimonas sp.
CATCGCCGCGCACGCCATGACTTCCATCCGTTTCCTGCTGCTCGTCGGCACCGCCCTGGCCACCTCGTCGGGCGCCGCCTTCGCCCAGACGCCCGCGCCGGCGGTTCCCGCCCGGGCCCAGGCCCCGACCCAGACCCCGCCGCCGGCACCCGCCGCCACGCCGCAGGAAGAGGCTCCGGCCGAGGATAGCGAAAAGCCCGCCGAGGCGGCGGCGCTCGATGACGTGGTCGTGTCCGCCCGGCCCAACGACATCCGCACCTCCAGCGAAGGCACCAGCTACAGCCTCGCCAACGATCTGCAGGCCCAGACCGGCACCCTCGCCGAGGCGCTGCGCAACATTCCCTCGGTCGAGGTCGATCCCGACGGCAATGTCAGCCTGCGCGGCGATCCCAACGTCACCATCCTCGTCGACGGTCGGCCCGCCAGCCAGTTCAACGGCCCCAGCCGGGGCCAGTTGGTTCAGCAGATCCCGGCCTCCCAGTATGCCCGTATCGAAATCCTGACCAATCCGTCCGCCGCCTACAGCCCCGAGGGCTCGGGCGGCGTCATCAATCTGATTTCCAAACCGACCACGGTGCGACCGGGGCAGACCACGACCGGCTCGCTGCGCGCCAATGTCGGCGACAGCGGTCGCTACAATGTCGGCGGCAGCCTCTCGCATGTAAATGGACCGACGACCCTGTCCGCCGACTTCGGCGTGCGCCACGACGCCTATCTGCAGGAGCTGACGCGGTTGCGGACGCGGTTTGACGCCGGTTCCGGCCGGTTCCTCGAGGCCCGTCAGAGCCAGAATGTCGAGGGCGATTCCGACAGCGTCTTCGTCCGCCTGGCGGTCGAGCACAATCTGGACGCCAGGACCCAGCTGACGGGCGACGTGCGCCACACGGACGTCGACAGCTTCGCCGACAGTATCGACCTGTATGAAGCCGACGCGGCCGGCGGCGGCATCGCCTCGGCCTATCGCCGTGTCTCGGGCGGCGGCTTTCAGGGCCAGTTCTCCGGCGCGAGCGCGCGCATCCTGCGCCGCTTCGACGAGGCGGGCCATGAGTGGTCCAATGAGCTGCGCTATGACCGCAACCGTTTCGGCATCGACTTCGCCACCCTTGCCGACCGCCTCATCCCCGTGGCGGCCCCCTTCAGCGAGTTTCTGAGCAACCAGAACAGGCAGGACCAGATCGGCTTCACCAGCGCCTATGTCCGGCCGATGGCCGACGGCGGCCGGCTGCGACTCGGCTATGAGCGTCAGGCCCTGACCCTCGATCAGGACAATCTCTTTGCCCGCGGGGCCACCCCGGCGATGCTGGTCGCCGACCCTGTGGTGTCCAATGAGTTTCGCCTCGATCAGACGGTGCACGCCGTCTATGCGACCCTGGAACGGCCCTTCGGAGACAAGCTGACCGCCCAGTTCGGTCTGCGCCTCGAACAGGCCGAACTCGAGCTGAACCAGGTCACGACCGGTCTCCGGTCGTCACAGGACTATTTGCGCGCCTATCCGACCCTGAATATGTCGTATCAGCTGGACGAGACCCAGACCCTGCGGGCCAGCTATGGCCGCCGGATCCAGCGCCCGGGTCCGGGTGACCTGAACCCCTTCCTGACCTATCAGGACAATCTGAACCGCCGCTCCGGCAATCCCGACCTGCTGCCGCAGGAGACGGACGCGCTGGAGCTGATCTGGGGTTATCGCCAGCAGCAGACCTTCTACCAGGCCACCCTCTATTACCGTGACACGCGCGACGCCTTCACCCCGGTCACGACCGATCTGGGCGGCGGCGTCTTCCTGACGCGGCCCGAGAATCTCGGGGCCAGCACCTCGACGGGCCTTGAGCTGGTGGCCAGCGGCGCCCTGCATCCGACCCTGCGCTACAACGCCACCGTCAACGTCTTCCGTCAGGAGATCGACGCCGCCGGTCTGGTCGGCACTGCTGACAGCGAGGGCGAAAGCGTCTCCGGCCGGCTGACCCTGAACTGGACGCCGACCCAGGCGGACTTCCTCCAGGTGTCGGGCGTCTGGGGCGGTGAGCAACTGCTGGCCCAGGGCACGCGCGAACAGTCGACGCTGGTCAACCTCGGCTATCGCCGCAAGCTCAGCGCCTCCTGGTCACTCAATGTGACGGTGCGGGACGCGTTCGACGATTTCGGGGCCACCACGACCATCGCCACCCCGGCCTTCACCGACCGGTCGGATCAGGTGTTCGGCGGCCGGGCGGCCTTCATCGGCCTGACCTGGAATTTCGGCGGCGGACAGCGGCGGCCGGAACAATTCGACTTTGCGGCCCCGACCACCGGCGGGTGATCCCGCCGGTTCAAACCGGCCCCTTGTGTGGCCCCCTCGCCACACCCAGATCAGTCGCACCGGACGGCGCGTTGCTTGCCACAGAGGGCGCGCCGGCCGGAACTCCGCCTCTGAAGGGGATACGCCTTGAACCTCGACCTCTATTCCGACCGCGCCAAACAGGCGGTCCAGTCCGCCCAGTCGCTGGCCCTGGCCAGGAAGCACCAGCAGTTCGCCCCCGAGCACCTCCTGAAGGTGCTGCTGGAGGAGCGCGACGGCCTGGCCCGCAACCTGATCACCGCCGCCGGCGGCGACGCAGCGAAGGCCGCTGACGGCGCCGAGGCCCTGCTCAAGAAACGCCCCCAGGTCGAGAGCGCGACCAGCCAGCTCTATCTCGACGGCGCCACGGCCCGCGTCTTCGCCAATGCCGAGGAGACGGCGAAGAAGGGCGGCGACGCCTTCGTCACCACCGAACGGATCCTCGCCGCCATCGCCCGCGAGGGCGGCCCCGCCGGCGACGCGCTGAAGTCCGCCGGGGTCACCGCCGACAAGCTCGACGCCGCCGTCGCCGATGTGAGGAAGGGCAAGACGGCCGACAGCGCCGCCGCCGAGGACGGCTACGACGCCCTCAAACGCTACGCCCGCGACCTGACCCAGGCCGCGCGCGACCAGAAGATCGACCCCGTCATCGGCCGGGATGAAGAGATCCGCCGCACCATCCAGGTCCTGGCCCGGCGCACCAAGAACAACCCCGTCCTGATCGGCGAGCCCGGCGTCGGCAAGACCGCCATCGTCGAGGGTCTGGCCCTGCGCATCGTCAACGGCGACGTGCCCGAGAGCCTCAAGGACAAGACCGTCATGAGCCTCGACATGGGCTCCCTGATCGCCGGCGCCAAATACCGTGGCGAGTTCGAGGAGCGGCTGAAGGCCGTGCTCGGCGAGGTCACGGCCGCCGAAGGCCAGATCATCCTCTTCATCGACGAGATGCATACCCTGGTCGGCGCCGGCAAAGGCGACGGCGCCATGGACGCGTCCAACCTGCTGAAGCCCGCCCTCGCGCGCGGCGAGTTGCACTGCGTCGGCGCCACCACCCTCGACGAATACCGCAAGCACGTCGAGAAGGACGCCGCCCTCGCCCGCCGCTTCCAGCCCGTCTTCGTCGACGAGCCGTCGGTCGAGGACACCGTCTCCATCCTGCGCGGCCTGAAGGAGAAGTACGAGGTCCACCACGGGGTCCGCATTTCCGACAGCGCCATCGTCGCCGCCGCCACCCTGTCGAACCGCTACATCACCGACCGCTTCCTGCCCGACAAGGCCATCGACCTGATCGACGAGGCCGGCAGCCGCGTGCGCATGGCCGTCGACTCCAAGCCCGAAGCCCTCGACGAAATCGACCGCCGCCTGGTCCAGCTGAAGATCGAGCGCGAGGCCCTGAAGAAGGAGACCGACAACGCCTCGGTCCAGCGGCTCGAAAAGCTGGAAGACGAGATCTCCGACCTCGAGATCGAGTCCCAGGAACTGACGACCCGCTGGAAGGCCGAGAAGGACAAGGTCGGGCAAGGCGCCCAGTTGCGCGAGACCCTCGACCGCCTGCGCGCCGAACTGGCTGCGGCCCAGCGCAACGGCGACCTCGGCCGCGCGTCCGAGATCGCCTACGGCCAGATCCCGCAAATTGAAAAGCAGTTGGCCCAGGCCGAGGCCGACGAAAAGACCGCCTCGCCCCTCACGCCCGAGGTCGTCGACGCGCAACAGATCGCCGCCGTCGTCTCCCGCTGGACCGGCGTTCCGGTCGACAAGATGCTGGAGGGCGAGCGCGAGAAACTGCTGTCGATGGAGGACGCCCTGCGCGGCCGCGTCGTCGGTCAGGACGCGGCGCTGGAGGCCGTCGCCGACGCCGTCCGCCGCGCCCGCGCGGGCCTCAACGACCCGAACCGCCCGCTCGGCTCTTTCCTGTTCCTCGGCCCGACCGGCGTCGGCAAGACCGAGCTGACCAAGGCCCTGGCCGCCTTCCTGTTCGACGACGAGACCGCCATCACCCGGATGGACATGTCGGAGTACATGGAGAAGCACAGCGTCTCCCGCCTGATCGGCGCCCCTCCGGGCTATGTCGGCTATGACGAGGGCGGCGCCCTGACAGAAGCTGTCCGTAGGCGCCCCTATCAGGTCGTCCTGTTCGACGAGGTCGAAAAGGCCCACCCCGATGTCTTCAACGTCCTGCTCCAGGTGCTGGACGACGGCCGCCTGACCGACGGTCAGGGCCGCGTCGTCGACTTCCGCAACACCCTGATCATCATGACCTCCAACCTGGGTTCGGAAGCTTTGGCCAACCAGGGCGAGGGCGACGACGTCGAGGCCGTGCGCCCCTTCGTCATGGAGGCCGTCCGCGCCCACTTCCGCCCGGAATTCCTGAACCGCATCGACGAGATCATCCTGTTCCGCCGCCTCGGCCGCGACCAGATGGCCGGCATCGTCCGCATCCAGCTTCAGCGCCTTGAAAAGCTGATGGCCGACCGCCGCCTGACCCTGTCCATCGACGACGGCGCCCTCGCCTGGCTGGCGGACAAGGGCTACGACCCCGTCTACGGCGCGCGCCCGCTGAAGCGCGTGATCCAGAAGGACCTCGTCGACCCGATGGCGAAGAAGCTGCTGGCGGGAGAGCTGGAGGACGGCTCGGTGATCGCCGTGTCAGCGGGGGCGGACGGGCTGGAGATCGGGAAGGCGCGGGTGCATTAGATCGCCGCTTTATTCACCACGCGGGCTCTACGACCGAAACTGACGTATCAATGTTCTATCTTTGTTCCTGATAGAACATCGGTCTTGGCGAAACCTTCGGTAGGCGACATGCTCCCTGTACATCTTAGAGACTCAGCGCTCGCTGAGGACAGGGGAATGGAATGCCCACTGCCTACCACATGGTTCACTACCGCCGCTTCAACACCGGTGGCGTCGATATCGGGCCAGAAACTTTTGAATCCGCGTGCCGGAAAGCCCTCGGACAGGCTGTTAACGGAGGACAGTCGCTATGGGAGCGCGCACAAGACCGGCTGCTTGATTTGGGTGGCGGCGACGGCGGTCAGCTCGTGTTGAACCGGGTCGCAGACTTGGAAAGCGCCGTCTTTGGCGAGATGTGCTTGGTCCAGAACCACGGGCTCCAAGCTCTCCTGCAACTGAGGGCGCAGACCGTACAGCTCTCCAATATTACGACCGCCGAGATTTTTGGCCTCGACGAGCGCGCGGCTCCGGCGGGTTCTCAGTTTGTGCGAGGCATGGCCTATTGGCTGGCAATCGGAGACCACGTGCTATTCGTCAAAACGCAGTCGATGACCTCTGACCTGTTCAAACAGTATATGGACTGGTTGCTGAAGCAGCAGACCGGCACGCTGGGCCAGAATGTTCCGCTGAACTTCCAAGCGGAGTTCGACAAGGCGCAAGTCGCGGGCGATATTGGCGACGTCCGGAGCCTGCGGATTAGTGGCAAGTCTGTTCCGCAGCTCACCATCGTGCCAAACGACGCTCCTGAGCGGGACCGAACAGTCGCTACCTCGCGAAAGGTCGCCGAGAAGTACGCTGTGTTTGAGCAGGCCAAAACGTTGGCCGAGGTCGTCTTCGGCAAAGCCAAGACGGAGTCGCTCGTCGAGAGCATGGGGCCAGAAGAATTTTTGTCCGCCGAAACCACCTTCAAAGTGCAAGGGCGAAGGACGGAACGATCTCGCGAAGTGATGAAAGAGCTGGCAAACGAACTAGCCGATACCACGGACGCGATGGTTCAAGTTGAAGGTAAATTCGGGCGTGTCTCGGACGACGACGCGATTTTGAGAACTCGAATGCCGTTTGATATCGAAGCCGACACCAGCAATCTCCTTAACTTCGACAACGTCGCCGACCAACTTCAAGTGACGTATCAGCGGTTCGTCGACGACGGAAAGATACCTGCAGCTTGATCCTTCTGGTCACCATCGTTGGCGCGTGCTTGTCAGCTCTGCTCTTCGGTATTTTTGTACCGCTCGAGCAGATGCTCGGGGGCCTACAATCTGTCGTTACGGCCCTTTCGATCGTCACGGCAGCGGTTTTCGTGCGCCTCAATAGGGGTATGCCGACCCTCGATTGGAAAAGCCTCACGATCGATGAACGCAAACGCCTAACCCGGGCAATCGTGGAGCTAACGAAGGAATACGCAGTCATCGTCGCAATCAACGGACTGCTGCTCTTGGTTGCGGTGGGTCTCATCACAGCTGGGATACAAGGCGTCTCGCATCTGTTACCGGCAGCCCAAATCGCGTTCTCTGCTGTCGTTGGCTTTCTTTCCGGCCTCTGTATAGCCAGGATGGCCTATGTCGTTTGGCGCGACTTCGATATCGTTTGTCTTCAACGAAAATTGGTTGATGAGAGCGGGGAGCGGGAAGCTGTAGAGGCAGAGCGAAAGATCGCCGCCTCCAAGATTGCTGACATGGCCGCCGCTGGATTGCGTAAGCAGCCACCGGTCAAACCAAAGGAATGGAAAGACTAGTCGAGGGGCACGCTAGCGTCTCAAGTCCCAACACGCAGCAGCCCTGCATCCCGTCGCACACGAAGATCGACATTTTGTGGATGTCCGTCGAACAGCCCCTCTGCCGCCTCGTGCAAGGCGGCTGTCATCACATCCTTCAGCCGACGAAAGGCCCCCGCGTCTCCACGGGAGCCTCTGGTCTCCTCGCCGTCGCGCTCCCGGCCTTACGGGTTGATGACCACCTTGATGCAGCCGTCGTTCTTTTCCTGGAACATCTTGTAGGCGTCCGGGCCGTCTTCCAGCTTGATCTTGTGGGTGATCAGGAAGCTCGGGTCGATCTCGCCCTCCTCGATCCGGCGCATCAGGGGTTCGAGGTATTTCTGCACATGGGTCTGGCCGGTCTTGAGGGTCAGGCCCTTGCCGACGACGGCGCCCATCATCACCGGCACGGGGCCGACGAAGACGCCGGGCAGGCTGATCGTGCCGCCGGGGCGGCAGGCGATGATGGCCTGGTTCAGGGCGTAGGGACGCTCCATCTTGCCGGCGACGGTCTCCTGAACCTTTTCCAGCATGCCGCCCGAGCCGTGGCTTTCCAGGCCGACGGCCTCAATCACCGCGTCGGGGCCGACGCCGTTCGTCATGGCCATGATCTCGTCCTGCAGCTCGCCCGCGACGGCGGCGAAGTCGATGGTCTCGGCGCCGCACGCCTCGGCGAGGCGCAGCCGCTCCTCGACCTGGTCGATGGCGATGACGCGTTCGGCGCCCATCATGAAGGCGCTGCGGATGGCGAACTGGCCGACGGGGCCGCAGCCGAAGACGAGGACGGTCTGGCCGGGCTGGATGTTGGCGTTTTCGGCCGCCATCCAGCCGGTCGGGAAGATGTCGGACAGGAACAGGACCTGGTCGTCGGTCAGGCCGTTCGGCACCTTGATCGGCCCGACGTCGGCATAGGGGACGCGCAGATACTCGGCCTGGCCGCCCGGGATCCCGCCGTAGGTGTGGGTGTAGCCATAGAGGCCCGCGGTCGGATAGCCGATCATCTTGGCCTGTTCGGCCCCGTTCGGGTTCGACCGCTCACACACGGAAAACAGGCCGCGCTTGCAATAGTCGCACTCGCCGCAGCTGATGGTGAAGGGCACGACGACGCGGTCGCCGACCTTCAGTTTCGTGTTGTCCTTGCCGACCGCGACGACCTCGCCCATCGTCTCGTGGCCCATGACGTCGCCGGACTTCATGCCCGGCACGAAGCCGCCGTACAGGTGCAGGTCAGACCCGCAGATGGCGCAGGAGGTGACCCGGATGATGGCGTCGCGGCCGTCCTGGATCTCGGGGTCGTCCACGGTCTCGCAGCGGATGTCGCCCTTGCCGTGCCAGCACAACGCCTTCATGTCGATCTCCTCGGTGTGAAGAGGAAGAAGGCCCGGGGCGGCGGCCCGGTTCCACTGTCCGGCGCCAGACAGAGGTCCATACCCGTCAACGGATGCCCGGATTCCGCCCGCGATTTCAACAGGCGGCCCTGACGAAGGGCTTTATGTGCGGCGCCCGTTCCGGCGGGTGTATCCTGCACGCGGTCTCAGGCTGCCGAACGCTTCGGACGCTACGGACGCTTCGGACTGTGTTTTGCCGTCCGCCCGATGGGACTCAGTGGACTATCTGGACTCCAATTTCGGAGTCACCTTCGACGCCGACACAGCAAGGAGCCGCCGATGACCGAACCCGTCCTCCTCTCCGGCGGCAATCCGCAGATCGCCAAGGGGTTCGGCGACGCGCCGGTGCAGGCGTATCTCGACGCCGTCCCGGGCTGGAAGCAGGACATCTGCCGCCGCCTCGACGCCCTGATCGTCGCCACCGTTCCGGGCGTCCTGAAGGCCGTGAAATGGAACACGCCGCTGTATGGCGTGGAGGAGGGCCGCTGGTTCGCGTCCATGCACTGCTACACGAATTACGTTCGGGTCAGCTTCTTCCAGGGCACGCAGATGACGCCCGTCCCCGCCGGCCCGTCCAAGGTCGGCGCCGTCCGCTATCACGACATCCGGGAAGGCCAGTTCGACGAGGCGCAACTGACCGACTGGATGCGCCAGGCCGCCGCCCTGCCCGGGGAGAAGATGTGATGACCGAACCCGCAGCCACCGAACTGATCGACGCAAAGCTGGCCGGTCTCGGCGACTGGCGCGGCCAGAAGCTGTCCCACCTTCGCGCCCTGATCCGTCGCGCCCTGCCGCAGGTGGTCGAGACGGTGAAGTGGCGCAAACCGACCAACCCCAACGGCGTGCCGGTCTGGGAGGTCGACGGCATCCTGTGCACCGGCGAGGTCTACAAGACCTACGTCAAACTGACCTTCATGACCGGCGCGTCCCTGCCGGACCCGACGGGTGTGTTCAACGCCGGCTTCGGCGGCGGCGCCCGCCGCGCCATCGACCTCAAGGAGGGCGAGACGGTCGATGAGGCGGCCTTCATCGCCCTGATTCAGGCCGCCGCCGCGTACAACACGGCGAGAACGAAACCGGCGAAGAAGGCCTAGTTGCCGCGGGTCAGCCGGCTGGTCCCGCCCCGGATCTCGCAGACGTAGTCGGTCTGGGGCCGGCCCGACTGGGCGCCGGAGATGGGGGCGAGGATGCCGCCCCGGGCCGTGCAGTCGGCGGTCAGCCGGTCCAGCTCCTGGCCATAGGTCGGGTGGGAACGCGGCGGCCCGGCGCAGGCCGCCAGGGAGGCGGCGAGGAGCAGGGACGAAAGGAGGATACGCGCGGTCATCGGCAGGTCTCCGGGTGGACGGTCAGCCCCGGAACGCATCCTGCGCCCGAACGGCTCCGCCCGCCACCCGTCCGTTGGCGAAGGGGGCCGCTCGCAGGTGTTCGTTCACGCATCGTGGGTGACCGCGCGCCGCCGTTCACGAAGCCGGGCCGTCCGTCGCCGCAAGTCCGCTGGCGGTCGGGCCGGGCCGGGCCGAGGGTCGGGACATCGAGACCCGCCGGGCCTCCCGCTATCCAGAGGAACACCACAATGATCCGCACCGCCGCCTTCGCCATCGCCCTCTTGGCCGCCGCGCCCGCCCTGGCCTCGGACCCCGCCAGCCTCGCCCTGACCTTCGACACCGGCGCCTCGACCGGCGCCGTCATGGTCGCCCTCTACGACGAGACCACCTACGGGGGCGGCCAGCCGATCCGCGCCGCCCGCATCGACGTCGCCGCCGGCGAGCACAGCGTCACCTTCGAGGGCCTGCCCGCCGGCGACTATGGCGTGAAGGCCTTCCACGACGTCAACGGCAACGGCCGCATGGACACCAACCCCTTCGGCATGCCGACCGAGCCCTTTGCCTTCTCCAACAACGCCGTCGGCAACATGGGTCCGGCCAGCTGGGACCGCGCCAGGTTCAGCGTCTCCGGCGCCGCCGCCCAGACGATCAGCATCCGCTAACCCACCCCGTTCGAAGAGACCCGACATGACCCCCTCCCGCCGCCATTTCCTGATGGGCGCCGCCGCCCTGTCCGCCGCCGTCGCCACGCCCGAAATGGTCCGCGCCGCGATCGCCCAGGAGGTCGCCGCCCCCTGGGCCCTGGCCACCGCCGACCTCGAGGGCGACATCGCGCCGCGCGCCATGCGGCTGGTCCACGGCCGGGCGCCGGCGGGGCTGGAGGGGACCCTGTTCCGCAACGGTCCCGGCAAGTTCCGCCGCCCGGGCGGCAGCGCCACCCACTGGTTCGACGGCGACGGCCTGATGCGGTCGTTCACCCTGACCGACGGGGCCGTCACCCTCGCCGCCCGCTTCGCCGACACGCCCAAGCGTCGGACGGAGACCGAGCTGAACGCCGTCGTCACCCCCGGCTTCGGCACCGCAGGCGACAGCCGGGCGCGGATCGGCTCCAACGACGATGCGAACGCCGCCAATACCGCCGTCATGGTCACGGGCGACAAGGTCTGGGCCCTGTGGGAGGGCGGTTCGCCGCTGCGCATGGACGCCGCGACCCTCGCGACGGAACAGTTCGTCAGCCTGAGGGACGACCTGAAGGGCATGCCGTTCCAGGCCCATCCCCGGTATGCTCCCGACGGCACGATCTGGAACGTCGGCACCAATGGCGATCAGGTCATCGTCTGGCATCTACAGGCCTCGGGCGCGCTGATCGATGCACAGGTGCTGCGCCTGCCGCGCGCCTCCTACCTGCACGATTTCACGGCGACCGCGCGTCACCTGATCTTCGTGCTCCAGCCCTGGGTCTTCGACCACCCCGGCATGCCCTATCTGACGCAGTTCGCCTGGAAGCCGGAGTTGGGAACCCAGGTGCTGGTCGTCGACAAGGCCGACCTGACCTCGACCCGGATCTATGAGCTGGAGACCTTCAGCTTCTTCCACCTCGGTGACGGCTGGGAAGAGGCCGACGGCACGATCCGCTTCGACGTCGCGACCAACCGGGACGCCACCTTCGCCATCGAGGGCGCACGGGTCCTGGTCGCGGGCCGGGGCACGGTCCCGGGCGAGGCCAGCGTGCTGAAACTGGTCACCCTGCATCCGCACGGGCGCGCCGAATTAACCTCGTCCGGGGTGACGGCGGAGTTCCCGAAGGGCGATCCGCGTCGCGCCGGGATCGAGCGCAGCCTGACCGTCCATGTCGCCGGAGAGCGCGGCGGCCGCCCCCTGCCGAACGGTCTGGCGGTGCAGGACTGGAAGACTGGCCGCAATCACGCCTTCAGCTTCGGCGACGACCAGATCATGGAGGAGGCGGTCTTCGTGCCGAAGCCCGGAACCACCGCCGAACGCGACGCCTGGCTGGTCGCCCCGTCGATCAATCTGGCCGAGGGTGTCACCGAACTGCACGTCTTCGATGTCGCCTCGGTCGAGGGCGGGCCGGTCGCGACCTGGCGGGCCGACGTCGCCCTGCCTGCCGGCTTCCATGGGGCTTGGAGAGGGTAACGGGCTCAAGCAGCGCGCCCGCGCGATAGCCGGACCAGTCAGTACCAACCGGCCTCGCGCAGGGCCCGGGCGTAGCGGCGGCTGACCGGCGCGGTCACGCCGCCGTCCAGGGTCAGGGTCGCCCGACCGTCGCCCCGGGCCACGTCGCGAACCGCGTCCTTCGCCACCCACCAGCTGCGGTGGGTCTGGGATCCCTCCAGCCCCTCCAGCTCCTCCAGCGCGTCGGACAGCCGCATCAGGATCAGATCCGAGCCCCGGTCGGTGTGGATGCGCAGGTAGTGATCCTCGGCCTGCACGGCCCGGATCGCCGCGCCGCGCAGCTTCATCGGCAGCCGGTCAGGAAAACGGGCCGGGGCCGAACCGGCGGAGCCGGCGTGGGTCTGGACTGGCTGTGCCCTGGACAGGAAGACGTTGATCGCGCTCATCACCGCCGTGATGGTCAGCACCGGCCCGACCATCAGAGGCAGGGTCGACAGGGGATAGGGCTCGCCCTCGAACACCACCCCCGTCACGAACCAGACCATGAAAGACACCGGTCCGGTGATCGCGGCCGTCAGCGCGGCGACAGCCAGCCATGGCCGTTCGTCCATGTCGATCCAGCGATCAATCAGTCGCGAACAGACCTGACCCCAAAGCGCGCCCGCCAGCATGACCGGAACCCAATAGACAAGCCGGAGCCACAGGGGCGCATCGATCATGCCGAACGCGCCCGACACGGCCAGGACGACGCCCGCAGCCGCCGCGATGAGCAGGCCGCGGAACAGACCCAGTGTGGCCGGTCGGTTCGGACGCAATGGCAAGGCGGTCGCGGTCATGGGTGGACGAAGCGCTCCGGCGCGTTGACTGTGGATCGGACTTTCGCGGACCAAAGGGTGCTTTGATGAAGTTGGCAATCCGGGCTGGCGCCTTGGCGATATTTCTCACCGGTTCGGCCTCGGCTGCAACCGCCGCCGATCTGGTCCTGAACCTGTCGACGCGGGGCTCGGGCGGGCGGATCGCGGTCGCCGTCTATCGCGACGCCGAGGCCTTTCGGCGCGGCGAAGGGCCGGTCGCGAGCCGCATGGTCCCGCGGACCGGCGCGGTCACCTCCCTGACCATCACAGGCCTGGCGCCGGGCCGATATGCGGTCGCGGCCTTCCACGACACGGACGGAAACGGCGACCTGACCCTGTGGCCCATCGGTCTGCCCCGCGAGGCCTACGGTTTCTCCAACGACGCGCGTGGCCGGTTCGGGCCGCCGCCCTTCGGCCGGGCGGCCTTCGATCTGCCGGCGGCGGGTGCGACCCAGGCGTTCCGGCTGCACTGAGGCGTTCGTTCGCGAAGCGCAGGCGTCGGCTGGCGAACCGGCGCTGTCGGTCCGGGCTTTGGAGCGAGACGGTGACTCGTTTTTCAGGGAGCCACCGCCGTGACCCAGGTTCAACCGCCACTGTCGCAGACCCATCGTCTGTTCCTGCTCGCGCCGCCCGTGATTGCGGCCGGGGCGCTGGCCTGGTTCCTGTTTGTGGCAGGGCCACAAGGCGGGCTGCCGTTCCAGCCTCACGCGCCGGACTGGGCGCTTCTGGCCCGCCAGACCCCCGTGCTGCAGGTCCATATCGCGGCGGCGCTCCTCGCCCTGGTGATCGGCCTGATCCTGCTGGCCGGAATCAAGGCAACCCGCCTGCACCGGACACTGGGGTGGGGTTGGGTCCTGGCCATGGCGACGGTAGCGATCAGTTCGTTCTTCGTGCGCGAGCTGAACGGCGGCGCTCTCTCGCTGGTCCATCTCCTGAGCGGCTGGACCGTCGTCATCCTGCCGATGGCCGTCCATGCCGCGCGACGTCACGAGGTCGTCAAACACCGGGGACGGATGACCGGCCTCTTCGTCGGAGCCCTGGTGATCGCAGGGTTGCTGACGCTCTTTCCCGGCCGGCTGATGTGGCGGGTGTTCCTGGGCTAGGCCTTCGCTTCGGCGGGACACACCGCGCGGAACCCCGCCGAAGCGAAGCGAACCATGTAGTCGCAGGCGGTCTCCAGGTCGCCCGATCGGCACAGCCCGCCGGACAGCCGGTCCAGACGCCCGGTCTCGCCCAGCGTCAGGGTCAGGGCTCCCGACAGGTTGTGATAGGCCCAGTAGAGATCGACCTCGCGGGCGTCGGGCAGGACGACCTTGACGAGTTCGATCAGTCGCCGGATCGCCGGGTCGAAGTAGCGGGCCATGGTCTCGCCGCCGAAGGTCGGGTTGGCGTTGGTCTGGGCGACGAGGGCCGAATAGTGCTTCCAGCCGGGACCGCCTTTCAGCGACCACTGGAATGGCGGCTCGAGGAAGGCGCGCAGCAGTCCCTCCAGCGTCATCGACTCCCCATTGGCCAGGGCATACCGGTTGATCGCCTCGACCCGTTCGTTGTTCCACACCTCGGCCCGGCGCAGGAAGACAGCGTCGAACAGATCCCGCTTGGCCCCGAAATAGTAATGGACCAGGGCCGTATCCACACCGGCCTCGCGCGCCACTTCGCGAATGGTCACGCCATAGAAGCCGTGCTTCGAAAACAGGTCCTCGGCCGCATCCAGAATAGATTCGCGGGTGTCGCCGCCCACGCCCTCCGCCTTCACCTTGGGCGGCCGGCCGCGTTTTGCGGGCGCGGCGGGAACGGGCGGTGGAACGTCCAGCTTGCTCATCCGCCAAGCTAGTCACGAAAAAGCGTTTCGGTGCAACGGCGCCACAGACGGACCGCCACGTGTGGTCGGGGAAGCGCTGCCGTTTGACACCGGGGCCAAAGGTCGTCAGTTTCTCGGAAAATCATCGAACGCTGAATAAAAGCGTCGACGGCTGGAAACATCATTGGAAGAGGGTTTCGCATGAACAGACTCATGAAGAGCGTGCTGCTGGCCGGGGCCGCGTGGAGCGCCGCCTCGTCGATGGTCATGGCGCAGGACGCCGGACCGCAGGACGAACAGACCGCGCTGGACGACGTCGTCGTCACCGCCCGTCGTCGCGACGAACAACTGAAGGACGTCCCGGTCGCCGTCTCGGCCCTGTCGGCCGAACAGCTGGAAAACACGGGCGCCACCGACATCACCGCCTTGCAGCAGCAGACGCCGAACGCCACTGTCCAGATCGCCCGCGGTTCGAACTCGACCCTGATCAGCTTCATCCGCGGCGTCGGCCAGCAGGACCCGCTGTGGGGCTTCGAGCCGGGCGTGGGCCTCTATATCGACGACGTCTATGTCGCCCGCCCGCAAGGCGCCGTGCTCGACATCTTCGACGTGAACCGCATCGAGGTTCTGCGCGGTCCGCAAGGCACCCTCTACGGCCGCAACACGATCGGCGGCGCGATCAAATACGTGACCAAGCGCCTCGGCGACGAGTTCGAGTTCATGGGTCGCGGCACCCTCGGCAGCTATAACCAGCGTGACGCCCTGGTTTCGGCCACACTCCCGCTGGGCGACACCTTCGCCGTCGGCGGCGCCTTCGCCAAATACGACCGTGACGGCTTCGGTACGAACCTGTTCACCGGCGAAGAGCAGTACGACAAGGACGTCACCGCCTATCGCGCCAGCGCCGAGTGGACACCCACCGACCAGCTGTTCGTGCGCTTCGCCTGGGATCGCGTCGAGGATGACTCGGCTCCGCGTCACGGCCACCGCGAGGTCAACTCGACCACCGGCGGCTTCACGCCTCCGGCCGGAATCTACGACACCAACGCCGGCATCCGGGGCAACCAGGAAGTCGAGACCCAGGGCACGTCCGTCACGGTCGAATACACCGTCAATGACATGCTGACCCTGAAGTCGATCTCGGCCTGGCGCAGCGGCGACACCGCCACCGTCATCGACTTCGACCAGACGCCCCTGCCGTTCCTGGACGTTCCGGCCGTCTACGCCGACGAACAGTTCACCCAGGAGTTCCAGGCCCTGATGCAGGGCGACAACTGGTCCGGCGTCGCCGGCCTGTTCTACCTCGACGGCGAGTCCTCGGGCGTGTTCGACACCATCGCCGGCAACCTGGGTCTGGCCATCGCCGCGGCCGGCTATGTGAACACCGAGTCGTTCTCGGCCTATGCCGACTTCAGCTACGACTTCTCGGATCGCCTGCACGCCTCGATCGGCGGTCGCTACACCCAGGACAAGAAGGACGCCGGCGTCCAGCGCTTCTTCTACCTCGGCGCGGCCCGCTCGCCGCTGACCGGCGGGACGGCCCGGGCCATCTTCGCCACCCGCACCAACTATCTGGCCGACGACACCTTCGAGAAGTTCACGCCGCGGGTCAGCGTCTCCTACGATCTGACCGAAGAACTGACCGGCTACGCCTCGATCAGCCAGGGCTTCAAGTCCGGCGGCTGGGACATGCGCGGCGACGCGGCCCTGGTGCCCTCGACCGTCAACGGCTACCAGCCCGAGACCGTCACCACCTATGAGCTGGGCCTGAAAGGCACCGCGTTCAACGACCGCCTGTCGTTCGCCTCGGCGGCCTTCTATTCGGACTACACGGATCAGCAGATCACGACCCAGCAGGTGGCGACGCTGCCGGCCGTCGGCGTGGCCTCGGTCGTCGACAACGCCGGCGCCTCGACCATCTACGGCTTTGAATTCGAAGGCCGCGCCTTCATGACGGACAACCTGACCTCGAACTTCTCGGTCGGGTACCTGAAAAATGAGTTCGATCAGTTCATCACCCGGATCACCGGTACGCCGGTCGATATCTCGAACACCCGCGAGCCGCAGAACTCTCCGGAATGGTCGGCCTTCTGGGGCGTGACCTGGTCGGGGGATCTGGCAGGCGGCGAGCTGAACATCACCCCGTCGATCTCCTACCGCTCGGATTACCATCTGTTCGACGCGCCGGATCCGATCCTCGACCAGGACGCCTACACCCTGGTCGACCTGGCCGCGATCTGGACCGCTCCGAGCGGCCACTGGCAGGTCGCCCTGACCGGCAAGAACCTGACGGATGAGGAATACAAGGTCGGCGGCTACAACTTCGCCGGCGCCACCTTCAACAACTCGATCTCGGCCTTCTACGGCCCGCCGCGCACCTTCTCGGCGTCGGTGACCGTCCGGTACTGATCCACGCACGACCTGACTGGGGCGGCGGTTCGACAGAGCCGCCGCCCTTTTTCTTTTGCAGCCTGTGCCGGCTCTCATGTCGACGAGGCCTGATCCGGGCGGAAAACCGCTTCACACTTTTCCTGATCTGGCCCTACGGTCCAGGCAAGGAACGAGAGTCCAGAGGAGACCCAGATGACGGATACGGTCGCAGCAGTCCCGGCGAAGCCCGGCTATCGCTACTACGTGCTGGCGGTCCTGATCCTGGTCTACATGCTGAACTTCCTGGACCGGCAGATCATCGGCATCCTGGCCGCGCCGCTGAAGGCGGAGTTCGGCCTGTCGGACAGCCAGTTCGGCCTGCTGGGCGGCATCGCCTTCGCGTCGGTCTATTCGACCCTGGCCATTCCGCTGGCCTGGCTGGCGGACCGCTACAGCCGGGTCTGGATCATGACGGGGGCGCTGGCGGTCTGGAGCGGCTTCACCGCCCTGTGCGGCGTGGCCACCTCGTTCACCCAGTTGTTCCTGTTCCGCATGGGCGTGGGCGTGGGCGAGGCAGGCGGAGTGGCCCCGGCCTATTCCCTCGTCGCCGACTATTTCCCGCCGCATCAGCGGGCCCGGGCGCTGGCGGCCTTCGCCTTCGGCATTCCGCTGGGTACGGCGGCGGGCACTCTGGTGGGCGGCCTGTTGGCGGCGACCTATGGCTGGCGCACGGCCTTCATCGTGGTCGGCCTGGTCGGCGTGCTGCTGGCCCCCGTGCTTCTTTTCACGGTGCGGAATCCCACCCGGGGTGGCACCGACACGATCAAGACCGAGGCCGAGCTGGCCGCCATCGCCGCCGCGCCCGTGGTCGGCTCCGGCCGATCCGGCGCCATCGCCGCTCTGATCATGCTTGGCCTCGGCGCCGGCTGTCTGATCCTGGCGGCCCTGAATCATTTCGCCGGCCTCCAGCTCGGCAACGCCCTGGTGCTGGCCTTCGGCGGCCTGCTGGCCACGGTCATCGGGATATCGCTGACCATCGCGCGCCGCACCGCTTCGGCCGTCATTCCCAAACCCAGCTTCTGGCTGCTGGCGCTGGGCGCGGCCTCGTCCTCGGTGTGCGGATACGGCGTCGCCGGCTGGCTGCCGCTGTTCTTCATGCGCAGCTTCGGCCTGACCCTGTCCCAGACCAGCTGGTACTACGCCGGGATCGCCCTGATCGGCGGCGTGCTGGGCATCTGGGCCGGCGGGGCCATCGCCGACAAGCTGTCGAAGCGCGGCAAGGGAGCCTATCCTCTGACGCCCGCCATCGCCTTCCTGATCTCGGCCCCGATGTTCATCCTGGCCATGAATTCACCCTGGCTGATCGGCCTGGTCATCCCGGGCGGCGGCACCAACGCCCAGCAACTGATCCTGGCCTTCCTGATCTTCATCATTCCCACCGGCCTGAACCTGGCCTGGCTGGGTCCGATCACCGCCTCGATCCAGCATCTGGTCCCGGCGCCGATGCGCTCGACCGCCTCGGCCCTGTTCCTGCTGATCAACAATCTGCTCGGGATCGCGGTCGGCTTCTTCTATTTCGGCTGGATGAGCGACCTGCTGGCTCCGCGGTTCGGGGAGGAGAGCCTGCGCTGGGCCATCTACACCGGCATGGGCTTCTATTTGCTGGCGGCGGTGCTGCTGATCGGCGCCTCAAAGACCCTGAAGCGCGACTGGATCGACTAGTTCGCCGGCGATTTCGGCTACGCATTCCCGGCCAATCCCGGTGATTTCGACTACGCATGGACCGCAGTTTCCGGCGATTTCGGCTACGGCAAACGTCGCAAAGGCGGCGAAAACCGCAGTCTGAAACGGCAGAGACGGCCGTCCAGCCGTCGTCGCGGGCGGCGCGGCGGTCCGAGACGGTTGCGCCTGCGAAGGCGGCCCGCCTATAAGCGCGGCCAATCCTTCCCAGCGATCGCGGCGGTCTCCCCATGAACATTCACGAATATCAGGGCAAGCAGGTCCTGAAGGGCTTTGGCGCGCCGGTCGCCGAGGGCGTGGCCATCACCTCCGCCGATCAGGCCGAGGCTGCGGCGCGCTCGCTGCCGGGTCCGCTCTATGTCGTGAAGAGCCAGATCCACGCCGGCGGGCGCGGCAAGGGCAAGTTCAAGGAACTGGGTCCCGACGCCAAGGGCGGCGTCCGCCTGGCCCGCTCGATCGAAGAGGTCGTGGCCAACGCGAAAGAGATGCTCGGCAACACCCTGGTGACCGCCCAGACCGGCGACGCCGGCAAGCAGGTCAACCGCCTCTATATCGAGGACGGCGCCGACATCGACCGCGAACTTTACTGCTCGCTGCTGGTCGATCGTGAAGTCGGCCGCGTCGCCTTCGTCGTCTCGACCGAGGGCGGCATGGACATCGAGGCCGTCGCCCACGACACGCCCGAGAAGATCCAGACCATCGCCATCGACCCGGCCACGGGCGTGACCGACGCCGACGTGGCGAAGATCAACGCCGCCTTCAAGCTGGACGGCGCGGCGGCCGAGGACGGCAAGAGCCTGTTCCCGATCCTCTACAAGGCCTTCATCGAGACCGACATGTCGATGCTGGAGGTGAACCCCCTGATCGTCATGACCAACGGCCGCCTGCGCGTGCTGGACGCCAAGGTCAGCTTCGACGGCAACGCCCTGTTCCGCCACGACGACATCAAGCTGCTGCGCGACGAAACCGAAGAAGACGCCAAGGAGATCGAGGCCTCCGAGTGGGACCTCGCCTATGTCGCGCTCGACGGCAACATCGGCTGCATGGTCAACGGCGCCGGCCTGGCCATGGCGACGATGGACATCATCAAACTGTACGGCAAGGAGCCGGCCAACTTCTGCGACGTCGGCGGCGGCGCGGGCAAGGAGAAGGTCGCGGCGGCCTTCAAGATCATCACCGCCGACCCGGCCGTCCAGGGCATCCTGGTCAACATCTTCGGCGGCATCATGAAGTGCGACGTCATCGCCGAGGGCGTGGTCGCGGCCGTGAAGGAAGTCGGGCTGAAGGTGCCGCTGGTCGTCCGCCTCGAAGGCACCAACGCCGAGCTGGGCAAGAAAATCCTCAACGAGTCGGGCCTGACCATCCAGGCCGCCGACGACCTCGACGACGCCGCCCAGAAGATCGTCGCGGCGGTGGGGTGATGCCGTCGTTTCCACGATTTCGGGTGGAGTATACGAGCAACAGCGATTTTACCGTTCCACCTGCTTGGAGCGACTACGAGTCAAAAGACGCTGCTCTGGATGGTTGGGATGCGCTGGCAGCCCAGTATGAGTTCATGTGGTTGTTGGAATGGGGTGTTCGCGACGACAACGGCAAGGCGGACTGGGTGTGCACCTTCTGGTCCAAAGATACTTGGGAAGAAGACCCTGCGGATCTGAGTGACAACGAGGGCTGGGCTGAGAAGCGAGGCAAGTGGAATGCACGCACCCTTTTTCAACCCATCGAACGCCGCACTGAATAAATTAACGATGCGATTGAAAGTCTGAACATGTCCATCCTCGTCGACAAGAACACCAAGATCATCGTCCAGGGCCTGACCGGCAAGACGGGCGGATTCCACACGGAACAGGCCCTGGCCTATCACGGCACCCAGATGGTCGGCGGCGTGCACCCGACCAAGGGCGGCCAGACCTGGACCGGCTCGCACGGGGAGACCCTGCCGATCTACGCGTCGGTCGCGGAAGCGAAGGAGGCCACGGGCGCCGACGCCTCGGTGATCTACGTCCCGCCGGCGGGAGCGGCGGCCGCCATTATCGAGGCCATCGAGGCCGAGATCCCCTTCATCACCTGCATCACCGAAGGCATTCCGGTGCTGGACATGGTCAAGGTCAAACGCCGCCTCGAAGACTCGAAGTCGCGACTGCTGGGTCCGAACTGCCCCGGCATCCTGACGCCCGACGAATGCAAGATCGGCATCATGCCGGGCTCGATCTTCAAGAAGGGCTCGGTCGGCATCGTCTCGCGCTCGGGCACCCTGACCTACGAGGCCGTGTTCCAGACGACCAATGAAGGCCTGGGCCAGACCACGGCCGTCGGCATCGGCGGCGACCCAGTCAAGGGCACCGAGTTCATCGACATGCTGGAGCTCTTCCTGGCCGACCCGGAAACCACCTCGATCATCATGATCGGCGAGATCGGCGGCGGCGCGGAAGAAGACGCCGCCCAGTTCCTGATCGACGAAGCCAAGAAGGGCCGCAAGAAGCCGATGGCCGGCTTCATCGCGGGCCGTACCGCTCCGAAGGGCCGCACCATGGGTCACGCCGGCGCTGTCGTCTCGGGCGGCAAGGGCGATGCGGAATCCAAGATCGCCGCCATGCAAGCCGCCGGCATCCGCATGTCGGAATCGCCGGCTCGCCTCGGCAAGACTTTGGTCGAAGTGCTGAAGGGCTAAACAAACCCCTTCAGCGAGCGTTCCTGCGAAGCGCCGCGCTAACACTCGGCTCGCCCCCCGGTCCGATCTTCGATCGGCCGGAGGACAGGCTCCGCCTCTCTGCTTGAGCGCGATCCGGCGTTTTGGGCATCGTTCGTGCGGCGAAATGACATCGAAGACGCCTCCGGTTCGTGCCGGGGGCGTTTTTCTTTGGCGTTTCAGCCAATTTCTTCGCCATTCGCCCCGGTTCGGTCATGACCCATAAGGAAACACAGCCTATATGATCCGCGCCGGCCTCACGCGGATGTGACCGCTCAGAAACCCGAGGCCGATGCGGGACGACGATACTATGGCGGACGATGCCGGTCGGCTGAACCAGGTCTTTGCCGAGACCAGCTTCCTCTACGGCTCCAATGCCGCCTTCATCGAAGGGCTCCACGACAAATGGGCGGTCGATCCGTCCAGCGTCTCGGCCGAATGGCGCGGCTTCTTCGACCAGCTGCGCGACACCGCTGCGACCGTTCAGGCCTCGGCCGCCGCCGGGAGCTGGGGCCGGTCGCGAGTCACCGAACCCACCGAAGAGACCGGCGTGTTCGACGGCCGCTGGCCCGCACCCAGGCCCGACCCGAAAGCGAAGCCGACCCCCGCCGCAGCGGCTCCCGCCGCCTCCCCGGCCCCGGCCGGCGCCTCCGCCGCCGAGATCCGCGCCGCCGCCCACGATTCCATCCGCGTCCTGATGCTGATCCGCAGCTATCGGGTTCGCGGGCACCTGCAGGCCACGCTGGATCCGCTGGGTATCGAGGCGGCGACCAACAATCCCGAGCTGACGCCCGAGTTCTACGGCTTCACCGAGGCCGACATGGACCGTCCGATCTATCTGGACGGCGTGCTCGGCATGGAGACCGGCACGATCCGTGAGGTGATGGCGGTCCTGAAGCGCACCTACTGCGGCAATATCGGCATCCAGTTCATGCATATCGCCGAGCCGGAGGAGAAATCCTGGCTCCAGCAGCGGTTCGAGGGGCCGGACGCCTTCGAGAAGAACGGCTTCACCCGGGAAGGCAAGATCGCCATCCTGAACAAGCTGATCGAGGCCGAGGGCTTCGAACGCTTCCTGCACAAACGCTTCCCCGGCACCAAGCGGTTCGGCCTGGACGGCGGCGAGGCCATGGTCCCGGCGCTGGAGCAGATGATCAAGCGAGGGGGCGCCCTGGGCGTCGACGAGATCGTCATCGGCATGGCCCACCGGGGCCGTCTGAACACGCTCGCGGCCGTGATGGGCAAGCCTTACAAGACCATCTTCCACGAGTTCCAGGGCGGCTCGTCCGTGCCTTCGGACATCGAGGGGTCGGGCGACGTCAAATACCATATGGGCGCCTCGTCGGACCGCGAGTTCGACGGCAACCACGTCCACCTGTCGCTGACCGCCAACCCGTCGCACCTGGAGATCGTCAATCCGGTCGTGCTCGGAAAGGCGCGTGCCAAACAGGCGTTCGACATCCGCGAGGCCAACAAGGGGCTGCCGGAAAGCCAGTGGGCGCTGGATCGCTCGAAGGTCATGCCGCTGCTGATCCACGGTGACGCCGCCTTCGCCGGCCAGGGCGTGGTGGCTGAATGCTTCGCCCTGATGGGCCTGAAGGGCTACCGCACCGGCGGGACGATGCATTTCGTCATCAACAACCAGATCGGTTTCACGACCTCGCCGCGGAACTCGCGCTCGACGCCCTATTGCTCGGACGTCGCCCTGATGGTCCAGGCGCCGATCTTCCACGTCAACGGCGACGATCCGGAAGCGGTCGTCTTCGCCGCCAAGGTGGCCACGGAGTTCCGCCAGAAGTTCAAGAAGGACGTGGTGGTGGACATGTTCTGCTACCGCCGCTTCGGACACAACGAGGGCGACGATCCGACCTTCACCCAGCCGATCATGTATTCGAAGATCCGCGCCCTGCCGTCGACGCGCGAGATCTACGCCAAGCGGCTGGTCGAGGAAGGCGTCCTGACCCAGGCCGAGGTCGACGCCGAGGTGACGCGTTTCGAGGCCTGGCTGGACGAACAGTTCGAGCTCGGGAAGACCTTCAAGGCTGACAAGGCCGACTGGCTCGACGGTCAGTGGAAGGGCGTGGGCCTGCCCGAGGGCGAGGACCGTCGCGGCGACACGGCGGTACCCGAGGCCAAGCTCAAGGATCTCGGCCACCGGCTGACCACCGTTCCGAACCAGGTCGACATCCACAAGACGCTGAAGCGGGTCATCGAAGCGCGCCGCGAGGCGATCGACACCGGCCAGAACATCGACTGGGCCACGGCCGAAAGCCTGGCCTTCGGCTCGCTGCTGACCGAGGGCTTCCCGGTGCGTCTGTCGGGTCAGGATTCGGTGCGCGGCACGTTCAGCCAGCGCCACTCCGGCATCATCGATCAGACCACCGAGGACCGCTACGTCCCGCTCAACAACCTGAGCCCCGACCAGCAGAATTTCGAGGTCATCGATTCGGCCCTGTCCGAAGAGGCGGTGCTCGGTTTCGAATACGGCTACGCCCTGTCGGACCCCAACACCCTGGTCATGTGGGAAGCCCAGTTCGGCGACTTCGTGAACGGCGCCCAGGTGGTCATCGACCAGTTCATCAGCTCCGGCGAACGCAAATGGCTGCGCATGTGCGGCCTGACCATGCTGCTGCCGCACGGCTACGAGGGTCAGGGTCCGGAGCACTCCTCGGCCCGACTGGAGCG
Organism: Brevundimonas sp.; assembly: GCF_031412435.1. Classification (GTDB taxonomy): domain Bacteria; phylum Pseudomonadota; class Alphaproteobacteria; order Caulobacterales; family Caulobacteraceae; genus Brevundimonas. The sequence continues at coordinate 23,786 of NZ_JANODA010000040.1, forward strand.
GTTCCTGCAGCAGTGCGCCGAAGACAATATGCAGGTCGCCAACTGCACGACCCCGGCCAACTATTTCCACATCCTGCGTCGCCAGATGCACCGGCCGTTCAGGAAGCCCCTGATCATCATGACGCCCAAGTCGCTGCTGCGTCACAAGAAGGCGGTCTCGACCCTGAAGGACATGGCCGAGGGCTCGTCCTTCCACCGCGTCCTGCACGACGACGCCCAGACCCGCCCCGAGGTTTCCGGCATCACGATCAAGGGCGACAAGGATATCCGTCGCGTGATCCTGTGCTCGGGCAAGGTGTACTACGACCTGCTGGACGCGCGCGAAAAGAAGGGCGTCAACGACGTCTACATCCTGCGGCTGGAACAGTTCTATCCGTGGCCGATCAAGTCGCTGACGGCCGAACTGGCCCGCTTCCCCAACGCCGAACTGGTCTGGTGCCAGGAAGAGCCGAAGAACATGGGCGGCTGGACCTTCGTCGATCCGTGGATCGAGCTGACGCTGGAGAAGATGTCCGTCAAGGCCAAGCGCGCCCGCTACGTGGGTCGTCCGGCCTCCGCCTCGACCGCCGCCGGTCTGATGAGCCGGCACCTGCAGGAACTTGAAAAGTTCACTTCCGAGGCCCTCGCCTGACCCTGCGGAGACGGGCGGTCTCCCGCCTGTCGCCGTTCTCGCCTATCTTACAGACACCAGACCGAACGACCGGAAACGACACATGGCCGACATCCTGACCCCCGCCCTCGGCGAATCCGTCTCCGAGGCGACCATCGCCAAGTGGTCAAAGAAGGTCGGGGACCCGGTCAAAAAGGACGAGGTCCTGGTCGAGCTGGAGACCGACAAGGTCTCGCTCGAAGTGGTTTCGCCGTCCGACGGGACCCTGGGCGACATCAAGTTCGCTGAGGGCGACACCGTGACGCCCGGCGCGATCCTGGGCTCCGTGACCGAAGGCGCCGCCGCCCCGAAGCCGGCCGCTGCGCCGGCTCCGGCCGCGAAGGCTGAAGTCGCTCCGGCCGCTGCCGCACCGGCTCCCGCAGCCGCCGCCGCCCCGGCCGCTGCGTCCGCCTCAGTCGACATCACCATCCCTGTCATGGGCGAGAGCGTCGCCGAAGGCGCGGTCGGCAAGTGGTCGAGGAAGTCCGGCGACACGGTCAAGAAGGACGAGATCCTGGTCGAGATCGAGACCGACAAGGTCGCCCTTGAGGTCGTATCCCCCGCCGACGGGGTCCTGAGCATCGCGGTCGACGAAGGCGCGACGGTCACGCCGGGTCAGGTCATCGGCTCGATCTCGGGCTCAGGCGCCGCCGCGGCTCCGGCTGCCGCCACTCCGGCCAGCGCCAACGCGGGCTCGGCCCAGATCTCGAACGACACCCTTTCACCCGCCGTCCAGCGCGTAGTGACCGAGAACAATCTCGACCCGAAGGCCATCGCGCCGACCGGTCCGAAGGGCAACATCACCAAGGGTGACGCCCTGGCTGCGATCGGGGCCGCCGCCGCTGCTCCGGCCCCGGCCGCAGCCGCACAGGCCTTCACGGCGCCGACGCCCGCCCCCGTAGCCGCCGCGCCGGCCGCTCCGCGCGCAGACCAGCCGCGCGAGGAACGGGTCAAGATGACCCGGCTGCGCCAGACCATCGCGCGCCGCCTGAAGGAATCGCAGAACACCGCCGCCCAGCTGACCACCTTCAACGAGGTGGACATGACCAATGTCATGGCCCTGCGGAACCAGTACAAGGAGGCCTTCGAGAAGGCCCACGGCGTGAAGCTGGGCTTCATGTCCTTCTTCACCAAGGCGGTCGTCGCGGCCTTGAAGGAGATCCCGGCGGTCAATGCCGAGATCGACGGCACCGACATCATCTACAAGAACCACTATGACATCGGCGTCGCCGTCGGCACCGAGAAGGGCCTGGTCGTTCCGGTCCTGCGCGACGCCGACGCCCTGACGCTGGCGGGCATCGAGAAGGGCATCGGGGCGCTGGGCAAGGCCGCGCGTGACGGCGACCTGACGCTGGACCAGCTGCAGGGCGGCACCTTCACCATCACCAACGGCGGCACCTACGGCTCGCTCATGTCGACGCCGATCCTGAACGCGCCCCAGTCGGGCATCCTTGGCATGCACAACATCGTCCAGCGCCCGATGGCGGTGGACGGTCAGGTGGTGATCCGGCCGATGATGTACGTCGCCCTGAGCTACGACCACCGGATCGTCGACGGCAAGGAAGCCGTGACCTTCCTGGTGCGCGTGAAGCAGTTGCTGGAAGACCCTGCGCGGGCATTGCTGGACCTCTGATCGGCGCGGATTGCGCAACCAGCCCCACAGGCGTATCTACATACTGTAGATACAGGAGGACTGCGTGGCTGATCCCAAGGCTCGAGGCGTCGCCGAATCCGCGAAGGTCTTCACCCATGGCGGCAGCCAGGCCGTTCGCCTGCCCAAGGCCTATCGCTTCGACACCAAGGAAGTCCTGATCCGCAGGGAGGGTGACGCAGTCATTCTCGAGCCCAAGCCTGCTGAGCGCCGCATGCCTCAAAGTGATGCGGAATGGGAGGAACACTGGGCGCGTCTGGATTCATTGTCGGACGACGAGTTCCCCGATCCACCGCCTCAGACGATCACTCCGGCCAAGACCTGGTGGTGATTCTGTCGCTCGACACTGCCGTGATGATCGACATCATGCGACGGCGATCCTCATTGACTCGGAACAGTCTGCATCAGGCGGTCAGCCTGGGTGCGAAGCCGGTGGTCTCGGCAGCGGTCATGCACGAACTCATCGTGGGATCATGGATGAACCCCAACCCCGTGATCGAACGGGCTCGCATCGAAGAAGCCCTGCTCGGGATCGACGTCGTCGAACTGACTGCTGACGATGCCGAGGTCACAGGGCGGGTCGGCGGCCTGCTTCGACGTAGCGGGCGCCCGATAGGCGACCTCGACACGTTGATTGCCGGTCAGGCCCTCGCACGACAATGGACGGTCGTGACAGGCAATATTCGCCATTTCGGACGCGTAGAGGGTCTGGCGTTGATCGACTGGTCGATCCGACCCGAGCCCTTGTCTCCAGCGGAAATCGCCGAGCGGGTCGCCATTTCAATCTGACCTTTGAGATCCCAAGCCCGCCAGCACCGCCTCTGTATCCGCCCCCAGCGCAGGCGGCGCACTGTCATAGCGGACCGGCGTTTCCGACAGCCGGATCGGCGAGGCGACCGACCGCGTCGGGGCGGACAGGTCATCGCGCGCCAGCTCGATCTCCAGTCCGCGATGCTTCGCCTGGGGTTCGTCGAAGACCTGGTCGATGGTGTTGACGGGGCCGCAGGGGACGCCGGCCGCCTCCAGCCGAGCCATCAGTCCGCCCATGGTCCAGCCGCCCGTGATCGCGGAGATCGCTGCGACGACCTCTGCTCGATTCTCAATCCGTCCGGCATTGGTGACAAAGCGGGCGTCCCCCGCCAACGCCCCGACCTGCAGCACGCCGCACAGGGTATGAAACTGGGCGTCATTGCCGACCGCGATCACCACCATGCCGTCGGAACAGGGGAAGGGCTGGTAGGGGACCAGGTTGGGGTGGGCATTGCCCATCCGGGTCGGGGCCTTGCCTGAGACGAAATAGTTCGTCGCCTGATTGGCCAGCATGGCGGCCTGGACGTCGAACAGGGCGATGTCGACATGCTGGCCCTGACCCGTGGCCCGCGCATGCAGCAGGGCCGCGAGGATGGCGTTCGAGGCATAGAGGCCAGTCGCCAGATCGACCACGGCGACCCCGACCTTCATCGGCTCGGCGCCCGGCGCGCCGTCCGGCTGGCCGGTCACGCTCATCAGCCCGCCCATGGCCTGGATCATATAGTCGTAGCCGGCCTGGGATGCGCGCGGGCCAGACTGGCCGAAGCCGGTGATGGAGCAGTAGACGAGGCGCGGATGGGTCGCCGAGAGGCTGGCGTAGTCGAGGCCGTATTTCTTCAGGCCGCCGACCTTGAAATTCTCGACCACGACGTCGCAGGTCGCGGCCAACTTTCGGATGGTCTCAGCGCCTTCGGGCGAGGCGATGTCCAGCTCGACGGACTTCTTGCCCCGGTTGGCGCACAAGAAATAGGCGCTGTCGCCACGGGTGCCGTCGGTCTTCGTGGTGAAGGGCGGCCCCCAGGCGCGGGTGTCGTCGCCGACGCCGGGGCGCTCGATCTTGATCACCTCGGCGCCCAGATCGGCCAGTGTTTGCGTCGCCCAAGGGCCCGCCAGCACGCGCGACAGGTCGAGGACGCGGACGCCGGACAGCGCCTGGGGTGTGGTCATCCTAGAGGCCGGGATCGAAGGCGCCGGCGTCCCGCATCCGGGTCTCGCGGGCGATCTCGGCGCGATAGCCGAGGTCATCGGCCATCCGCCGGATGTCCGCAGACACCGTCGTCTTGTGCAGGCCGGGGATCACGGCGTGGATGAAGGCGCAGCCGGACAGCTTCGCCAGCCGCACCCCCATGCGCGTCGCGACGCCCGCGTGGTGGATATAGCTTTCCTCGACCTCACGCGGGTGATCGACGAACAGGGTCTTCAGGGCTCGGATCATCCTGACAGCCTAGCTTGAGATGGGCCTCGTCTCTACCCGTCGCGCGCATTCTGGCCTAAACCGGCGCTCGAAACAGGGCCTGCGCGTCACGCTCGCGTGAGAAGCCCCCAAGTATTTGAGGACGCATCCCATGGCCGACGGCGCCGCACCCGTGACCCAGACCTTCAAGTGGGACGATCCGTTCGACATGGAGTCACGGCTGACGGAGGACGAACGGGCGATCCGCGACGCGGCCCGGTCCTATGCCCGCGAACGGCTGCTGCCCCGGGTCGTGGCCGCCTTCCGCGACGAGGTGTTCGACCGGACGATCATGACCGAGATGGGCGAGATGGGCTTCCTCGGCGCCATGCTGCCTGAACAGTACGGCGGCTCGGGCGTCAGCCACGTCGCCTATGGTCTGATCGCGCGCGAGATCGAGGCGGTCGACAGCGGCTATCGCTCGGCCATGTCGGTGCAGTCGTCGCTTGCGATGTATCCGATCTACGCCTTCGGCTCGGAGGAGCAGAAGATGCGCTTCCTGCCCCGGATGGCGGCGGGCGAACTGGTCGGCTGTTTCGGCCTGACCGAGGCCGACGGCGGCTCCGACCCCGCCTCGATGAAGACCAATGCCGTGGCGGTCGAGGGCGGCTACAGGCTGAACGGCGGCAAATACTGGATCACCAACTCGCCGATCGCTGACCTCGCCATCGTCTGGGCCAAGCTCGACGGCGTGATCCGGGGCTTCATCGTCGAGCGCGGCATGGAGGGGTTCACCACCGGCAAGATCGGCGACAAGCTGTCCCTGCGCGCCTCCATCACCGGCGACATCGGGCTGAACGACGTCTTCGTGCCGGAGGCCAATCTGCTGCCCGGCGTGAAGGGGCTGCGCGGGCCGTTCTCCTGCCTGAACAAGGCGCGCTACGGCATCAGCTGGGGCGCGATGGGCGCGGCCGAGTTCTGCTTCCATGCCACCCGCGCGTATGTCGGCGAACGGATGCTGTTCGGCCGGCCGCTGTCGTCGCGCCAGCTGGTGCAGAAAAAGCTGGCCGACATGCAGACCGAGATCTTCCTGGGTCTGGAGGGCGCCTACGCCCTGGGCCGTCTGCTCGACACCGGCGCCTGGGTGCCCGAGGCGATCTCGCTGATGAAGCGCAACAACTGCGGCAAGGCCCTGGCCATCGCCCGCGAGGCGCGCGACATGCACGGCGGCGCGGGCATCACCGGCGAGCTGCATGTGATGCGCCACGCCATGAACCTCGAGACGGTCAACACCTATGAGGGGGCGCACGACGTGCACGCCCTGATCCTCGGGCGGGCCATCACGGGCGAGAGCGCGTTCTAGCCAAGGACCGCGTTCACTCCAGATCCGTCTGGATCCACGTCGGCGAGTGGTGGATGTCGATCGTCTGAAGACGACCGGGCCCCAGATTTTCAAACCGGTGCGGAACGCCTTTCGGTCCAAGCACAACCTCCCCCTGGGCGGCGTCGAGCGTGGCGTCGCCGACGAAGAACCGCGCCCTCCCTTCGATGACGATGAAGGTCTCGTCGTAGGGATGCACGTGGAGGCGCGGACCTTCGCCGACCTTGTCCGTCCCATAGGCGAGGACGGTGACCGAAGCGCCCATGGCGAGCCCATCGATCGATCCGCGCCATGGACCGTCCTTCGAAGGATCGAAGAGCCTTTCCGTGGTCGCGGGACGACCGTCGGCAGTGACGGTCGTCGGATCGAAATCTCTGCGGGCCATTTACCCCTCGCAGCCCGTCGTGCGCTGGCTCCAGCTGATGCCGGCGATGGTCCAGGCGCCGTCCTTGCGGACCATGTCGAAATGGTTGGCGCCGCAGTGGACGACCGCGCCGTCGACCTTGAACAGATAGCGGCCGAAGACCGAGGCCACGTCGCCGTCGATGGCGATGATCGGGTCGGGCATGACCTCCTCGAACCGCTCGGCGCCGGGACGCAGGCCGGCGGCGAACTCGGCGCCCGTCAGGCGGCGGATGGAGCGGGTCCCGTCGGGACGTTCCAGCGCCACGATCATCCGGGCCTCGGGATCGAAATGCGGGGCCAGAAGGCTCCCGTCGCGCGCCGCCAGCGCCGCGAAGGTGGCGTTGACCGGGGCCATGACGGCGACGGCCTCGGCGGAGGCCGGATCGGCGGGCGCGGTCGTCTGGATCGCGAGGGCGGCGAACAGGGCGAGCATGGACATGGCGGCGTCTTCCCATCCGGCGCCGGATCGCGCCGACCGCGACGCTATCACGCCGCCCGAACCCGACAAGCCGCGCCCCCGACCTTGTCTCGTCAGGAAGGATCAGCGGCGCGGGCGGGCCGAACGCCCCAGGATCAAAATGCCGGGCCGGTTTGTTCTGGCGACCGGCCAGACTAAGCTGGCGGGAAGTCGGATCGGGGAAACACGCGTATGAGCAGCACGGACATCGAACAGGCGGCGGACACCGATCCCTTCGCGGCCCTGGCGGAGGTCTTCGCCGGCCGGCGGGCCCTGGTGCTGGAGGACGATCCGGCCCTGGCCGAACATGTGTCGGACCGGCTGCTGCGCGCCGGGTTCGAGGCCGTGGACTGCGTCGATGCGGGCGAACAGGCCCTGTCGGCGGCGGCGACCCATGCCTATGACATCCTCATTCTCGACCGGATGACCAGGGGGCTGGACGGTCTGGAGACCCTGAAGCGTCTGCGGACGTCGTCCGGTCCGTCCTCCGATGCGCCCGCCCTGATGCTGACCGCCCTGACGGGGGAGCGGCAGCGGGTCGAGGGCCTGCTGGGCGGGGCCGACGACTATCTGTCCAAGCCGATCGGCGACGAGGAGCTGCTGGCCCGGATCGCGGCCCAGCTGCGTCGCGTGGCCCGTCGCGCCAGGCCCGCCAACGCCGACCTGATCAACGGCCCGTTCCGCCTGTCGCCGGGCGCCCGCACCCTGAAGCTGACAGTCGAGGGGGCCGAGCGGCTGATCGACCTGTCGCCGCTGGAGTTCGCCATCGTCTCGGAACTGATGACCGCGCGCGGCCAGCCGGTGACCAAGACCATGCTGTGGGACCGCTGCTGGGTCGAATGGACCTTCCTGCCCGACAACTTCGTCAACATCATAGACGCCCGCATCTCGGCGCTGCGGCGCCGGTTGAAGGAACAGGCCCCGGAACTGGGCGAGGACCTGCATCCGCTGATCGTCTCGGCCCGCAGCCAGAGCCTGATCTTCCGCGATCTCGACGCCACGTGATCCCTTGAGTCGGGTCGCGGCGATCTGGCGCAAGGTCCGCCCCGAGGGTCTCATGACCTGGATGGCGCGGCGGACCCTGACCCAGCTCGCCTCGGGCCTCGCCGTCATGGCGGCCCTGGCCCTGACCGGGTCGTTGATCGTGACCGGCCAGGCCGCCCGGCTGGACCAGCGCCAGCAGGCGGCCCTGTCGGCCCTCGACGACTTCGGCGCCATCGCTTCCAAGCTTCCCGCAGACACTTCGATGGACGCCTCGGCCATGACCGAAGGGGACGCCGCCTATATGTCGGCCTTCCTGAGCGCCTTCCAGGACGGGCCGACCCGCAGCGTCACCACCCTGGAACAGACCTGCCGCACCGGTCAGGGCGGCGCCGGCGTGCGCCTTATCCGCGCCCCGGTCGGCAAGCCGGCCGGGTTACTGGCCCTGGAGACCGCGCGGGCCCAGCGTCTTCCGGGACTGGGCGAGGGCGTCTATCTGATCCGCCTGGAGGCAGGCCAGCTGTGCCTGTCGCGGGGCGTCGATGTCATCGTGGTCAAGCGGCCGATAGGTTCCCTGTCGATCATCGTCGGCCGGGTGGTCGACCCGGCCGGCGTCGCCTGGCGCTGGGCCGTGCTGGCCGTAGCCCTGACCGGCGGCCTGATCCTTGTGTCCGGCCTGACCGCCGCCCTGTTCGCCCGCCAGCGTCTGACCAGCGCCATCGCCGAAGTCAGCCTGGTGCTGGACCGCGCCGCGCTGGGAGACTTCTCACGCCGCGCGCCCGACGTGGCCGTCGCGCCGGAACTGACCCAGCTGTCCATCCAGGTGAACCGCACTCTGGATCGGCTGGAGGAACTGTTGAGCTGGCTGCGCGATTCCGCCGATCAGCTGGCGCATGATTTTCGCACGCCGCTGGCCCGCGCCTCGGCCCGTCTCGACAAGCTGATGGAGACAGAGGACCCGGTCGAACGAATGCGGCTGGGCGAGGCGGCGGGACGGGACATCGCCGAGATCACCCGGGCCATGAACGAGGCCATGGCGCTGCGCGACGGCGAGGCCTGGCTGTTCGAGAGCGTGCGGCTGGACGTGCTGGCCGAGGCGGCGGTCGAACTCTATCAGCCGATCGCCGACATCCGGGACATCCGGATCGTGGCCGAGGGCGAGCCGGTCTCGGTGCTGGGGGTGCGGTCCCTGCTGCAGCGGGCCGTGGCCAACCTCGTCGACAACGCGGTGAAATTCTCGCCCGACGGCGGCCGTGTCACGATCCGCGCCTGGGATTGCGAAGACGGTCCCTGCCTGTCGGTCGCCGACCAGGGTCCGGGCATGTCCGGCGCGCCATCGACGGCCCCGCGCGGTCCCGACAGCCACGGCATGGGTCTGGCCTTCGTGCGCGCCATCCTGCGCCGCCACGGAGGCCAGATGACGATTGATGACGCGAAGCCCGGAGCCATCGTCACGGCCAGGTTCTCGCGCTAGGCTTCGCTCAACTTCTGGGGATACAGCATGACGCGTCTTCGCCTTCTGACCGGTTCGGCCCTCGCACTGACGCTGCTGGGCGCCGTCGCCGGCGCCGCCCAGGCCCAGAGCGCTCCTGACTCCCCCCTGCCCTATGACGCCCGCCGGGGCGTGTTCAGCTTCGCCACCGGCCTGGAGCGGTCCTTGCCGGCCGTGGTCCAGGTGACGACGCTCGGCATGTCGGCCGGCCCGACCACCGGCGAGACCGAGCCGACCCCGGTCTCCAGCGGCTCCGGCGTCATCATCGACGCGGCCAACGGCATCATCGTGACCAACCACCACGTCATCGAGGACGGCCAGAAGTTCCGCGTCGACATGGCCGACGGACGGCTCGTCGACGCCACCCTGATCGGGTCCGACAAGGCGACCGACATCGCCGTCCTGCAGATCAACGCCTCGGGCCTGTCGCAGGTCGAGACGGTCGATTCCGACACCTTGCGGACGGGCGACCTGGCCTTCGCGGTCGGCTATCCGCTGGGCTTGGACCAGACCCTGACCATGGGGGTGATCTCGGGCCTGGGGCGCTCCGGCATGGGCGATGCGGTCGAGGACTATATCCAGACCGATGCGGCCGTGAACTCGGGCAACTCGGGCGGTCCGCTGCTGGACAGCCGGGGCCGGTTGATCGGCATCAACACCTCGATCCTGTCGGGTGATTTCGGCGGCGGTAACGATGGCATCGCCTTCGCCGTCCCGACCCGCATTCTGATGTTCGTGGTCGAGCAGCTGCGGGCCAACGGCGAGGTCACGCGCGGCCGGATCGGCGCGACCCTGGGCTCGCTGAACGCTGAACGCGCCGTCGAGGCCGGTCTGGGCTTCGTGCGCGGCGCCATCGTCGAGGACGTCCTGCCGGGCTCCCCGGCCGAGCGCGCGGGCCTGCAGCGCGGCGACATCATCACCCGTATCCAGAACCGCCCGGTCGCCAACGCCGGCTCGGTCCAGGCGACGGTCGGCATCGCCCCTCCCGGCACCCGCATCAGCCTCGTCTATCTGCGCGACGGGCGCGAGGCGACGACGTCGCTGAACGTCGAGGTCCAGTCGACCGTTCCGGTCCAGCTCGGCGCGACCTCGCTCCAGGCCTATGGCGCGAACTTCCGCGACGTGAAGCCTTCGGACGGGATCAGCGCCCCGGGCGCCCTGGTCGTGGCGGTCGAGGGTGGCTCCACGGCGGCTCAGCAGGACCTGCGCGCCGGCGACCTGGTCACCGCCGCCAACGGACTGTCGGTATCCGGTTTCCCTGAACTGGCCCGGGCCCTGTCAGCCACGGCCGGCGCTACCCTCACGGTCCAGCGCGGCGATGAGAGCGTCGAGATCGTCCTGGCGGCTGCGGACTGAGCAAACCCAGGCAGGCGCTTCTTGATTTCCTGAGGAGCGCCACCCGCGCTCAAGCCGTGAGCGACCGCGTCGCGAGCGATGGCCCCCAAACAACAAAGCTGTGTGGCGTTACGCGCCACACAGCAAAACCCCCGCCGTGCCGGAGGGGGGAGGGGTGGCAGGGCGGGGGTCTCGCTTTGGAGGAAGCGTCGGCCCGGCGAAGCCATACGCGGCATCATCCAGGGGGGCTGGGGGGGCTGTTCAGGATCCGGGACGCTACCGAACTCCGTCAGGCCGACGCTCACTGTTTCGCCGCCCAACCGGGCCGCCGAAGGACCGAAACGGGGCCATTTCGTGTCGTGGCTAATTTCGTGTTTGCAGGCCCGTTCCGGCGGCGCTGGCGTTTGTCCGCACCGAGCCTAGATTGCCGGGGATGACCTTCGATTCCGGCGCCAACGACAGCAGCGCACACCCCTCGTCCGTCTTCTTCGAGCGGCGCGAGCTGGACCTGATCCTGCGGGTCTACGGCCGGATGGTCGCCCAGGCCGAGTGGCGCGACTACGCCATGGTCGGCGGGAAGGAGGCCGCCGAGTTCGCCGTCTTCCGCCGGTCCGGCGATGCCCCCGCATACCGTATCGAGAAGCGCCCGGCCCTGCAGACCCGCCAGGGCCAGTGGTCGGTCATCGGCGAAGGTGGCGTGGTCCTGAAACGGGGGCGTGAGCTGAATCAGGTCCTGCGCGTCTTCGACAGCCGCAAGTTCCAGGTGGTGGAATAGACAGGGGTTGGTGGCTCATGACGGGTGGCTGGAACGGGTGCGCTCTGGCCACCCGTCACCAACCACAAGGCACGGAAAGGGCCCCGGCGTTTCCACCGGGGCCCTCGATTCTTGTTTGCCTATGCTCGCCTCGCGGAGGCTCGCGACTTGAGGCTAGTTCCGGTTGCCGCCCATGAAGGCCAGCAGGAACTGGAACAGGTTCACGAAGTTGATGAACAGGCTCAAGGCGCCGAAGCCCGTGGCCACGCCCATCGCCGCGTGATCGCCGCCCAGCTGGTAGTAGGTCATCTTCAGGCGCTGGGTGTCGTAGGCGATCAGGCCCGAGAAGATCAGCACGCCCAGACCAGAGATGATCAACGCCATCGTGCCCGACTGCATGAACATGTTCACGACCGAGGCGATGATCAGGCCGATCACGCCCATGATCAGGAACGATCCCATGGCCGTAAGATCCTTCTTGGTCGTGTAGCCGATCAGGCTCAGCGCGCCGAAGGCGGCGGCCGTCACGAAGAAGGTCGAGGCCAGGCTTTCGCCGGTGTAGCGCAGGAACAGGATGCCCATGCCCGCGCCGATCGAGGCCACCACGGCCCAGTACAGCATGTTCACGCCGCCGGCCGTGGGGTTCTTCATGAAGAACATCGAGCCGAACAGCAGGACCAGGGGCAGGAACTGGATGATCATGCCCAGAACCGTCATCCCGACGCGACCGTCAGGTCCCACAGCGAAAAGCAGTTGCTGCACCGCCGGCACGTTGCCGGTTGCGTAGGCCAGGACGCCGGCGACCACGAGGCCGAGGGCGAGCTTGTTGTAGACGCCCAGCATGAAGCTGCGCAGGCCCGCGTCCACGGCCATGTCGGCCTTGGCCGGAGCCGGCGTCGAGTAGCCGTTTCTGAAGTCGCTCATCGCGAGTGTCTTCTCCTGTTGAGGCGACGGGACAGACCCCGCGCCGAAGTTGGAAATATCGGGTTCTGGAACCCTCTGCGCAAGGGATTGATCGCCGCAGGGGTTCCGCCCGCTTCACGCCTTCGCCGCCAGCCGCTACGAACGGTCGCATGCTGCGCCTGTTCACCGCCGTACCGATCCCCTTCGAGGTCGCCGAGACGCTCGCGAGACGACAGACGGGCCTGCCCGGCGCGCGCTGGAGGCCATCAGAAGCGTTGCATGTGACCCTGGCCTTCTATGGCGACGTGGACGAGCGCCGCGCCGACGACCTGGCGGCTGAGCTGGCGCGGATTCCGGGCGGCGCCTTCGACATCGAGCTGAAGGGCGTCGGCGCGTTCGGCGATGCGCATCGCAGTCACACCCTGTGGGCCGGACTGGAGCCATCGGAGCGGCTGAACGTGCTGGCCGGGCGCTGCAAATCGGCGGCCGAGCGGGCCAGCGTGACGATGGAGCCGCGGCTGTACCGTCCACATGTGACCCTGGCCTACCTGAAGACCCAGACCAATCCCGACCGGATCGGGGCCTGGATCACCAACCACAACCTGCTGCATTCGCCGCCGATCCGGATCGACCGGTTCGGCCTGTATTCCAGCACTCTGACCGACGACGGCAGCCACTACGAGCTGGAACGGGAGTATCCGCTGTGATTTCGCCGGGACCGACCCTCGAGACCGAACGCCTGATCCTGCGACCGACGGCGATGGAGGACTTTCCGCGCTGGGCGGAGCTGATGGCCGACCCGGAGGCCTCGCGCTTCATCGGCGGCCCGATGGCCGCCGCCTCGGCCTGGCGCGGGTTCATGACCATGGCGGGCGCCTGGGCCCTCACCGGCGTCGCCATGTTCTCGCTCATCGAACGTGACAGCGGCCGCTGGCTGGGACGGATCGGTCCGTGGACCCCGCTGGGCTGGCCGGGGACCGAGGTCGGCTGGGGGCTGCACCCCGACGCCCAGGGTCGGGGTTACGGCGTTGAGGCGGCGGTCGCCACCCTCGACTACGCTTTCGATGTGCTGGGCTGGACCGAAGTCATCCACTGCATCGATCCAGACAACCGGCCGTCTCAGAAGCTGGCCGAGGCGCTGGGCTCATCCAATCTAGGGCCAACCGCCCTGCCGCCACCATTCGACACTGTGCGGGTCGACCGCTGGGGCCAGGCGAAGGCGGAATGGGCGGAGAACCGCAAACGCTTCGCTTGAAGCCGGAACGGAACCGGAACATAAAGGCGGAATGCCCGCCGCCTCCGTTCATCTGGAACTCGTCTTCAGCCGCCCGGAGACCACGCTCGGCGTGACGCGCGGGGCGGCCAGGCTGCTGGCCGACATGGGCTATGCGCCCCTGCTCGAAGTGTGCCTGCCCAACGGGCGCCGCGCCGACGTCATGGCTCTCGGCCGCAAGGGCGACATCGTCATCGTCGAGGTGAAGTCGGGGATCGAGGACTATCGCGTCGACCGCAAATGGCCCGAATACGCGCCCTTCTGCGACGCCTTCTTCTTCGCCGTGGCCCCGGAGTTTCCGCAAGGCGTCCTGCCGGAAGAGCCGGGTCTGATCGTCGCCGATGCATTCGGCGGAGCGGTGGTGCGGGATGCCCCGGTGATGACCCTGGCGCCGGCGCGGCGGAAGGCCCTGACGATCGCCTTCGGACGTCTGGCGGCGATGCGGACGCTGCGGGACTAAACGCCCTTCTCCCTCGCGGGAGAAGGAAAGCTACCTCGGGGCCCGTTTCGCCAGGATGCGCTGCAGGGTCCGGCGGTGCATGCCCAAACGGCGCGCGGTCTCCGAGACATTGTGGTCGCACAGTTCGTAGACCCGCTGGATATGCTCCCAGCGGACCCGGTCGGCGCTCATCGGGTTTTCCGGCGGCTCGGGCGCGTCGCCGGTGGCGAGCAGGGCCTTGACCACGTCGTCAGCGTCGGCGGGCTTTGACAGATAGTCGACGGCCCCGGCCTTGACCGCCGCCACGGCGGTGGCGATGGCGCCGTAGCCGGTCAGCATGACGATGCGGGCGTCGTCGCGGCGCTCACGGATGGCCTCGACCACCTTCAGGCCGTTGCCGTCGTCCAGGCGCATGTCCAGAACCGCGAAGGCCGGCAGATGGGTGCGCAAGGCTTCGGTCGCCTCGGCCACGGACCCGGCGGTGGTCACCTGGAAGCCGCGCGATTCCAGCGCGCGCCCGAGGCGGGTCCGCAGAGCCTGGTCATCGTCGAGCAACAGAAGCGAGCGGTCCTGAAGTCCGGCGATACGGTCTTCCAGAGTGGCGGCGGCGGTCGTCATGGCTTGGTCTCCCTGGACGTCAAGTCGGCTTGCGCGACGGTCCGGTCAAGCGGTGCGGCGATGGAGCGCAGGCGGACGCGCCCTCACGGAACCAGTTCCAGCGACCGGCGGTCCCAACGCACGGTGACCCGGGCGCCCCGGTTCGCGCCCGGTCCGCCCTCGCCATGGCCGACCACCACCTTGCCGCCGGTTCGTTCCAGAAGGGTGCGGGCGATGAAGAAGCCCAGCCCCATCCCGCCCTGGCTGGGAATGATATCGGGCTCCGGCGGAGGCGGCGGAGGAGCAGTCTTGCCGCGCCGGGCCGGGCGGGCGGCGGCGGCCGCTGCGGCCAGCTGCGCCGCCAGGGCCTGACGCGACTTGCCGTGGGGCCGACTGGTCACATAGGGCTCGCCGAGCCGAGGCAGGATGTCGGGCGCGAAGCCCGGGCCGTCGTCGAGGACATCGATGGTGATCCATTGCGCGTCCGCCGTCGCCGTGACGCGGACCGTCGAGGCGGCGAAATCAGCGGCGTTCTCGACCAGGGCGGAGAGGCCATGGACCACCTCGGCCAACCGTTTGACGTGCGGCTCCTCCAGGCCCGGCGGCGTGTGGACGGCCACTTCGATGTCCAGGTCGAAGCCGAGGTGCGGATCGACCACCTCGTTCAGCAGGGCCTTCAGCCCGATTTCCGTATAGAGGGGATCGCCGTCCTCGGGCCGCTGGGACAGGCGTTTCAGGATCTCGCGGCAGCGTTCGGCCTGCTGCAGCATCAGGCGTGCATCCTCGGCGATCGGCCCGTCGGGCGGGGAGGCGCGCAACAGCTCCTTGGCCACCACCTGGATCGTCGCCAGAGGCGTGCCCAGCTCGTGCGCCGCCGCCGCCGCCAGTCCGCCCAGGGCCGCCAGCCGCTGTTCGCGCTGAAGCACGTCCTGGGTCGTCGCCAGGGCCAGCTCCAGCTTTTCGGCGTCGGCCGCCACCCGCCAGGCATAGGCGGCGGTGAACACGACCCCCGTCGTCAGGGCCAGGCCGATGCCGAAGCGATAGAGCACCGGCAGGGCGATATCCGCCCCGTTCTGCCAGGGCAGGGGCATGGACCAGAAGAACAGGGCCGTGGTCGAGGCCAGCACCATCAGCCCGAGCACCAGGGCCTGACGCCCCGGCAGGGAGGCCGCCGCCACTGTCACCGGCGCGACCAGCAGCAGGCAGAACGGATTGGCGAGCCCGCCCGTGAAGGCCAGAAGGGCCGAAAGCTGAAGGATGTCGAACCCCAGATGGATGCCGGTCTGGCGTCCGTCCGGCAGGCGGCTGTCGACCCGCTGGAGCCGGCCCATGGCCAGCAGGTTGACGATCACGCTGGCCAGGATGACCAGCAGGCACTGCCATCGTGGCAGGGGGAAGTGGAACAGGGTATCCAGCACGATCAGGGTCGCGGTCTGACCGACGATGGCCAGCCAGCGCAGGATGATCAGGGTCCTGAGCGACAGGCCCCGGCTGCGACGCGGCAAACTGGCCCAGCTCGGCGCCGAGGGCGGAAACTGCGACATGACGTCATCGGGGGCGTCATAGGGATCGGGACGGACTTCGCTCTGGCTCACCCGGCGTCTATAGACCCGTTGCGCGCCGCTGTCGGCCCGGAGAGACATGATGCCACGCCGTTCCGTCCTGCTGTTCGCGGGCGCCTGTATCGCCATCGCCGCAGCGCTGGCCACTGTTACGGTCGTCGTGGTGTCCGGGCGTGAGCGCGCCGACGCCGTCGCAGAAGGCTCCGCGACCGGTCAACCCGCCGTCGGAGGTCCGTTCCAGCTGGTCAACCAGGACGGTCAGACGGTCGACCAGACGATGCTGGACGGCAAATGGAGCCTGGTGTTTTTCGGCTTCACCTACTGCCCGGATTTTTGCCCGACGACCCTGACCTCTCTTGAGGCCACGCGGACCCTTCTGGGGTCTGACGCAGGCGATCTGCAGATCGTCTTCGTCTCGATCGATCCGGAACGGGACACGCCCCAGGCCCTGAAGGACTATCTGTCGTCAGACGGCTTCCCGCCCGGCGTCATCGGCCTGACCGGCACGCCGCAACAGGTCACGGACGCGGCCAAGGTCTATCGCGCCTATTTCCAGAAGGTCGGGGACGGCGAGGACTACACGATGAACCACTCCCTGACCGTCTATCTGATGGGACCGGACGGGCAGTTCCGCTCGGCCCTGAGCCACGACCTTGGCCCGGAGCGGTCGGCGCAGTTGATCAAGCGGGTCATGGCGCGGGGCTGATATTCCTCCCCCATCCGGGGAGCCATCGACCACGGAGTGGTGGAGGCGGCCCACCGCACACACCGGCCCTGGATCAGCCCCCTCCACCCCCGGCGCACGGGCGCTGCGATCCCCCTTCCCCTGCGCTTCGCTTTGGAGAGGAATATAAATCCTTTTGCAGTGCAGCGCGTTCTATGATGGCATCACCGCCTCGGCGGGGCCGATCACAGGATTTCATGCTCTACGCACTTCACGAGCTCGCCTATCAATCGGCGCAGCCTTTCCGGATCGGGGCGTCGTTCGCCCGCAAGTTCTGGACGTCGCCCATGAATCCCGCGTCACAGACCGCGGTCGGGCGAACGGCCTATGCCTCCGCCGAGCTGTTCGAAAGCGTCACGCGTCGCTACGGCAAGCCGGCCTGGAAACTGGACGTCGTCACCATCAACAATCAACCGGTGCGCACGACCGAACAGGTAGTCTGGCAGAGCCCGTGGGTCCGCTTGGTGCGGTTCGCCCGCAATGTGGGTGATCTGAAGCGGGCCGGGAAGCCTGTGGCTGCGCCCAGCGTCCTGATCGTGGCCCCGCTGTCCGGCCACTACGCCACCTTGCTGCGCGGCACGGTCGAAACCTTCCTTCAGGACCACGACGTCTATGTCACCGACTGGGTCAACGCCCGTCAGGTACCGATGCTGGAAGGCCGGTTCGACTTTCACGACTACATCGACCACGTCCGCACCATGCTGGCCCAGATCGGCCCGCGCGCCCACGTCGTCGGCGTCTGCCAGCCCGGCCCCCCTGTCCTGGCCGCCGCCGCCGTGATGGCCGCCGAGAACGACCCGAACCGACCGGCCTCGATGACTTTCATGGGCTCGCCGATCGATGCGCGCCTGTCGCCAACGGTGACGAACCAGCTGGCGGAAGCCAAGCCTTTCGCCTGGTTCCAGTCGAACATGATCCACACCGTGCCCTGGCCCTATCCGGGCTTCGGCCGCGAGGTCTATCCGGGCTTCGTCCAGCTCTACAGCTTCATGTCGATGAACGAGCAGAGGCATAAGGACGCCCACTGGGAGTATTTCCGCGACCTGGTCGCCGGCGACGGCGATGGGGTCGAGAAGCACGAGGAGTTTTACGACGAGTATCTGTCGGTCCTCGACCTCACCGAGGAATTCTATCTGCAGACCATCGATATCGTCTTCCAGTCGCACCTGCTGCCGCGCGGCCTTCTCGAACACCGGGGCCAGAAGGTGGACCTGACTGCGATCACCGACATCGGCCTGATGACCGTCGAGGGCGAGAAGGACGACATTTCCGGCGTCGGCCAGACCCAGGCGGCGCACACGATCTGCACCAACATCCCCGACGACCGACGGGTGCTTTACGTCCAGCCGGGCGTCGGCCACTACGGCGTCTTCAACGGGCGCAGATTCCGCGAGGAGATCTACACCCGCACCCGGGACTTCATCGCCGCCAATGAAAAGCTCTGCGCCGTACCAGACCGGTCAGCGGCTGCCGCTTGAGGGCGGTCACGCCCTTCGTCTGAGCGTCAATCCGCGCGCGCGGCGCATCTCGATCCGCATCGACACGCGCAAGGGCGAGGCCGTGGCCATCGCGCCGTCCGAGCGGAGGCTGGTCGATGCGGTCGCCTTCGCACGGTCGAAGTGCGCCTGGATCGCCGAGCGGCTGGCGGCGCGACCCGGCGGCACGGCGATCGAGCCCGGTGCGGTCATTCCCTATCGGGGCGGATCGGTTCGGCTGGAGGCCACGGGAGGCGCCGGCGCGGCGCGACTGGTCGAAGGGCCCGACGGTCTGCGGATCGTCTCGGGCGGCGAGGGCGAGGCTTTCGCACGCCGGGTGATCAACCTGCTCAAGAGAGCCGCGAGAGAAACGCTCCAGACCCGAACCGATTTCCATCTTCGCGCCCTCGGCCAGCGGCCGGTGACCCTGACCATCAACGACCCGGCGTCGCGCTGGGGCTCGTGCAGCCCGATGTCGCGCTCGATCCGCTATTCCTGGCGCGTGATCATGGCCCCGCCCGAGGTGCTCGACTACCTGGCCGCCCACGAGGTCGCGCATCTGGTCCACGCCGACCACAGCCCGGCCTACTGGTCGGTCGTGAAGCGGCTGGTCGGCGACCACCGCCCGTTCCGCGCCTGGCTCAGGGATCACGGCCCGGCCTTGCATGCGGTGGGAAGATGACATCGATCCTTCTCCCCTTGAGAAGGAAAACCTAGAAGAACAGCGGGTTGTTTTCCTTCTCCGGCTGGGTGGCCGGTTCGGGGTTCTGGTCCGGCGGGTCGTCGCGACGCGAACGGTCGGTGGGTATGGCGTCCTGGCGCGGCCGTTCACCCGGCGCGGTCGGATCATAGGGGTCGCCCTGGTCGGGATCGACGCCGCCGGGCAGGACAGTGGAGTCGCCGTAGGGGTCCTCCGCATCGCCGATCAGGTCGCCGATCGGATCGGGCGCGACCCAGCCCTCCGGCATCGGCGGGCCGTTGGGGATGGGCTGGACATTCAGGCGCGGCAGGGCGGCCTCCATGAAACCCTTCCAGATGGCGGCAGGGGCCGCACCGCCGGTGACGCCGCGCATGGCGGTGTTGTCGTCCTTGCCGACCCAGACGGCAGTGACGAAACCGCCCGTGTAGCCGACGAACCAGGCATCCTTGTAGTCCGAGGTGGTGCCCGTCTTGCCCGCGATATCGCGGCCGGCGATGGCCGCGCTGCGCGCCGTCCCGCCTGTGACCACGCCGCGCAGCATCTGGTTCATATAGTAGAGCGCCGGGTTGTTGATCGCCTGACCCGAAGCCGCGTCGCGCGCGCCGCGCTGGTAGATGACCCGTCCCTGGGGCGTGCGGATGCGGCTGATGCCATAGGCCTCGACCCGGCGGCCGCCGTTGGCGAAGGCGTCATAGGCGGTGGCCATGTCGATCGGCGAGACCTCGACCGCGCCCAGGGCCATGGCCGGCTCCAGCCCGATGCGGGACGAGATTCCGAGCCGGCGGGCGGCGCGGGACACGCTGTCGCGACCGATCTGGTCGGCGACATAGGCGGCGACCGTATTGGTCGACTGGGCCACGGCGTTGGCCAGGGTCATGTTGCCGGCGAAGGTGCCCGAGTAGTTGCGCGGGCTCCAGTTGCCGATGCGGACCGGCTCGTCGACCACCGGGGTCTCGGGCGTATAGCCGGCCTCCATCGCCGCCAGATAGACGAAGGGCTTCCACGCCGAACCGGCCTGGCGGCGGGCGTCGACGGCGCGGTTGAACTGGCTGTCCGCATAGGAGGCGCCGCCGATCATGGCCCGCACCCGGCCGTCGCCGTCCAGAGCCACCAGAGCCGCCTGCTCCACGCCGCGAGAGGCGTCGCGGTCCAGGATGCGGCGCACGTTCCGCTCGGCGGCGGTCTGAAGGGTCAGATCCAGCGTCGTCTCGACGATCATGTCCTCGGTCGGCTGACCGACCAGGCCACGGATCTCCTTGTCGAGCCAGTCGACGAAATACTGGGCGTGCTGGGTCGCCAGGGTGCGGGAGACGCGGACCGGCTCCAGCACCGCGTCGGCGCGCTGTTCGGTGGTGATGACGCCGGACTCTTCCATCTCGTCCAGCACGACGGTGGCGCGGGCGGCGGCGCGCTCATGCTCCGACACGGGTGAATAGCGCGACGGCGCCTTCAGCAGGCCGGCCAGCAGGGCGGCCTCGCCGACGGTCAGATCCTTGGCCGACTTGTCGAAATAGCGTTGCGACGCGGCCTCGATCCCGTAGGCGCCGGCGCCGAAATAGACCCGGTTCAGATAGAGGGCGAGAATTTCCTGTTTGGAGAATTTCAACTCCAGCCAGACGGCCAGCATCAGCTCCTGCACCTTGCGGCGCACGTTCTGGTCGGGGGTCAGGAACAGGTTTTTGGCCAGTTGCTGGGTCAGGGTCGAACCGCCCTGGACGATCCGGCCGGCGCGCATGTTGGCGGCCATGGCCCGGGTCATGCCGATCGGATCGAACCCCGGGTGCCAGTAGAAACGCTGGTCCTCGATGGCGATGAAGGCGGCCGGGACATAGTCGGGCAGGGCCTCCAGATCGGCCGGCGGGGCCTGCTGGGAGCCGCGCGTGGCGATCAGGGCGCCGTTGCGATCCAGATAGGTGATCGAAGGCTGGCGATCGACGTCGTAAAGCGCCGAGGTGTCCGGCAGGCCGCGCGCGAAGACGGCGAAGAAGACCACCAGGAAAATGACGCCCCAGACGGCCAGCACCGAGCCCCAGTAGAGGACCTGTTGCAGCCGCGTGCGTGCGGGCTTCGCCGCGCCGCCGCCACCTCTGTTTCCGAAACCCGGACCGGCCATCGACATCCCCAGAAACCCCGGCCGTCATAGCCGTTCGCCGCCTGCACCAAAACGCCACCCACCAAAACGCTTTTGTGGTGAACGGCGCGTGAAGACTTCACGTCAGCGTGATGGTCCTTTCGGCCGAAACGATGGCGCGGGACTTAACGATCATCCATCGCGGCGGGCGAGCCAGACAGAGCCGTCATCCGCCCAGAGGCCGGATTCAACCTGAAACCCCTGGGAGGAGAGCAGGGCCTGGTAGGCCTCCGGGTCGAGACTTCCGTGATAGAGGGGCTCGCCCCGCCATGAGCCGACGACATGGTCTTCGCGTGGACCGGAGGAGAACATGATCGCCGCGCGCGGGGCCGCGTGGGCCAGAAGGCGCGGCAGGGCGATGCGCTGATCCCCGGGCGAGAGATGGAACAGGCTGTGCCAGGCGAGGACTCCGGCGAAGGTTTCGCCGAGGTCGAGGGTGCGCATGTCCATCTGGACGAACCGGCCCGCCGGCAGGTCCGCCGCAGCATGGGCGATCAACCGGGTAGAGGCGTCGACGCCGGTCACGCGGAAGCCTCGATCCAGCAGGGCCGCCGCTATCGGCCGCCCCGAGCCGCAGCCGACGTCGAGCACGGGATCTCCCGGCGCCAGATGGGCCGTGAACCGGTCGAGCCAGGTCCGGTCGGCCTCGGTCAGGACCGCACCGCGATCGGCGATCCAGTCGCTGGACCGCCGATCGTAGAGGTCGAGGATGTCGGCCGCGGCCTTCAGGACGCTGGGAGCGACCGGGTCGCTCATTCGGCCAGGAAGGCGTCCAGTCGGGCGTAGAAGGCCTCAGGCTGGTCCAGGAAGATGAAGTGGGCGCTGTCATCGATCCGCTTCAGCTCTACACCCGGCAGGGTCGCGAAGGAGGCCTGGTAGACCATATCGGTGATCTCGTTGGTCATACGGGCGTCGTTGAACTTCACGTACAGGACCTCGGTCGGAGCCGTGATGCGCGGCAGTTCGGAACGCAGGTCGGTCAGGATCAGCTCGCGGAACGAGCGCGAGGAGACCTGCTGGTCGCTGGTCGCTGAATCTTCCAGCGGGCCGGCGCGCTTTGATTCCGTGTTGATCATGCCGGTGATCGAGGCGGCTGCGCGGGCCTGATACTCGGCCGGGGCGGAGGTCGCCATGCCCTGATAGATTTGCTCGGCGACCGGGCCGACGCTCTCGACCGTTGCGCCGGGCGCCCCGAACATCGCGCCCATGAAAGGCACCATGTCGACGACCATCAGCTTGCTGACCGCATCAGGATGGCGGGCCGCCAGCATCATGCCGATGGTGCCGCCCATGGAGTGACCGACCACGACGGGTTTCTCGAGACTGTTCTCGGCGATGTAGCGGGCGATCTCCTCGGCCACGGGCGCAGCGACCGGGCCTTCGGTATTGCCCGCGACCGGCGCGCCGGCGAAGCCCTGGATATGGATGCGGTGGACGCGCCAGCCGCTGCCGAGGTGGTCGACCGTGCCCTGCCAGACTTCTGGTGAGGAGGAGAGGCCCGGGATCAGGATGATGTCGCGCACGCCCGGCCCGGCCTCGCCGTCCACGCGGACGTGCATGCGGGTCGATTCGAAGTCGGCGTGATGGTGTCCGTGGTCGGCATGGGGCGCATGGCCGTCTTGGGCGCTCGCCGCGCCGACGAAGGCGAAGTTGGCCATCAGGCCGAGGGCGGCGATGACGCCGGTGAGGATCTGGCTGTTCATGGTGTCGTTTCCCTGGGTCCTGTTGTTCGGGCCGGTCCGATCCGGCGTCCTGACCCCTTGTCGTCACAGGTCGTGCGAACGGATGCAGGACGCAACCTGCCCCGACGAATTTCCTCGAACAATGACGAAAGCGAAACCAGCCTCTATCATCCGGCCATGAGCCCTGCCGAAAGCCCGATGAACGCCTCGCCCGAAGCCAAGGCCCCGCCCGCCGCCTTCGGCAAGGGGTTCGTGCTCGACACCTGGTATTTCGCCGCCCTGTCGCGCGACGTCGCAGAGGCGTCGCTGAAGCGCTACGAGATTCTGGGCGAACCGGTGCTGATCGGGCGACGTCGCGACGGCCAGGTCTATGCGATGCGCGACATCTGTCCGCACCGCGCCGCGCCGCTGTCGGCCGGGCGGCTGGTGCAGAAGCCCGGCGAGCCCGAGACCGTCGAGTGCTGCTACCACGGCTGGCGCTTCCGCACCGACGGGGTCTGCGCCGCCATTCCGTCCCTGGTCGACGCACAGCCGTTCGATGTGGGGCGGGTCCGCGTGCGGTCCTATCCGGTGGTCGAAAGCCAGGGGATGGTGTTCGTCTATCTACGCTCAGACCCCCGCTCGGACGCCGAGCCCGATCATCCGCCCCCGACCTTCCCCGGTGTTGTCGGTGGGGACGCGAAACTGGTCGAGTGGATGGATTTCGACAGCCATATCGACCACGCGGTCGTCGGCCTGATGGACCCCGCCCACGGCCCCTATGTCCACCAGCAGTGGTGGTGGCGGTCCGAGCATTCGATGCACGAAAAGTCCAAGGCCTTCGAACCGCGCGAGCTGGGCTTCGCCATGGTCCGACACGCGCCGTCGTCAAACTCCCGGGCCTACCGGATCCTGGGCGGCGCGCCCGCGACCGAGATCACCTTCCGCCTGCCCGGCTATCGCTGGGAGCATATCCAGGTGGGGGAGAAGCAGGTCCTGGCCCTGACCTGCCTGACGCCGGTCACCGAGACGAAGACCCGGATCACCCAGATCTTCTGGTCCGACCACTGGGTGTTCGGTCTCGCCAGACCCTTCCTGCGGATGGGGGTCGTCGCCTTCCTCAAGCAGGACGGCGGGATGGTGAACCTGCAGAACGAGGGCCTGCGCTACGACCCCGCCCTGATCTGGATCGACGACGCAGACAAACAGGCGAAATGGTACCAGCAGCTGAAGCGCGAATGGCAGAAAAGCCGCGCTGAGGGGCGCGGCTTCTCAAACCCGGTCAAGCCGGCGGTTCTGAAATGGAAGAGCTGAAACGCTCTTCCTGGTGGGCCTGTCGCGCGTCGCGCTCCTTGAGGCCCGACCCTTTTACTTCGTGCTGACGCCGGCCAGCAGGGTGTCCACCTGGCGACCGATGTGGTCGGCCAGCTGGTCCACGGTCCAGCCGTCGTAGGCGGCGCGACGGTAGTTCGACAGATAGGCGTCCCAGGTCAGTTCGGTCAGCAGGGCGATGTCGGCGTCCTGACGAATCTCGCCGGCGCCGATGCCGGCGCGCAGGATGTCGGAGATGACGTCGGTCAACCCTTGCGTCGCGGCGCGCTGGCGCGTCTCGGCGGCGACGGGCTGGAACCACGAACGGGCCACGATGGCCTGGAACAGCGGCAGCTGATCGATCGAGCCGTGGTAGCCTGCGGTCAGGGCGTTGACGAGGCGATCACGGGTTGGGCCGTCGCCGGCGCCGTTCAGCATGACCTCGGCCAGCCCTGCCATGTCCTCTGTCAGGACGGCCTCGAACAGTTCGGCCTTGTCCTGGAAGTTGGCGAACACGGCGCCGGTGGACATGCCCGCGCCCTTGGCGATGTCGCGGATCGTGGCGGGTTCGTAGCCGCGCTCCGCGAACAGACCGCGGGCGGCGTCGAGGACCTTCTGACGCGTGCGCACCTTGGCGGCCTGACGGCGGTTGAGGCGCGGGTGCGGATCACTGGAAACGGGGGCGGCGGTCGACGCGGACTCACGCATGAACAGGGATACTCTGTAGCTGACGCTTCACGGCGGGGGATCCGCGAAACAGATGGACAGAAGGGGCTGCGACTGGGTCGATCACGTCGCAAACGGACGCTGCGAGCGACCCGTGCAATGCGAAGCCCCCGGGGGAAGGCGCGCTTTCATCACGGAACGATGACCAAAATGGGTCCCGTTTCTGGTTAAGGCTTCAGGCTGGCCCTGAGCGCCCGGGTGGCGCGGTTGCGGCGGTCCTCGGGGATAGCGGCCTGGAAGACGGCCCGGTACTGATCCCGACGCTCATGGATGGAGGCCAGAACGAGCCCCATCGGCACGCCCAGATCGACCAGGGTGTTCTCGGCCAACTGAAGGCTGGCCTCCGTCGTCTCGGGCACCGCGTCCGTAACGCCCAACCCGTAAAGCCGCGCGGCATGGCGGTCGTCACGGGCACGGGCGATGACGACCAGATCATCACGCAGGGCCCGCGCCGCGATCACGACGTCGTCCACCTTGGTCGGGGCGTCCATGGTGACGACCAGGGCCTTGATCGTCTCGATGCCGCACAGGGACAGCATCTCCGACCGCGCCGCATCGCCGTAGGAGACGTCATAGCCGTCGCGGCGGCCGGCGGCGACGGCGGAGGGGTCGGTGTCGACCGCGATGAACCTCTGGCCGTGCTCGGCCAGCATCTCGGCGACCAGACGACCGACCCGGCCGAAGCCGACGATCAGTACGGAAACCTCCGTCCGATCGGTCTCGGGCGCCAATGCCAGGACAGGATCGTCGGCGATAGGTATGGCGGCGACCCGCGCGCCCGCGATCCGCTGGCCCAGCATCGCCATCAAGGGCACGGCGAACATGCTGATGGTCGCGGCCACCAGGACGGCCTGGGTGAAGGCCGGCGTCGCCACGCCTTCCACAAGACTGGTGTTGACGATGACGAATGCGAACTCCCCGGCCGGGCCGAGCACCAGCGCCGTCTCTATGGCCGCGCGAGCCGACAGGCCCCAGGCGCGGGCAAGGCCGAAGATCAGAACCGCCTTGATGGCGATGACGCCGAGAGCCAGGCCGAACACCAGAATCGGCTCGGCTGCGACGACATCCAGGTCCAGCCCGATCCCGACGCCGACGAAGAAGACCCCCAGAAGCAAGCCCTTGAAGGGTTCGATATTGATCTCGATCTCGCGGCGGTACTCGGTCTCGGCCAGAAGGATGCCTGCGATCAGAGCGCCGAGGCTCATGGAAAGGCCGGACGCCTGGGCCGCGACCCCGGCGCCGACGACGACCAGCAGGCACAGTGCGACGAACAGTTCCTGACTGCCACCATGGGACCTGGTCCGGCTTTTGGCCACGGACCGGAACAGGGGACGCAGGCCTAACCGGCCCACGAGGACGATCAGGGCCAGGCCGACGGCGGCGGGCGCCAGGGTGAGCAGGGCGGGGCCGAGAACAGCGGGCGACAGGTCGCCTCCGGCCGCCGACAGGGTCGTCAGCACCGTGACGGTGATCAGGATAGGCGCGACGGCCAGATCCTGGGCCAGCAGTCCGGCGAACGTCGCCCGACCGACCACGCCCCGCATCCGTCCCCGCTCGGCCATGACCGGCAGGACCACCGCCGTCGATGACAAGGCCAGGCCCATGCCCAGAACGGCAGCGCCGGCCAACGGCTGGCCCAGCAGCATGAAGGCTCCGGCCAGGATGGCGGCACAGAGCAGGACCTGCATCATGCCGAAGCCGAAGACGAGCCTGCGCATCGCCTTCAGCCGCTCCCACGACAGCTCCAGCCCGATCATGAACAGGAGGAAGGCTACGCCGAGTTCCGACAGCTGGGCCAGCTGGTCGGCGTCGTCGATTGTGAACCAGCCGAGCCAGGGGACGACATCGGCGAAACGGCCGAGCCCGTCCGGCCCCAGCAGCACCCCGGCCGCCAGGAAGCCCAGAACGGGACTGATCTTCCAGCGGTTGAACAGGGGTACGACCACTCCCGCCGCCGCCAGGAACACGACCAGGTCCTTGTAGTCGCCGCCGCCGTGTCCGCCCGCCATTCGATCTCCTTGATGATTGATCGTCACCTTAAAGGCGCCGCTTGGCGAGCCGCGCGCGTCGTTTCATGAACTTTTTTTAAGGCGACAGGCCACATGCGCGGCTTAGGGTCCGCGCCGAACCCGCGACACCTGTGCGGCGACGATCCGAAACCCCAGGAAATCCTCATGAAGTCTCTGCTTATCGGCGCGGCAACGGCTGCGCTCCTGCTGCCCGCCGCCGCCTCGGCTCAAGATCACGACCACGGCTGCATCGACGAAGCCTGCACGATCCAGTCGATCTTCCAGGAAGGCGACGCGGCCTTCACCGGCTATCGCGGCGTCGAGACGCCCCATTACGGGACCTGGGGCTTCGACACCGCCGGCATGGACCGGTCGGTCCTGCCGGGCGACAATTTCAACAGCTTCGCCAACGGCGCGGCCCTGGCCCGCACCATCATCCCTGCGGATCGGTCCAGCTACGGCATCTCCTTCGGCCTTCTGCGCGAACTGTCGGACAACCGCGTCAAGGCGATGATCGACACCCTGGTCGCCCGCACCGACCTGCAGCCCGGCACCGACGAGCAGAAGATCGCCGACGCCTATCGCAGCTACATGGACACGGCGCGGATCGAGGCGCTCGACGCCCAGCCGCTGGAGCCCTATCTGACCGCAATCCGCGCCGCCGGCACACATGAGGCGATGGCCGCCTATATGGGCCAGACGATCGGCGGCCTGGGCGGCTCCTTCTTCGGCACCGGCATCACCACCGATCAGAAGAATCCGAACCGCTACGTCGTCTCGACCAGCCAGTCGGGCCTGGGCCTGCCCAACCGCGACTATTATCTGTCCCCGCTCTTCGCCGAAAAGAAGGTGAAGTATGAGGCCTATGTCGCCCGGATGCTGGAGATGATCGGCTGGGACGATCCGGCCGGCGCCGCGGCCGCCATCGTCGCCATGGAGACCGCGATCGCGGAGGCCCACTGGACCCCGGCCGAGAGCCGCAACCGCGACCGGACCTACAACGAGTATACGATCCAGAGCCTGGCGGCAGACGCGCCGGGCTTCGACTGGGCCGGCTATTTCGGCGCCGCGCGTCTGGGCGACATTCCCCGCCTGATCGTCCGCCAGAACACCGCCATGCCGAAGCTCGCGGCCATGTACGCCGAGACCCCGGTTGCGACCCTGCAGGCCTGGCAGGCCTTCCAGACCGTCGACCGCGCCGCGCCGCGCCTGTCGCAGCGTTTCTCGGACGCCCAGTGGGAGTTCCGCTCGCGTGAACTGTCGGGCGCCCTGGAACAGCGCAGCCGCGACAAGCGGGGCATCAGCTTCGCCGACGGCGCCCTGGGCGAGGCCGTCGGCCGCCAGTATGTCGCCGAATATTTCCCGGCCGAATCCAAGGCCCAGATGGAGCAGCTGGTCGCCAACCTGCGGGTCGCGCTGAGCCGCCGCATCGAGGGCTATTCCTGGATGAGCCCCGAGACCAAGGCGGCGGCCCAGGCCAAGCTGGCGGCCTTCACCGTCAAGATCGCCTATCCGGACCGCTGGCGCGACTATTCGGATCTGGAGGTCCGCGCCGACGACCTGTTCGGCAACGGCGAGCGGGCCGGACGCTTCCGCTGGGAGTACGATCTCGCCCGCCTGAACGCGCCCGTCGACAAGACCGAATGGGGCATGACGCCCCAGACGGTGAACGCCTATTATAACTCGACCAACAACGAGATCGTCTTCCCGGCCGCGATCCTGCAGCCGCCCTTCTTCGATCCGGACGCGGACCCGGCCGTCAACTACGGCGGCATCGGCGGCGTCATCGGTCACGAGATCGGTCACGGCTTCGACGACCAGGGCCGCAAATCCGACGGCCAGGGCGTGCTGCGCGACTGGTGGACCCCGGCCGACGCGACGGCCTTCAACGCCCTGACCACCCGCCTCGGCGCCCAGTACGGCGCCTATGAGCCGATCGCCGGCCACTTCATCAACCCGGGCCTGACCATGGGCGAAAACATCGGCGACGCCTCGGGCGTGGCCGTGGGTCTGGAGGCCTACCACCTGTCGCTGAATGGCGCCGAGGCCCCGGTCCTCGACGGCTTCACCGGCGACCAGCGCTTCTTCCTCGGCTGGGCCCAGGTCTGGCAGTCGAAATATCGCGACGACGCCCTGAAGAACCGGATCGCCACCGATTCGCACTCGCCTGACGAGTTCCGCGTGATCGGCCCGGTCCGCAACATGGACGCCTGGTACGAGGCGTTCGATGTCCAGCCGGGCACGCGGTACTATCTGACGCCGGAAGAGCGGGTCCGCATCTGGTAGCGATTTTCGGCGCCAGTGAACGGTGAAAACCACGACAGGTTCTCGCCGTTCAAAACGGCCAGAATGATCAAAATGATGAAAGGCCGGAGTTCGACGCTCCGGCCTTTCTTACGTGAGCTGCGGGGACGGATGGTCGAATGCGCGCTCAAGCCGCGAGCGACCGGGTCGCGAGCGGTAGCGCCCAACATCAGGACGTGAAAAAGCCCGCTGCGGGGGATACATCGCAGCGGGCTTTCACGCTCTCTGAGGAGCGGACGTTTCCTCCCCGAAACGCCTCCGATCAGCGGCTGCGCCTTGTCAGCGCCGCGCCGTTCGAGTGAGATCAGATGGCTCCTCGGGCCTGTTCAAGTCAATCAAAGCACAAGCGAAAACGGGCGGTTTCATGACTGAACGTCGATAACTCATCCGTGAGCGGGCGCCATTCTCGAAGAAGCTTCGATAATACTGCGAATGGTTCGCACGAGGTCGCCGCGGGCGACGGTCTGCTGACCCGGGCGCTCGGCCTTCCAGGCCTCGTTGTCCGCCAGACCGGCCGCAGCGGCGCGCCCGGCGTCGAGGTCCTTGATCGTCACCTGACCGGCCGCGATCTCGTCGCCGCCCAGGAGAACGACGGCGGGGGCGTTGCGCCGGTCGGCGTACTTCATCTGGGCCTTCATCCCCGCCCGGCCGAGATAGAGCTCGGCCGCGATCCCGGCTGCGCGCAGTTCGGAGACGGCGTCGAGATAGGATTGCATGTCGTCCTGGGAGAAGACGATCACGACCACGGGGCCGCGGGCGACCTCGCCCGCCCGTCCGGCGGCCCGCAGCGCCGAGGCCAGGCGCGAGACGCCGAAGGAGAAACCGGTCGCCGGTGTCGACTGGCCCGTGAACCGGGCCACGAGATCGTCGTAGCGACCGCCTCCGCCGATGGAGCCGAAGCGGACCGGGCGTCCCTTGTCGTCGGTGGTGTCCAGCAGCAACTCGGCCTCAAACACGGCGCCGGTGTAGTATTCCAGGCCCCGCACGATGGTCGGGTCGAAGCGGACGGTGGCCTGATCGACCCGCATGGCGTTGAGCGCCCGGTCGATGCCGGCCAGCTCCTCCAGGGCCGCCTCACCGGCCGCGCCGAGGCCGCCCGAGCGGGCGATGGCGTCCAGCGTCTCTGCGCGCGTGCCTTCCGAGGCCGAGCCGAGGAAGGCCTCGATGGTCGCGGCAAGACCGAGCGGCAGATTTGCGCCCTTCGTATAGTCGCCGCTGTCGTCCAGACGGCCCTCGCCCAGCAGGGCGGCGACGCCCTCCCAGCCGAGGCGGTCGAACTTGTCGATGGCGCGAAGGGCGGTCAGGCGCTGGATCGGATCGGTGATCCCGCCGGCCTCGAACAGGCCGTCGAAAAGCTTGCGGTTGGAGACGCGGACCACGGCCTGACCCTCGGCCAGGCCTGCGGCCTGAAGGCCCTCGCAGGCCATGGCGATGATCTCGGCGTCGGCCTCGGGGCGGTCGGAGCCGACGGTGTCGGCGTCGCACTGGACAAACTCGCGGAAGCGGCCAGGACCGGGCTTCTCGTTGCGCCACACCGGCCCGAAGGCATAGCGGCGATAGGGTTTGGGGAGGGTCTCCCAGGTCTGGGCCGCGAACCGGGCGAGCGGCGCGGTCAGGTCGTAGCGCAGCGCCATCCATTGTTCGTCGTCGTCCTGGAGCGCGAAGACGCCTTCGTTCGGACGGTCGGCGTCGGGCAGGAATTTGCCGAGCGCGTCGGCGTACTCGAAGGCCCCGGTCTCCAACGGCTCGAAGCCCCAGCGCTCATAGACCTCCGACACCTGGCGCACGATCCGGCGCTCCTGGGCGACCTCGGGCCCACGCCGGTCAGCGAAGCCCCGGGGGGCGCGGGCTTCGGGGCGGATGGGGTCGGGCGTTTCGGCAACGGAGGAGGCGTCGGTCATGGGCGGCGTTCTAGAGTGACGAGTGGCGAGTGGCGAGTGGCGAGTTCAAGGCGCTCTTCCACCGCCCGTGGTGACCGGGGACGCGCGATGGTCCGGAGCGGACCTCGCCACTCGTCACTCCTCACTCGCCACTGCCCTACTTCCGGATCGGCACCCTCCGTCCGTAGGTCAGGCAGCGCCAGATCCATTCCAGCGGCCCCATCGAGAAGACCGACAGCCACAGCGGCGACCAGACGATCTGGGCCGCCCAGATCGCGGCGACGACCGCCCACATCTGGGCCGGACCGTGCTGGCCCATCCACATCGGACCCCACGGCCCATAGTAGAGGGTGACCATGATCAGGGTCTGGGTCAGGTAGTTGGTGAAGGCCATTCGCCCGACCGGCGCCAGCCAGGCGACCAGCGGCCTGAGGCCGAAACGCACCAGCAGGATCAGGACGCTGGCGTAGAAGAGGGTGATCAGGAAAGCCGCCCCGCTGGCGCCTGCCGCCAGGCCGTTGGTCGGATCGGCCTCTCCGGCCATTGTGTCCTGCCAGCCCCAGACGGCG
This sequence comes from Brevundimonas sp., assembly GCF_031412435.1. GTDB lineage: Bacteria > Pseudomonadota > Alphaproteobacteria > Caulobacterales > Caulobacteraceae > Brevundimonas. The sequence goes on from NZ_JANODA010000040.1 coordinate 55,358, forward strand.
AAGGCCGCCAGATTGGCGCCGCCGATCAGCATCACGAGCGCATAGGTCCACAGGGGCGCGCGACCGATCAGATAGCCCGACTTGAACAGACCCAGACCCAGCATCATCAGCGGCACGGTCACCGGGATCAGGAACGGACTGGCCATCAGCTGGAAGGTCGCCCAGACCTTGATGTTCTCCATCAGGCCGCCGGGCCAGCCGGCGCGGTAGACCGCCACCGCCTCGGCGATGGCTTCGGGGGTCGAAACCGGGCGGCCGGCCTCCATCTGGGTCGCGATCTCGGCCGGCAGATTGGCCATGCCCCAGGAGGCGACCGCAGCGATGACGGCCCACAGCAGGGTCACGCCGCCGCCGATCCACAGCAGCCGCCGGGCGCTCCAGGAGCGCATCATCATCATCAAGAGGCCGCAATAGGCGTAGTGCAGCAGGATATCGCCGTACCAGAGCACCACCCCGTGCAGCAGACCGAACAGGCCCAGCCACAGCAGGCGGCGCCAGAGCAGGGAGCCACGGGCCTCGTCGTTCTTCTCGCCGCCGACCAGGAAGATCGACACGCCGAACAGCATGGTGAAGAGGGTGCGGAACTTGTCGTGGAAGAAGACGTCGGTCACCCACACGCCGATCAGATCGGCCTGGCTGGTCGTGCCCGGAGGCGGCGCCTCGGACATCATGACCTGGAAAGGCCAGGCGAAGGCGATGGCGTTGACGGCGAGGATCCCGAGGATCGCCCAGCCGCGCAGCACGTCGAGCTGGAAGATCCGGTCCTTCGCCCCGGTCGGCGCGAGGCCTCCGGCAGCGGTTTGAGGCTGAACCTCGAGTGCGGGCATGGCCATGTGCTTCCCCCAAAGCAGACGATGGATCGAATCTAGAGCAAAGCAGCCGGACGTAAACCGCCCGATGGGCGCCAGTCAGCCGCCGAGGACGCCCAGCCGGTCTTTCACCTTTTCCGGCGCGGGGATGAAGGCGATGAACGCGGCGCAGAGACCTGCCCACAGGGCATAGCTGACCCCGACCAGGATGGCGACCGGCAGGCCGGCGACACCGTAGATCAGGAGAGTCGTTTCGGTCGCGCCCACCCCCTGGCCGAGACTGCCCGACTGGACCCAGCCATAGACCATCATGGCCAGGGCCAGCACGGTCTGGGCGGCGGCGGCCAGCAGACCGCCGTAGAGCATGAAGCGCCAGACCACGCCGAGGCGTGAGGCCGGACGGCCGCGACGGTCGCGCTCGCGGCGAATCGACCACAAGCCGGTCGGCACGGCGAACAGGCCGATGAACAGGACGGTCAACCGCCAGTCGATCTCGCGACCCGGGATCCAGTTCTGCGGAGGCCATGCCAGCAGGGTGAGGATCAGCGGCGGCCACATGATGCCGGTCAGGGCGGCCAGCGGAATCGCACTGCGGGTCCGGCGCCAGACGACCGGCGTCTGTCCCGGCAGATCGGCGGGCGTGTCGAAACGGGCCATCAGCGGGTCGGGACCGGAATGTCGCCGGAATAGTCGTAGAAGCCCCGCCCCGATTTGCGTCCCAGCCAGCCGGCCTCGACGTATTTCACCAGCAGGGGACAGGGGCGGTATTTGCTGTCGGCCAGGCCGTCGTAAAGCACGTTCATGATGGCCAGGACGACGTCCAGACCCATGAAATCGGCCAGCTCCAGCGGCCCCATCGGATGGTTGGCGCCCAGCTTCAGCGCCTTGTCGATGGAGGCGACGTTGCCGACGCCTTCGTACAGGACATAGATCGCCTCGTTGATCATCGGCACCAGAATGCGGTTGACGATGAAGGCGGGGAAATCCTCGGCATTGGTCGTGGTCTTGCCCAGGCTCTCGGCAAAGGCGACGGCGGCGTCATAGGTCGCGGCCGAGGTGGCGATGCCGCGGATGATCTCCACCAGCTTCATGACCGGGGCCGGCTTCATGAAATGCAGGCCGATGAACCGGTCCGGCCGGTCCGTCGCCGACGCCAGCCGGGTGATCGAGATCGACGAGGTGTTGGAAGCCAGAAGCGTGTTCGCGCCGAGGTGAGGGACAAGTTCGGCGAAAACGGCCTTCTTGGTGGCCTCGTCCTCGACGGCGGCCTCGATGACCAGATCCGCCTTGCCGGCCTCGGCCAGGGTCGAGACGCCGGAAATATTGGCCAGAGCCGCATCGGCCTGGGCCTGGGTGACCGCGCCGCGCTCGACAGAGCGGGCGAGAGAGGCGCCGATGACGCCGATCGCCACGGGCAGCCGGTCGGCGGCCAGGTCGTACAGCCGCACCTGATATCCGCCCAGGGCCACGGCGTGGGCGATGCCGACGCCCATCTGCCCGGCGCCGATCACGGCGACTGATTTGATCGTGGAGGTCATGAAGTCGTGGTCAGAAGCGGCGTCTCGCCCGGGCGAGCGCACCTTAAGAGCGTCCGGGCGCGGCGCAAGGCTGGAATGACGCGGTGCGGCGCCCGAACCCTAACCGAGAACGGCGATGATCGGCCCGGCGGCCATGTTGTTGAAGGCGATCCGCGCGAAATTCAGCAGCAGCAGGACGACGATCGGCGAGATGTCGATGCCGCCCAGCGGCGGGATGATCCGGCGGAAGGGCTCCATCAACGGCCGGGTCACGGCGTCCAGGAAGTTCGCCAACTGGTTCACGAACCGGTTGCGGTGATTGATCACATCGAAGGCGAACAGCCAGCTGAGGATCGCCGAGCCGATGATGAACCATGTCATCAGGCTGATGATGGCGTTGATGAGCCAGACGATCGCCATTCCCATGCGGGGAACTCCTAAAGAAGGGGAAGGCCGCTTCTAGCCGTCGAGCGCTGGAAGGCCAAGGATTTGCGTGGTCGCAGGCTCCGATGCCGGAGAGATTGACACCGCGCCTCGCCCCCGCCTATGTCGCGCCCTCGCCTGTCACCCGGAAAACGGGGCCGTAGCTCAGTTGGTAGAGCGCGTCGTTCGCAATGACGAGGTCAGGGGTTCGACTCCCCTCGGCTCCACCAGGCGCAATTATTATCTCGCGTTTTCAAGGGTTAACGGCAGGCCTGCCCCGGCCGCAGGCTCACCGGCATCGGCGCTCGCGGTTCTGATAAGCGCTCGATAAGCAGCACTCAGGACGTGGGGGCGGCAGCCGCGCCGAGGACCCTCAGCATTACGTCTGCCATCAACAGGCGGACCTGGCGGGTATTCGGAAGTAGGTCGTCAAAGCCACCTTCGACATCGCCGGGATCAACGCGGTGAATACGGGCTGCCGGCCCTACCGCCAGATCTGAGGCTAGCTGTGCCACGGCACATCCCGCTCTGATCAGATATTTTTGGCGGGACGACAGGGGGCCCGGATCAAAGTGCGAGAAATCAGGATGAGTGATCAGTGGCTTCTCCCACGGCTGCAACGCATCAATCCAGCTGGCGATCTTTGGGTCGGAGAACGCGGCGACGTCCGGGTGGTGAGCGAAATGGTTTCGAATGGCTTTGAGCCTGCGCAAGTCCTGAGCAGTGGAGTCTCGGATCCAGTACAGCAACTGCAACATCATCAGGCGGTTACTGGCCGTGCCGAGAGGCCCGTTGGGGCCAGCCACGCTCTTGCCGTCGCCCCACACATCCGGGTTCAGGTTAGCCTTCAGCCCGCCAAGCATCAGGTCCTCCGCCAAAGCAAAGAGCAGGATGGCCGCCGATCGGTCTGTCTCGCTCTCAGCAGCTAGAAGGACCCGCGCCAACTGGTCAGCGGCGAGAGCGCTAGCGCTCACTCTCTCCCTCGCCGCTGAGACTTCAGCGCCATAGATCGCTTGCGCGACCTGCTCACGAGTGGGCGCCATGCCTATCCCTTCGATGTTCGGGGCGAACTGTGATCTGTTGCTTTGACCATCGCAACCGCCGCCGACCCCGGGAGGGTAGTGGCCACCGCGCGCGCCAGATCGGCCCAGCAGGTGAAGGGTTCACGAGCCTCTGGGTCCTTCCCGGGGGTCGCTTCCGTATACGGCAACTCTAGGCCTGGGCGTTCGAAAATCAGGGAAATCTGCGAGCATGGTCCGGATCGCGCACGGGTCTGGCGGCTTGGCGCACGCATCCTCTTGATCCGTGCGGAAATGTTCGCGGTTGGGTTCGGGTGTTTCTCTATGCCTGCTCGATCGATGCGCCGAGCTCGGTAAACGCACGGTCGCCGCACGGATCGGTGGGAACACTGGGAACACTGGGAACCGATGAAGCTGGGCGAGCCGTGGCCGGCCATGACGGTTCCCACTTTGCTCTCTTTCTACTGGGAACTGACTGGGAACTCAGAGACCCCAATTTTTCGCGCAAAGGTGTCGCCCTCCCCCACTTCTCGGCTGCAAATATATGACTGGATGCACACAGGCGACAGCAGTAGGCGGGCGGTGTTACCCTGTGCGCATGCTTGATTCCCGCCTAATAACGTCGACGGAAGACTTCGATGACGTGCGACCGCATGGCGGTTCCCGAGCCGGGACTTCCGAGGGATCTATTTCGAACGTAGCTGTCTTAGCGCCGAAGGTAGAGCGGCGCACGCCGTGCGCTTCCGGCGACCGGGTCGGCGACCGGTCAGCGTTCACCGTTCACGACGATGATCTGGCCGGCGGGGCAGGCTTTGCCGAAATGAGGCTGCCTACTAGCGACGGCCTCTGGCAGACGTTCCACGGGAAAGTGCTGCGGATCCCCGATGTCGGTGAAGGCGCCCCAATGCCAGGCGTTGAAGAGAGCTGGCTTAGTGAGGTCGGAGTTTCGCCCTGGTCGAAGGTCGGGGTCCACGATCGTCAGCCTGGGAGGAAAAGGTACAATCCGAGACAGTATCTCCTCGAGGACCGTCACGGCCGGACGGTGGTCGACGCGGAAGGCCCGGATGCTGAGTGGCGAGCGGAGGATCTTGAGCAGGCGGCCGAAAGTGCCCTGACAGAACTAGGCCTGAACAGGGGGTGCGCCCGCCGGTTCCTCATATGTGAGAACGGCCTGTGGCTGATGTGGGCCGATCGTGGGGCGATCGTCGACGTCGATCGCGCCATAGACGGAGGCTTTTGGTACCTCAGCCAGGATCGGCCCCAGTTCACCGATCTGCCTCTCGAATTCCAAGACGCGGTTGGCGGCCCGCTCGGCAAAATCGCCTGGGCGCTCAGGGCGCATCGCTACTTGGAAGTTCGCCAAATCGAGGCGTCGGCAGGAGTGGCGGAACGGCGGGTGGAAGAGATCGTGCGCCTGGCGGCTGCTGACCCAACGCGCGCCACCAGATACCTGCTCAGTCTCACGAGCTCGGCTCTCGATCGCGGAGTTTTGCACGGCAGATTCATGGGCGCAGTCCAGGCGGCCGACGTCGTCAATCGCGACACGCGGGCTGCCGGGGTCGGCGCCAACGCCGAGAGATCCAAGGCCAAAGAACGGAGGCTGGAGATTCTTTCGGACTTCATTTCGCAGCTGGGAAGCGAAGGGGCAGGCCTCTCCGACATGGCGATCGCGAAACTGGTCCACGCCGCATACGACAATGATCACCCCATCACTCATGGCCTAGATCTTCGCAAGGAAGAGCCGTCCAGGCCGACTGAAACGGCAAAAGATATCGCGATCGTGCGGAAGCGGCTGAGGGATGCTCGGACGACCTAGCGTCGCCCGACGACCGCATCGATCAAGGCCGCCATTTTCCTCGCGCAAGTGAGGAAATAGCCATGAATGTAACGCTCCAACTCGATCGAGAGCCCGTCCAGTTCGATCTGTCAGGCGCGGTAGCCGGCGTGAGCGTCAGCATCCGCCGCTTGAACCCGATGGCCCTGACCGCAGCCCAGACTGCCGTTCAGCAGACCATGTCGAACAGCGAGGAATTGCTGATTGTTCTGGCTCGGAACCGACTGCTGCCTGAGGGAGGTGAGACCGTCTGGCGCTCTCTGCCGGAAACCGATCTCGAGGCCTATCTCGAAGCGATGGTGGGGATCAGCAACTGGCTGTCGGCGGTCGAGCTGGGTGTGCGCGCGCTCTCCGACTGGGCCGGCTTTCATGACGATCAGGGGAAAGCGCATCCCATGACGCGGCTGGTCATCGAAGCCGCGATGCTCATTCCGGATTTCCAGGAACAGGTTCTGGCGCGGATCGATGAATGCCTTGCCGTTCGCCTTCGGGGCGCCGCGCAATGAACGACAACGCAGGAGGGCGCGGCGGCGTCGGCATCCGTCTCTACACGACCGGCGGCGAGGTTGTCCGCCGGACCTTCGACCAGGTCGGCGATTCCGGGAAACGGATGTGGGCCCAGATCGCGACCGGGGAGCGGTCCGCGAACCCGGCGATGCGTGCGTTGAGCGCTGCTTCGAATGATGTCCAGGCAGGGTTCACGGGCATGGCGGGACGCGTCGGCCCTGCCGGCAATGCACTATCTGCATTTGGCGTGGCCGGGGTCGCGGCGGCGGCTGCTCTCGGAGCCGTGGCTATAGCGGGCGCCAATCTCCGCGAGTCGGTGAAGTGGGCGGCCGATCTGACCGACGCCGCTGATCGCATCGGCATCACAACCGAGGCGCTGCAAACGCTGCGCTACTCGGCGGATGAGACCGGCGTGCCGATCGATGGCCTTGAAACGTCGCTGCAGAAACTGAACGGCACCTTGGGGGCCATGCGGACTGGCCTCGGCGACGCAAGGGTCAAAGGGGCCTTTGCCGAGCTCGGCATCTCGAGCGATGACCTCGAAGGCCTGACCAACGCGAGCCAACTTCTGCCGCTCATCGCGGACCGGATCAGCAAAGTCGGTGACCAGGCATCACGGGTCCAGATCCTGAAGAAGCTCCAGATAGAGCAGCTTGAGCCCCTGCTCCGTGGAGGAGCTGCGGGGCTGGCAGAGATGTCTGGCGAAGCGTCCAATCTTGGAGCGGTGCTGAACGATAGCGTCGTGAAGGGTCTGGACGAGGCCGATCGGGCCCTTGAGCGCAATCAGCAGCTGATCGACGCGAACGTGCGGCAGATGCAATCTTCCATGGCGCCGTTCTTCGTCTGGGCGTCCGGCGAGCTGGCGAAACTCTCTCGCGGAATCGTCGACTTCTTCAGCGGCCTGAACAAGGTCGAAGACCGGAACGACCGGGTGCTCGCGACACGAAGTGAGAGTCTGCAGCGCAGCGTTACCCGCTCTCGGCAGCAGGCCGAGCGAGGCATCCCCATGTCTCAGGTTGCGCTCGGATGGGAACGCGAACTGGCCGAGGTGAATGCTGAGATCGCTTCGCGCGCTCGCGAGCGCATCGCCCGGCAGACTGCGATAGTCGCGCCCGCGTCAGAGCCGCCAGACCGCCCCCCTGTGGTGCGAGCAGGTGGAGGCGGGACGGTACGGTCGCCTGACGTCTCGGCCGATCGCGCCGCCGCCGAGGCCGAGCGGACGCGTCAGGCACTCGATCGCGAGGAGTTCACCGCAAGACGGACGGCCATTCAACTCCGGTGGGGTGGTGACACGCCCGAGGAACAGGCGCGCCTTGCCACCGAGCTCCTCGCTCTCGACGTCGAGGACCGGGACGCGAAGAGAGCTCAGCTCCTCGCCGATCTTGTGAGGACGGGCCTGACGGAGGAAGCGGCTCGAGCGGAGATGGCCGGCTTGGTCGCGCTGGATGCGGAGGCCGACAACGCAGAACGCCGAAAAGTTGCCAATGAACACCGGACGGCGATCGCGGAGCGTCAGCTCGCGGCGGAAGAGACGGTGGCACGCGACGCGATCGGCAACCTCGAAGTTCAGGGTCAGATGGCCCGGACGGAAGCTGAACGCTACGAAATCGGTCGGAAGATCCTGGAGGCCGAGCAGCTGCTCGAGCTCAAGATCCTCGACGCCGCCAATCGAGCGGACAAGATCGTCACCAAGGAGGAGCGCGACCACTATCAGGCCGTGCTTGAGCGCCAGGCCCTCGAGCGCACGGCGGGCGTCGTCGCCGAAGAGGACCGGATCCGCGACATCTTTAAGCAAGCCGGTCGCGATCTGGTTGGGGCCATCGAAGACGGCAACGTCGGTGAGTACATCGGAGACAAGCTGAAGGCTCGCCTCCTGGACGGCGCACTGGAATCCCTGTTCTCATTGATGAGTCGCGGGACCCGACCGGGGAGCGACTCCCTGATTGGAAAGGGCCTCGACTTCCTCAGCAGCACGTTCCTCAAGGGCTTCGCAAATGGCGGCTATGTCAGCGGTCCTGGAGGGCCACGCGAGGACAGAATCCCTGCCATGCTCAGCGCTGGCGAGTACGTGGTCAATGCGGCCAGCGCGAAGACGGCCGGGCCGCTGCTTGATCGGATCAACTTCGGTGGCCCAATGAGCCCCCGCGAACGCTTCGCCCTGCAGATGACGCCGGAGCGCGGCCCCCCCGAGCTGAGGATAAAGCGATGACTGTCGTGAACTGGTGGCTTCAACCCAATGCGGTCGTGATCGTCACCGATACGCTGATGACGGATGAACACGGCACGCCGGCGGCATTCGTCCAGAAGGCCCATCCGATCCCGCATCTGGACGCTGTGATCAGCGGTCGAGGTGACGCGTCGCTGATCGCAGCTTGGGCGGCCTATGCCGCGACCCGGGTCATCGCGAGGGATTTCGACGTGTTGAGCGAGATCGCGCCAGCGATGATCCGGAACCTTCGAGACGACGGGGCTCGGCAGGATCCTGCTCCCTCGGGATCGACGTCGATCTTCATGTGGGGATGGAGTCCAAGATCAGGCCGCTTCATGGGTTATGCCTACCGGTCCGGGTCGTCCTTCATCCCCGAGCTGCTTGAAGACGGCGTGATGTGTGCGCCTGGGTTCGAGGACCCATGCGAGGACATTCACGCAGCGCTGCACGGCGAAAACGTGCCCCGCGCACTTATCGACGCCCTTCGTCAGCAGTACCTCGAGTGTCGCCGGAATCCCGACAAGGCTGGCCGAAACAACTGCGGCGGCGATGCTATGGTGACTTCCCTTTTGCGGTCGGACGACGGCGCAGTGCAGACCCTGTCCACCCGAGTGTTGCGCTTCGCCGCCTACGGAACTGATTATGATGCGGCGCTGACTTTGGCGGGTCTGTAGCGGCGCACGCCGTGCGCCGCTGAGAAAACTCGCGTTTCCGCAGGCTCCCTCTTGTGCACGTTATGTTCCACCCCACCTTGACCGTAAGGAAGGTGGTGGAATGGACGAGGCACAACTTCGAGATAGGATCGACAGCCAAGCAGCGCAGCTCGGTGTCGATGCCCTGTTCTCTGAAAAAGGCCATTACGCAGACGCGCGAGCCTGGCGCTTCTGGCACCGCGGCCTAGGCCTTCCGTCTGCCGCGCTGGCGGCCATCGCCGGCGGCGCCTTCCTGTCTGAATTGTTCCTGCCGATCGTCCCGGCGATGATCGCTTTCAGCTCAGCCATCCTGACCGGGGTGTCATCCTTCCTTGAGCCGGAACAAAAGGCCGCCCGCCATCATCAGACCGGTGTCGCCTATGGAGCGCTGCGGCGACGTATCCGCCATTTCGTACAGGTGCAGTGCAAACGTGACGATCTGAGCGTCGCTCAATTGAGCGACGGCCTCGACCTCCTCACCCGAGACATCAACACCCTGCACGCCGACGCCCCGCCGATCTCCAGGGGCGGGTTTCAGAACGCGGGTAAGCAGATCAAGGCGGGCACGGCGGATTACACGCCCGCCGAACTAGCTGCTGCCGTTGGCCGTCGTGCAGGACAGGTCTGAGCAATGGAGCTGTCAGCCACCTTCAGCGACTTCCTCAAAGACACGGTGAACCTGAACGCCACTCGCATTCAGCAGCTCGAAGACAGCGTCGACGCGATCAAGAAGTTCGTCCGCCAATGCGACTGGGGACCTGTCGTTCTCGGTTTCGACGAGCAGGGGTCTTGGGCTCATGACACGATCATCAGGCCGGTCGACAAGGGCGAATTTGACGCCGACCTACTGGTCCGCGTGGAGCCGGTTGATGGGTGGACGGCCAAGGATTACATCACCGAGCTGAAGCGAGCCTTCAAGTCGAGCTCTACCTACAAGCGCAAGGTGAAAGCGCACGACTACTGCGTCACGATCACCTATGCGAACGACAAGAAGATCGACGTAGCGCCTCTCGTCGTCGGCAGGCAGACCGCTGGGGAACTTGAGGTCTGCAATAGGAAGACGAACGAGTTCGAACGATCCGAACCGGAGCAGTACACCGACTGGCTTATCGAGCAGAACGGCTACTCCGGTGGAAATTCGTTCCGCAAGGTCACCCGCTTGATCAAGTACCTTCGGGATATCAAGACCCGGTTCGTTTGCCCTTCCGTATTGCTGACCACCCTCCTCGCTTCGCAGATCGCGGCGGATGACAAGGACACCGACGAATTCAAGAACGTGCCCTGCACCTTGAAGACGGTCATGGGGCGACTCGATGACTGGCTCCAGGACCACGCGGCGAAGCCCGAAGTCTGCAACCCCTTCCTTCCCTCGGAGGATTTTGCAGCGAGTTGGACCGATGCCCAGTATGCGAGCTTCCGAAACAGCATCAGCAAGTATCGCGGCTGGATCGACCAGGCGTTTGCCGAGCCGGATCGCGACAAGAGTGTGGAGGCTTGGCGAAAGCTGTTCGGCGAGGCGTTCGCGCCTTCAGTCGTGGTTGCCAAAGCCGCTGTAGACGAAGGCCGCTTCGCTTTGGCTGAACCCTTAGCCAAGGCCGCCAATGCGATCAGCGACCTGGTCGCGGCCGTGAGAGTTTTCGGCGCGCGTGCAATCCCTAAAAACTACGCGCATCTTCCTCATATGACGGCACCGACGTGGGCGGAGCGCGACGATGTCGATTCCGAAGTCATCATCACCGCCACCGTCGGCGGCGGCAGACATCACATGACCTCAAGGCCCGTGGCCTCCGGCCAGATTCTGCACGCAGGTCCATCGATTTACTTCGAGGCACTCCAGCCAGATGGCCGGTCGCTCGGACCGGAATACCGTGTTGAATGGCGGATCACGAACGCACCGGGATCTCCGCAACCTCGAGGCGGCTTCTATCCAGCCGACAACGCCCACGCTCGCGTCGAGCAGCTCCAGTATCGCGGGGTGCACGTTGCAGAGGTGTTCGTCGTTCGTCGATCTGACTCAGTCCTCGCCGGCATCAGCGACCCGTTCTACGTCGCTATCGACTGACGAGGTCGTCAGATTAGGGTTCAAAGGAGAGGACATTTTCGCTGCCGGCGGCCTCGGCCTTGGCCCACCTGACCTCTGCTGCAACGAAGTCGCGGTGTTCCTCTGCCGTACCCTTCAGAATTGCGCTTCTAAGGATGCGCCCAGAGAGTGTGTTGAGTATAATCGACCCATCTTTGATTTCAGCTGATGTAACTTGCCGCTGGATGACCGCGACAAACAGATGTTTGGAAAACTCCAAGTGGACTGGGCTAATGATGGACTTCGTCTTTTCCACGATCGGATCGATCGGACCTTCCAATTGCATAGTGATCGTAGCTGATAAATCGCTGACGTACTTCTGATATTCGAGTATCTCAGAGCGTGCGTCGAGTACTGCTTGCAATGGAACCAATAACGAATTCGGAACTCGCTCTGGCGGCGCTAGGGACATGATATCATTGAACGCTGATCTCAGCGGCTTCCAATAAGCGCTTTGGCCCACGGCCTTTGGATCAGGGGTCATCTCCGCCGTCGTTAGGCGTGTGCCGTTGACCCAAAGCTCGACGACGACCGGTGCCTCGGACGCCCATGTCCGGAAAGCCAAATGTCTGTTGAGTTCGGTCACATCAAGCGGTTGGTCCAATGGCATCTCCCACGTGAAGTTCGCTTCGCCAGAGATCCCGAGCAGAATTTCGAATGGTCCAGCGCTCACGCGTAGCCGCTGCTCTTCCTCCGGCAGCCAAGGCATGCCTGGAGAGAACAGGTCCCCCGCCCATGAAACTTCGCCAGCCCCGCTCTGAGGACGGATCACAACCAACGCCTTGGCGACCGGTTTCACTTCGATGAGCATGGTGCCCGGGCCTGAGATGCCGAGATCGACATCAATTCCGAACCGATGATCGGCCACAGAGATTGCGGACACCGGCACGCTTTTTTTCAATCCGAGAACCATGTCTACCAGGTCGCGGACGGTCACGCCTTCGGCAAGCGTGACGGATCCGGACGCTGCAGGGCCGGACTCATATCCCACCGCCTTCGCGATGGTCCGTTTTTGCTCAGAATACCCTGCGCCGACGTCGGACAGGTGGTCCAGCATCCGAGAGACCACGTCTTGATCAAATCGATCCACTGGTCGAAATTTGAACCGGTGCTTGATCCGATTTAGTCGGTCTCCGTCGACATGAGCTCGCCTCGCGCTGCGAAGTGCTCGGCCAATTTCGGCTGTCCAGAACGGCTGCATATAGATCGCTGGAGCGGCCCTCCGGTCCGAGCCGTACGACATGAAAACCAGGAAGCAGGGCTGGTCATCTTGAGCGAAGCGGACCGCGTTCGACAGTTTCATGTCGCAAGCATCGCGGTGGGCCGCTGAGCTTTTCACCTGGACGAAACAGCGCTTGGGTGAAGGTCTGAGATCAGCGGGAACCTGCGTCGATCCCGGCTGGAATTCTACAATGAAATCCCAACCATTCTGATCATCAGTAACCCGATTGCAGATGGCGCCATGCAGGCTGCACAGCCTCTCAAATTCCAATTCGGCGAGCTTCGTGTAACGGGCGGGATCACGTGTCAAAGCGGGAAGCCGGCGCAGACGAGTCCGGTCCCGGAAGCCGATAATCGGATCATTCGTTTGGTTCCGGTCCGAAGAAAACGTCCGGCCTGCGGATCGTCCGATCAGTCGTCCACGCAAGCAGGTCTTTCAGTGCTTCGTCTTGGGACCGGGCTAGCTCAGCGCGAGAGGCTGCATCGGTCAGCGGAATGGCTTCGATATGCTGTCTCAGGCTCTCGGCCCAGAGTGAGCGCGGCACATCCTTCAGGTGGTTTGGGTCGGTGGCGCTACGATTGAGCTCCTGGAGCTTCCGGTGTTCGGCTGTGAAGCCCTCGTTGTCCCTTATGGGCGACCCAAACCGCTGAGAAATTTCCTTCCGGACTTCATCTGCGCGGGCCCAGACAAACTTCGTTATGGCGCGGGTCACGGGTGCCGCGAGATCCCAGGCAATCAATCTGTCGATCTCGTCTCGCATGTTTCCAAACTCTGACTGCGGTACGCCGGCCGCCTTCAGCGCGGTTTCCACATCGGACGCCAATGCAAGTTGCTCTCGGCGATCAAAGCCGGCCATCATCCGGCCCATTCGCGGAGCGGATCTGAGCATGGCGCCCGAGAGGATTTTCAACAGCGCCCGGGTCTGGGTGATCAGCTCCGCCGCCTCCTCCTGTTTGCTCTCCCAGAGTTCCGCCTCGAAGCCGAGCCCCTTGATGTGCTTGAACCGCGACAGCTGCACGAAGGCGAGCAGCAAAAGGCCTAAACCAGCCAACAGGGTCCCAGCGGGCACGCGGTCGTGCAGTCCCAGCCAGATCGAACTGAGCAATGAGACAAGTGCGACCGCCGCGAGGACAAAGCGCCCGAATGCCTGCAAGTTTCTGGTGAGGCTCACTATCGAATCCCTCGCAACAGGTTTGTCCAAGATGGCACGCTGCGGCGATTCGTAGTCTGGGCCTCGCACGCCGGTGTTGGCCAATGTGCCGGAACCCTTCGGACCAGGTCCGGACGCGGCCCGGCCCACGTCCGCGATCGGTTGAAGGAGGTCAAAGTCTGAGGCCGAAACAGGATCTACCGAGCCAGAAACGAACATGCCGCTGTCGGCCAGACGAACAGGCCATGTTGATCAGGTTGTCACGAGGCTGTTGCCAAACCTGACTAGCAGTGCCTTCATCGATTTGAGCTCTTTGCCTCCGTAGGTTCAGTGCTCAAGCCGGCTTCGGCCGGAAAGCCGCCGGGGGGTTAGGGCCCTCCGGCGGCGCCCTTTTATCCGGCGACCATCACGCGCAGGAAGATCCGGGCAAGGATCTCGAACAGCTCGTCCAGCCAAGGCGGCAGACGGTTTCTCTTGGATGCGCTCATGGCGCTACCTCCGTAGGTTCAGCGACCCTGGCCGGCATTAGCCAGAGGCGAAACAGGGTTAGGGCCCTGCACGCACACACGGGTCTGGACCCCCATCAATAAGTAGAAGAGACAGTTGCGTGACACTGGTGTGACGGTCGCCGGGGGTGACCCCGGCGCCACACCTCGCTTAAATAATCGCCCGCTTCATTTTGCCGAGCCCACGGCCGTTTGAGCGGTTTTGCCCGGGCTAGCGGTCCGAATTCTCTAAGTACAGATTTTTCTCGACTTCCGTCTACAACGCTCCCTCCCGGAGCGCACCGACCAGGTCGCCGATCCAGCACGTCGCGGGCACTTGCCTGTCCGTACCCGTGGCGCTCAGGATCGCGGCGTTCGCTTGATGTCCCCAACGCCCGTCCGGGTGAACCCTTGGCTAGACTTTTGCCCAAGTTCGATGTCCTCCCGTCGATCCTGTGAGAACTGTTCCGCGGCGATCATTCGCGCTAGCGCTCGGGCCAAAGCCAAGGCGGCCTCCGGAGGAGGCGGGTCATCAGCACTCGCCGTTGTGGCTTCGACCTCATCGCCCATCATCAGCTCCGGTGATTCTCAACGCCAGCGCACGATGTGCGCCGCAAATCCTTGCCCCATAACGAAGAACCCCCGGCCTTGCGGCTCGGGGGCTTCTCGTTCAGCATGCACGCGGGTGTGACAGCCCGGATCAGTGATAGGCGAAGATTCCGTTTGGCGACGGGATCTCGTTGAAGGCGAGCCCTTGGCAGGGCTTGCGAGGCGGACGCGCTTGGCGGCGCGACCGAACCTTGGCCTTTATGGCCGGGGGCGGCGCGCCATGTCCAGAGGGATTCATCCCTTAAAAGCACGTCGAGTGGTCTCACTGACCTACTGTCACCCCCCGGCTTTCGGCCCGATGCCGAAGCGGCTGTGACAGGCCAACAGTGAGAAAAACATGACCCCTCACCATACGGGCGCCGCCATGCGCGAGCCCTTCCCCTATGTGATCGATCCCGGTCACCGAGCTCCCCTGCCCGCCGGTCTGCCGGCGGAACTCTGGGAGCTGTACGCAAACGGCTTCCAGACCTTCGACGCCGAGCCCGGGGATCACATCCTCGGCCGCGACCTGGCCGTGGACGGCTTCGACCCCAACCAATGGATCCGCGAGCTCGAGGCCGCCGGCGGCGGTGTCTGGTTCAGCATGGCGCTTTCGATGTCGCCCGACGGCGATCTCCTGACGGCCATCCCGGTCTGGCTGCAGCTGCGAGAGCCGGCCGACGCCGAGGCGCGCCGGGCCGCAATCTTCCGGGCCATGGTGCTGCGTGAGGCCGTGCGGATCCTCCGAGGCGATGATGCGATCGGCCCTCGCCCAGCGGTGGTGTCATGATGGCACGTGCCCTCGTTCCGTCTCTCGACGACCCGTCCGGGACCTTCCCAACGCCCGATGAACCGGCGCACGCCGTGCGCCGGGCCCTGGCGGCGATCGAGGAGACACTCACCACGGCTGAGGCTTCTGATCGGCCGATCGATGTGCTCGCGCTTCACCGGATCGCAGACGATCTCGCTCGATTTTGCGCTCAAAGGTCCGTCGAAGCATCTAGCGCGGATCTCGCGGTCACACGCCGCCTTGCCGCCGGGCTGGACAACCTCGAGCTGGTCCAGATCGGCCTGCAGCTCGATCGTCTGTTTCCCGAACTGATGCGCCGCATCGGCGTCCAGGGAGACCGAATCGAGGCGGCACACAACGCGGCGCATCGTGAGTATCCGGATTGGAATGTGCTGCGGATCCCTGATCGTTTTGCGGTCTTGCGCCGACACGAGGACACGCAAGGCGTCCATGCGCCGGACGTCGATCCGGAAGTCACCAGCTTCCGGATCATCGCCTTGTCCGACCGGGCCTCGGCGCTGCGGGCGACGTCGATGGCGGCGCTTCGCACCAAGGCCAGGCTGGTCAGTTGGCGGGACGGACCGTTCAAGGACATGTCAGTGTTGTCCTCGTTGCTCGCGGATCTAGGCGGTGACGGGGCCGACGAAGCGGCCGACGCCTCACCTTCCTGATCGCGTCCATGCGGCGCGGTCGTCGGCGCACCTAGCGTCTCCCGACGACCGCGCCCGCGTGGCGCAGCCAAGTTCCTCCGTGCCCGCGAATCGACGCCGGTGCACTCCGGAGATCATCCATGTCTGACATTCCCCCGAAACTGCTCACGTCGCAGGAGGCGGCAGATGTTCTGAACGTCTCCAACTCCTGGATGGCGCAGAGCCGGCTAACCGGCAAAGGGCCGAGCTTTATATGCGTCGGCGCCCGCCGGCTCTACTCGCCGGACGACCTCTCGGCCTGGATGGCGTCGAAGCGCCGTCGGTCGACGTCACAGATCTCGGTCGAAGCGGGAGCTTCGCAATGAGCCGTGCGAGCGTATCGGCCGCCGACGACAGCCTGGTGGATGCGGCACTGGCGGCGCGAGACGCGGCTGCTCAGGATCTCGCTCAGTTGCAACGGCGCAGCACTGAAGCGGACGCGGCGCTCGTCGCCGCCGAACGGGATGCGAGCTCCGCCGGTCTCGCGATGGCCCGGACCTCCGACGAGACGTCTGAGGCCGCTTACGTCGACGCTATCGGTCGCGTGGATCGCGCGCGGACGGTGGCCGCCGGCATTGCCGAGACCCTTATCCCCGACGCCGAGATTGCGCTCGAGGCGGCGGAGGCGGCCGTTCGCGAGGCACAGCGCACGGCGTGCGCCGATGAAGCCGCCGCCTTGGGCGAGATCGTCGCCGGGCGCTTGGCAGAAGAGTATCCGGTGATCGTCGTGCAACTCGAGGCGTTGAAGTCTGCCGTCGCCGAGGCGGAGGTCATTGTGGCCGCCGCCAACCGAAACCTTCCGGCGGGCCGGGATCCTCTGCCGGGGATCGAGTCCCGGGTGCGCGATGTCCTGGGCCAGGCCGGTGGCATTGTGGAACGCGAGGTCGTCAGCGTCTGGTGCTACGCAGGCACCTGTTCTCCCGTCTCTCCCGATCGAGTGAGCGAAATCGTCCGCGCTCGCCGGGCCCGGCGGGATGAGCAAAGCGACAGGCATGTTCTGCCGTCGCGGTCTCGTCTCAACTCCGGCAGGGGCAATCATCCTGCGTCAGGACATTTCCGGGTCACCGACGGACATCCCGTTGAGCTTCGCCGCCTCGTCCAGGTCACCCTGGAGGAACGGATACACACGACCACATGGGCGCGCTTGAAAGATGCCCGTCTTCCGACACTTCGCCCGGAGGTCGCGGCCCCAAGGCGCTGGACGGAACTGCGGGAGCTGGCCGAGCACCGCGACCTGGCGGCTACGCAATGACGTCCGTGCGGCTCTACAAAGAACCGGTCGAGAGATGGGCCTTCGTCAAGAACGGACAGCCTGCCCTCGCCAGCAAGCGTGGTTGGGTCGCAGAGCTGCCGGACGGAACGCACCGATACCGCGTGGCGCGGTCCGGCGTCGGCCCTGATGTGGACGAGCCAATAGAGATCCGGCCGTTTCTGCGCATCGTATCCTTTCGCGTGGTCGATAACGGCAGGCATCGTCCAAAATTGTGCAGGCAGTCGAGGCTCGTTCCTCTGTGAACAGCCGCGTCGATTTTTCCCGGGTCAACGCGATAGCGCTCCGCAACAGCGACGCGGTGCTGCGAGGTCTGCTGCCGGACGGCAAGCGCGACGGGCAGGAGTGGGTCGCCCGAAACCCACACCGAAACGACCGCCACCTCGGCAGCTTCAAGGTCAACCTCGAGACGGGGAAGTGGGGAGACTTCGCTGCCGGCGATCGCGGCGGCGACCTGGTGAGCCTCGCCGCCTTCGTGGCCCGCACGTCGCAACGAGACGCCTGCATACGCCTGGCCGAGAGCCTCGGCGTCAATCCATTTGAGTGAGGCCATGAGACCCCGAGAAACCTTCACGCCAGCGCAGAGCCGCGCCGCTCGAGGACTGCTCGACTGGACGACGGCGGAGCTGTCGAAACGCTCTGGCATCGACCGTCATCGGATCGAATCCTTCGAGCAGGATGATGAGGAGCTCGAGCTGTACGCCCACGCCGCCATCGGCCGCTCTTTCGCCAAGGCCGGCGTGATCGCGAAACATGGGCGACTGGCCGGTGATGGCGTCCGATTTCGCCAGCCGCCCAGCGCCCGCGACGGTTGGGCCCTGGCCGCCCTGTCAGATTTTTTGACCGCCGATGATGCGGACGAGGCGTGATGAGCGGTTCCGATGACACGGATCCTTTCGCCCGGATCACGCCTGACGCCATTGATGGTGACGAGGGCGCCAAACCGGCGAAAGATCACGGCGAACTGATCGCCCCGGTACCGGGTGAGGCTCCCGCTCTCCCCGACACATGGCGAGGGCCCGGAGATGTTCTCGCGAAATGGCCGTATCGGGACGCCGCCGGCCGGATCCTTCGATGGACACTCCGTTTCGCCAGGCCGGACGGCGAGAAGGATATTCGCCCTGCCACGTTGTGGCGTGCGACTGACGGCAAGCTGAAGTGGCGGTTCGCTGCAGGCGGCGATGGTCGACCACTGTATGGTCTCGATCGGCTGGCCGCTCACCCCGACGCTCCCGTCCTGATCGTCGAAGGCGAGAAGACGTCGGATGCGGCCCAGGCGCGCTTCCCCGCTTTCGTCGCCATGACCTGGCCGGGCGGCAGCAACGCCGTCTCAAAGGCCGATATGGCTCCCCTGATCGGCAGGACGATCGTCGTCTGGCCGGATGCGGACGAAGCCGGCCGCAAGGCCGCCGAAGCCATCCGGAGAGCAGCCACGTCGGCGGGAGCGCACGCCGTGCGCCTCGTCGAGCTGCCCAGCGGCTTGCCCAAAGGCTGGGATCTCGCAGATGACTGGCCGCCGTTCCTGGATGAAGTGCAGGCCTCAGCCTTGCTGGATGCTGCCCTGCAGGCGTGTCGGTCGGAGACAGTCGTGCCTTGGGGATACCGGGGCGATGCGACGGGCTGGTACTGGGCCCCGCCGGGCGACAGCAAGGGAGGCGACGGCCCGCCCCCGCCCATGTGGTTGAGTTCGCCCTTCCAGCTCGCTGCGTCGGCTCGCGACGAGGATGGCCTCGACTGGTCGCTCGTGCTGGATTTCCGGGATCCGGACGGCCGGACAAAGCGGGAGATCATCGGCAAATCAGAGTTGGCCGGGGACGCGACCGACGTGCGCCGGCGGTTGATGGGAGCGGGTCTGCAGCTCGCTACAAACCGGGCCGCGCGTGAGCGTCTCCAGTCGTTGTTGGGGGCCATGATCTCGCCGGCCCGGGCTCGGCTCGTTTCATCGACGGGATGGAAGGGCGAGATCTACGTTCTGCCTCACCGGTCGATCGGCGCGATGGCGAGCACGGAAACCGTCATCTTCCGCGGGCGATCGGGCGGGACCTACCACGGGGAGGCGGGATCCTATGGCGCGTGGAGAGCCGAGGTCGCCGCACCTATGTCCGGGAACGCGATCGGGCTCTTCGCCATGTCGGCGGCATTCGCCGGCCCGCTGATGCGCCCTCTGCACGCCGAAGGCGGAGGCTTCCACTTCCGGGGTGGATCATCGACCGCGAAGACTACGGTCCTACGTGTCGCCGGCAGCGTGTGCGGCGGCGGCGGTCCGATCGGCTTCCTGCAATCTTGGCGGAACACCGACAACGCGCTCGAGGCGGTCGCCTTAGCCCATAACGACGGCATGCTCGCGCTGGACGAGCTCCGTGCGCTCTCACCTGAAGCCGCCGGGGCCGCCGCCTATGCGCTCGCGACGGGTGCGACCAAGGGGCGTCTCAGGGCTGATGCGGAGCTAAGAGCCCGGCCGTCGTGGCGGGTCATGATCCTTTCCACGGGGGAGCTCTCGCTCTCGGACCTGATCAGCCTGACCCGCAGCAAGGACAAGACCTACGCAGGGCAGGAGCTCAGGCTCATCGACATCGCCGTCGACATGGAGGCGCCCGGTACAGGCGGGAAGTCGATGGGCGCATGGGAAACGATTCACGGGGCCGTGTCGCCGGCCGCCTTCTCGGACACCGTCAAGGAGGCCAGCGCGAAGCACTATGGCCATGCGCTGCCGATCTTCCTCGAGCGCTACCTGACCCGCAAAGCCGAGATGCTCGCGGCGGCCGAGCAGATCCAGGCGGACTTCCTCGCCGACGTCCTGAGACCGGGAGACCATGGGCAGGCGCACCGGGCGGCGCAACGGTTCGCGGTCGTTGCGGCGGCCGGCGAGCTAGCGGCTCTGATGGATGTGGTTCCTTGGGGGCCCGGCGAGGCGGCGAAAGCGGCGGCAACGCTGTTCGGACGCTGGGCGAAGACGTTTGGGCGGGAGACGCAACGAGAGGACCGTGAGGCTATCCAGCGCGTGCGGGCATTCATCGAGCGGTTTGAGTCCTCGCGATTCCGGCTGCTGAAAGAGGGATCGGAAACCGACCCGGTCGTTGCCGAAGGCGAGGACTGCCTCTCGAAGCAGAGGGACGGTGAGGCGCGGTCTCTCGATTCCGCCGGTTGGAAGGGCTTCCACGCGGGTCGGGGTCTCGTCTTCCACTTCAACACTGAGTTTATGAAGAGCGAAGTGTTTGGCGGCATGAGCGCCCATGCCGCGCTGCTCGCCATCAGGGCCGCCGGCTACCTGATCTCCAATGGGGAAGCGACCCGCCTGACGAACAAGATCTCCGTGCCCGGTGTGGGGAAGCGCAACGTCTACAGCATCCTGGGCACGTTGATGGACGACGAGGACTTCACCGATGAAGCTTGAGGCGTCACTTGGTGACCTTTGGCGGCGTTACCGGCCGGAGGACCTGGCCCAAGTCTCCGACGATGATATCGCCCGCACGCTGGACTGGTCGGAACGGGTCGCGGTCGTCCAGTGCGATGGCATGCTTGGATCCGAAGCCGCCGAGGCATTGGCCAGCGAGCAACTCGGCTACGTCCCGTCCGTGCTGGCTCGCACCGCCGCCAAAGCGCTTTTCTCCAGTTCCCAGTGTTCACACCCGGGAACCGCTGGCGACAAAACCGGGAACCAAAAACGCTGAAGGCTTTCCGAGGGTTGTGCCGAAAGTTCCCATGTTCCCAGTGTTCCCACCCGATTTGACAGACCCACGCGAACGCAGCTCGCTATGCGCGGCGTTCGGCCAGATTGGTGACGTTTGACGGCGCCGGCTGACCGGACACGATTTCCTCAACGCGATCGGCCCAAGAGAGCAATGCGGCACGTCGGTCTGGGCGATACTCGTGACGCTGATAGACACCGACCAAACCTCCCTGCGCACCCGATACGTGGTTTAGGATCCGCTCGATGACGTGAGGCGCGACGCCCATTCCGGCCATGCCGGTCGCCGCCGTCCTGCGGAGGTCATGCAGACGCCATGTCGCGGCGCTTGGCAGGGGCGGCTGGTTGGCGTCGATTGGCAGAAGAGCGCCAGCCTCCCGGACCCGTCGGTTGAGCTGGCGCTTCGTCGCTGAGAAGCCGGTCGCGGCCGCCTCGAGGCCACGCCCCGGGAACAGATGCGGCCCAGTTCGCGGAACGGACTTGATCACCGCAAGCGCCTGGCGACTGAGGTCCACCTCATGAGCACGACCGTTCTTCGTGCGCTCGCCTGGCAGTCGCCAGACCGCTGCCTCAAGGTCGAGCTCGCTCCAGAGCATGCCGGCAACCTCGCCCCGGCGCTGCCCGGTCAATAGCAGTAGCTTCACGATCTGCCCGAAGGTCCCGCTCAAACGATCGGCTCCCAGCCACGCCAGACGAAGCTCATCATCCGTCAGCACGCGCTCGCGCGGTTTGGGCCGGGTAGGCGCGCGGAATCCGTCGCACGGCGACCTTTCGATGAGATCCCGCTCGAGACACCAGCTGAAGAAGGGGCGGACCACGGCGAACGTCGAGCGCGCGATCGAGGGAGAGCGAAGGCTGAGCTTGTCGATCAGGTCGGCGACGTCAGAACGGCGAACGTCCCCGATGTGTCGATCGCCCCACTCGGCCGAGGGTCCGCGTCGAAGCAGACGCGAAGTCTCCACGACAGATCGGCTCTGGCTGCCTCGGAGCTCGATGTAGCGATCGACGACGGCTCGAACGGTGTCACGCTCTCGACCGACGGTCTGCAGAATGGCCTCGGCCTGAGTGGCGCGGGCGGCTTCACGATCGGCGAAAGGATCCTGTGTCAGATCCACTTTGGCGAGTAGCTGCCGAGCCTCCGCCCTGGCCTGATCCACCGTCCAGGGCCTGCCGTGATAGCCGATCACGACGCGCCGGGTCTTTGAGCCGCCTGAGGGCATCTTTGCGCGATACTGAATGAGGTAGATGCGCGCGCCAGCCGGCGTTACACGGACCCCGAACCGTCCGAGCACCGAGTCCCATAGATAGATGTCGCGCTCTCCTGGCTGAATAGCTTCAATCGTCGTCTTGGAAAGCTTCGAGACCGCCACTGAAGATACCCTGTCCGTCTGATAAGCGCTCGATAAGCAGCACGCGTGAAACCCTGTGATACCTTGTGATCCTCCGTCAACTAACATAGTCAATGAGGCTGGGGATGTTGAACGCCTGTGCATCCCTGACTATAGCCGTGCGTCGATAATCTTAATCGACGAGGTCAGGGGTTCGACTCCCCTCGGCTCCACCATCCTGCTTCGCGCTTCGCGCTTCGCAGGACAGGTCCCCTTCTTTTCAGGCGCGAAGCAGGATGCGCTCTGGTGACCGACCCCGATATCCGCGTCGCGGCCCTGTACCGGTTCGCCGCCGTCGCCGATCCTTCACGCCTGCGCGACGACCTTGAGCGACTGTGCGGCGACGAGGTGCGGGGCACCCTCCTGGTCGCGCACGAGGGGGTGAACGGGACGATCGCGGGGCCCGGGGCAGCGGTCGCGCGGGTCATCGACGGCCTGACCGCCCTGCCCGGCTTCACTGAGACCGACGTCAAATATTCTTCCGCCGAACGGATGCCGTTCCATCGGCTGAAGGTGCGGGTGAAGCCGGAGATCGTGACCCTGGGCCTGCCCGACCTCGAGCCGGCCTTGAACGCCGGGACCTATGTCGCGCCTGAGGACTGGAACGCCCTGATCGCCCATCCGGACACGATCGTGATCGATACGCGCAACGACTACGAGGGCGAGGTCGGGGCTTTCGCCGGAGCGGTGCAGCCCAACACGCGGTCGTTCCGGGATTTTCCGGAGTGGTTCCGGACCGAGGGGCGCGCCCTGCTCGATCGACCGAACCCGCCGAAGGTGGCCATGTACTGCACCGGCGGGATCCGCTGCGAGAAGTCGACGGCCTTCCTGAAGTCAGAGGGTGTGACGGACGTCTTCCATCTGCAGGGCGGCATCCTGCGGTACCTGGAGACGGTGCCCGAGGCCGGGAGCCTGTGGCAGGGCGAATGCTTCGTCTTCGACGAACGGGTCGCGGTGGGGCATGGGCTGGCGGAGGGGACGCACACCCTGTGCCGGGGGTGCCGGATGCCGGTCAGCCCCGAGGGTCGCACCTCGCCCCACTATGTCGAGGGCGTCTGCTGCGAGCGGTGCTACGACACACGGACCGAGGAACAGCGGCAGGCGGCGCTGGAACGGGATCGTCAGGTCAGGATCGCCGGGCGGCTGGGCATCGCCCATATCGGGGCGAGGCAGGACCGGGACTGAGGCTCAAGCAGCGAGGCGCCGCGCGCCGGGCGATAGCCTGCAAGAAACCCCTACTGATCCTCGTCGAACTTGCGTGCGACCAGTTCGCCCAGGGCGTCGATGGCCTCCCGGGCGTCGGAGCCCTCGGCTGAGATGTCGATCGAACAGCCGTTGCCGGCGCCGAGCATCAGCAGGCCCATGATCGAGCGGGCGTCGACGGTGACGCCGTCGCGGGTGACCTGGATCTCGGCCTCGAAGCTGGAGGCCAGTTTCACGAATTTCGCAGAGGCGCGGGCGTGCAGGCCGCGCGTGTTGCAGATGTTCGCGGTCGCCTTCGCGGTCGGCATGGTCTCGCCCAAGGCTATTTCTCGCCGGCCAGGACCCAGGAGGCCACGGAGATGTATTTGCGGCCCGCGTCCTGGGCGTGGGCGACGCAGGTCTCCAGCGTTTCCCGGCCGCGCACGCTCGCCAGTTTGATCAGCATGGGCAGGTTCAGGCCCGCGATGACCTCGG
The DNA here is from genome assembly GCF_031412435.1 of Brevundimonas sp. GTDB lineage: Bacteria > Pseudomonadota > Alphaproteobacteria > Caulobacterales > Caulobacteraceae > Brevundimonas. The sequence goes on from NZ_JANODA010000040.1 coordinate 79,395, forward strand.
CATGGGTCTGTTCCATCACCGAAATGGCCAGGTTCGAGGGGGTGCCGCCGAACATGTCGGTCAGCAGGATGACGCCCGAGCCGTCGTCGACGGCGGCGGCCGCATCGACGATGTCACGCCGCCGGCGCTCCATGTCGTCCTCAGGCCCGATACAGATGGCCGCGACCCCGCGCTGCGGGCCGACCACATGCTCCATGGCGGACAGGAATTCGGACGCGAGGCCACCGTGGGTGACGATCACAAGGCCGATCATGCCGAGCCGATCCTGGAAAGCGTCTGCAACGCGACTTATCCCCTATGCCGTGGATCGGAGGCCCCCGCCCCGGTCCAAGCGGGCCTAGATAGGCCAAACCGATGCCGGATTAAAGCCGGTCGATGGCCAGGGCCAGAGTCTGGATCGCGGAGGCCGGCCGGATGTCCAGAACCAGACGCGGCAGGCCCACGTCCGCCACGATCTCGAACGCGGGTTCGGGCAGCCTTTCGGGTGTTGCCTGAACACAGTCGACCAGCAGGCAAACCCGGGCCGCAGGCCGCGTCGCCGCGTCCAGCACGCCCAGCCCCCTCGCCTCGATCCGTCCAGCGATCCGCTCCGGCGCGCAGGCGTGGAGGCCGTCGCCCGACGCCCAGACATGGGCGTAGTCGTCGGCGACCAGCCGCCAGCCCGCGTCGATCAGGCGCAGCGCCATGTCGCTCTTGCCCGATCCGGACGGGCCGCGCAGCAGAACGGCACGCCAGCCCGCCGGGCCGTACCGGGCGACCGCCGTCGCATGGATGGGCTGGGTCAAACCCGGCGACCCACAGCGGGCAGCGCCACCTCGAACAGCGCGCCCAGGATGGCGCCCGAGGCGTCCAGCCGGTTCGCGGCCGTGACCCGCCCCCCATGCGCCTCGACGATCTGGCGCACGATCGACAGGCCGAGCCCGGAGTTGGACCCGAAGGCCGCGCCGCGGGGCCGGGAGGTGTAGAAGCGCTCGAACACCGTCTCCAGGTTCTCGGACGGGATGCCGGGGCCGTCGTCCTCGACCCGCACATGCAGCGGCAGGGCGTCGACGTCATCGCGGATCACGCTGACGCGAACCGTCGCGCCGGCGGGACTGAACGAACGGGCATTGTCGATCAGGTTGCGGAAGACCTGGCCCAGAGGCCCGTCGCGGCCCATGACCCGCGCCGCGCCATCAACGGCGAGCTCCAGCGTCACCGGCGCTTCGCCCGGCTTGGATGTCGTCTCATAGACCCCGACGATGTCGGTCAGCAGGGCGGACAGATCGACGGGGCGAGGCCGGTCACGGGACAGTTCGGCGTCCAGACGAGAGGCGTTGGAGATGTCGGTGATAAGCCGGTCCAGACGGCGCACGTCCTGTTGCAGGACGGCGGTCAGGCGATCGCGTTTGTCCTTGTCCTGGACCAGATCCAGCGTCTCCAGCGCCGAGCGGATGGAGGTCAGGGGGTTCTTGATCTCGTGCGAGACGTCGGCCGCGAACCGTTCGATGGCGTCCATCCGGGTCGACAGGGTGTCGGTCATGGATTCCAGCGACCGGGCGAGGTCCCCGATCTCGTCGCGGCGGTCTTCCAGGTCGGGCAGGGAGATGGCGCGGGCGCGCTGCAGCCGGACCTGATCCGCCGCCGCCGACAGCCGCATGACAGGGCGGGCGACGAAAAGGTGCAGCAGCAGTGAAGCCAGAAGGTTCACCGCCAGCGCCACGAGAGCGAACGGGATCAGGGCGCGTCGCTGGGCGTCGAGGATCTGGTCAACGTCGTTGGCCTCCAGCGTCAGGACGCCGAGGACCTGTTGAACATGGCGGATGGGCAGGGACACCGAGACGACCCGTTCGCCGTTCTCCGAGCGTCGGACCGTCGTCTGGGGATCACCGGCGAGGGCGGCGAGGATCTCGTCTTCCAGCGCGATGTTGGCGGTCTCGAGCGTATCCGCCGCCTTGTCGGTGCCCGTATCCGGCGGCGCGGGCGTTCCGGCCGGGCGAGCCGGCGGGAGGGGTTCGCCCTCGATGGTGTCGGAGACGTCGAAACTGTCGACCAGAAGCACCCCGTCCCGGTCGAAGATTCGGGCGCGCTGCCCCTGCGGGACGAAGCGATCGATCAGCACCTTGGCCGACTGGTCGCGGTTCAGCTCGGGAACAGGCTCGCCCCGCGTGTAGTCTTCGTCGCTGAGAACCTTGGACAGGAGCTCGGCCTGGCCCAGCAGGGATTCCTGACGCGCCTCGACCAGACCCGTGCGCCACTCGTTCAGCGCCAGGGCCCCGCCGAGCAGGATCAGCAGGCTGGCCAGATTGAGGACGAGGATCAGCCCGCCGAGCCGCGAGCCGCCGAAGCGGATCAGACGGCGGCGAAGCGGCAGCTCCTCGGACGATTCCGGAGGATCAGCTCTCGCGGTATCGATAACCGACGCCATACAGGGTCTCGATCGCGTCGAACTCGTTGTCGACGACCCGGAACTTCTTGCGCATGCGCTTGACGTGGCTGTCGATCGTGCGGTCGTCGACATAGACCTGATCGTCGTAGGCGGCGTCCATGAGGTTGTCGCGGCTCTTCACGAAGCCGGGGCGCTGGGCCAGGGCCTGGAGCAGCAGGAACTCGGTGACGGTCAGCTTGACCGCCTTGCCGTCCCAGGTGCTCTCGTGGCGGGCCGGATCCATGACCAGCTTGCCGCGACGGATCGCCTTGCCGCTGATTTCGGCCGAGGGCTCCGGCTCGCCGCCGTCGCCGCCTGAGCGGCGCAGCAGGGCCTTCACCCGCTCGATCAGCAGACGCTGGGAGAAAGGCTTGTGGATATAGTCGTCGGCGCCGAGGTTGAAGCCGAGGATCTCGTCGATCTCCTCGTCCTTCGAGGTCAGCATGATGACCGGGATCTGGCTCGTCTGACGCAGGCGGCGCAGCACCTCCATCCCGTCCATGCGGGGCATCTTGACGTCCAGGATGGCCAGATCGGGCGGCGAAGCCTCCAGTGCTTCAAGGCCGGTGGCGCCGTCGTGATAGGCGACCACCTTGTGACCGTGGCTCTCGAGAGCCAGCGACACGGAAGCGACGATGTTCTCGTCGTCGTCCACCAGGGTGATGTTGGCCAATATGAAGGTCTCCTCGTCTGATCCTGACAGAAGTCGGGAGCGTCTGAACGCACGGCAAGCGTAACCGTTCGCCTGCGATCGCGGTGACTTTACGGCCACAGTCCGGCGCTGACCAGTTTCCTTCGAAGAACGGGGCGCGAAACGGGACCTTAAAGCCTTCTCGGCTAGTCTCGTCTCCAAGACCGCAGAAAGCGCCCCCATGGCTGGACCCGTCCACTACGAGCTCTACATCCGCAAGACAGCGCCCGCGCCGTGGTCGCTGATGCTGGCCACGGAAGAGCGCAAGCACGCCATCGACACCGCCGAGGAAGTCCTGAAGGACAAGCACGCCGTGGCCGTGCGGGTCACCAAGGAGACCCTTGATCCGGACACGATGGAGTTCAACAGCGTCACCGTCCTGACCAGGGGCGCGCCGGAACCGCCAAAGAAACGGCTGGTCAACGCGGACGAGGACCGTTCGAACTGCCTGGGCCCGCAGGACCTGTATGCGCCGCACGCCCGCGAGCTGATCGGACGGGTGCTGGAGGACTGGCTGGGGCGCAACGGCATCACCGTTTTCGAGCTTCTGCACCGGCCGGATCTGGTCGAAAGGCTCGAGGCCTCCGGCGTCGAGCTGCAGCACGCGATCCAGAAGGTCGCAATCCCCGAGAGCCAGGCCACGGGTCAGGCCTCTCACGAGCTGATCCGCCACTATCAGAAGCTCGTCGGGCAGGCGACGGAGCGGGTGGTCACGGCCGGCCGCAAGGGGAGCTTCACCGACCTCGCCAACCGGTCGCTGGCCGATGTGGCCCAGAAGCTGGCGGGCGCGCCGGATCGATCCTTCATCATGGGGGGGATCATCGCCGGCGCCCTGGCGGGTGTGCGGGGCGCGCGACCGCGTCTCGACCGGCTGATGGACCTTGCCGACCGGGCGCCGGGCGAAGGCGCGCCGCGCGCCATGGTGATGGTCGCGATCGAACAAATCCTGTGCGAACAGCTGGGCGCGCGAACCAACCTGTCGGAAATCCTGGGACCTGCGCTGGATCAGGGCGGCAGTCTGGCCGCCGTGGTTCGGATGGTGGCGCCGCGCGAGATCGACATGCTGATCCGCCACGATCCGCGCATGGCCCTGCTCATGCCGTCCGTCGACGGCCCGGCGGCCCGGCTGGGCGCCCGGATCGAGGCCGGCGAATATCCGATCCTTGCTTCCTCCCTGGCACGCATGGTCCTGCGCGAGCTGATGGGACCGCGCCGCCTTCGGCCCGCCGATGCATCGGGCGAGATCGACATCCTGCGCACCCTGGCCATGTCGCTGACGGCGACAGCGGGACGTCTGTTGACGCTGGAGGAGGTCCAGACGGCCTTTACCGAGCGGTCCAAGAGCCTGGTCACCGCTGATTTCGTCCAGGCCTATGTCGTGCCCTGCGAGACCGTCCTGTGCGAGGCTGAACAGCTGACGCGACTGTGCGAGAACGTCACCGGCGGTGCGAACAAGCGCTCGGCCGCCCGCTGGCTGGCCGCCTGCGTGACCTCCCTGCGTTTCGAGAGCGAGATGCGCATCAGCGCGGCGACGGCCTCTAAGAAGCTTCAGATCCTGGCCCAGCTGAACCGGTCCGTCGTCGCCGCCGCCCTGTCGGAACACGACACCGGACAGATCGTGACCGCCATCGGCCATGTCGGCGGGGTGGTGGAGGCCGAGGCCAAGCTGACCACGCAGTTGGCGCGAGCGCCTGTCACCGTTCAGCAGAAGCTTTCGGCCCTGCTTCGGCTCGCAGCCGGGGAGACCGCTCCGCTGGGACCGGCCGCCGACCGGGCCAAGGCCGAGGCGATCAAGATCTGCCGCGCACCTGAAGCCCGGGCGGCGTTGAGCGCTGCGCCGGAGACCCTCGCCCCGCTCAAGGGACTGATGAAGGCGGCGGGGTTGGCGGCTTGATATAGGAGCTAACGCGCGCGACGCGGTCTCGCGCTTGCTTGAGCCCTGTCAGTCGAAGATGTCGAAGATGCTGTCGCGCTTCTTCTTTTTGTAGCGGTAGTCATCGTCATCGCGATAGCGCGGTTGTTCGCGGTATTGCGGCTGCTGCGGGGCCTGGCCCCACGGTGCGCTCTGAGGAGGCGCGCTCTGCTGGGGCGGCGGGGCATAGGCGGGCTGGGCCGGAGTCGCAGAGCCGACGGCGCCCTCCATCAGCTTTTCCAGTTCTCCGCGATCCAGCCAGACGCCCCGACAGGTGGGGCACATGTCGAACTGGACGCCGTTGCGGTCCAGCGTCTGCATCTGGGCGTTGTCGTTGGGGCACATCAGCAAAGGCATGGGCGGTCTCCTGATCGACGAATCTGGGTCCAGATGGCGCATCTGTCAGAACGCGCCAACCGGGGCGGGGTGTCGCAGCCCCGCCCCGATCAATCAAATCAGTCTTCCGACAGGACGATGACGCGGTCTTCCGGAAGGTAGTCCAGCGCCTCGGACTTGGACGGATTGACCACGACGCCGCCCATGTTGCGGCCGTCTCCGTCTTCGGCCTCGCGTTTCCTGCGATAGCCGATCGCGGTCTCGCCGCGCTGACGGGCGGCTTCGGCGATCGTGTAGAAGGTCAGTGGTCCGGACAGGTCCGCATAGTCGCCGACCGGGCGCATGTAGATTTCCGAACCGTCCTCATCGAGCAGGTCGTCGAAGATCGAGGACAGGTATTCGTTCTCGGACGCCTGGGCCAGCATCAGGCTGACCAGTTTGTTGGACACCACGAAGTCGTCGGCGCGGGTGACCTCGGCCAGCTCGCGGTTGCGGATATCGATCATCTCGGAAACAACCGAGATGTGGGTGCCCAGCCGCTCGGACAGTTTGCGCAGATGCAGCAGGGTGATCAGCGTCCGCGTATCGGCCGACTGGGCCTCCATGGTGTCGGAATAGCCAAGGACCATGATGGAGTCGTAGCTGACCGGATCCAGCGCCTCGATCGAGGCCGAGTGGCTGGTGTCGATGGTCTTTGCCGTGACCTTCATGTTTGTCGAGCCCAGAGGCATGGAGGCGATCTCCTCGGCGAAGCCGGGAGTGTCGCCTGCCACGGTCAGGGTCGAGCCGGGGCGGACGTATTTCGACAGCTCATAGGCGATCATCGGGCCGCGACGGTTCCAGCCGATGATGAGGGTGCGCTCCGCTTTCCGACGCACGGCCTTGGGCTTGCGGATCGCCGCAGCGTCGACGGCGTCGTCGGGCAATGGCGTCATTTTGATCGAGGCGTCGTCCTCTGCGATGATGATCGCGCGGGCGCCGGCCGGGATCACCTCGTCCATCGGCGGGTTCATCTTCACCTTGCCGTCGGCGTAGCGCAGGCCGATCAGGGCGGAATCTTCATAGCCCATGACGGCGTCGCCGTAGGTCATTCCGACCAGTTCCTCGAGCTCGGTCGTGTAGATTTCGCAGCCGTCGAAATCGAGCAGTTCGGAATAGACGGCTGACAGACCGGCCTGACGGCTGGACTGGACCACGATGCGCGAGATCAGGTCGTCGGCGAGAACAAGCTGGACCTCGTCGCCGCCGACGATGCGGGCGACCTCGGCGTTCTTCGCGTCGCGCAGTTCGGCCGCGATCAGATAACGCTCCTCACGCCGCTTCGGATCGTTGGTGAGGGCGAGAACGGTCTTGATGACCTGGCTGTCGGGATCGTCGACGCCTTCCGGCGACACGACGATGATCGAGCGGCAAGCCTGGGGGTTGACGATCGACAGGTCGAACAGGTCGGTCGGATCGCCCGAACGGCAGATGATCTGGGTGTTCTTGAGATCTGAGACCTTGTCGGCGATCTCGTCCTCCATCTCGACCTTGTCCTTGTTGGCCATGATGACGATGCGAGGCTTGCTGCGGCTCTCGTTGGCGATGACCAGTTCAGAGATGATGTCGAAGATCGACGCCGACCAGTTCAGGATGATGGTGTGGTCGGTTTCGAGGACGCGCGAGCGACCCTTGCGGGCTTCCTCGATCTTGGCGTCCAGCCCCGCCGAAATGATGGAGATCAGGGCCGAGAAGACCAGGATGCCCATCAGGGTCACGAACAGGGTCAGAAAGCGGAACGGCCATCCCGAGTCGCCGCCCATGGTCCCGGCGTCCATCGTCCGCATCAGCGACTGCCAGGCCGCCTCGAAGAAGTTGAAGCCGCCGTCCGGACCCATGCGGCTGATCGCCAGGATCGTCGCGGCGAACAGGATCACGACCAGGGTCACCAGGCTGAGCCAGCCGACCAGGGCGACCGGTCCGCCGGCCATCGACTTGTCGAAGCCGTACTTCAGGCGTTCGCCGAGGCTGACGTCGCCCGTTTGCTGTCCCTTGGTGGTGTTCGGTTTGGCGGCGGCGCCCTTGACGGCGGCGCGCGCGGCGTTGGCGCGAGTGATCGATCCCATGGAGCGATGCGTATCCCTGACTGTCCGCCCGCCCCCCTGGCCGACGCTACGTCTTGCGACAATTCGCGCACGGACGTTGAAAGGTCACGCTTAAAGCCCTTTTCCGGCCTTTGGAAGCTGACGATTTCCAACTAGAAGACCGCTCTCCCCACTCGCGGCCTGAGGATTTCTCATGCGCTATCTGCACACCATGGTCCGGGTCGCCGACCTGGACGCTTCCCTGCATTTCTGGACCACCCAACTGGGTCTGGAGGAGGTGCGCCGGCTGGAGAACGAGAAGGGCCGCTTCACCCTGGTCTTCCTGGCCGCGCCCAAGGACAAGGAACGCTCGGCCGCCGAGCGCTCGCCCGAGGTCGAACTAACCTGGAACTGGGACCCGGAGACCTATACGGGCGGTCGCAACTTCGGCCACCTCGCGTACAAGGTCGACGATATCCATGCGACCTGCCAGCGGCTGATGGACTTGGGCGTGGTCATCAACCGCCCGCCCCGCGACGGCAACATGGCCTTCGTCAAATCACCCGACGGCATCTCGATCGAACTGCTGCAGGAGGGGACGCCGCTGACCCCCGCCGAGCCCTGGCTGTCGATGCCCAACACCGGGACCTGGTAGGCGTGCGTCTGATTCTTCCGGGCGTCGCGGCCGTTCTGGCCGCCCTGCTTGCCGGCTGCGCCTCGACCTCGGAGACCAATCCCGGCCGCACCGCGACCGAACAGCTGCTGATGGCGCGCGCCGCCGACATCGCCGTCGACGGTCTGCGGCTGCCGATCCCGCCGGGTTCGCGCGTCTTCGTCGAGAACCGCTACATGCAGGGCGAGGGCTCGGCCTATGCGACCTCGGCCATCCGCTCGGCCCTGTCGGAAGCGGGCTTCGCCCTGGCCGACGACAAGGGCCAGGCCGACGCCGTGTTCGAACTGCGCGCCGGCGCCCTGTCCCTGGAACAGATGCGCCGGGTCGTGGGCCTGCCGCCGCTGGCCCTGCCGATCAACGAGAACCTGAACGTCGTCTCGATCCCCGAACTCAGTCTCTACAGCCGCCGCGACCGGGTCGGCGTCGCCGAGTTCTCGGGCTTCGTCTATGACGCCCGGACGGGCGCGCCTCTGGGCGCCGTCTCGCCGATGATCGGCGAGTACCGCATCCGCAGCCACAAGGTGCTGATGATGGTGACCTGGGGCCAGCAGTCGGCCCGGCCCGGCGAACGCGACCCCGGCGACAGCTGGCGGGAGTTCTAGGCTTCGGCCGTTTCGACCGGTGACGGGCGCGGCGGCCCCGCCTATGTTCGCCCCATGTCCGATGCCGTCGCCGAAACCCCGCCCGCAGACCGCTCCCTGACGCAGGACGGGCCCGCCGTCCGGCTGTGGCTGATCGACGCCTCGGCCTACATCTTTCGCGCCTACCACGCCCTGCCGCCCCTGACGCGCAAGTCGGACGGCCTGCCGGTCGGGGCGGTCCAGGGCTACTGCAACATGCTGTGGAAGCTGTTGAAGGACATGAAGGGCGCCGACGGCCCGACCCATCTGGCGGCGATCTTCGATCATTCGGAGAAGACGTTCCGGAACGACCTCTACGACCAGTACAAGGCTAACCGTTCGGCCCCGCCGGAGGACCTGATCCCGCAGTTCCCGCTGGTGCGCGAGGCGACGGCGGCGTTCGGGGTCCATTGCGTCGAACTGCCCGGCTACGAGGCCGACGACCTGATCGCGACCTATGCCTGCAAGGTGCGGGACGCGGGCGGGGAGTGCGTCATCGTCTCGTCCGACAAGGACCTGATGCAGCTGATCGGCCCCTCGGTCGTCATGTGGGATCCGATGAAGGATCGCCGCCTGGCCGAGGAGGCGGTGATGGAGAAGTTCGGCGTCACGCCGGACAAGATGATCGACCTGCAGGCCCTGATCGGCGACAGCGTCGACAATGTGCCCGGCGCGCCCGGCATCGGGCCGAAGACGGCGGCCCAGCTGCTGGACGAATACGGCGACCTCGACACCCTGCTGGAGCGGGCGGGCGAGATCAAACAGCCGAAGCGGCGCGAGACCCTGATCAATTTCAGGGACCAGATTCTGCTCAGCCGCCAGCTGGTCCGGCTGACCTGTGACGCCCCGGCGCCCGAGCCGATCGACGACTTCAAAATGCGCGATCCCGATCCGGCGGTGCTGTCCGCCTTTCTCGAGACGATGGAGTTCCGGGGGCTTCAGCGGCGGGTCGGCGACGGCAAGCTGGCGGGACACGACGGGTCGGCCTTCGCCCCGTCGCGCCCGGCCGCCCCCCTGACCGCCCCGGTCATCTCGCCCCGCTATGCGCCCCAGGCGATTTCGGAGGAGGTCGAGAAACAGGCCTTCGACACCGAGGCGTACCGCTGCATCCAGACCCTGGAAGAGCTGGACGCCTTCCTGGCGAGGGCGACGGAGGCGGGGGTGGTGGGGTTCGACACCGAGACGGACGCCCTGTCGGCGACCCATGCGGGGCTGTGCGGGGTCAGTCTGGCGATCGGGCCGAACGACGCCTGCTATGTGCCTTTGACCCATGAGCACGAGCCGCGGGCGGGCGGGGGCGGGCTGGACTTCGGGGATGCGGTGGAGACCCGGGCGCCCCTGAACCAGCTCGACAAGGCCACGGTTTTAGCCCGGATAAAAATAATTCTTGAGGATGAATCCGTCCTCAAGGTCGTCCAGAACGGAAAGTACGATCTGGCCGTCATGGCCCGGCGGGGCATTCGTGTCGCGCCCACCGATGACACCATGCTGATCAGCTACGTCCTCGAGGGCGGGCTGCACGGGCACGGGATGGATGAGCTCTCAAGGCTGCATCTGGGGCATGACCCCATCCCGTTCAAGTCGGTGGCCGGCACAGGCAAGGCCCAGAAGTCGTTCAGACACGTCGAGCTGAAGCCGGCCACCTGCTACGCGGCCGAGGACGCGGACGTGACGCTCCGTCTGTGGCGCATCCTCAAGCCGCGGCTGGCGGCGGAGGGTCTGGCGACCGTCTATGAGACCCTGGAACGGCCCCTGCCCGCCGTCCTCGCCGACATGGAGATCGAGGGCATCCGCGTCGATCCCGCCCGCCTGCGCCGCCTGTCGTCGGAGTTCGGCCTGCGCATGGCCGAGCTGGAGCAACAGGCCCACGAGATCGCCGGCCGCCCCTTCTCGATCGGCAGCCCCAAACAGATCGGCGAGCTGCTGTTCGGCGAGCTCAACCTGACCGGCGGCAAGAAGACCGCATCCGGCCAGTGGGAGACCGGCGCCGCCACGCTCGAAACCCTGGCCGAGACCCACCCCCTGCCCCGCGCCATCCTCGACTGGCGCCAGCTGTCCAAGCTCAAGGGCACCTATACCGACGCCCTGGTCGCGGCCATGGACGAGGCCACCGACCGGGTCCACACCTCCTACCAGCTGGCCGCCGCCACCACGGGCCGCCTCGCCTCCTCCGACCCCAACCTGCAGAACATCCCGATCCGCACCGAGACGGGCCGCCAGATCCGTCAGGCCTTCATCGCCCGCGACAACTGCGTCCTGATCTCGGCCGACTACTCCCAGATCGAGCTGCGGCTGCTGGCCCATATCGGCGACATCCCCGAGCTGAAACGCGCCTTCAAGGCCGGGATCGACATCCACACGGCCACGGCGTCCGAGATGTTCGGCGTCCCCGTCGACCAGATGGACCCCGAGACCCGCCGCCGCGCCAAGGCCATCAATTTCGGCATCGTCTACGGCATCTCGGCCTTCGGCCTGGCCGCCCAGCTGAACATCGACCAGGGCGAGGCCGGCGCCTATATCAAGACCTATTTCGAACGCTTCCCCGGCATCCGCGCCTATATGGACGCGACGAAAGCCGAGGTCCGCCAGGCGGGCTTCGTCTCCACCGTCTTCGGCCGCCGCATCCACATCCCGGCCATCCATTCAAAGTCGGGCGCCGAACGCCAGTTCGGCGAGCGCGCCGCCATCAACGCCCCGATCCAGGGCGCCGCCGCCGACATCATCCGCCGCGCCATGATCCGCATGCCGGCGGCCCTGGAGGCGGCCGGGCTAGGGGATGTGAAGATGCTGCTCCAGGTCCACGACGAACTGGTCTTCGAATGCCCGGACGCCCTGGCCGAGACCGCCATCCCCGTCATCCGCCGGGTCATGGAGGGGGCTGCGGAGCCCGCCGTGGCGCTGACTGTCCCTCTGGTGGTGGAGGCGCGGGCCGCGAAGAACTGGGACGAGGCGCACTAGGGCGGCGGAGTCAGCTTGGCGACAGCCCGTTTGGGAACGGGATACTGTTCCGCGTCAGGGAAGTACGAGCCTCGCTGTCACTCCAAGCCGCAGCGCCAGTCAGGCAGTTCGCCAGAGCGCTGATGCTGTGCTGAGTGACAACACGGACACCTCGCATGCAGTTGACCGAGGTGTAGGTCTGGGTTGCTTCGTTCCCGAAGATTCTCACACCCTTGAGGACCTCGCCCGTTTCGGCGACGGAGCGCCGTGTGTTCTCGGCACGGGGATAACAGTCCCGGAAACGCGGCGAACTATTGAAGATGTAGCTATCGGTATTGGCGCGGCACAATGAGACATAGGTGGCGATGCCGCCGCCGAGAGAGTGCCCCGCAACGGAGATTTTGGCGTCAGGACCGAGCCGCATCCGGAGGTCATCGTAGGTGGCAAGGCCGCGCGCATTCTGACGCCCCCACAAATTGCCATTCCACCAGTCGAGAAGGGTGTCGTTCTCCGTCCCCCGATAGGCGATCACCCATTCCGGCGGATGCGCCGACCAACGGCGCTCAAAAATGACATAGGCGTAACCGATGTCGTCGTTGGCCTTGCGTTCGAACTCTTCGACCGTAGGCCCCAGATCGAATGAGGGAGCCGCATAGGCATTGGCGGCCATTTGCGCGTACAGCCAAGTCTCCTGGGCGGTCTCACGGGTCTCATTGCACCAGCCCGAACGGTGGTCACAGCCCGTCAGGGGGGTGACCGTGTCGACTTGTCTGTGTGCACAACCACCGACAGCTAACAGAACGGCGGCCAAAACGAACCCAACGAAGCTTCTCAACGGCTGGCTCCCTACCTGAAGTTGAGACGCACACTTTATCAATCGATGTTCGTTGGCAAGCAGTCGCTGGCGGCGGCCGCCTTATGCCTCAAGCCCTTGGCCGAGCCGTCATCCGCCGCGTCATGGAAGGCGGCCGAACCCGCCGTGGCGCTATCGGTGCCGCTGGTGGTGAAGGCGCGTGCCGCGAAAACCGGGGACGAGGGCCACTAAAGGGCGGGCACGCCGCGGGGTTTGACTGGAGGTTGGGCGTGGGGCCCGTGCGAAGGGTCGCTAGCAATTAGGGCTCGGCTGACGGTTAGATCAAAATACGGCGACCCACCAACTCACCAGTTTTTACGCGCGGCGATCATCGAAATGACCTTGGCTCGAACTTCATCCAAGTCGTCGGGAAGATTCTTCTTTTTGAGCCGCTCCCAGCGCCCGTTGAATTCTTCTTCACCTAACAGGTCGCGAAGGGCCTTCACGGATAGGGTCAGATAGGCACCCCGGTCAGAGGACACCACAACGCCAGTCATAGCTTCCATAAACGACAGATAGTCGCGATCTTGCGTGCGTGGTCCCGCTACCCGATTCAATATTTTACGGGTCTCCACTGCGTGCCAAGGACTGTCTCGTAGGGCGAACAACATCCCACCTAAGCGCGGCAAACCGATTATTTCTGAGCGGGTCAGTTTGAGAATTCGGCCGACGACCCTGTCCATAAAGGTCCTCAGTTGAACGGCCGTCAGGATGCGCGAGGGTTCATCTGTGGGCTGGTCTCCGGCGAGCCCGTGGCCCCACAACTCGGATCGACCAATCCCTCCAGTGAGCCACGAAATGGCTTGGCCATCTCCTGCCAAGCGCTCAAGCGTTTCGCCGATTTCGAATCCATCTATTGATTTGTGAAAGGTATGGATGATCGCTTCTGCCGTATCCCACACATCGACAAACATCTCGCGCTTTGGCCGCAGAAGATAGTACTCATCCATCACGTCCGCAAATACAGCGACAACACCGCGCGCCGTTTCCGCGTCCATACTTGGCGCACGCGCAGTCAAGCGTTCCATAACTACATCGGCATAATCGCCACCCAGTGGCCGATCTGTACGGACCCAGGCCATAAACATCTGAGCCGCTCCCGATAAATCCACTCGGGACTTTTCAAGAAAGCGAGTGAACGTGGACTCGCTTAAGTGCTGAGGACCCAAGACGCCTTGGCGATAAATAGGGTTGTATGAATCGCTAATAAAACGACGGTGCGCTTCCCACTCGTTTTTTCCATTGCTTTCACCGCCGAATAACCAACCATCGTCACCTTCATTGGCCATCAATACCCCCTTATAGACGGCAAAATAGACCGAAGAATCATTAGCCGATCCTCACGATGTTGTTGAGCGCTGTCTAATATATCATCCAGTCTCGACCTAAGCGCCGCCGTGCGCGATGGGTCCGAACCTCTACGGTGTCTCGTTGATCGAACCGCAAGATAATCGTCAACCCACCTCGCAAGTGGTCGGTCAAAATTCACGAGACAGAGATGAACTAGGTAGTCTGATAGATCGACATCGTCGGAGACATCCGGCCACAACGTCATCATTACATTGTTTATTATTCCGATACGGCGCGGAGAGTTTAGATATGTTCTCACTAAGGCGTCGATAACTCCCGCAACCCGTTGGGCCTCCGAATCGGATCGGTAAGGGTTGTTTGTTTGTCTTAGCGGGCGGCCGACGACGCCTAGGCGGCCCTGATCCCCCATCAGCGCCTTGGTCAAGATTCTTCGCAGGTCCACCGGCTCAGGTTTAGGAAGAACAAGAGGTACCTGGACGATTTTATCAAGGTATGACCGTCCAATATCGGCTTCATGATCAAGATCGAACCCTATAGGTTCGCGATCAAAGGCTACAATGTAAGTAGTGTTAGGAAAATCTGCGACCGCCCTGATTAAACGAAATACCTCTTTTGCCTCCGACAGATCGAGTCGATCAACATCGTCAATTATGATTATAATCTTTTGCTTTAGCAAAATCAGTCGCGTAGCTATGTCTTGTTTCAGCTCTCGCAGCGTTTCGTCCTTCGGCTTGAAGGCGGCTGCGCACGAAACGATGAACCCCGTGATCGCTCCTGTTTCTCTGGCTACAGGCAGATTCAGGGCATCCTTTACCCACGATAAATGGGGCAGTTCAGGGAGCGACTTCAAGCGGTCTGCGATACGAGCGAACTGGCGGAGACGATTAGCAGTCGCCTGTCTTTGTCGCCGCTCAGCTACGTCCCACCGTTGGCTTTTCTTCTTTTCCCGAGGCTCTATGCTGCGAGACATCTCCGCGAAGAGTTCATGCAGCAGTGCATTTCGGTCATCGACCAGCCACGGTGCGAAACGCACCACAATCGTGGAAGGCTCTTCCTCGATCTTCTGTGTGAGAAAGTTGAGAAAGGTCGACTTTCCCATGCCCCAAGGACTTTGGAGCCCGACAACTAGTCCATCTTCGGGCTGAAGATCGATAATTCTCGCCGCGACCGCATCTGCGACCGCCGCTAATCCTAGTTCGTCGTGGAGCCGGTCCGTCAGCGGCCTGTCAGAATTATACATGGCGCTCGACTTTAACGGACGAGGCGCTGCGGTACAGCCTTTTGGCGCCCCCTGCCGGCCGGGTCGTTGTCGGTGAAGAAGGTCTATCCGGAGTAAGGCGCCCCGTCCTTGTCCGCGACCCGCTCGATGAAGGTGTAGGCGCCCTTCTTGTGCCGGATCAGGCGGAACCAGGCGCCGGGACCCTCGAACGGGGGGTATTGGCCGGGCGACAGGAAGGCCTCGCAGCCGAACAGGCCGTCGTCCCGGTGAACCATGGCGTGGACCGGGCCGCCTCCGGCGTTCTCGAGGAAGTGGGACTGGCGCAGGAACATGATGGTCTCGCGCCCCCTGGGCCGCCTAGGCACGGTCCCGGTGGTCGGCGAGGGTCACGCAGCCCAGCCGCCGGAGCTGGATGCCGGCCGCCTGTTGCAGGATGGCGCCCGGGGAGAGGCGCTCGATCTCGGCCAGGAGGCTCTTGATGCCGCAGCGGCCGTCGGCGCTGGTCAGGTCGAGGCCGCGCAGGGGGGCCAGGAGCCGCTCCAGGTCGGGGGCGGCGGGACGGGGGTCGGGGGTGGGTGATGTCATTTGAAACGCCTCGGGGATGGGGGCCGACCCGGGGGTGGTTCAACACCCGGGGCGGGGCGGAGGCAAGGGTATGTTCGTGGTTTGTTCTGGTTTGTGCACAGGTAGGGATTGGGGATTGGGGACCAGGGATCAGGGCTTGGGGCTTGTCATCCCGGCCGACGCGAAGCGGAGAGCCGGGACGTCGGATTCCGGACTTCGTCGCTCCCGGAAATCGCGCTGGCGATTGTCCGGGAGACGGTCCGACCGGCCCCCGCTGTCTCCCGGACAGCCGCTTCGCGTCTTCCGGGAGCGTCGAGGTGAGGGCTTTCGTCCCGGATAATCGCTGGCGCGATTTCCGGGATGACAAAAGCGGATGGGGATTGGGGATTTGGGAAGGAAGGCTCGCGGGTCGATCGCATGCGATCGCCTGTGCGCCCCCAGAGGGGGAGGGAGAATGCGAGTTGCGTGTCGCGTATCTTTTTTGACCCATCAACGGATCGGCGGAATCGGGCTGTGATTTCAAGGGTCGGGTCTGATTAGAGGGTTTTTGTGCGCCCTGGTGTGGGGCGGCCCCAGACTGTGGGGATGGGGAAGCCGAGCAAGCTGAGCGAGGAACAGTGGGAGGCGCTGTTCGATCTGGATCGGGCGGGGGTGAGGCGCACCGAGCTGGCGGGGTGGTACGGGATCTCCCTGGGGACGATCTGCTGGCAGGCGCGCAAGCGCGGGCGGATGAAGGGCGGGGATCCTCTGGCCGTCGATCGGCGCCGGCGGCCGGTCGAGGGGTGGGCGGAGGACCATGTCTTTGCCCAAAGCCGCAGCGGGATGACGCCCGGACGCTGGCGCGAGCTGCTGGACCGGCGCAACGCCGGGGAGGCGGACGCGGTGCTGGCCTTCGACTATCGGGTGCATCCGTCGACGATCGCGGCGGCGGCGAAACGCTATGGCCAACGGAAATGCGATCTGGCGGGGGCGGTGTGGCGGCCGCGCGGGCCGCAGTGGGGGTCGGGGCCGGCGCGGCCGGAGCTGGGCTTTCGCATCGACCGGAACGATGCGCGCGTGCACCGGGAGGCGGTCGCCCGGCGGGTGCGGGAGGCGGCGCTGGAGGGGCGGATGGACGACATCCGCCAACTGCTGAGGACCTCGGCGGCGCTGGACACCCTGATCCCCGGGCCTTGGCATGCTAGGGGGCGGGGATGAAGACTGAGACCCTTGATGTTCTGGTGGTCGGCGCGGGCGCGGCCGGGATGATGTGCGCGATCGAGGCGGGGCGTCGGGGGCGGCGCGTGCGGGTCGTCGATCACGCGCGGGCGCCGGGCGAGAAGATCCGCATCTCGGGCGGGGGGCGGTGCAACTTCACCAATACGGGGACGAGCGTGGCGAACTTTCTGGGGGAGAACCCGCGGTTCGCGGCGTCTGCCCTGGGGCGGTATACTCAAGGTGATTTCGTCAAACGGGTCGATCGGGCGGGGATCGCCTGGCACGAGAAGACCCTGGGCCAGCTGTTCTGCGACGACAGCGCGAAACAGATCATCCGCATGCTGACCGACGACATGAGGGCGGCGGGGGTGGTCCTGTCGCTGGGCATGGGCGTGGACCGGGTCGAGCGGGTCGGCGACGGGTTCGAGGCGGCGCTGTCGGACGGGTCGGTGGCGCGGTGCGCCTCGCTGGTCGTGGCGACGGGCGGCAAGTCGATCCCGAAGATGGGGGCGACGGGGTGGGGCTATGACCTCGCGCGGTCGATGGGGTTGAGGGTCACCGAGACGCGGCCGGCCCTGGTGCCGCTCACGTTCGAGGCGGGTCTGCTGGAACAGACGACGCCGCTGGCGGGGGTGGCGGTGGATGCGGTGGTCTCGGCGGGGAAGACGCGGTTCGAGGAGGCCATGCTGTTTACGCATCGGGGGCTGTCGGGGCCGGCGGTCCTGCAGATCAGCTCCTACTGGCGCGAGGGGGAGGCGATCACGGTGAAGATGGCGCCGGGGGTCGATGTGCTGGCGCGGCTGAAGGCGGCGAAGGCGGAGAACGGCGGCAAGCAGGCGGTGCATACGGCGCTCGGTCACATCGTGCCGCGCCGGCTGGCCGAGGTGCTGACCGCGCGCGAGGGCGCCAACGGCAAGCTGGCCGAGGTCGGGGACAAGGTGCTGGCGCGGCTGGATGCGGCGGTGAACGGCTGGACCGTCAAGCCGGTGGGGTCGGAGGGGTACCGGACGGCCGAGGTGACCCTGGGCGGGGTGGCGACGGACCAGCTGGACCAGCAGACGATGGCGGCCAAGTCCGTGCCCGGCCTGTATTTCATCGGCGAGGTGGTCGACGTGACCGGCTGGCTGGGCGGGTACAATTTCCAGTGGGCCTGGAGCTCAGGCTGGGCGGCCGGCCAAGCCTGCTGACCGGGCCTGCTAGTGGGCTTCCGGCGGGCGGGCGGCGGGGTCGAGGTAGTCGCTCTCGGCATGATGGTGGGCCGAGAGGACGAAGCGGCGGTCGCAGTAGCCGCACTCGACGAAATTCTCGCCGCCCATGTCGAGATAGACCAGCGGATGGCCCAGCACGCCGCCGCCGTCGCAGGCCACGCGTTTGGTGGAGACCGTGATTTCCTCGGGCGGGAGGACGAGTTGATCGGGGTGACGCGGCGGCATTGATCGGTCCGTGGTCTTGGCGCGAGAGGGTGCGACGCCTAGTTAGACGGCCTGCCTTCCCGCTGAAAGCCCCCAAGCGCGTCCATGGACGCGCGCCGAAAGAATCTGATGACCGAGACCGAAGCCCTGCCCGTCAACGCCATCGAGGTGCGCGGGCTGGAAAAGACCTATGCGGGCTCGAAGAAGTCGCCGCCGAAGACCGCCCTGCGGGGGGTGGATCTGGTCATTCCGAGGGGGTCGATGTTCGGCCTTCTGGGTCCGAACGGGGCGGGCAAGTCGACCCTGATCAACATCCTGGCGGGGATCGTCAACAAGACCGGCGGAACGGCCGCCATCTGGGGCCGCGACATCGACGAGCGGCCGCGTGACGCGCGTGCGGCCCTGGGCGTCGTGCCGCAGGAGATCGTGGCCGATGTCTTCTTCACCCCCAGAGAGGCTCTGGAGGTGCAGGCGGGCTTCTATGGCGTGCCGAAGTCGGAGCGGCGGTCGGACGAACTGCTGGCGGCGCTGGGCCTGTCGGACAAGGCCAATGCCTATGTGCGGGCCCTGTCGGGCGGGATGAAGCGGCGGCTGATGGTGGCCAAGGCCCTGGTGCACAATCCGCCGATCCTGATCCTGGACGAACCGACGGCCGGGGTGGACGTCGAGCTGCGCCGCCAGCTGTGGGAATACGTCCGGCGCATCAACGCCGAGGGCGTGACCGTGCTGCTGACCACTCACTATCTGGAGGAGGCGCAGGAGCTCTGCGACACCATCGCCATCATGAACCGGGGCGAGGTCGTGGCCTGCGAGCCGACACCGCAGCTGCTGCGCCGGCTGGATACGCGGAACGTCGTGGTGACGCCCGAGCACCCGCTGGACGGAGTTCCGATCGTGGCCGGGTTCGAGGTGGTGGCGCGGGCCAACGGCGCCTTCGCCATCAGCTACAAGAAGGGGCAGTCGTCGGTGGAACAGGTGCTGGCCGCCGTGCGCGCGGCCGGGATCACCATCTCGGACATCACCACCGAGGATCCGGACCTGGAGGACGTCTTCCTGGCCCTGACCTACAATGATGCGAACGCGGTCAGTCCGACGAAGGATTGACCGAGGCGCCGCCCATCTCTTCCCACAGCCAATCCTGAAAGCGCCGCATGGCGGAGGTTTCAGGACGCGAGATCAGGCGGGTGAGCCAGTAGCGGCCGACGTCGACCTCGACCGCGAAGGGCTGGACCAGCAGTTCCGCCGCGAGTTCGCGGCTGAACAGGACGGGCGGCGCAAGCGCCACGCCGAGACCGGCGGCGGCGGCCGACGCCATCAGGGCCGAACTGTCGAAAATGGGACCGCGCAGAATCGGCGCGGCCACGCCCGCAGCGTCGAACCACAGGGCCCATTCATCCGGCCGGTACGAGCGCAACAGCCGCTCGTGGACGAGGTCGGCGGGGGATTTGAGCCGTGCGGCGACGGCCGGCGCGCAGACCGGCGTCATCGGCGCGCCGAGCAGCGGTTCGGCATGGACGCCGTGCCAGGCGCCGTTGCCGAACCGGATCGCGAAATCGAGCGCTTCGGCGACCAGATCGACGCGGTTGTTGTTGGTCGAGATGCGCAGGTCGATCGAGGGATGAACGCGGGCGAAGGCGTCGAGACGCGGCAGCAGCCAGCCGGTCGCGAAGGTGCCGACGACGCCGACCTTCAACTGTTCGCGGAACCGGCCTTCGCCATATTGATCGAGCGTCGCAGCGACGCGGTCGAACATCTCGGCGAGGACGGGAACAAGGGCCTGACCTTCGTCGGTGAGCGCGATCCCCCGCGGGAGCCGGTGAAAGAGGCGGGTGTCCAGACGGCGTTCGAGCTGGGCGACGTGATGGCTGACGGCGCCCTGGCTGACGCAAAGCTCGATCGCCGCGCGGGTGAAGTTGAGATGGCGGGCCGACGCCTCGAAGGCGCGCAGGGCGTTGAGCGGGAGCTGGGCGCGATCCATCGCTCACCCTCAAATATTCTCATGGCTCTGTCGAGAAATCATGCTTTGTCGCCGACGCATCGGATCGTCATTTCGGGGGGGAAGAAGGGAAACATGATGATCAAACTGATGACGGTCGTGGCCTGGCTTGCGGGCCTGGGAGCCCTGTCGGCGCCAAACACGGAAGCCGCGCATGAACCGGTAGCCGGGGTTGCGGTAAGCGGGTCAGCGCGAAGCACGGATGATCCGTTGACGAGGCCGATGGCGGCGGAACAAGCCAGAAGCTGGCTTGCGCCCCGGCCGCCCGAGAAGATTTTCGGGGACAGCTATCTGGTCGGATTCGGCGGCCTGAGCGTCGTGCTGATCGACACGGGCGCGGGTCTGGTGCTGGTCGACAGCGCGCTGCCGCAGGCGGCGCCGGCCATCCTGGACAATGTTCGCAGTCTGGGGTTCGACCCTGAAGACATTAAATTTATTCTAAGCACAGAACCGCACTTCGACCATGCCGGCGGCCTCGCAGCCCTGGCGCGCGATACGGGCGCGACGGCGGTGGCGAGCGCCCGCGGCGCCGACGGCCTACGGGCCGGAGCCCATCTGGAGGACGATCCCCAGCGGGCCTACGGCGGCGCCTGGCCGCGCGTGACGCAGATCCGGGTGGTGGAAAACGGCGAAGTGATCCAGCTCGGCCGCACAGCGATCACCGCCCATGCGACCCCGGGGCATACGATGGGCAGTATGAGCTGGAGCTGGCAGGCGTGCGAGGGCGAGGCCTGCAAGGCGATCGTCTTCGCGTCGAGCCTCAACCCCGTCTCCGCCGACGGCTATCGCTATACCGCACCGGCGGGCGCTCCGATCCTCGACGGGTTCGCTGCGACCTACAGGCTGATGGACGGACTGGATTGCGACATCCTGATCTCCGCCCACCCGGACAATGCGGGCGAGGGGCGATACAATGACAGGCCCGGCGCGTGCCGAACCTATGTCCAGCGATCACGCGGATTGCTGGCGACCCGACTGGCCAACGAGCGCAACGGGACGGCGAGATAGGCCTGTTCTGTCTCTGACCCGGACTGCGCCGGACGCCGGGGGCCCGGTGTCAGCGAGGATCCCGGCGTAGCGGCGGACCGCCACGCCGGGATCGTCAAACGACCTAGAAGGTCGCCCGCAGGCCGAGGTTATAGCTCGGGCCATATTCGTGGATCTGGAACGGGCGGCTCTCTTTGCCGAAGTAGACCGCCTGACGCGCGTCCAGGATGTTGGTGCCCTCGGCGAAAACCTGGAAGGTGTCATTGACCTGCCAGGAGGCGCCGAAGTCCAGGGTGCCGAAGCCGTCGGCCATGATGGCCGAGTTCTCGTCGAGAACCGCGTTGGAGCCCGGGCTGATGTTGCCGTTGGCGGCGAAGTCGGACCGGTAGGTGTAGCTGAAGTGCGCCTCGAACGGGCCGCGTTCGAAGAAGGGGCTGATCGAGAAGCTTTCGTCCGACACGCCCTGGAGGCCGGCGGTGGTGACGACGCCCGGCGTGGCCTCGATCTGGGCCTCGCTCTCGGTGAGGGTGGCGCTGGCCGACAGGCCGAGGCCCCAGTCCAGCTTGTACGAAACGCCGACCTCGAACCCCTGGATGGTAGCGTCGCCGATATTCTGGGGCCGGGTGATCTGCAGATCGGCCGTCAGGGTCTGGCCGGCCTGGGTGGCGAACAGGATCTGTTCGGTGCGGGCGATGCCGCCGATGAAGTCCGAGATGTCCTTCGAGAAGACCGCGCCATACAGGGCCCCGAAGTCGTTGAAATACCACTCCAGCGAGGCGTCGTAGTTGACCGAGGTATAGGGCTGGAGTTCCGGATTGCCGCCGACGCCGACCCTGGCGCCCGGCACGGCGGTGTCGAGCGCAGTCTGGCCCTCCAGGAACACCCGGGTGATCAGCCCGCTGTTGGGAACCACGGCGGTGCGCAGATCGGCGAGGGACGGCCGGGTCAGGGTGCGCGAGGCGCCGAGGCGCAGCAACACGTCGTCGCGCAGCTCGAAGTTCAGGTTCAGGCTGGGCAGGAACTCTTCGTATGAGCCCTCGAAGGTCTGGGGATTGACCACGGTGGTGACGGCCCCGGCGGCGTTGCGGCCGGCGGTCAGCAGGGTGCCCTTGACCAGGGTGTCGGTCGAGACCCAGCGAAGGCCGAGGTTGGCGTCCATCGGCACGGGGCCGAAGTCGACCGAGAAATCGGCGCGGCCATAAAGAGCGGTGATCTGCTCGTCCACGCCATAGGACTGCTGAAGATCGGCCCCGGTGGCGACCAGGTCGTCCGACTGGGCATTGGTGTCGTTCGACTCGTTCGGGATGACGAAGGAGATGCCGTACAGGGTGCGATTGTAGGTCAGGCCCTGCGGGTACAGGTTGCCGATCGACCGGTCGAAGGCGTTGGACGGCAGCTGCTGGTCCAGGAAGGCCGGGGTGTTGACGTCGATGCCGGGGCGCGCCGTCAGGACCCGGTCACGGCGCTGATAGTCGCGGCTGCGGTCCGTGTACTGGCCGCCGAACCGGATCGAGCCCAGTTCCAGCGCGCCGAAACGGGCGTCCAGGTCCCGCTGAATGTTCAGCAGGGCGGTCTTGTCGTTGTCTTCGGAATTGATCGGCCGGGTCCGGTATGTCGTGGCCCGGGTCGACGTCGGGCTGGACAGATCCAGATTGGTCAGCAGCGAGGCGTATTCGCGATTGCCGATGGGGTCGTCGCCGAAGTCATAGCTGTAGGTCAGGCCGGCCGGGTTCTCGGCGGTCGCGCCGCCGATCCGCTGCAGCGGCACGGGCAGGAAGGAGTTGGCCTCTGAATAGCTGATGGACGGCGTCACGGTCCAGCCGAGCACATCCCAGTCCGCCTGAAGTTTGACGAACAGGTTCTCGTGCTGCTGCTCGGAGTATTCGGCGCTGCGGTCGATACGACCCCCGTTCATCTGTCCGGCATAGAGGACGCCGTCAACCACGCGTGCGCTGGAGGCGACGAAGCGCGTCGTGAAGTCCGCGCGTCCGCCGAAGCCGAAGCTGATGCGGTCCTCGTCGATGACGTTGTTGAAGCGCGAATACAGGGCGTCCGCCCGCAGGGCGAAGCTGTCGGTCGGCTTCCAGGACAGGCCGGCCATGGCGCTGATGCGCGTGCGCTCTTCCTGTTCCAGGGTCAGCTGGATCTCGTTCGGCGCCGAGACGGTCGCACCATTGATCACGCGGTTCGTATAGCCCGTGGTCTGGACGCGATCGAACTGGACGTGGCGGGTGGCCAGGGAGACGCCGGCGACGACGCCGAAGGTGCGGTCGGCGTTGCGCCAGCCGGCCGAGATCGAGCCGTTCGGCGTGTTCTCTTCGGTCCGGTTCTCATAGTGGCTGAAGATGCGGGCCGTGGCGAAGGGCTCGGTCGCCAGGGCGTCGGCGGTGCGGATGTCGATGTTGGAGCCGATGCCGCCGTCGATCAGGTCGGCCGTCGGGGACTTGGTCACGACGATGGCCGAGATCAGGTCGGCGGGGATGACGCGGAACTGGAACTGACGGCCGCTCTGGTCGGAGTTGCGGATGTTCTCGTTGTAGGCGATCGGCGAGCCGTTCAGGGTCACCGACTGGAAGTTGGGGCCGAGGCCGCGGACGCTGACGAACTGGCCTTCACCGGCCTCGCGCGAGATCGAGACGCCCGGCACCCGCTGCAGGGCCTCAGCGACGTTCACGGCGGGGAAGTTGCCGATGTCGGACGCCGACACGACGTCGGAGATCGAGTCGGCGCGACGCTTGATCGTCAGGGCGTCAGCCAGGCTGTTGGCGAAGGAGCCGGTGACGACGATGTCGTCGACCGACGTCTCGTCCTGGGCCGGAGCCGTCTGGGCCAGGGCGGCGGCGGGCGCGGCCACGGCGGCGGCGCCGGCCATCAGGACGGAGCGGGTCTCGGTCTGGGTCAGGCGGATCATGAAATGTCTCCCGGTGTCATCGGGAGATCGCCAGCCCCATGCGACGCGCTCCCCACGAAGCGGCGCCGTGTAGCCAGCAGGGGCGACACACCTCAACCTAATCAGATCAGGATCGCAAAAATTTCACACGATACATAAAACAGTCTTTGAAACGTTCATTTCTTTTGTAATCAGTGCCGCGCATCTGTCACACTATTCTGTATTCAGGGTACGGAATAATGGAGAGAGCCGCCATGACGTCATCCGTAGCCCTGGGCCTGGCGCTATCGCTCATGTCGAGCGTGGCGTTCGCCCAGTCCGATCCGGGCGCGAATGACGGCCGTCGCTGGCTGGCCGGGGATCACCATGTGCATAGCCGGTTCAGCGCCCGCTATACGCCCGACCCCGCCGCGCCAGAGGCGCCGCCGGTTCCGCAACTGGGCGGCGACGGCAACCACACCATCATCCAGAACGCCGAGGCCGCGCAGCGATTTGGGCTGTCGTGGATGGTGTCGACCGATCACGGCGGGCCGCTGCACGCACGGCTGAACGCCGAACAGGCCTGGCCCGAGCTTCTGCAGGCGCGGGAACGGGTTCCCGGCCTGGTCCTGTTCTACGGCATGGAGTTCGACACGCCGGGCGCAGAACACTCCAGCCTGATCATTCCGCAGTCCGCCCATGAGCGGGAGGACCTGTTGCATATCGAGGGCCGCTACGGGCGGCGTCAGCCCTGGCCCGTGGACCCGGCGCGCGACACCGAGGCCTTCATGCTGGAGGCGCTGCGCGACATGGGGACGATGTCGCCGAGGCCGGTCGTGGTCATCAACCATCCATCGCGTTCGGCCACGGGCCTCGGCGAGTACGGCGAAGTGCGCCCCGCCCAACTGAGGGACTGGAGCGAGGTCACCCCGCGCGTCGTCATCGGCATGGAGGGCGCGCCCGGGCATCAGGCGGACGGCCTGTTCGCCGATGGACGTCCCGACCCGGCCGGCTCGCGCGGCATCTATCGCCGCTTCCCGACCCTGGGCGGCTTCGACCAGATGACGGCGCGACTGGGGGGCGTCTGGGACAGTCTGCTGGGCGAAGGCCGTCGCTGGTGGATCACGGCGACCTCGGATTCGCACACCCATATCAGCGAGGGCGGCGACGACTTCTGGCCCGGCGAATACGCCAAGACCTGGGTGATGGCGCGCCCCGACAGCGAGGACATTCTCGACGGCCTTCGGGAGGGCCGGGTGTTCGTGACCACCGGCGACCTGATCTCCGAACTGGACCTGTCGGTTTCGGCCGGGGGACGCACGGCGACGATCGGCGGGGAACTGGAGGTCGGTGAGGCGGAGGACATCCTGGTCACCCTGCGCGTCCGCGATCCGCGGGCCGCGAATGCCGGCGGCCGGACGCCCGCGGTGGACCATATCGACCTGATCGTCGGCGATGTGAGCGCGCCTGGAAACGACCGCGACGCCGACGCCAACCCGACGACACGGGTCGAGCGCCGTTTCACCGCCGCCGACTGGACCGTCGAGGGCGAGGTCCTGACCATGACGCACCGGTTGCCCGTCGCAGCAGGGCCGCGTTACCTCCGTGTTCGCGGCTCCAGCACGGCCGAAACCGAGCCTCAAGTCGACACGCCCGGAGAAGATCCCTGGTCCGACCTGTGGTTTTACGGGAACCCCGTATTCCTGACCGGGTCGGCCGGCGCTCGCTGATCGGCCTCGGGCCGGAGGGTCTCCCGACGGGCCGTCAAGCAACCGGACGCGGCCTTTTGGGCGCCATGCCTTGCCCGTGACGTCATCCCGCCGTATCCCCGGACCATGCCCGTCACGCCCCTGATCTGCCCGTCCATCCTGGCCTCGGACTTCGCCAAATTGGGCGAGGAGGTCCGGGCGCTGGAGGCAGCGGGCGCCGACTGGATCCATGTCGATGTGATGGACGGCCATTTCGTGCCCAACATCACGATCGGCCCGGACGTGGTGAAGGCGCTGAGGCCGCACACCCGCCTGCCGTTCGACGTGCATCTGATGGTCGCGCCGGTCGATCCGTGGCTGGAAGCCTACCGCGAGGCGGGCGCCGACATCCTGACCGTCCATCCGGAGAGCGGGCCGCACCTGCACCGGACCCTGGGCCGTATCCGCCAGCTGGGCGCAAAGGCGGGCGTCGTGCTGAACCCCGGCACGCCGCTGTCCATTCTGGAAGAGGTGGTCGATCTGGTGGACCTGGTGCTGCTGATGTCGGTCAATCCGGGCTTCGGCGGCCAGTCCTTCATTCCCTCGACCCTGAAGAAGATCGAGCGGACGCGGGCCATTCTGGACGCCGCCGGATCGAAGGCGCATCTGCAGATCGACGGCGGGGTGACCGCCGCCAACGCCGGGGCCTGCGTCGCCGCCGGGGCCGATGCCCTGGTCGCCGGGACCGCCGTGTTCAAGGGCGGGCCGGACGCCTATGCGGCCAATATCGCCGCCATCAAGGCTGCGTAGGTGAATCCCATCGGGCCCTTCGCCGACCGCAGTCCGCCCACGCCGAACGTCGGCGAGGGCGGGGCCATCCCGGGCCTGCGCGGCGCGCCGGTGCGGACGCCGGTGCGCTCCAGCGGCGTCGTGACCGGCCCGGCCCTGTGGCCCGCCGTCGCCGGGCGGATGCTGACCCGCCAGATGTGGATCGAGCTCTATGGCCTGCCCGGCTATGCGATGACGCTGGGGCTGGGCAAGGCGACGGGCTTCGCCGCCACGCCGCGCGATTTCCGCCCCGCCGACATCAACCTGGGCAAGGCCGTTCTCGGCGGGCGCTTCCCCCTGGCCGGATCGAACCTTGAGGCCGAGGCGCCGGCCGATCCGTGGAACCGGCCGAGCCCGTCCAAGGCCTTCGCCGTCGACCTGCACGCCTTCGCCTGGCTGCCCGGCCTGATGCTACAGGGCGAGCGGGGCGCGCGTGAGGCGTTGCGGCTGACCCTGGCCTGGGCCGACACCTTCTCGCGCTGGTCGCCTTTCGCCTGGGAGCCGCAGATCCTGGGGCGGCGGGTCTACAACCTGGCCTGCGCCGCCAAGAAGATGGGCGCGGTGGCGTCGGAGGCTGACCGGCTGAGGCTGGCCGACACCGTGGGGCGTCAGGCGCGTCAGTTGCTGCGGCCCCCGGGCGGTCTGGCGGGCAAGGCCGAGCGACTGGTCGCGGCGGCTGTGGCCGGATGCGTGCTGGCGGGACCGCCGGGCGCAAGTCTGAGGCGCGCGGCGCTGGGGCGGCTGCCGGGGGCGCTGAGGGTCACGGTGGCGGGCGACGGCGGCCATGCCTCGCGGGCGCCCGAGGCCGGGATGGAGCTGCTGCTCGACCTGCTGACCCTCGACGACGCCCTGTCGCAGCTGTCGGAACCGGCGCCGGAAGCCATGGGCGGGTCGATCATCCGCCTGACCACGGCGCTGAGGCTGCAGGTCCTGCCGGACGGGCGGCTGGCGGGCTTCCAGGGCGGCGGGCCGTCGAGCCCCGCACGGGTCGCGGCCGCGCGCGCCCATGACGAACACGCCGAGGCGACGGCCGGCGCCGTCGGCACGGTCGGGGGGCTGAGCCGCATCCGCTCGCCCTTGCTGACCATCATGACCGATGCGGGATCGCCGGGGAAAGGCGCCTGGTCCGAGGCGGCCTGCGCCCAGCCGCTGGCGCTGGAGATCGTCTGCGGCAAGGACCGGATCGTCACCGGCTGCGGCTGGACGCCCCGCGCCGCGGATCGGCAGGGCCTGAGGCTGACCCCCGGACACTCGACCCTGACCCTGGGCGAGCAGTCGTTCGCCGAGCCTCTGGGCGGGTGGAAGGGCGATCTTCTGGGGGCGCGCCTGTACGGCCGACCCTATCATGTGACGTCGGAGCGCCGGGACGGCGACGGGGCGGTCTGGCTGGAGGTCGAGCACGACGCCTGGGCCCAGCCTTTCGGCCTGATGCACCAGCGCCGGCTCTATCTGGACCAGAGGCTGGACGAACTGCGCGCCGAGGAGCGGCTGCATCCCGCCGCCGGAACCCGCGACGTCGTCCGGGTCATCGCCGCCCCCTATGCGGTGCGCTTCCATCTCGAGCCGGGGGTGCAGGCCTCGCTGGCGCGCGATCGCCGCTCGATCCTGCTGCGCGGTCATTCCGGCCGGGGATGGTGGTTCAGGACCGATGGTCCGGACGTGGCCATCGAACCGTCCGTGCACGTCGACGAGGGTCTGACGCGGCGATCGCTGCAGGTCGTGGTGCGCGGCTCGGCGCGGACCGACGCCGAGACCAAGATTCGCTGGAAACTGAGCCCGGCCGGAGCTGCGGGCGACCCGAGCTGACGCCTATTCGGCCTGGGGTTCGACGGCCTTGGCCTTCTTGACCTTGGGAGGCTTGGGAGCCTTCTTCGGCTTGGCCGCCTTCTCCGCAGCCTTTTCGGCCTTGCGGGCGTCCTTGGCGGCCTTTTTCAGCGCCTTGGCCTCGGCCTTTTCAACATCGGGAGCCGCGTCGGCGGCGGCGGCGATCTCGGCCAGCATGTCGAGGAAGCCGTCGCGCTTGCTCTTGGGCAGCAGGCCCATGATCCGCTTGTCGGCGGCCTCGACGCGGGGACGCGCCTGATCCAGCAGGGCCTGGCCCTCTTCAGACAGGCGCACGGCCTTGGCGCGGGCATCGAGCGTCGAACGCTCGCGCGACAGCAGCCCCTTGGTCGTCATGCGGGCGACGAGGTCCGCCAGGGTCGAGCGATCGATGCCGGTGGCGCGGACAAGCTCGGTCTGGGTCAGACCCTCCTTGACCGAGACAGCCTCCATGACCGCGAACTGACGCTGGGTCGGGCCGCCGTCGCCGGCCTCTTCGGAATAGATGTCGAGCGCCAGCTGGAGGGCGCGGTGCATCAGATGGCTGGGCGATTCGGCGAGCGTGCCGGAGCGACGAGCCTGTTTGCCGGATTTGACCATACTGAATCCCCTTGCCGTATGCGGAGGATTATCAGCCAAGCCTTACGGTTTAGCGACAGCGTGACCGAAAACGGTCACGCTGTTCTTCGGGCGCTATGTTCGCGACGCGGTCGCTCACGACTTGAGCGCAGGACGGGCGCTATGTTCGCGACGCGGTCGCTCACGACTTGAGCGCAGGACGGGTCGGTTCAGGGCGCCGTGTCCGGTCGAGCCGGCGCCGCGGCGTCGACGGGGTCGTCCGAGACCAGGTTCTTCATGATCAGCGGCACCTGCGACAGGCCGAAGACCGAGGAGGCGATCCAGAGCACGCCGCGGAAACTGACCCAGACGTCGGCGGGATCGACGTCGGCATAGCCCATCCGGGTCGCGGCCCAGCCGACCAGGGCTTCGGACCGAACCAGTTCGTTGACCACGGCGACAGCCGCGAAATAGAGGCCGTAGCGGAAGGTCAGGGTGCGCCAGGCGGCGTCATTGACCGGGATCACCGTGCCCAGAAGCGCCTTCAACGGCTGTTTGCCCAGCCAGAGACCCCCGAGCAGGGCGACGGCGAGCGAGGCGTTGAGCACCGTCACCTTCAGCTTCACGAACAGGTCGTCGTTGAAGACGAGGGTCAGGACGCCGAAGACGAGGGCGAAACCGCCGACCAGAAGCGGCATCAGGGCCAGCCGCTTCTCGACCATAAGACCTGTGACCACCGCGACGACCGAACCGGCGACCAGACCCCAGGTCGCATGGACCAGAGCCTCGTCGCCCGGCAGGCCGCGCGCGCGGAAAAAGATGAAGGTGGCGGCGAAGGCGGCGAGCGCTCCGAAATCGACGACCTGACGGATCCAGGTCGGCGGCTTGTGCGCCGGGGTCTCGGGCGTGTCGGTCATGATCTAGTCCTCGAGGCCGACGAGCGAACGGGAGAAGGCGCGGGCGTCGAAGGGTTGCAGGTCGTCGATCCCCTCGCCCACCCCGATCAGCTTGATAGGGGCGTCCGACGCCTGGGCCACGGGGACCAGGACGCCGCCGCGCGCCGTGCCGTCCAGCTTGGTCATGACCAGGCCCGAGACATAGGCGGTGCGACCGAAGATCTGTTCCTGCGCCAGGGCGTTGCGGCCCACGGTGGCGTCCAGCACCAGAAGCGTCTCGTGCGGGGCGTCCGGATCTGTCTTCCGGAGCACACGGACGATCTTGAGCAGTTCGTCCATCAAGGCGGACTTGTTCTGAAGCCGGCCGGCGGTGTCGACCAGGACGACGTCATAGTCCTCCGCCTTCGCCTTCGCATAGGCGTCGAAGACGAGGCCCGCGGCGTCGGCGCCGTCGCGGCGGCTCTCGAAATGAGCCCCTGCGCGGTCGGCCCAGACCTTCAGCTGTTCGCGGGCGGCGGCGCGGAAGGTGTCGCCGGCGACGATCATCACCCGGGCGCCCTTGCCCGTCAGGTCGGCGGCGATCTTGCCGAGGGTCGTGGTCTTGCCCGAGCCGTTCACCCCGACGAACAGGACGACATAGGGCTTGATCCCGCCGCCGACGCCGTCGGGGCCGAGCGGATCGAAGGTCGCCTGACGCGGCAGAAGCTCGGCGGCGACGGCCTCGGCCAGGGCCTCCTTGACCTCGCGCTCGGAGGACCCGCCTCCGAAGCGCAGCTCGCGGAAGCGGGCGACGATCCGGTCGGTGGCGGCGGGGCCGAGGTCGCTCTCCAGCAGATGCTCCTCGAGACCCTCGAGGG
Organism: Brevundimonas sp.; assembly: GCF_031412435.1. Taxonomy (GTDB): domain Bacteria; phylum Pseudomonadota; class Alphaproteobacteria; order Caulobacterales; family Caulobacteraceae; genus Brevundimonas. Next base: position 110,090 of record NZ_JANODA010000040.1, read on the forward strand.
CGGCCTCCGACAGAGGCTCCTTCACGAAGGCGGAGACGACCTGTTCGGTCATCTGCTGGCTGGAGCGGGCCAGTCCCTGGCTGAGGCGCTGGAACCAGCCCTTCTTGGGCGTGTCGGTCATGGGAGGGCTTTAGCGGGGCCGGGATGGGGCGTCACCCTTTCTTCTTTCGTCATTCCGGGCGTAGCGAAGCGGAGACCCGGAACCCAGCGGCGCGCGAGAGCGCGAACCTGTCGCGGACTCATTGGCGGAACCATCGCCTGCGCTTCGCTACGGCGCCGCTGCGTTCCGGGTCTCTGGTCGCTGCGCTCCCGGCGCCCGGAATGACGAAAGAAGAAAGGGAAACGAGAACAGGGTAGGTTTGGTCCGTCCGACGTTTGGCTCTATATGAGCATAAGCATCGAGGACCGCGCCTTGGCCAAGACCCACGCCTTCCATTCGGCCCGCACCCACGGCTTCGTCCGGGTCGCGGCGGCGACGCCGGTGGTGCATATCGCCGATCCGAAGGCCAATGCGGAAGAGCATCTGGCGCTGATCCGCCAGGCGGGCGAACAGGGCGTGGACCTGATCGTGTTCCCGGAGCTGTCGCTGAGCGGATACGCCATCGACGACCTTCACATGCAGGCGGCGCTGCTGGAGGACGTGGAGCGGCAGGTTACCGGTCTGGCGAAGGCGATCGAGCCGACAGGCGTCGTGACCGTGGTCGGCGCGCCGTATCGGATCGGTGACAGCCTCTACAACTGCGCCTTCGTGCTGGCCGAGGGGCAGGTGCTGGGGGTCGTGCCGAAGACCTATCTGCCGAACTACCGCGAATACTACGAGAAGCGCTGGTTCGCTCCGGCGGTCGACCAGCGGCCCCAGATGATCCGCCTGGGCGACAGTTCGACGTGGCTGGGGCCGAACATCGTCTTTGAGGCCAGGAACCGGCCGGGCTTCGTCTTCGGCGTCGAGATCTGCGAGGACTACTGGGCGCCGCTGCCGCCCTCGACGCGGCTGGCGCTGTCGGGCGCACGGATCCTGCTGAACCTGTCGGCGTCCAACATCGTGATCGGCAAGGCCGACGAGCGAGCCATCCTGTCCGCCAGCCATTCGGCGCGGACGATGTCGGCCTATGTGTTCGCGGCCTCGGGCTGGGGCGAATCGACCACCGACCTGGCCTGGGACGGACAGGCGACCATCCACGAACTGGGCGCGTCGCTGGCGGCCGGAGAGCGGTTCTCGATGGAGTCGCACCTGACCATCGCCGACATCGATGTGGACCGGATCGGCCTGGACCGGCTGAGGAACGGCACCTTCGCCGACTGCGCCAAACGCGAGATCGACATCGACACGGTGCAGCCGATCACCTTCGAGGCGCGCGAGGCCGCCTCATCCGGGCCCTTGATCCGCCCGCTCGACCGCTTTCCCTTCGTGCCGGACGATCCCAAGCGGCTGGACCAGGACTGTTTCGAGGCCTTCAACATCCAGGTGCAGGGGCTGATGCGCAGGATGACGGCGACGGGCGCCGCGCGGCTGTGCATCGGGGTGTCGGGCGGGCTGGATTCGACCCAGGCCCTGCTGGTGGCCTGCGGGGCGTTCGACCGGCTGAAGCTGCCGAGGACCGATATCCTCGCCTACACCATGCCGGGGTTCGCGACCTCGGAGGGGACGAAATCCAACGCCTGGGCCCTGATGAATGCGCTGGGGGTCACGGGCGAGGAGATCGACATCCGCCCGGCGGCCGAGCGGATGCTGGCCGACATCAGACATCCCTGGGCGGACGGCCAGCCCGTCCACGACATCACCTTCGAGAATGTGCAGGCGGGTCTGAGGACCGACTATCTGTTCCGGCTGGCCAACCAGAACAAGGCGTTCGTGCTGGGCACTGGCGACCTGTCGGAACTGGCGCTCGGCTGGGCCACCTATGGCGTCGGCGACCATATGAGCCACTACAACGTCAACGGCGGGGTGGCGAAGACCCTGATCCGGCATCTGATCCGCTGGGTCGCGAAACGGGACGACATGGCCTCGGCCGCGGGCATCCTGCAGGCCATTCTGGACACGGAGATTTCGCCCGAACTGGTGCCGGCGGGCGCCGACGGGAAGATCCAGTCGACGGAGGGCACGGTCGGTCCCTATGCCCTGAACGATTTCTTCCTGTTCCACATCACGCGTTTCGGCATGAGCCCGTCGAAGGTCGCATACCTGTGCCATCAGGCCTGGGGCGACGCCGCGCGCGGGCACTGGCCGGCGCATCATCCGGAAGCGGATCGGGTCGCCTACGATCTGGCGACGATCAAATTGTGGCTGCGGAAATTCCTCGTGCGCTTCTTCCAGACGAGCCAGTTCAAACGCTCGGCCCTGCCCAACGGGCCCAAGGTGGTGACCGGCGGGTCGCTGTCACCGCGCGGCGACTGGCGGGCGCCGTCGGACGGCACTGCGCGGGTCTGGCTGGATGAGCTTGAGGCCAACGTACCGGACGCCTAAAGCTTGGCCATGACCGACGCCCCCACCAAAGACTCCAACGGCAACATCCTGTCGGACGGCGACAGCGTGACCTTGATCAAGGATCTCAAGGTCAAGGGATCGGGCGGGGTGACGCTGAAACGCGGGACCCTGGTCAAGAACATCCGCCTGACCGACGACACGGACGAGATCGAGGCCAATGTCGACAAGGTCCGCGGCCTGGTGCTGCGGACGGAGTTCGTGCGGAAGGCTTAAGGCACGTCCCGCAGGAATTCGAAGATCGCAGCCTTCGACTCCGGCTCGTCCAGCATGGGGGCGTGGCCGATGTCGGGGATTTCGGCGTAGCGCATGTCGGGCGCGGCCTTCTGCATCTTCGCGGCGATGTCGGCGCTCAGCAGGTCGGACGTTCCGCCTCGGATCAAAAGGGTCGGGCGCTTCTTCGCCAGACGCCGGAAGAAGGGCCACAGGTTGGGCGCCAGGGCCTTGGCCCCGGCGGCGCGGATCGGCACGGCGATGTCGGGGTCGTAGTCGAGGACGGGCGAGCCCTCGGTGCCGTCACGGAAAACGCGCCGGGCGAAGGCGTCCCAGTCGGCGTCCGTATAGTGCGGCAGGGCGACTTCGTTGATCCGCTTCGCATAGGCGGCGGCGGCGGCCCAGGTCGGGGTGTCGACGGGCTGCCCGGAATAGGCCGCGATGCGGGCCAGACCCTCGGGCGACACCTGCGGACCGATGTCATTGAGGATGGCGGCGGCGACGACGCGGCTCTTGAGCGCCGTGATCGCCATGGTGATCAGCCCGCCCATTGAGGTGCCGAGGAAGACGGCGCGCTCGATGCCGGCGACTTCCATGAGGCCCAGCACGTCCTTGGCATAGACCGGAGGCTGGTAGGTCATGGGGTCGGTGGCGCGGTCCGACTTGCCGCGCCCGCGGATGTCCAGCGCCAGGACGCGCCGGCCGCCGCGCGCGATCAGGGGGGCGATGGCGTCGAAGTCGGCGGAGTTGCGGGTCAGGCCGTGGATGGCGATGATCGGCAGTTTCGCGGGACCGTCCGCACCCGGATAGTCACGCGCGAACAGGCTGAGCCCGTCATGCGACGTCCAGCGACGCTCGGAATACAGAGGCTGTTCAGCCATGTCGGCGCACTCCCAAACCAGAACGCCCCCGCGTCGGTCGGGAGACTATTTCATCGCCCGGTGAACAGGCCAGCGAATTTCGATCAGCCGCCGAGCAGGTCGCGGACGAAACGGTCCAGGTCGCCGCCTTCGAACAGGAAGCCCGGCATGCCGGCGCTATGCGCGGCCTCCAGATCCGACGGCCGGTCGCCGATCAGGAAGGAGCGGGCCGGGTCGATGTCATGATCGGCGATGGCGCGCAGGATCATGCCGGGATTGGGCTTGCGGTCCGGATGATCGGCGTGGAACCACCGGGGGTCCTCGGCCTCGTTGTGGAAGGGGCAGGCATAGACGGCGCCGATGCGGGCCCCCTTCGCCATCAGGCGGCGGACGAGGAGGGCGTTGAAGGCCTCCATCTGTTCGAAGCTGAACAGGCCCCGCGCCACGCCCGACTGGTTGGTGACGATGACGACCAGATAGCCGAGGCTGTTCAGACGCCGGACGGCTTCGGCCGCGCCGGGGATCAGGACCAGATGCTCTTCCAGATGCGGATAGCCGCTGTCGGTGATCAGGACGCCGTCGCGATCGAGGAAGACGGCGGGATGGGTCGTCGGGGCGGTGGTCAAGGCGGTCGGCTCCCGATTCGATGAGACAGTGGATAGAAGCCTCCGTTGCAAGGCGCAACGCGAAGTGACCCCCTTGTGTTTGGCGTTACGACGCTCGGCGGGTTAGACGCGGCCACCTTCGAAGGCCGCCCCCTGATCCGGGGCCGGGCCGCCCTGTCTCGAGAGAGGTTCCCCCATGAGCATCGCCTTCATCGACCTGCAGGCCCAACGCCGCCGTCTGGGCGGCAAGATCGAGGCCGCCGTGATGGCCGCCGTCGAGAGCGGGGCCTATGTCATGGGCCCGCCGGTGCGCGAGTTCGAGACGGCCCTGGCGGCCTTCGGCGGGGCGAAACACGCCCTGGGCTGCGCCAACGGCACCGAGGCCCTGGCCCTGCCGCTGATGGCCTGGGGGCTGAGGCCCGGAGATGCGGTCTTCGTTCCCTCCTTCACCTTCTGCGCCACCGCCGAGGTCGTGCCGTGGCTGGGCGCGACCCCGGTCTTCATCGACATCGATGCGCGCACCTACAATATCGACCCCGGCCACCTGGAGGCGGCCATCGAGGCGACGATCGCCGAGGGCCGGCTGCGGCCCCGGGTCGTCATCGCCGTCGACCTGTTCGGCCAGCCCGCCGACTACCCGGCCATCAAGGCGATCTGCGACAAATACGGTCTGAAGCTGATCGCGGATTCGGCCCAGGGCTTCGGCTGCACCATCGACGGCGACCATCCGCTGAAATGGGCCGATGTGACGACGACCAGCTTCTTCCCGGCCAAGCCCCTGGGCTGTTACGGCGACGGCGGGGCGGTGCTGACCGACGACGACGACCTGGCCCAGGAGATCGACAGCTACCGCGTCCACGGCAAGGCGGTGGCCAAGGATCTGGTCGGCCGGACTTTCGAGCACGACACCAAATACCTGAACATGCGGGTCGGGATGAACTCGCGCCTCGACACGGTCCAAGCCGCCGTCCTGATCGAGAAGCTGAAGGTGTTCGGCGAAGAGATAGAGTGGCGCACCCGGATCGCGGCCCGCTACAACGAGCTGCTGGCGCCCCACGTCGCGGCGGTGCCGCACCTGCCCGCGGGCAATGTCTCGAACTGGGCCCAGTATACGATCGAGCATCCGGACCGGGACGGTCTGGCGGCCCACCTGCGCGACCAGGGCGTGCCGTCCGCGGTCTATTATCCGATCCCGCTGCACCTGCAGCCGGCCTATGACATGCACCCGCGCGGGCCTCAGGGCCTGCCGGTGACCGAGGCCAAGATGAAGGTGGTCATCAGCCTGCCGATGCACTCCGATCTGGACGAGGCGACCCAGGACCGGATCGTCGCCGCCGTCGCATCCTACAAGGGCTGATCCGATGAACCCGACCCATCTGCACGCGCCGATCCGCACCGGTGTCGCCGGCGCCGGTGTCATGGGGCGCAACCACGCCCGCGTCCTGTCCGAGATGCGCGAGATCGACCTGGCCCTGGTCTTCGATCCCGACGCCGTGGTCGCCGAGGGCGTCGCCTCGGCCTATGGGGCGCAAGCCGTGACCACCGCCGCCGACTTCGTCGCAGGCGGGCTGGAAGCCGCCGTGATCGCCACGCCGAACCGCCACCATGCCGACCTGGGCGTCGCCCTGCTGGAGGCCGGGGTCCATGTGCTGGTCGAAAAGCCGATCGCCGCGACCGTCGCCGACGCCCAGCGGATGATCGACGCGGCCAAGGCCAACGACCGCGTCCTGATGGTCGGTCAGGTCGAGCGGTTCAACCCGGCGGTGGAAGCGGTCAAGCGCGCCATCGAGGGCGAGGACGTCATCTCGATCCAGATCACCCGCGTCGGTCCCTTCCCGCCGCGCATGGGCGAGGTCGGGGTGGTCATCGACCTGGCCGTGCACGACATCGACATCATCCGTCACCTGACCGGCTCCGAGATCGCCGAGGTCCAGCCGCAACTGGCCCGCACCCGCGCCGACCGCGAGGACACGGCGTTGCTCCAGTTCCGGCTGGAGAACGGGGTCATCGCCCACATCACGACCAACTGGGTCACGCCGTACAAGACCCGCACCCTGCAGGTCGCGACGCAGACCAAGTTCGTCGTCGCCGACCTGATGACCCGCCAGGTCACCGAATATTTCGGCCAGCAGCCGGACGGTTCCTATTCCACGCGCGGCGTGATGAGCTGGCCCAACGAGCCGCTGAAGAAGGAGCTGGAAGCCTTCGCCCACGCGATCCGCACCGGCGAGACGCCGGCGGTGACGGGCGAGGACGGCCTGCGAAACCTGGAAGTGGCGCTGAGGTGCCTGGGGGAATGAAGCTTCGGGCGGAGGTTCTGGAGAACGACTTCGTCCGGCTGGAACCGTTCGAGGATCACCACAGGGAGCCGCTACGCGCGGCGTGCGACGCCGATCCGGAGCTGTGGCCCAACTTCTACTACACCTCACTGGGCGGAGAGCAGTTCGACGGCGGCTGGTCGGCCATGCGGGAGCAACAGGCGAAGGGGAGGCGGATTCCGTTCGCGGTGCTCCGCGAGGGCGAGGTCGTCGGCCTGTCGACCTTCATCAACATCGACGCGGCCAATCGCGCAGTGGAGATCGGCACCACCTACTACCGGCCCGAAGCGCGCGGCGGGGTGGTGAACCCGGCCGCAAAGCGGCTGTTGCTGGAGCATGCCTTCGCCTGCGGGGCCCAACGGGTCGCCTTCCAGGTCGACCAGATCAATCTGCGCAGCCAGGCGGCGATGACCAAGCTCGGCGCCGTTCGCGAAGGCGTGATGCGCAACGACAAGATCACCTGGACCGGGCGGGTGAGAAGCTCGGTGATCTTCTCTATCCTCGCCGGGGAATGGCCGGTGGTGCGGACCAGGCTGGACGGGCGGCTGACCGCCTTCAGCTGAGCGTTCGCTCGCCGCTGCCGATGTCTGTGAGGCCGGGGACTACAGGCGCATCGAGGTCCAGCTGGCCTCGGGGCTCGTCGCCCGGGTCCATATCGCCGCCTGAGGCTGGGGCCTCCCTGATCTCCGCTCATCCCCGCGAAAGCCGCGAGGTCGTGGTTCGATGTCGCAGATGTCGATGTAATCGACCCTTGGACCATCTCGCTGGAAACGGTATGCGGCCTCACGGGCGTGATCGTCGACTGCGCCGTTGAACACCAAGCCTGAGTCCGAATGCCCAAGGTCACCTATATCGAGCACGACGGCCGCGAACATGCCGTGGAGGTCAAGTCGGGACTCTCCGTCATGGAGGGCGCGATCCGCAACAATGTCCCGGGCATCGACGCCGACTGCGGCGGCGCCTGCGCCTGCGCCACCTGCCACATCTTTGTCGACCCGGCCTGGGCCGGTCAGCTCGGCGAGCGTGGGGCCATGGAAGCCTCGATGCTCGACTTCGCCGAGGGCGTGCAGGAGACCTCGCGCCTGGCCTGCCAGATCAAGGTCGCCGAAGCGCACGACGGACTGATCGTCCGCCTGCCCGAGGCGCAGCACTAGCCTTCCAGGCTAGGCCTTGAGCGGCGGGTTCAGCCGAATGTGAAGCTCTTTCAGCTGCTTGTCGTCAACTTCTGACGGCGCGCTCATCAACAGATCCTGCCCCTGCTGGTTCAGCGGGAAGGCGATGACCTCGCGGATGGCCGTCTGGCCGGCCAGCAGCATGACGATGCGGTCGATGCCCGGCGCCAGGCCCCCGTGCGGCGGCGCGCCGTAGCGGAAGGCGTTCAGCATGCCGCCGAACTGCTCTTCGACGACGTCAGCGCCATAGCCGGCGATCTCGAAGGCCTTCAGCATGATCTCCGGCTTGTGGTTCCGGATCGCGCCGGAGCACAGCTCGTAGCCGTTGCAGACGATGTCGTACTGGTAGGCGAGGATATCAAGCGGGCTCTTGGTCTCCAGCGCTTCCAGCTCGCCCTGCGGCATCGAGAAGGGGTTGTGGCTGAAGTCGACCTTCTTCTCTTCGTCCGACCATTCGAACATCGGGAAGTCGACGATCCAGCAGAACTCGAAGCGGCCCTCGTCGATCAGCTTCAGCTCCGTGCCCAGGCGGGTGCGGGCCGAACCGGCGAACTTGTAGAAGACGCCCGGATCGCCGGCCACGAAGAAGGCGGCGTCGCCTTCGCCGAGACCGAGGCTGGTCATCAGCGCCTGAGTCTTCTCTTCACCCAGGTTCTTGGCGATCGGGCCGCCCCAGGCGTTCTGGTCGGCGCTCCAGAAGATGTAACCGAGGCCCGGCTGGTCTTCGCCCTGGGCCCAGCTGTTCATGCGGTCGCA
>NZ_JANODA010000041.1:0-31243 GCF_031412435.1 Brevundimonas sp.
CGACGGAGCCGTCATGCTCGGCGAAGACGGTCTGGTAGTCCGACCGGTCGCGGTCGTCTTCGGGGCGTCTGGAGGCGATATAGGGCGGCAGGGGCATGACCCCGACGTCGCGGATGGCGTCGTCCAGCGCAGGGCCGGACAGGTCGAAGCGCAGGGTGATCAAGCCATCGTCGGATTTGGCGACGACTGTGGCGGACAGGGTCTGGAAACGAATTCGATCCCCCGCCTTGATGCGCTTGCCCGGCTTCATGAAGGCGGACCAGACATCGGGCGCGTCGCGGTGGTGCAGGGTGGCCTCGACCGGGACGGTCAGGGTCTCGCCCTCTGCCCCGATCCGTTCGCGCACGCCTGACAGCCGCGCCGGGATTACCCGCGTGTCGTTGAAGACCAGGGCATCGCCGGGGCGCAGGAAGTCGGGCAGGTCGGTGATGAGGTGGTCGGCGAGGGCGCCGTGCTTCACCACCAGCAGCCGGGCGCTGTCGCGCGGTTCGGCGGGCCGCAGGGCGATGCGGTCCTCGGGCAGGTCGAAGTCGAAGTCGGCGGTCTTCATGGTCGGCGCGAATGGCCACGGGGGCGGGACGGGGTCAAGTGCGGGGGCGACCCAAAGGGCGACCATCTGTCCGGGCGACCCGGGGTCGTTGGTGTGGTCATACTGGGCAAATGAAAGCCCTGACCCTGATCACCGCCTCCGCCCTCGCCCTGAGCCTCGCCGCCTGTGAGGACGGAGCCTCGGCCCTGCAGGAGATCCAGGACACGGCCGCCCAGGCCGAGGCGACGCTGGAGACCGTCAACACCCGTACCGCCCAGGTGCAGCAGGCGATCGACAACCCCGGCGGCGCCCTGCTGGCTGCGGTCGGGGCGACCTTCTCGAAGACGGCGACGGACCAGCCGGGGGTCTATGTCCTGACGGACCTGCAGACGGGCTGTCAGTTCCTGGGCACCTATGGGCCGGACGGGACCACGGTCAGTTCCATCGCGCCGCGCGTCGAGGCTGCGCCGGGCGGCGGTACGCAACAGCGCTGCGTCTCCATTCCGGGGGTGGCCCGACCGGATGCCGCCGAGGCTGAAGCCGAGGGCTGACAGACCGGCGCTTGCTGCTAGGCTGGATCCGATCGGGGACCTTCGCCTTTGACTAGCGTTCTGGACTGGAAGACCGGCTTCGAGATCGAGCTGATGGCGCCGCCCGGCCTGTCGCGGCGCGATCTGGCGCAGGCCGTGGCCACACGGGTCGGCGGAACAGTCGAACGCTTCTTCCATCCGCAGTCCGAACCGAGCGCCGTCGAAGGGCGGCCGGTGTTCGAGAACCTTACGCCCGGATTTCGGGTGCGGGACGGGGAGGGAGGCTGGGTCGCCTCCTTCGTCGATGACCTGACCCTGCAACGCGATCTGGATCGCGAGCGGGCGCCGCTGGCGGGCTGGCGGCGGATCGTGGCCGACGACGGGCGGTTGCTGCGGCTGGTCGAGCGGCACTGCGATCCGGATGCGGCGGACGACCGGACGCTGGAGCCGCTGGCGACCCTGTTCGGGACGGAGGCGCAGCGGCATGAGGCAGGGATGGTGCGGGTGGTCGATGCGAACGGCCGGTCGGTGGCGATCGATGCGCCCCTGCCCGGCGAACGCGAGCGGCCCTGCGAGATCGTCACGGCGCCGATCGAGGCGGATCATGCGGCGGTGCTGGAGGGGCTGCTGGGCGATGCGCGGGCGCTCGGCTTCACCGTGCCGGTCGAGGGCGCGGCCCATGTGCATTTCGACGGCGAGCCCCTGTGTTCGGCGCGAGCCATCGCCGGGCTGGTCGAGGTCTGGAAACGACATGGCGAGGCGCTGAAGCGCCTGGTCGGGGTCAATCCGCGCTGCGTGCGGCTGGGTGACTGGCCGGCGAGTCTGGCCGAGCTGACGGGGAGAGAGACGTTCGCCGCGATGGACTGGGACGAGGCGAAGGCGGCCCTCGGCGGGGTCGGACTGACCAAATACTGCGACCTGAACCTGGCCAACCTGCTGACCGGGCGGGCGGAGAAACACACGGTCGAGGTGAGGGTGCTTCCGGCGCTGCTGGAGGTCGAGCCGCTGATGGAAGCGGTCGCCCTGTTCGAAGGGGTGCTGGGCTGGTGCCGGGATCGGGAGCCGGGGGAGCCGGCGCCGCGCAGCCTGGTCGATTTGCTGATCCGGTCGCCCATGGACGATGCCGCCAGAACGCAATGGCTGGGCAGGTTTCGTCAGGAAACGAACGCTATCGCCGCAATATGAACGCCCTATAGTCGATGTTACTCATCGAGGGACCGACCATGACCACGACGATCCACGGACGCGCACGCAGATTGTCGGCCGCCCTTCTGATGTCCAGCGCCGTCGCCCTGGTGGTGTTCGGCCAGCCGGCCCAGGCCATGCCGCAGCAGCGCGAGTACGACGCCTTCTTCTCGTCCCGCTACAACTACTGCGACGCCAAGCTGGTGGGCGCGCTCTACGGCCAGGACGCCGACGGCGGCAAGGTCATCATCGGCCAGAAGATTCTCAACGGCATCGGCACGAACGTGCCGGTCGTGCTGCGCGAGAGCCGGGGCTATGGCAACGCCTGCGAATGGGAGGACACGGGCCTGTCCTATTCGGACGCCCGGGTGCTGGCCCGAACCTGGGGCTTCGCCGACCCCTACGAGGCCAAGCTGAAGGCCGCCGACCTGTTCACCAACGGCCGCGAGCAACAGGTCCGCAACGGTCTGGGCCATTGATCGACTGAACCCGCTCCGCTCGCGGGCAATCAGCCCGATGCGATCGTCGTCGGCGCGGCTCTGGCGGTGGTGGCCTGGGCGATCCGGCGCGGGACATAACGTCGTTTGACAAGCGTCGCCGTTTGGCCAATTCTCAATCAAAACGTGTGGAGGACAACGTGAAGCTTGCAGCTTTTGTGGCCTGGGGCCTGGCGGTGCTCGACTTGTTGGCGACGTTCTGGCTGTCGCCGGCGTCGATCACGACGAGCGAAGTGACTTCAGATGGATCTGAGGTAAATTCCTCCACGGAGGTCCTCTCGTTCTTTGACACCATGACGATGCCGGGCGCTCTGATGTTCTTCGGCATATTCATGCTGATCATCGTGGGATGCGTCTTCTGGTGCGGGGCCGCAGTCGAGAAGGCGATCAAGCAGGGCTGACGGCAGGCGGGCGGCCACGCCGGTTGACCGGCGAGGGCTGAGACTGCAAACCGCCCGCCATGTTGCAGAACCTCGAAACCCTCGCCCGCGAAGCCAGGTCCTGGCCCTTCGAACAGGCCCGCGCCTTGCTGGACCACGTCCTCAAGAAGCGTCTGTCGGACGCGGAGCGGGACGCGGCGAAACTGCTGATCGACGCCGGAAAGGCGGACGAGGCCGTGGCGACGTTCGAGGCGCTGCAACGGCCTGTGGTGCTGGAGACGGGTTACGGTCCGTCGGGCCTGCCGCACATGGGGACGTTCGGCGAGGTGGCGCGCACGACGATGGTGCGCAACGCCTTCCGCGCCCTGACCGGCGGCCACTGGGAAACGCGACTGATCGCGTTTTCGGACGACATGGACGGGCTGCGCAAGGTGCCGGAGGGGGTGCCGAACCCGGAGATGCTGCGCGAGGATCTGCATCTGTCGCTGACGCGGGTGCGCGATCCGTTCGGGACGCACGACAGTTTCGGGGCGCACAACAATGCGCGTCTGCGGGCCTTCCTCGACGGGTTCGGCTTCGACTACGAGTTCATGTCCTCGACCGAGACCTACAGGAGCGGCCGGTTCGACGAGACGCTGCTGCGGCTGCTGGAGCGGTTCGATGCGGTGCAGGCGATCATGCTGCCGACCCTGGGCCCGGAGCGGCGTGAGACCTATTCGCCCTTCCTGCCGGTCAGCCCGATCACCGGCCATGTCCTGCAGGTTCCGACGCTGGAGCGGAACGTCGACAAGGGCACCATCGTCTTCGACGACCCGGCAGGCGGACGCACCGAACTGCCGGTCACGGGCGGTCATGTGAAGCTGCAGTGGAAGCCGGACTGGGCCATGCGCTGGACCGCGCTGGACGTCGACTACGAGATGTCGGGCAAGGACCTGATCGAGAGCGTCCGCGAGTCGTCCAAGGTCTGTCGCGCCCTGGGCGGCGTTCCGCCCGAGGGGTTCAACTACGAGCTCTTCCTCGACGTCGAGGGAAAGAAGATCTCCAAGTCGAAGGGCAATGGCCTGACCATGGAGCAGTGGCTGCGCTACGGGACGCCCGAGAGCCTGAGCTGGTACATGTTCCAGTCGCCGAAGTCGGCCAAGAGCCTGCACTTCAATGTCATTCCGCGGGCCATCGACGACTATCTCGGGGCCATCGACGCCTTCGGGACGCAGGAACCGGCCAAGCAGATCGACAACGCCGTCTGGTCGATCCACGCCGGCTCCCCGCCGAAGGTCGCCTCGCCAGTGTCATTCGCCCTGCTGCTGAACCTGGTCGGCGTGGCCAATGCCTCGTCCAAGGCGCAGCTGTGGGCCTATTTCGCCAAGTACCTTCCAGAAGCCACGCCTGAGAACGAGCCGGTGCTGGACGGGCTGATGGACCGGGCGCTGAACTACTACGAGGACTTCGTGAAGCCGACGAAGTCCTATCGCCGGCCCGACGGCAGGGAGAAGGCGGCGCTGCTGGATCTGGCCGGGCGTCTGAAGGCCCTGCCGGCCGACACGACCGACGGCGAGCTGATCCAGGGCGAGGTCTACGCCGTGGGCAAGGAACACGCGTTCGAGCCCCTGCGCGGGTGGTTCGGGGCCCTGTACGAGGTGCTGCTGGGCGCATCCCAGGGACCACGCTTCGGCTCGTTCGCGGCGATCTACGGCCTGCCGCAAACGATTCAGTTGATCGAGGCCGGAGCGAACGGGGAACTGGCGGGGTAAAGGTCAACACACGAAGCGCGGCGCTCAAGCAGCGAGCCGCCGCGCGGCAAGCGGTAGCGCCCAACAAAGATGAACCGAAAATAACGGTGAAGCTCGGGGAGCCTTCATACGCTATCGGGCATTATCCGTGACATCGACCAACCTCGATGAAACGGAGAGAGCCATGTCGAAGACATTGAACACCACCCTGGCCACGGCGGCCGCCCTGGCCGCCCTGATCACCGCAGCCCCCATGGCCGCACAGGCCCAGTCCAACGGGGTCACCAGCTGCGACGCCCCCGGCGGTCGTCAGACCACCGGCGCCGTGATCGGCGGCGTGCTCGGAGCCTTGGCCGGCAGCCGGATTTCCAGCAACGAACGCGCCCTCGGCGCGGTGGCAGGCGGCGCCGCCGGCGCTGCGGCCGGTTCCTATATCGGCTGCAACCAGCAGCGCGCCCGCGCCAACTCGCAGGCCAGTTCGTCGGGCGCCCAGTATCGCGCCTCGTCCAACCTGCGCATCCGCTCCGGCCCGGGCACCAGCTATCGCCAGGCCGGCAGCCTGTCGGCGGGCCAGCCCTTTACAGCCGTCGGCTCGCAGGGCGAATGGGTCCAGATCGCCGGCGGCGGCTGGGTGAATGCGAACTACGTTCAGCCTTACTGAGCGAGAGCGCTAACGCTCGCTCCGGGTCCGATCTGCGATCGGCCCTGATTGAGCGCAAGATCAGATCAGGGCCGTCCTTCGGGGCGGCCCTTTTCTTTGCCCTCTATTGGCTGACCCAGAGGATGCGAGCGATCCAGTCGACGTCCTTGCGCGGGATGACGCGGGGTTCATAGGCCGGATTGATCGAGGCCAGGGTGACCGCCTTGGCCGTCAGGGAGGCGATCTCCTTGGCCGTGGTCTCGCCGGTCGTGGTGCGGACGACGACACGGTCGCCCTTGCGCACGTCGGTGTGATCCCGATCCACGATGACGCGGTCGCCCTGGCGATACAGGGGGGCCATGGAATCCCCGGAGATCTCGAGGCTGAACAGGGAGGGGCGGGGCAGGGGCAGGTCCGTCTGGTCCCAACCCTCGCCAGTCGGCAGGCCTGCATCGTCGAAGAAACCGTCGGCCCCCGCCTGGGCCAGCCCGATGAGCGGGATTGTGGGCGCTCGACGATCGTCGTCCTCGGCCAGGGCCGCGAAATCCGCCAGAGACAGTCCGGCGATCTCCAGCACGCGGTTCAGGCTCTCGGTCGAGGGCCAGCGGGGGCGACGGGCCTCGCCCGGGCCGAACCGCTTGGACACGTTGAAGGAGGTGGCGTCGAGCCCGGCGCGCCGGGCCAGACCCGAGACGGAAAGACCCTCGCGCCCCGCGATGGCGTCGAGCGCGGCCCAGACTTTGGCATGGGAAAGGGACATGGGATCCGCCGAAATGATTCGGCCCTGACCCTAGCTAGGAATAATGGCCTATTCCAGTCCTGCCGCGCGGCGTTCCTGCCAGGCCCAGAAGGTGCCGAGGCCGATCGCCAGCAGGACGCCGTAACCGGCGAGGTTCACGATTGTGTAGAAGGACATCATCCCTCCGCGCATGTCGAACAGGATTACCAGGTGACTCATCACGATGATGAGTTGAAGGGCGGCGGCCCAGATCGGCCAATTGCGATGGAATTTCCACGCCAGCCCACCCAGAACGAGCAGCATGACGACGTCCAGGGCGAACATGCCCGGCTGCCAGTTTGAGTGCAGGCCCTGGTCGTCCTGGAGCAGCAGACCGGCCATCCAGCCCAGCAGATAGGCGCCCATGGCCAGTCGCTCCGGCTCGTCGCCCTTGGTGAAGGCGAAGATGCCGACCAGCACCATCGGCAGGAGGCCGATCTGCGAATATAGGGTGTCCAACATGAAATCGCCCCCGCGTCGAAGGACGCGAGGGCGATCATGCTTCGAGTCTGGTCAGTCGAAAACCGGAGTCCTCGACATTAACCCGAATTCACGCGACGCGGATGGGCCGGGCCGCCTGGATGGTGCGCAGCTGCTGTTCGACCTGCGGCGGGGGGGGCGGGCCGTCGCCCCAATCGCCATCGGGCTTGTCCATCGGGCCGACGTTGTAGACGCCGTACCCCATGCGACGGTGATCCTTCGCCAGTTCAGCGTGGCAGGCGACGATGGCGTCGCGCGCAGCCGACAGGGCGGTGATCGCCTCGATGGCCTTGGCTTGCGACACTGCGCCGGCGACCGGGGACGCCTTGAGCAGGGTCCGGGCGCCGATCATGGATTGAACGAGCGTAGTCGCCGAGGTGATCGCAGCGTCAACCGCGCACTCGGTAGCGTAGAGGTCTCCAGCGACGCTGGCGACGACTTCAGTCCGATCCATGTTAGCCCCTTCCAAAAGTTACATTGGTAAAGGAACGGTTAACACGTCTGACGGGAGATTGATAGAGTATCCTTAACCATTGGCGAGAGCTCGCGGTCTTTCGCCAGGTGGACTGCTCGAGGTCGCAGGCGGACGGTTCGCCGAGGTCTCAAGACGGCGCCGGGCAGGGCTAACAGTTGTGCTCGTCCATCGAGAAATGCGCGGTCAGGCTGGCGATGGGCTGGCTCGGGTCTTCCTGCCAGGCCTCGGCAAGGACGTGGGCGACGCGGCGGCCGGCGCGAGAGATCCGGGCGCGGGCATGGACGTCCATCGGCTTTCCCGACCTGAGGTAGGCCGTGGTCACCGTGATCGGACGAGGCAGCCGCAATCCCGGCCATGTGTGGGCGACCTGGGCGATGGCGGTCAACTCCAGCATCGCAGCCGTCGAGCCTCCGTGAAGGGCCGGCAGCATCGGGTTGCCAACCAGGTGATCGGCGAAGGGCATGACGACTGTCAGGACATCGCCATCCATCTCCGTGCGCAGGCCGAGGAACCGGGCGTAGGGAATCGTGTCGAGGAGGGGGGTCATGCCTGCTCTCCGCGGGTCTTGAGATTGGCGCCGGGTTTACGGCCTCCGTCGGAGGAGATGACATAGGTCGCCTGGGCCGCCGCTACGGGATCGGCGGGATCGTCCTCGAAGGCCCAGGCCCGGACGAAGCCGATGGTCCGGGTGGCGTGATAGCAGCGGGCCTCGGAGAGCAGATCCACGCGGGGCCTGGCCGGCCGCATGTAATCGATGCGCAGATCGAGCGTCGCGATGGGTTCGTAGCGTTCGAGTTTGGTCCAGACCGCAAGACCCCCGACATGATCCAGCATGGCGGTGACCAGGCCGCCGGCGAAGACGTCGGTCTCCGGATCGCCGACCAGGTCGGGCCGCCACGGCGTGCGCAGCCGCACCCGGTCGCCGATGATCCCCTCGTAGACGAAGCCCAGTGCATGGGTGTGGGCGGCGCCGGAGGCCAGTTGCGGCATCAGGGTGGTCAGGAACGTATCGCTCATGAGACCGTCCTTATCGGGCGAGCATTCGCGCGCAAGTCCTGACGCAGGCCGATAGCCAGACCATGATCCGACCCGAAGACCTTCTCAGGCCCACGCCGGCCGGGCTGTATTGCCCGCCGGGGGATTTCTACGTCGATCCGGTGCGGCCGGTGGACCGGGCGGTGGTGACGCATGGCCACTCCGACCACGCGCGGTCCGGGCACGGCGCGGTACTGGCGACGGGGCAGACGCTGTCGATCATGGCCGAGCGCTATGGCGAGGACTTCACCGGGCGACGTCAGGCCGTGGCCTATGGTGAGACCGCGACCCACAACGGCGTTGAGGTGAAGCTGGTCCCGGCCGGACATGTGCTGGGTTCGGCCCAGGCTGTGGTGACGTATCAGGGTCTGACGATGGTGGTGTCGGGCGACTACAAGCGCCGGCGCGATCCGACCTGCGTCCCATTCGAGCCGGCGCCTTGTCATGTCTTCATTTCGGAGGCGACGTTCGGCCTGCCGGTGTTCACCCATCCGCCGGACGCCGAGGAGATCGCCCGACTCGTCCAGTCGCTGGGCCAGTTCCCGGAGCGGGCCCATCTGGTCGGAGCCTATGCCCTGGGCAAGGCGCAGCGGGTGATCCGGCTGCTGCGCGAGGCAGGGTGGGAGCGACCCATCTATGTCCACGGCGCGCTGGAACGGCTGAACCGGCTGTACGAGCGCGAGGGAGTGGATCTGGGCCCTATCTTGCCGGCGACAGGACTCAAGGCCGGCGCCCTGGGGGGGGAGGTGGCCATCGCGCCGCCATCGGCGATCCAGGACCGCTGGGCGCGGCGGTTCGCCGACCCGGTCACGGCCTTCGCCTCCGGCTGGATGCTCGTCAAGGCGCGGGCGCGGCAGCGGGGCGTGGAGCTGCCACTGGTCATCTCCGACCACGCCGACTGGCCGGAGCTGATCGCGACCTTCGAGGAGATTCGGCCCGAGGAGGTCTGGATCACCCACGGGCGAGAAGAAGGGCTGCTGCGCTGGGCCGAACTCAACGGCATGAAGGCGCGGGCGCTCCGGCTGGTCGGCTATGATGAGGAAGACGACGAGGCGACCGGCCCCACGGCGGACGGAGGCTCGTAGTGGACGCCGACCCCCGGCCCTAGCGGCAGATCCAGCGCGACCCAGGCGGCCACCATCAGCAGGCCCGCAACCAGGAAAGACCCGGCATAGGGCAGCATGGTCGCCATCAGCGATCCCAGGCCGAAGCGCGGGTCCCACCGCTG
Organism: Brevundimonas sp.; assembly: GCF_031412435.1. GTDB lineage: Bacteria > Pseudomonadota > Alphaproteobacteria > Caulobacterales > Caulobacteraceae > Brevundimonas. The sequence goes on from NZ_JANODA010000041.1 coordinate 9,488, forward strand.
GGCGAAGGTCAGGATCAGCGGGAAATAGCTCATCAGGGGCGTGGCGATGTTGGTGACCGAATCCCCCATGCGATAGGCGGCGGTCGTCATCTCCGGACTGATGCCCAGGAGCATGAACATGGGCACCACGATCGGGGCGAGGGCGGACCACTTGGCCGAGGCCGAGCCGATGAACAGGTCGAACACGCACGAGACAAGGACGACGGCGATCAGCAGCACGGGCGCCGGCAGGGCGATCTGCTGAAGTCCCGCCGCTGCGTTGACGGCCAGGATCGGGCCGAGACCCGACCAGTTGATCATGGCCACGAAGTGGGCTGCGAAGAAGGCGAGCACGATATACGGGGCCAACTGGGCGATGCCTTCGCCCATCATCCGAACCATGTCCCGGTGGGATTTCACCGTGCCTGCGCCCGCGCCATAGGCCCCGCCGGCCACGAAGAAGGTCACGGCGAAGAAGGCGATCAGGGAACGGTAAAGAGGATTGTACTCCTGCCCCGGCTCGGCCTCGGGATCGATGAAGGGCGAACCCGGCATAAGGGTCAGGGTGGTCCAGAGGGCCAGCATGGCCAGGATCGCCAGCCCGGCCCACACCAGCCCCTTCTTCTGCGCGGGCGTCAGGGCCTGTTCTTCGGGGGTGGAAGGCGGGCGGGCGCCGTCGGACGGCGTCCAGCGACCCAGACGCGGCTCGATCACCCGGTCGGTCAGGAACCAGACGATCGGCGTGAAGACCAGAACGACGCCGACGATGAAGAACCAGTTGCCCGCGATATTCACGGAATAGGTCGGGTCTATGAGCCGTGCCGCCGGCTCGGTTATGCCAAGGATCAGGGCATCCTGGGATCCCGGAAACAGGTTGCCGGCATAGCCTCCGGACACTGCGGCGAAGCCGGCGGCGAGGCCGGCCAGGGGGTGACGGCCGGCTGCGGCGAAGATCACGGCGGCCAGGGGGATGACGACGACATAGGCGGCGTCCGATGCGTGGTGGGACATCATGCCGACCACCACGACGACGGGCGTGAGCACGGCCTTCGGTGCATTGAGCAGGGCGCCTCGAATGGCGGAATCGAACAGACCGGTCCGCTCGGCGACGGCCGCGCCGTAGATGATGGTCACCACGATGGCGAGCGGCGGAAAGTCCGCCAGGGTGCGCGGCATGCCGATGATCAGCTTCTCGAGATTCTCGCGCGAAAGCAGGCTCTGGGCCTGCAACGTCTCACCTGTGACCGGGTTGACGGCGGACCAGCCCAGACCCGAACCGACCAGGCTGAGCAGCACCAGTCCGCCGATCAGCCACAGGAACAGGAACACCGGATCTGGCAGCCGATTGCCGATGCGCTCGACCACGCCCAGAAATCCAGAGCTTGTGCTCATCGGTTTCGCTCCCAGTGTTCACCGTGGAATAGCCGGCAGGGACGGGGGCGACGCAATGCGGGGGGGCTGCGACAAAATGGCGGGCGAGCGCCCGGGCCTATGAGCGAATGATTCGGGTCGACTCCGGTTTGCGCCGCAGCCAGAGCTCCGCGAGCATCAGGTTCGGGACCCAGGCCAGGAAGGAGATGGCGCGGTACCAGGGCAGGAACTCCAGACCCGCGATCAGCACCAGCGGCAGGTAGATTCGCAGGGTGACGGCGGCCAGGGTCAGGGCCCAGGAGCGGATCATCCAGCGACGGTGCTCGGCGATCCGGCCCCGCATGGCCGCGCGCCAGCCGAGGACCGTGAAAGTGAGCCAGAGTACCGCCAGGGCGCCGAAGCCCGCAGTGGCGATCGGCCCGGCCGACGAACCGAACGCCAGGATCAGCCCCGCCCCGCCGCCGACGAGGCACCCCGCGACGTAGACCCGCCCCGTCCAGCGATGCGGCGGGCTCGAACGTCTGCGCAGGCCGGGCAGGAACTGCACCGAGCCGACCAGCAATGCAGTGACCGCGCCGGCGACATGAATGAACAGCCACGGCACGCCGACGGGATTGTTCAATGCCCCGGCCGGCGTCGTCGGCGGGTTCAGCAGGTAACGGGCGGAATATGCGGCGATTCCGACGCACAGTATGGCGACGGTGACCCAGCCGATGCGGGCCGGCCACGTCATGTTTCGGCCAGGGGGCGGAGCGTCGGCGGTGGTCATGCGAGGGTCCTCGGTCGCGGTTTCGCCGAACGCCATTGCGGCCTGGACGACGGCTCGCTAGGCCCTGCTTCGCGAGTGGCGCCGGGGCTGCGCGAACGGGGCGGGCATGGACGGAGGGGCGGGATCAGCGATCGGCACGACCGCGTGGCGGTGGGCGATCGACCTCGCCATCCTGATCGCCATCGGCCTGCTGATGGGATTCCTCGGGCCGTTCGGGTCGCACCACACGCCCATCGTGGGGCGTTACATTTACTGGATGATCTGCATGGTCGGCGGCGGGCTGATCGGGTTTGGGGGCGACGAACTGCTGAGGCGGAGCATCGTCGAGCCCTGGCGACGCGTGGCGGCGGTCTCGGTTCTGATGACCCCGCTGGTGACGCTGCTGGTGTTGACCACCCAACATCTGCTCATGGGCGGTCCATTCGGCTGGTCGGGCTATCTGGAACTGCTATGGCAGGTGTGGCCCATCCTGCTGGCTGTGATGGTGGTCCGGGCTCTCGTCTGGCGGCGCACGCCCGGGCGGGTGGAGACGCGAACCGTTATCGCCGCGCCTCTTCCGGAGGCCGAAGAGACGTTCCGGCGACGGCTTTCGGCGAAGCGTCGCGGAGCGCGGCTGATCGCGATCGAGGCCCACGACCATTATCTGAAGGTCCATACCGACGCAGGCGAGGAACTGATCACCCTGCGGTTCGCCGACGCGCTGGCCGAACTGGCGCGCGCGCATGGATGGCGCGTCCACCGCTCCTGGTGGGTGGCCGCCGACGCGGTGGAGGCCGTGCGCTGGCGGCGAGGGGCCGGTGAAATCCGGCTGGTGGGCGGGCTGACGGCGCCGGTCAGTCGGACACACGGGCCGGTGCTGAAAGAGGCGGGCTGGTTCTAGCCGTGCGTGGCCGACGCGACGGACGAAAGACTAGGCCGCGCGGCCCTTGCGGACGGCGGGGAGCGGAGCTGCGACCCCGACCTCTGAAGACTCGGCCAGGGCGGCGTTCATCGCCATACGCAGGCGTTCAGGCTTGATCGGCTTTTCAACCACGGCGGCCATGCCGATCGAGAGATAGTGTTTGGCGTCGTCCGGGTCGGCGTTGGCGGTCAGGGCGATAATCGGGATGTCGCGCTCGGGGCCGCTCAGGACGCGGATAGCCTGGGTCGCCTGGACGCCGTCCATGCGCGGCATCTTGATGTCCATCAGGATCAGGTCGAACGGGCGAGCCTGAATGGCCTCGAGCGCCTCGATCCCGTCCTCGGCGGTTTCGGAAGAACAGCCGAACATCTCGCAAAGCGCCTGGGCCACCACGCGGTTGGTGGCGTTGTCATCGACGATCAGGATGTGAGGATTGGACTGGAGCTCAAGCTCGGCGAGGGCCGAGACATTGGTGGCGTTCTGCTCGACCGGCTCGGACAGCGGGGCGGAGACGTCGAAGGCGAAGGTGGCGCCGCGACCGGCGTTGTTTTCGGCCCAGATACGGCCGTCCATGCGGTCGACGATCTGGCGGCAGATCGACAGGCCGAGACCTGCGCCGTCAGGGCCGGAGCCGTGCACGAAGGGTTCGAAGATGGCGTCGACACGGTCTGCGTCCACACCCGGCCCGTCGTCGCGGACTCGGGCCTCCATGCGGACCTGGCCGTTCTCGGACCAGGCCTTGAGGCTGGCCTCGACCACGCCGTTGCGGGCGAACTTCAGGGCGTTGCCGATGAGGTTGTTGAACACCTGTTTCAGACGCACGCCGTCGATGTCGGCGGTCAGTTCGGTGTCGCCCTCATAGCCGACCATCAGGCGGACGGCGTCCTGGGAGGCGCGGGGGCCCCACATGGCTTCGATGTCATCGACCAGAGCGCGGAGCGGAGTGGGAGCGGGGTTCATCTCCAGCTCGCCGGCCTCGGCGCGCGACAGGTCCAGCGCATCCTGAAGGATGCGCAGCAGGGTCTCGGAGGAATCGACGATGGTTTGGACGTGGGCGTGAGCCGCATCGTTCAGGGGCTGGCGACGCAGCAGTTCCGCGACGGCGAGGACGCCGTTCATGGGCGTGCGCAACTCATGGCTCATGATGGCCAGGAACTGACTCTTGGCGCGGGCCGAGGCGAGGGCCTCGGCGCGGCTGTCGGTCAGGGCGAGGGCCTGCTCGGCCAGTTCGGTGTTCTGGCTGCGCTGCTGTGCGTTGACGGCCTGGAGCAGGGAGACGGCGGTGCCGATGCCGCGATAGCGACCGCCGCGTGTGACGATGAAACCCCGCATCAGCGAGCCGGCGCCGCCCTTGATCAGGATGTCGCAGAAGGCGTCGATGCGGACCCCGGCGTCGACCACGGCCGGTTCCGGATCCATCACATAGGACACCGGGCGGTTAGCGTAGAGGGCGTGGCCGAAGGGACCCGCGATCTTGAGGAGGAAGGCGTTACGTTCGATCAGTCCGACCGGCCGGTCGTTCTCGACGACCGGAATGACCAGGGTGTCAGGTTCGCGCTGAAAGCGCGCGAAAATCTCGGCGGCCGAGGTCGTCGGCAGGACCGGTTCAGCGCGTTCGGTCAGAACTTCGATCGTCGGCATACTGGCCGAAACTCCCGTTACCGGTGGACAATGCGGGATAACCGTTTGCAAAAGGGTTAAATGTGGCGCGTTCGCCGCAATTGGTCTGACCACCCGGCTTTTGCTGCGAGCCCCGGGCTGGTGTAGGGGACGGAGAAATATCCACTCCCGCACTCCAACCGATGCGCGCGGCCCGACGGCCGACCGCAGGCCCGTCATGACCGAAACCCAACTCCTGACCTTGGCGAACGACACCGCACACGACGCCCTGGTTCTGTTTTCCGGCGGCCAGGACAGCGCCACCTGCCTGGCCTGGGCGCTGGAACGCTACGAGCGGGTCGAGACCGTCGGCTTCGACTACGGTCAGCGGCATGCGGTGGAGATGGCGGCGCGGCTGCGCGTGCGCGACGGGATGACGAAGGCCCTGCCGCAGTTCGCGGACCGGCTGGGTCCGGACCATGTCATCGACCTGACCGGTTTCGGCGCCATCGGCGAGACCGCAATGACGACCGACCGTGCCATTCAGGTCGGCGCGCGGGGTCTGCCCAACACCTTTGTGCCGGGGCGGAATCTGGTCTTCCTGACCTGCGCGGCGGCGCTGGCGGACCGGCGCGGGCTGGCGGTGCTGGTCGGCGGGATGTGCGAGACGGATTTCTCGGGCTATCCCGACTGTAGGCGTGACACCATCAACGCGATGGAACGGGCGCTGAAGCTCGGGCTCGACAAGCCGTCGCCGATCGAGACGCCGCTGATGTACCTGACCAAGGCCCAGACCTGGGAGCTGGCGCACGGGATCGGTGGCGCCCCTCTGGTCGAGCTGATCGTCGAGGAGAGCCACACCTGTTATCGCGGCGACCGCACGCGCAGGCACGACTGGGGCTATGGCTGCGGCGACTGCCCGGCGTGCGAACTGCGCGCGGTCGGCTGGCGCGACTGGCTGAAGTCGCGATGACCTATGCGGTCAAGGAGACGTTCCTGACTGTGCAGGGGGAGGGCGGCCAGGCGGGCCGTCCGGCGGTCTTCCTGCGCTTCGCCGGCTGCAATCTGTGGAGCGGGCGCGAGCAGGATCGGGCCGATGCGGTCTGCACCTTCTGCGACACCGAGTTCGTCGGCGCCGACGGCGACGGCGGCGGCAAGTTCGGGGATGCGCAGGCCCTGGCGGATCATGTCGCCTCGTTCTGGATCGGGCGAGACGGCGATCCCAGACTGGTGGTCTGCACCGGCGGGGAGCCGCTGTTGCAACTGGATGCGCCGCTGATCGAGGCGCTGCATGCGCGGGCCTTCGACATCGCGGTGGAGACCAATGGGACCTTGCCTGCGCCTGATGGCATCGACTGGATCTGCGTCAGTCCGAAGGCAGCCGCGCCGGTATTGCAGACCTCGGGACAGGAGCTGAAGCTGGTCTATCCGCAGGCTCTGGCCATGCCGGAGCGTTTCGACGGTCTGGCGTTCGAGCGCTTCTGGCTGCAGCCAATGGACGGGCCGGATCGGGCGGCCAATACGGCGGCGGCCATGGACTATTGTCTGCGCCACCCGAAATGGCGGCTCAGCGTCCAGACGCACAAGTACATCGGGGTCAGATAGTCAGCAGTTCCGGCCCTGGGAGCGCATCTGCTCGCAGCGGCGTTGCTGGCGTTCGTGGTCACGCTGTTCGCGTTCGCGGCGGGCGCGGGTTTCCTCGTCGGAAGTGGTGACGGCGTCGACCCCGGCGCCGACGACGGCTCCGGTGACCTTGGCGGCGCCGCCGACGACCGCGCCGGCCGTGCCGACCACGGCGCCGACCAGACAGCCCTGAAGCATCAGCGAGCCCACCAGGACAACGGCGAGGGCGGCGGTGCGGGAAAGCGTCTGGGCCATGGCGCGCATCTAGCCCGAACAGGGTGAACGGAAGATGACCTGAGCCGTGTCAACCGACCTGCGCGCGGTGCCTCAGCATGGCGTCGGCGAGGACGCAGGCGGCCATGGCCTCGACTACCGGAACGCCGCGCAGGGCGACGCAGGGGTCATGACGACCCTTGGTGCGCATATCGGTCTCGGTTCCGTCGCGGGTCACCGTCTGGCGCGGCGTCAGGATAGAGGAGGTCGGCTTGAAGGCGATGCGCGCGGTCAGGGGTTGACCGGTCGAGATGCCGCCCAGAACGCCGCCCGCGTTGTTCGATCCGAACGCGATCTCGCCGTCCGGACCCAGTCGCATTTCGTCGGCGTTGTCCTCGCCCGACAGTTCGGCCGAGCCGAAGCCCGCGCCGATCTCTACGCCCTTGACGGCGTTGATCGACATCATGGCGGCGGCCAGCTCGGCGTCGAGCTTCCCGTAGAGCGGCGCGCCCCAGCCGGCCGGAATGCCCGTGACCTCCAGCGCCACGACGGCGCCGATGGATGAGCCGGCCTTGCGGATGCCGTCCAGATAAGCCTCCCACTCCGGAACGGCGTCGGCCGAGGCGGCCAACAGCGGGTTGTCATAGACGGCGTCGAAATCCACTGCGTCGGGCCTGATCCGGTGTGGACCCAGTTGGACGACGCCGGCGCGGATGACGACGCCATCGCCGAGCACCCGGCGCGCCACGGCGCCGGCGGCGACACGGCTGGCTGTTTCGCGCGCAGAAGAACGCCCGCCGCCCCGGTGGTCACGCACACCGTATTTGACCTGATAGGTCATGTCCGCATGGCCCGGCCGATAGGCGCGGGCGATGTCGCCATAGTCTTTCGACCGGGCGTCCTCATTGTCGATATGGATGGCGATGGGCGCGCCGGTGGTCACCGGGCCGGCTCCGTCGTCGAAAACGCCCGACAGGATGCGGGCGGTGTCGCTCTCGCGCCGCTGGGTGACGAAGCGGCTGCCGCCGGGCTTGCGCAGGTCGAGCCAGGGCTGGAGGTCCGCTTCTGTGAGCGGAATCAACGGCGGACATCCGTCCACGACGCAGCCGATCGCGGGCCCGTGGCTCTCGCCCCAGGTCGTCACGCGGAAAAGATGGCCGAAGGTGTTGTGAGACATCGCGGCTACCGCTTAGGCCGCCAGGCGGTCCGGCGTCCAGACGCGGGTGAAGCGAGCCAGCAGGTCCTCGGCGGCGGAGGGAGCGTCCTCGGACGGTTTCAGCGACACGAACAGATGGCCTTCAGGGCGACCGCCGCGCGCGGGCAGGCCCAGTCCACGCAGCCGCAAGCGCACCGGATCGGTCAGGCCCGGCGTAACCCAGGCGCCGCGAACTCCCGCATGGGTGTCGATCTCGACCCGACCGCCGTCGCTCAGCAGACGGGTCGGCACCGGCCAGCTCATGAAGAGATCGTCGCCGAGCGCCACGAGACCGTCGGCGGGACGGATCAAAACCGGCAGATAAAGATCGGAGCCATCGGCGGCGCCCCCCTTGAGGCGCAGATGCTCGCCCGTCCGCATTCCGGCGGGAGCGCGGACGCGTAACTGTCTGTCGCCGAGGCGCACTGTCGCCTGACCGCCTGAGACCGCCTGAACCGGCGTCAGACCGACGACCGGCAGGGCCGCGGGGCGGCGTATCGGCGCCGCGAGGGCGGGGCGGGCGGCTCCTGTGGTCTGGATCAGACGATAGGCGGCGATGACCCGGCGGAAGCGTTCGGCGTCGCCGCCAGGCTGGTCCGGCCGGGCGCTCTTGACCGCCAGACGGAAGGCGCGGGTCACGGCCGCCTGTTCGGCCGGGCCGTGCAGGCCCAGGACGGCGAAGGCTTCGTTCAGGCGGTGGCCGGGCGCGATCATCCGCCCCATAGGCCGCACCCATGGTCAATGCCGGGTTAACCGTGCGGGTCGGCTCAGGCCTTGCTATAGCCGCGCCATGACGAACGCAGCGATTCCCCCCAGCCCGACCCGCGAGGAATACGCTCGCGACTATGCCGCCGCCCTGGCCGCGAACGGCGATGAGACGATCTTCGAGCGGTCCGAGCCGATCAGCCTGTTCGTTGAGTGGTTGACCGAGGCCAAGGGGCACGAGCCCAACGACGCCAACGCCATGGCCCTGTCGACCATCGATGCTGACGGTGCGCCGGACAGCCGGATGGTGCTGCTGAAGGACGTCGATCAGCGTGGCTTCAGCTTCTATTCAAACCGGGAAAGCAACAAGGGCGTGGAACTGGACGCCACGCCGCGCGCGGCCCTGCTGTTCCACTGGAAGTCGCTGCGCCGTCAGGTGCGGGTGAGGGGCGTCGTCGAGCCGGTCAGTACGGCCGAGGCCGACGCCTATTTCGCCAGCCGGGCGCGGGAGAGCCGGATCGGCGCCTGGGCTTCGGATCAGTCCCGACCTTTGGCGAGTCGCGCCGAGCTCGAGGCGGCTGTAGCGCGAGAAACGGAGCGGTTCGAAGGGCAGGACGTGCCTCGCCCCGAACGCTGGACCGGCTGGCGGGTGACCCCCGAGACGGTGGAGTTTTGGCGCGACCGGCCGTTCCGCCTGCATGACCGGCTGCTGTTCACCCGCGACGGAGACGGCTGGACGCGGACCCGGCTTCAGCCCTAGCCGGTTCCGTAGCGGGCCAGGAAGGTCTCGACCGCGTCGGCGGCGATGGATTCCGGCGTGCGCGCCGCGTGGACCTCGTCGCCGGTGACCATCGGCATGAAGAAGACGGGATGCTCGATCATTCCCATCAGTTGGCCGGCCGCCCAGGAGGCCTTGTCGAAGCGCAGATCGCCGCTCGTCGCGAGGGCGTTCAGGGCTTCCATCAACGGCAGACCGAAGTCATTGCGGCCCTTTTCGAAGAACCCCATGGCCACGTCGCGGAAGCGCGGGCGCTCGGCCATCACCAGCCGGAACACCGACCGCACGAACGGATCGCCCATGAAGCCGGCATAGGCGACAGCGAAGCGGGTCAGCCGGGTGCGGGCGTCGCCATCGTCGCAACGGACACGCTTCATCTGTTCGACGAAGTCGTCCGAAGCATTGGCGATCACCGCCGCAAACAGGTCGGCCTTGGACGGGAAATAGCCATAGAGGGTCGCGGTCGAGACCGAGGTGGCGCGGGCGATCGGCTCGATCCGCGTCGCCGCATAGCCCTCGGACATGAAATGGCGTCGCGCCTCGCGGACGATATTGTCGCGGCGGGGATCGGTGGCCGGGGTCGCGGAGTGGGCTCCGTCTCGTTGCATCGTGGCGTCCGCTTGGATCAGACTACAATCGATAGACGATATGCCCAAGCTGGCGATGTCACATCGGAAATCGTCAGGTTTCGACAGGTTTCAGGTGCGCCAGCAGCGGATGGGCCAGAACCGGGGCCGCCAGACGGACCACGGCCTGGGGATCATCGAGGCGCACGGCGGCCGTGGCGTCGGCGACAATGAAGTCCGCACGGGTCCGTGACGGCTCGGTCAGGCGTTCGTGGCCGGGCCGCACGGTCTTCAGATACTGGTCGATGACCGACTGCGCCGTCCGCCCCCGCTCGGCCTGATCGCGCAACAGGCGACGGATGAAGCGGATGTCTGCGGGCGTATCGACGAATACGCGGATGTCGAACAGGTCAGCGACGGGCGGCGTGCACAGCACATGGGTGCCCTCCACGATCACCACCTGGGCGGCTGGGATGGGCTCGCCGTCCGGTTCACGGCCGTGGTGGATGAAGGAATAGACGGGGGCGGTGACCGGCTTGCCCGCTTTCAACCGGGTAAGGTCATCGTACAGAAGCTCGTGATCGCGCGCGGTCACGTCGTCGAAGTCAAAGGTCGCCGCATCGAAGCCGGGCAGGGAGGCCGCGTCGCGGTAGTACGAGTCCTCTCGCATCAGGGCGGCGGCGCCCGGCGGCAGGGCGCTGACCAGGGCCTCGGCCAGGGTGGACTTGCCCGAGCCGGAGCCGCCGGTGATCGCGATCAGAATGGTCATGGCGGGCCTTCTAGGACCTGATCCGGAAAAGTGTGAGCGGTTTTGCGGTCGGATCAGGTCCCAGAGTCATGTCGGACCTTGAGTCACGGCATCAGCGAGATCGTGAAGCGATCTCTCCTCAGCCGATCAAGGTCGGAGGCCAGGGGCGGCTAGCGGAAGAAGCAGGTGAGACCGGCGTACAGGGCGGAAACCGTTCCCTGCGGGGTCGCAGCCGTCAGGAAGCCCCCGATGTCGCCTGAGCTGAACTCGCCGTCGAGGGTTGTGTCGGCGACCATCTCGATGGTGCGGGAGCTTTCGACCGAGGCCCGTGTCGACCCCACCCCCATGCCGTCCGCTGTGGTCAGGCCCGCCTCGCCGATGAACCAGCCCTGGAAGGTTTCGTTCTGGAACAGCAGCTGCAGGCCGTTGGAGAACTCGGCGAACTGGATCGGGCCGGCGCCGCATTCCTCGTTGGTGGTGACCTGCGGCGCTGCGCCGCCGACCGAGGCGGCGACGGCGGCGATGGCTGTGGCCTGGGGGGTGCCGAACGGAATGGCGCGGGCCGCCCCCGTCGCGTCGAACAGCCGCAAACCTTCGCCTTCGATGGCCAGTCCGCCGGCGGACTGGGCCGGCGTCGGCGCGGCTTCGGCCGGCGCAGCGGCGGGCGTTGCGGGTTCCGCGACGACTGGCGGCGTCTGGGTTCGATCGCAGGCGGCGAGCACCGTCAGGGCGGCGAAGGCGAGGGCGGTGCGGGTGGCGATACGCATGTCCGGGCGTCCTTTTCGAAATCTCAGGGACGGGAACAGAGGGCAAAAGCCAAAGGGACGCAACGGCAAAGCCTCGAACGGCGTTCGAGGTGATGCACAGTGACCTAGCGTCACGTTGCTTATCAGCGGTCACCTCGGCTAGCGTGAAGCCAAGCCCCGCATCCAGCCGGGGCAATGAGGGAATGCGATGCTCGGTTTGATGCAGGACTGGCCGCTGACGGTCGATCGGATCCTGGACCACGCGAAGAACTGGCACGGCCACCGGGAGGTGGTGACCCGCTCGGTCGAGGGACCGATCGTCCGCACCACCTATGCCGAGATTCACAGCCGGGCCCGCAAGGTCTCCAACGTGCTCAAGGAGTGGAACGTGAAGCCGGGCGACCGGATCGCGACCCTGGCGTGGAACACGGGCAACCACATGGAGGTCTGGTACGGCATCATGGGCATGGGGGCGGTGTGCCACACCCTGAACCCGCGCCTTTTCCCTGAGCAGCTGATCTACATCATCAACCACGCCGAAGACCGGATCATCTTCGTCGACCTGACCTTCGTGCCCCTGCTGGAAGCGGTGCTGCCGCACTGTCCGTCGGTCGAGCGCGTCGTGGTTATGACCGACGAATGGCATATGCCGGCAACCAAACTGCCCAAGGCGGAATGCTACGAGCAGCTGCTGTCGGGCGTGTCCGACGACTGCGTCTGGGGCGGGTTCGACGAACAGACCGCCTGCGGACTCTGCTATACTTCGGGCACGACCGGGAACCCGAAGGGCGTCCTCTATTCGCACCGGTCGAACTTCATCCACACCCTGATGGGGATGCAGTCGACGGTGCTCGGCCCGTCGCCCGCCGAAGTGATCCTGCCCGTGGTGCCGATGTTCCACGCCAACGCCTGGGGCATCGCCTTCGCCGGCCCGGCCTCGGGCGCGCGCCTGGTCATGCCGGGCGCCCGGATGGACGGCGCGGCCATCTATGAACTGATCGAGTCCGAAGGCGTGACCTTCTCCGCCGCCGTGCCGACCGTATGGCAGGGTCTGCTGACCCATCTGCGCGAGAACAATCTCAAGATCCCGACCGTCAAGAAGGTCCTGATCGGCGGCTCGGCTGTGCCGGAAAGCCTGATCCGCGCCTTCCACGACGAGTTCGACATCGAGGTGCTCCAGGGCTGGGGCATGACCGAGACCTCGCCCATCGGCACCCTGTCGAACCTGACCCCCGAACTGGCGGCCCTGCCCTATGACGAGGGCATGAAGTGGCGCGTCAAACAGGGCATTCCGCCCCTGGGCGTCGAGCTGAAGCTGAAGAACTACGCCGGTCAGGAGATGCCGCACGACGGCGCAACCTACGGCCGCCTGATGATCAAGGGCCCGACCATCGCCAAGGGCTATTTCAAGGACGAGGGCGGCGACATCCTCGACCACGAGGGCTTCTTCGACACCGGCGACGTCTCGACCATCGACGAGCACGGCTTCATGCAGATCACCGACCGCGCCAAGGACGTGATCAAGTCGGGCGGCGAGTGGATCTCCTCGATCGAGATCGAGAACATCGCCGTGGGTCACCCGAAGGTCGAGCTGGCCGCCGTCATCGGCGCGGCCCACCCGAAGTGGGACGAACGCCCCGTGCTGGTCATCAAGCTGAAGCCCGGCGAGACCGAGAACAAGCAGGAGCACCTGGACTTCCTGGTCGGCAAGATCGCCAAATGGTGGATGCCCGACGATGTGGTCTTCGTGGCTGACATCCCGCTGGGCGCCACCGGCAAGATCGACAAGAAGCTGCTGCGCGAGCGGCTGAAGGACTACACCCTGCCTGGCGCCATCTCGCCCGAGCGGGCCTGAGGCATGGCCAGCGGCCCGCGTTCGCGGTTGAAGGGCGGCATGGCCAAGGTGCGGATCGCCATGGGGCTGGCCGTGCTGGCCCCGCTGATCACCTTCGCCGCGCTCCTGCTGACGCGAAACGGGATCGTGTCACTGGACGTCGGCCTCGACGTCCTGACGCTGCAGGTTGCGCAGGTCGTCGCTTGGTTCGCCCTGGGCTTCGCCGTCCTTTCGCTGGCGATGTCGGTGCAGCAGTTCCGCAGGCTGGGCCTGATCAGCATTGCGATCGTGATCGTCTGCGCCGCAGTCGCCGCCGCCTTCTTCGTCCAGTCGCGATCGATCGCCGTCGCAGGACCCCTCGATGTGTCCACCGACCTGACCGAGCCGCCGGCCGTGCCGGGTGCTACGGGTGCGCCCGTCGCCTGTCCGGGCGTGCAGGCCGTCATGACCCAGGTTGCGCCAGAAAAGGCCACCGATGCGCTTCAGGCTGCGGGCTTCTCGGTCACCGAGTCCCAGCTGTTCCGCTCGCGCGGCGTGCGCGACGGCTTCTGGTTCGGCATGGGGCACGAGGCTGTGGTCCGCATCCGTCCGGGCCGTACCGACGTCCGCGTCGTGGCCCGCTATGACCACACCGACGGCGGCGCCACCTGCAAGGTCGCCGCGGCCTTGGTCGCCGCGCTTCAGGCGGCCGCGTAGATTGAGCCGAGCCCGGGCGGTTCGTTGACGCTTATCCGGCCCTCGTCCACCAGTTTGATCAGGTGGGCCAGCACGGACAGGCTGGCGGCCGGCCACAGCCGCTGGTCGACGGCGGCATAGAGGACCGGGACCATCTCCGCGATCGTCCGGTCGCCCGCCCGGATCCGCGCCAGGATCTGCGCCTCCCGCTCCAGCCGATGGGCCTTGTAGGCGACGAGGAAGGGCGCGGGATCCGTCACCGGCGCGCCGTGTGTCGGCCACAGGGTCGAGAAGCCGGTGGCGATCACCGCGTCGAGGCTGCGCATATAGTCCGACATGTTCCCGTCCGGCGGCGCGACCACGGTGGTCGACCAGCCCATGACGTGATCGCCGCAGAACAGGGCGTTCTCCTCCGCCAGCGCGAAGGCCATGTGGTTGGAGGCGTGCCCCGGCGTCGCCATGGCGGTCATCGTCCAGCCGTCGCCCGCGATCCGCTCGCCGCCTGACAGGATCGTGTCGGGCGCAAACAGCGCGTCCTCTTCCTCGTCCAACGTCCCCGAGGCGTGGACCTGGCGCACGGGCGGACGCATGGCCAGCACCGGCGCTGCGACCCGGTCGGCGAAAGGTCGAGCGAGGGGAGAGTGGTCGCGGTGGGTATGGGTCACCAGGACATGGCTGACCGTGCGGCCCTCGACCGCGGCCAGCAGCGCCTGCAAATGCGTCGTATCCATGGGCCCCGGGTCGATCACGGCGACTGCGGCGCCGTCCTCCGGTCGCCCGACGATATAGGTCCCCGTGCCCGTGAGGGTGAACGGTCCCGGGTTGTCGCAGACGACCCTCTGGATCAGGGGGGAAACCTGATCGCGCCGGCCGTAGGCGAAGTCGAAAGCGCGGATGAACGGGATCACGATGCGGCCTTCGAAACGCGGCGCGGACCTTGCCTTAACGAGAGGTAAATCCCGTCCGGAGCGTACCCCGTGGCCCAAAGCATCGCCTTCAGTGTCTCAAATCGGCTCCAGCCCATCGCGGCGGCGATCCTGTGTCTCATGGCGGCGCAACTTGTACTCGCGTCCTGCGGCGATCCTGAACCGATTCCCTACGCGACCCGGGTGGCGATCCAGCGGTAAGCCGGGCCGCCGCTAGAGCGGAAGTCGGCTGAGGTCGTACCCGGCGTTCGCCGCCGCCGCTCGCAACTCATCGGGCTGGGCGCGATCCAACGCCCGCATCGCCAGCGCCCAGGTCACCGTCGACCGCGTGCCTGAGCGGCAGTACATCAGGACGGGTTCGCCCGTCTCCAGCGCAGCCGCGACGGCGCGGACCGCATCTGGCCCCGGCATGCCCATGACGGGCGCATGCAAATAGTCCAGTCCCGCTGCTCGCACGGCCTTCTCCATCTCGGCGGACGGCGGCTGACCCACGTCCTCGTCGTCGGGACGATTGTTGATAATCCGGCGCACGCCCATCGCCGCGACCTCCGCCAGATCCGCGACAGCGATCTGCGGCGAAGCCCAGACGTCCGGGGTCAGAGGGCGTGGTGACAACATTAGGGGAGCCTCTTGGTTCGACGACAGGACGGAGACGCTTGTTCGTCGGCAACGTGTCCTGAATGCGACACTGATGGGGCGAGAACATTACACACCTGTAATTGCGGTGGCGCAGCAAAGTTCATCGGGCCTATCAGTAGGTCAGTCTGCGACACTTTGTCGTCGCATGACGACCAGGGGTGCGGCGGAGGGCCGCGCCATCGTTTCAGGAGAACGATCTTGAGAAACCAATCCATCCGGCAGCGCATGCTCGCCACCACGATGATGGGCGGCGCGGCCATTCTGGCCATCGCAGCCCTGCCCGTGGTCGCAGTCGTCGCCGCGCCGACCGCCGCAGTGGCGCAGGACTATACCAACGGCACCCTGACCGGGACCGTTGGAGGCGCCAACGGCGAGCCGATCTCCGGCGCCACGGTGACCGTCGTCTCCAACGCCCAAGGTATCAGCCGCAGCGCCACTACCGGCGCCAACGGTCAGTTCCGCGTTCCGCTTATCCCGACTGGTTCCTACACCGTGACGGTCGCTGCCCCGGGCTTCGACAATGTGTCGGATGACGTCTCGGTCGGTCTCGGCAACAACAGCTACGTCTTCACGCTCGGCGCCGTCGGCGCCTCGGGTTCGAACGTCGACGACATCGTCGTCACGGGCGTTCGCCGCTCGCTGGACATGTCGCGCGCCGCCACCGGCGTGTCGATCGACGTCGACCAACTGATCGAGAACGTCCCGGTCGCCCGTAACATCACCGCCGTGACCCTGCTGGCTCCTGGCGCCGTCGTCGGCGACTCTCAGTTCGCGATCGGTCAGTCCCAGCTGCAGGCTCCTCCTGCCCTGGGAGGCTCGGGCCCGGCTGAAAACGCCTTCTTCGTCAACGGCCTGAACATCACGAACTTCGTGACCGGTCTGGGCGGAGCGACCGTGCCGTTCGAGTTCTACAAGAACGTTGAAGTGAAGACCGGCGGCTACTCCGCCGAGTTCGGCCGCGCCACCGGCGGCATCATCAACGCCACGACCAAGTCCGGCACCAATGACTTCGTCGTCGAACTGCATGGCACCTGGGCGCCCGACTCGCTGCGTGAGGATGCCCCGAACACGCCGTCCGGCCCGCAGTACGCCGGCGTCGTTAACGCCCTCGCCGAATTTGAAGAAAAGACCCTGACCCTGGAAGTCGGCGGCCCGATCATCCGTGACCGCCTGTTCGCCTACGGCATCGTCGCCTACAACGACACGGAGTCCCAGTCGGCCTCCAGCGCAGGCACCACCGGTACGTTGAACCGCGACGTGTTCAGCGACGATCCGTTCTACGGAGTGAAGCTGGACGGCTACATCACCGCGGATCACCGTCTGGAGTTCACCTATTTCGACACCTCCAGCTCGCGCACGCGCACGGCCTATGACTACAACCCGACCACGGGCGCTATCGGCACGACCGCGCTGAACTCGACCCTGCTGTCGCAGGGCGGCGAGAACTGGGTCGGCCGCTACACCGGCACCTTCACCGACTGGCTGACCGTTTCGGCCGCCTATGGTGAAACCACCATCGATTCCTCCAGCCTCGTTCAACCGACTGCGGAATCGCTCGTGCAGGACAACCGTCTGAACGGCGCCGGGGTCAGCCTCGCCAACGCCCGCCGCAGCCGCCAGACTGCGGCCGCTTCCTCCCCGCAGCTCGCAGAACGCAAGTTCTACCGCGCTGACGCCGACGTCTATTTCGACCTGTTCGGCCAGCACCACATCCGGTTCGGCTACGACCACGAAGACACCACGCTGACGACTTTCTCGGTCCGTAACGGCGGCGGCAACTATGTCTATAATACCGCCTCGGCTTCGACGGCGTCGTCGCTGGGCATCACGGTCGGGCAGGAATACGCCACTCGCCGCATCTTCACGTCGGGCGGCGGCTTCGACGGCGCCAACGAAGCCTTCTACATCCATGACTCGTGGGACGTCAGCGATCGCCTGAACCTGCAGATCGGCTTCCGCAACGACAACTTCGAGACGAAGAACACCGCCGGTGTGACCTTCATCGATTTCGAAAACAACTACGCGGCCCGTCTCGGCGCCACCTACGATCCGGTCGGTGACGGCACGTCGAAGTTCTACGGCACCTATGGCCGTTACTTCCTGCCGCCGGTTTCGAACACCGCGTTCCGCATCGCGGCGCCGGCGATCGACATCACCGAGTTCTACCTGCCCACGGCTGGCGCGCGCTTCTTCGGTGGCTCGGCCGGTTCGACCACGGCCTTCGACGCCACCACCGGTCTGCCGACCGGCGGCTTCGGACCGCAGATCACCAACCGTCCGAGCTTCCAGGCCTGCCCGGCCGGCACGGGCACGACGGCTGCGGCCGGCGCGATCTCCTGCTCGGTGCGTAACAACGGCTCGCAACCCGATCCGCGCACCCTGGTCGCCACCAACCTGGAAGCGACCTATGAAGACGAGTTCATCGTCGGCTATGAGTCCCAGGTGACGGACCTGTGGACGCTGGGCGTCAAGGCGATCTACCGCAACCTCGGCACGATCGCCGAGGATGCGCTGCTCGACAGCGGTGTGGTGAACTACTGCCGCCGCAACAATATCGCGCTGACCAATGCCCAGCACACCGGCTGCTTCGACCTCTATAACGGTCAGTCGCTGTACCGGATCATCAATCCGGGCTCGGCCGCGACCATCGTGGTCGACCTGCCGAACGCGGCGGGCGTGCTTTCGGAACAGACGATCAATCTGACCGAGGCCGATCTGCCCTTCCCGAAGGTCCGCCGCGAGTATTCCGCGCTGGAGTTCACCTTCGATCGCGCCTTCGACGGCGTCTGGGGCCTGACCGGCTCCTACACCCTGTCGAAGTCCGAGGGTAATACTGAGGGCGGCGTCAAGTCCGACGTGGGCCAGGTCGACGCCGGCATCACCCAGGACTTCGACTTCCTGTCCTTCCTGCCGGGTTCGTCGGGCCTGCTGCCGAACCACCGCGCCCATCAGTTCAAGCTGTACGGCTCGTGGCAGGCGTTCGACAACTTCACCGTCGGCGCCAACCTCTCGGTGGCCTCGCCCCGTCACTACGGCTGCATCGGTCTGGCCCCGCCGACCTATGCGAACGGCGACGGCGATGTGGCCAACCAGTCCTACGGCGCGGCCGCGCGCTTCTGCAACCAGCTGGTCGTGGATCGCGGGTCAGCTCTGGAAAGCGACTGGACGACCCGCTTCGACCTGGCCCTGCGCTACTCGCTGGATGACTTCGTCCCAGGCAATCTGGTTCTGCGTGCCGACATCATCAACGTCCTCAACCTGGACGGCGTGACGCAGATCAACGAGTTCGGCGAAGACGACTCCGGCAACCCCGACACCACCTACGGTGCGCCGACCGTCTATCAGGCTCCGCGCTCCATCCGCTTCGGCTTCGACTGGGCCTTCTAAACTCCACCGACGACTGCATGAGCACGACTGGGCGGCGGATCTTCGGATCCGCCGCTCTTTTTCTTTGAAGCCTTGTCCGGCGAAAATCGCCGCCATCGAAAAACCATTGCGACGCGTCACGCGTTGGGTGGGGCCAACTCCCCGAAACAGATCACGGACCGTCCATGCGCCTTCGTCTCGCCGCCTCGCTTCTCGTCCTGGCCCTCGCTGCCCAGTCTCCCGCCTTCGCGCAACAGGACGACGGCCCGGTCGTCACCGCCCGCGACGCCGGAGAGAGCACCGACGCGCTAAGGGCGCGCGAGGCGATCGCCTATGAGACGCCCCTGCCGCGCGGCGCGCCGGAACAGGACTATCCTCTGGTCGCCTGGTGTGCGGCTCTGGTTGAAGGCCATATCTCCCTCGGCCGCAGCCTGACGACCGCCGACGATCTGGACCGCGACATCATCCGTCTGGGCGGGCTGGAGGCGGCGGATTTCCGCGACGCCCTCGCCGCCGGACAGGGCCGTCAGACGCCCGCGACCCTCGCCGCCGCCCGCGCGGCCGAGGCCGACGCTGCCGCCCGATGGCTTCCCCTGCAGGCCCAGGAAGATGAGCGCGCCCGCAGCGAGGCCTTCGGCCTGTTCTTCGGCCTGCCGGGCCGCTGCGAACACGCCGCCCGCCGCGTGCGCGAGAACATCACCACCCCGCCGGTGACGCTGGATCAGGCTGGTCTGGATGAGGTCGGCGTCCCGAAGGAGTAATCCTCCCCCGACGGGGGAGGTGGCGCGGCGCGTCTTCCGCGCCGTGACGGAGGGGGCCAGCCGCGAACTCGGTGTCCGGGGCCAGCCCCCTCCACCGCTTCGCGGTCCCCCTCCCCCAATGGGGGAGGACTACGCCGCCGCCACCCGTTCCGCTGCGCCGGGCTCGTAGTTGAGGATGGGCGAGAGCCAGCGTTCGGCGGTCTCGACGTCCCAGCCCTTGCGAGCGGCATAGTCCTGGATCTGATCCAGATCGATCTTGCCGACGCCGAAGTAGTGGCTGCCCGGGTGGCCGAAATACAGGCCCGACACCGAGGCAGGGGGCGTCATGGCGAAACTCTCGGTCAGGGCCATGCCCGCGTTCTGTTCGGCCTGAAGCAGTCGGAACAGGGTGGCCTTCTCGGTATGGTCGGGCTGGGCCGGATAGCCGGGCGCCGGCCGGATGCCCTGGTACTGTTCGGCGATCAGCTCGTCGGGTGTCGACACCTCGTCGCCCGCATAGCCCCACAGCTGGGTGCGGACCTCCTTGTGCAGCCGTTCGGCGAAGGCCTCGGCCAGACGATCGGCGAGGGCCGCCGCCATGATGGCGGAATAGTCGTCGCCGGCGTCCTTGAACCGTTTCGACGCCTCGACCTCACCGTGGCCGGTCGTGACCGCGAAGGCGCCGATATAGTCTTCACCCGTCTCGGCGACGAAGTCCGACAGGGCCAGGTTCGGCTTGCCGTTCGACTTCCTGATCTGCTGGCGCAGGGTGTGGAAGCGGGCGATCTCTTCGGTGCGGCTCTCGTCGGCATAGACGGCCACGTCGTCGCCGATCGCATTGGCGGGCCAGAAGCCGACCACGCCCTTGGCCGTGAACCACTTCTCGTCGATGATCTGTTTCAGCATCACCTGGGCGTCCGCGAACAGGTCCTTGGCCGCCTCGCCGACGATCTCGTCCTCGAGGATCAGCGGATAGCGGCCGATCAGCTCCCAGCTGGCGAAGAAGGGCGTCCAGTCGATGTGGTCGGCCAGGTCCTGCAAGTCCCAGCTGTCGAACGCCTTCACGCCGATGAAGGACGGCTTGCCCGGCATCGGGGCTGCCGGATCGATCCTGAACCGGTTCTCGCGCGCCTGGGGCAGGGTGGCGCGCGCCTTGACCTCCTGGCCGCGGGCGTACTGTTCGCGGATGCGGATGTATTCGTCGCGGGTAATGGCCTCGTTCTTGGCCCGCTCGGTCTTTGACAGCAGGCCCGAGACCACGCCCACGGCGCGCGAGGCGTCGACGACATAGGTGGTCGATCCGGCGGAGTAGCCCGGCTCGATCTTGACCGCCGTATGGGTCCGGCTAGTCGTCGCCCCGCCGATCAGCAGGGGGATGTCGAAGCCGCGCCGCTGCATCTCGCGCGCCACGAACACCATCTCGTCCAGCGACGGGGTGATCAGGCCCGACAGGCCCACGATGTCCACCTTGTGCTCGATCGCGGCGTCCAGGATCCGGTCGGCCGGGACCATGACGCCCAGGTCGATGACCTCGTAGTTGTTGCATTGCAGCACGACGCCGACGATGTTCTTGCCGATGTCGTGGACGTCGCCCTTCACCGTCGCCATCAGGATTCGGCCGGCCTGTTCGCGCGGCTTGCCGGCCTTCTCGGCCTCCATGAACGGCTCCAGCCAGGCCACGGCCTGTTTCATCACCCGGGCGGACTTCACCACCTGCGGCAGGAACATCTTGCCCGAGCCGAACAGGTCGCCGACCACGTTCATCCCGTCCATTAGCGGACCCTCGATGACGTGCAGCGGCCGCTCGACCGACAGGCGGGCTTCCTCGGTGTCGGCGTCGATGTACTCGGTGATGCCGTTGACCAGGGCGTGTTCAATCCGCTTGCCGACGGGCTGGTCGCGCCACTTCAGGTCGACGACCCGCGCCACCCCCTTGTCGCCCTTGTAGTTGGGGGCGATGTCGACGAGGCGTTCGGTGTTGGAGACATTGGTCCGCTGGGGCCGGTTGAGGATCACGTCCTCGACCGCCTCGCGCAGGGTCGACTCGATGTCGGTATAGACCGGCAGGTCGCCGGCGTTGACGATGCCCATGTCCATGCCGGCGGCGATGGCGTGGTACAGGAAGACCGAGTGGATCGCCCGGCGCACCGGCTCATTGCCGCGGAAGCTGAACGACACGTTCGACACCCCGCCCGAGATCCGGGCGTAGGGCAGGGTGGCCTTGATGACCTTGACCGCCTCTATGAAGTCGACGGCGTAGTTGTCGTGCTCCTCGATCCCCGTCGCCACGGCGAAGATGTTGGGGTCGAAGATGATGTCCTCGGGCGGGAAGCCGACCTCGTCCACCAGGATGCGATAGGCGCGGGTGCAGATCTCGATCTTG
>NZ_JANODA010000042.1:0-46233 GCF_031412435.1 Brevundimonas sp.
TCGTACGGCTCGGGCTACGGCGGCAACGCTTTGCTCGGCAAGAAATGCTACGCGTTGCGGATCGCCAGCGTCATGGCCCGCGATGAGGGCTGGCTCGCCGAGCACATGCTGATCCTCAAGCTGACCCCGCCGCCCAACGGCAAGGCGGCGGAGCCGGTCTACATCGCCGCCGCCTTCCCCAGCGCCTGCGGCAAGACCAACCTCGCCATGCTGCAGCCGACGCTGAAGGGCTGGAAGGCGGAGACGGTCGGCGACGACATCGCCTGGATGCGCTTTGGCGAGGACGGGCGGCTCTACGCGATCAATCCCGAGGCCGGGTTCTTCGGCGTCGCCCCGGGCACGGGCGAGAAGACCAACAAGAACGCGATGGAGACGCTCAGGGAGAACGTCGTCTTCACCAACGTGGCGCTGACCGACGACGGCGACGTCTGGTGGGAAGGGATGACCGAACAAGCGCCCGCCCGGCTGACCGACTGGCGCGGCCGCGAATGGACGCCCGAGACGCCCGGGCCCGCGGCCCACGCCAACGCCCGCTTCGCGGTTCCTGCCGGACAGTGTCCCTCGATCGCGGCGGAGTGGGAGGACCCCCGCGGCGTGCCGATCAGCGCGATCCTGTTCGGCGGCCGCCGCGCCACCAGCGTGCCGCTGGTGACCGAAGCATACGACTGGCGCCATGGCGTGTATCTCGCGTCGAACGTCGCCTCCGAGGGGACCGCAGCGGCGGAGAACGCCATCGGCGAGATCCGTCGCGATCCCTTCGCCATGCTGCCCATCTGCGGCTACAACATGGGCGACTACTTCGCCCACTGGCTGGCCCTCGGCGAAAAGGCCGATCCGGCCAAGCTGCCGGGCGTCTATTTCGTCAACTGGTTCCGCAAGGATGAGGACGGTCGGTTCGTGTGGCCGGGCTTCGGCGACAACGCCCGCGTCCTGAAGTGGATATCCGAGCGTCTGGACGGCAAGGCCGAGGCTGTGGACACGGCCGTCGGCCGCGTGCCGACGCGGGCCGCGCTGGACCTCGAAGGGCTGTCGCTGTCGGACACGGCGCTGTCGACCCTGCTGGACGTCGATGTGGACGTCTGGTCCGAAGAGGCGGCCCTGATCCCGGAGTTCTACGCCCAGTTCGCCGAGCGCTTGCCGACCGCCCTGTGGCGTCAGCACGACGCTCTGGTGGATCGCCTGGACGCGGCCCGGGACCTGAGGTCCGCCGGGCTTGCGGCTGAGTAAGGCTTGAAATCGCCGCACGGCCGGTCGAAGGACCGGCCGTGGCGGACATCTCCTGTGACATCGTGGTGGTCGGGGCCGGCGTGCTGGGCCTTTCGGTCGCCGCCGAACTGACTGCGCGCGGGCATGATG
This sequence comes from Brevundimonas sp., assembly GCF_031412435.1. Taxonomy (GTDB): domain Bacteria; phylum Pseudomonadota; class Alphaproteobacteria; order Caulobacterales; family Caulobacteraceae; genus Brevundimonas. Next base: position 1,357 of record NZ_JANODA010000042.1, read on the forward strand.
TCCGCGTGGTCGATCCAGGAGGGCCGAACGCTTCGTCGGTCGCGGCCGGTATGATCGCTCCGGCCTTCGAGAGCCTGATGGACGGCGCTGACGCCGCCCGCTCTGCGTTGCTGCGCGATGCGGCGGCGCTGTGGCCGGCCTTCGCCGCGCGGTCAGGACTGGTGCTGGACATGACGCCGGCCGGGTGGCGTGGGGCGGATGCGGGCGAGGTCGCCGAAGCGCTCAGCCGTCTGGGGTTCCCGGTCAAGGCGGAGGGCGATGTCGTCCGGGCAGAAAGCGATGTGCGCATCGACGCTGAAGCCGCCCTCAAGGCGCTGAAGGTCGGACTGGGCGGGGCGCTCGTTGTCGCCGCTGCACGGAGCGCCGAATGGAAGGCGGAGGGCTGGTGGGTCGAGACCACCGCCGGGCCGATCGAAGCTCGCAGGCTGGTCATCGCCACCGGTGTAGCCGCCGCATTGCCGGGCCTCCCCCAATCGGTCGCGAGCATCATCGACGGGATCGAGCCGATCGCCGGGCAGATCGGGCGGTCCTGCGTACCCCTGACCGATCGGGTGGTGCGAGGCCACGGGGGCTACCTCGCGCCGGCGGCGTCAGGGTCTCTGATCGGGGCGACGATGGTTCGCGGCAGTCGTGAGACGGCGGCCGATCCGGCGGCCTCCGCAAGGCTGGTTGAGGTTGCCGTGCGCCTGTCAGGAGCTTCCGTACCGGAGGTCGAGTGGCGCGGCGGCGTGCGCGGTGCGACGGCGGATGGCCTGCCGCTGGCGGGGCCGGTCGGGGACGGACTGCATCTGGCGCTGGCACCGAGGCGGAACGGATGGCTGCTGGGGCCGCTTGTGGCGCGGGTCGTGGCGGACGGAATCGAAGGGCGGCCGCGCGGAGCTCATGCAGCCGCCCTCGATCCGCTGAGGTTCAGTCTTCCGGCAGGTTGAAGCGGATGCCGATGCTGACCTGGGCGCCGTCAACGGCCTGGCCGTCCACCGTTTGCGGGCTCATGCGGAAGTAGCGAGAGAGCTGCTGGGCGGAGCGGCCGAAGCCATAGCCTCCCGGCGTTTCCGACACGACGGTGCAACCCGTGACGGTGCCCGCCGCCTGGACGCGGCAGCTGAGGGTGGCCGAGCCCCCGACCTCGGCGATGAGAGCGCGCGAGGGGTAGGCGCGGGTCAACTGGTCGCCGTTTGGACGGCTGATCCACTGCGGCGAGCGGATGACCGGGGGGCCGCGGGGTGCGTCGACTGCGGGTTCGCTGGCCGTGCCGGTCGCTGCCGTCGGATCGACAAGGACAGTGGTGTTGATCACCGTGCCGGTCGCGGCCGTCGGGATATCCGGGATGACCGTGGTCAGGGGCTCGACGTTGGCGGGCGGCGTCTCAGGACGATGCACCGGCGGATTCGGCGCCGGTGGGTCCATGGAGACGACCGGGGGCGGCGGCTTGCGTTCGAGCACGATCACGGTGCCGTCGATGACTTGCGGCTCGCTGCGATCCGGCAGGGTCTTGAGTTCGAACCGTTGATAATAGAGCGCGGTCCCAATTCCGATGTGAGCCAGGGCGACCACGCCGATGGCGATCCAGGTCGTGCGGGGTAGGGGCTTTCGCCGCTCGCCGAAGTCAATGGGGCTGACCAGTCCGGAGCCGCCTGCGGTTTGCATCATCATGGCCGTCACTTCCCTCTCAGTGCCGCTCCCCAGCAACCCACGGGAGAATGACGCGCGCGGTCCGTGGCGGGATTGGGGCGTCCGAAACCCCCGTTTCTGACTGATCATCGATCAGCTGTCTCTGTGGCCGGGAAGCAGCGGCGTTAACGGACATTAACGCTCGATTAACCATGATCTCCGAACTTGTACGTATGAGCGTCGGAGCGATTCCAGCGTCGGGAGGGGTGGAGGCCGCGATTCGTCGCGCCGCCAGCAGCACCGGCGTGGACTACGACTTCCTGATGCGCACGGCGCGGCGGGAGAGTTCGTTCAATCCCAATGCCAAGGCTCCCACCTCCTCGGCGTCAGGCCTGTTCCAGTTCATCGAGCAGACCTGGCTGGCGACGGTCAAACAGCATGGCGCCAAACACGGTTACGGCCAGTACGCAGACCTGATCCATCGCGGCTCCGACGGGCGCTGGCGAGTGGAAGGCTCGGCGCGGAACGTGGTGCTGGACCTGCGGTTCGACCCGCAGGCCGCCTCGACCATGGCGGGCGAGCTGACGGCGTCGAACGCCGCCTATTTGCGCGGCCGGACCGGGAGGGAGCCGGGGGCGGGCGATCTCTACGCCGCCCACTTCCTGGGACCTGCAGGCGCCGCCCAGATCATGGAGGCCATGACGACACGGCCGGGATCAAGCGCCGTGGCCATGTTCCCGCAAGCGGCGGCGGCCAACCGCTCGATCTTCTATCGCGACGGGCGGGCGGCGACCGTGGCCGAGGTGCACGCCAATCTGCAGCGGTCGGCAGGTGAGGGGTCGGTCGTAGCGCCGACCGGGCCGCAGGCGCCGCTGCTGAGCGAACAGGATCAGGCCCTGGCGGCGCGTCTGGACCGGCTGAAACAGGACCAGAGCCTGCTGGCCTTGCTGCTGGGTCAGGACGGAGACGGTAAGGGCGGGGGCTTCGGCGGCGCCTTCTCGCCCGAAGCCAAATCCGGCGTCTGAGCCCATAGTAAACCGGGTGTTAAGCCTGCAGGCTCACCGTGACGTCGTCCGATCGCGACTCGCCAGAAGAACCCCATGACCGCTCACCGCGCCCGCCTGACCGAGTTCGACATTCGCCGCCTGATCAAGGCGACTGACGACGACGACCGCGCTTCGGCCGCACACAAGCTGTGCCGCAGCATGGACAGGGTCGATCTGACCGACGAGGACCGCGAGGCGGCCCAGAAGATCATGCGCGTTCTGGCCAACGACGCCGCCGAACTGGTGCGCCGGGCGCTGGCGGTGACGCTGAAGAGTTCAGACCTGCTGCCGCGCGACGTAGCCAGGATCCTGGCCGCCGATGTGGATTCCATCGCCCTGCCGATCATCGGATCGTCGCCTGTTTTCACCGACGAGGACCTGATCGAGATCGTGCGCGCCGGATCGGCCGTTCGTCAGGTCGCGATCGCGGCCCGTCCGACCGTGTCGCGGGACGTGGCGGATGTGTTGAGCTCCGACGGGTGCGAGACTGCGGTGCGGACCCTGGCGTCCAACGACAACGCCGACATTTCCGAAGCGGCGATGGGCAAGGTGGTCGACCGGTTCGGCGACACGCCCGAGGTCGTGGCGGCGCTGGCCTATCGCCAGGTCCTGCCGCTGGATATCACCGAACGGCTGGTCGCCCTGGCGTCGGACGCGGTGCGCGAGCACCTGATCACCCGCCACGCCGTTGCGCCCGAGACCGCGATCCGCCTGTCGAGCTTCGCTCGGGAACGCGCCACCGTCGATCTGATCGACCAAGCGGGGGCAAGCGCCGATCTGGCGACCTTCGTGTCGCAGCTGAATGCGCGCAAGGCCCTGACGGCTTCGCTGCTGCTGCGGGCCCTGGCGCGGGGCAAGATGACCCTGTTCGAGCATGGGGTGGCGGAGTTGTCGTCTACGCCGCACCAACGGGCCTGGCTGATGGTGCATGACGCCGGGCCGTTGGGGCTGAAGGCGATCTATGACCGTGCCGGACTGCCGCCGCGCCTGTTCCAGGCCTTCCGGGCGGGCGTCGACACCTGGCGTCAGCTGTCGGCTGAAGGCGCGGATACGTCGGGCGAGGCGTTCCGCGAGCGGATGCTGGAACGGTTCCTGACCCAGCGCCCGAACGCGCCGAGAGATGACCTGGCCTATCTGATGGAACGGCTGGATCAGCCGGCCATGGCGGCCGGGCGGATATCGGCGGCGAACGCGGCTTAGGGCGATCGTCCGCTACGTCCGGACGAAAATTAGCGGACAATTCGGACGAAACGGTTAGTCGCCGAAGGAAGATCAGGGGCTTGGCTTAAAGCGTTTGTCCGAGAGCCCCTGTTTCGGATGGTTTTGCTCGCGGCGTCGCGCTGGGTTGTCAAAGACCCGGGCGTGGACGTGGGTGTCGCGGGCCGACATACAAGGCCTGAGCAAGAATAAATTCCGCACAGACCCGCCGCATTCCCCTTCTCCCCAGGGGGAGGGATAGGTCAGCCGGCCCGGTGCGCCGCGACCTTGGCTTCCAGGGTTTCCGACAGGACGCGGCCCGTAGGGTGGTCGTCGGTCTGGATCTGGTCGCGGACGACGGCGCGGATGGCGTCGATGTGAGCGTCAATCAGCATCATTGGGGCTTCGAGGCGCTTGGTCGGATCGTCCAGCAGCTTGCACAGCGAACCGGCGAGGCGGGTGACCAGGGGATACTGGTAGGTGGCGCCGAGACCCTTCAGGTCGTGGGCGCGGAAATACAGGCCCTCGGCGGTCTGGGTGTTGTAGCCCTCGGTGCGGATCGCGACCTGGGCGGCGTCCAGCTTGGTGATCTCGTCTTGCAGCCACTGGCCGAACTGGCTGGACATCGCCTTCAAGGCCTCTTCAGCCTTGGCGATGGCATCGGCGTTGATGCCGCCGAAGCCGCCGCCGACCTTGGCGCGCAGCATGTTGGGCGGGCGAATGACCTGGGCCGGGTTGCTCACGACGAACTCCTGAGAACTAACCCGCACAAGATGCACGGCGGCCCTTAAGAACCCGTGACTCGTGGTCAGCCGGTGAATTGTTCGGCCAGAACACGTTCCTCGAACGACCGCCCGGCATCGAACAGCATGGTCAGGCCGACGTCACGGCGTTCCTTGACGGCGACCTTCACGACCTGACGGATCTCCAGCCCGTCCGCCACGGCGCTGACAGGGCGTTTGTCGGCCTCCAGAACCTCGAACTCCACCCTGGCGCGGTGGGAAAGGAGGGCTCCGCGCCAGCGACGCGGGCGGAAGGCGCTGATCGGCGTCAGCGCCAGCATGCGGGCGTCCAGAGGAATGATCGGACCGTGTGCCGACAGGTTGTAGGCTGTCGAGCCGGCGGGCGTGGCGACCATGCAACCGTCACAGGCCAGTTCCTCCAGCCGGACCTTGCCGTCGACGCTGATCCTGAGCTTCGCCGACTGGCGGGTCTGGCGCAGCAAAGAGACCTCGTTGATGGCCAGGCCCGTGTGCGTCTCCCCAGTCCCGGTCACTGCGTCCATCTGCAATGGGTGGATGACCGCACGTCCGGCGGCGGCGATTCTTTCGGGCAGCCCTTCCTCATCGTAGTCGTTCATCAGGAACCCGACCGAGCCCTGGTTCATGCCGTAGACGGGAATCTTTCGCATCAGGTTGGTGTGCAGGGTCTCGAGCATGAAGCCGTCGCCGCCCAGGGCCACGATGACGTCAGCCTGGGCCTCGGTGACCGAGCCGTAGCGCTCGGCAAGCCGCTCGCGGGCCAGCAAGGCCTCGGGCCGGTCGCTGGCGCAGAAGGCGATCCGGAGAGATGACGGGTCTATGCTCACCCCGCACGAGAAGCGGAGCCGGGCCGGGAAGTCAAACGCCGTCGCGGTCGTTCAGGAGCCGATGTGACCCATCAGGGCGCGGAATTCGCGCATGGCGGCGGACGGAGGCAAGGTCATGCGACCCGCATAGCCTTCGTCGCCGTCGCCGGGCCAGCCGCCGTTCAGCTTGCGAATCTCGTCGAGCACGGCCGGGAAGACGGCGCGGTCAATGCCGACGGCGGCGCAGGCCAGGAACAGGGCGTCAGGGCTGGGGCGCACGATCGCAGCGCGGATGTGAGTGATCGGGAAACCGCCGAGGGCCGCAATGCCGTGTTCGAACAGGGTGAGGCGTTTCTCGCGGACGGCGCGGATCAGGAAACCGGCGCGCAGCTGGCCGGCGCTCTGCAGCTTGGCGACGAGACGGCGTTCCATCTCTTCGGGATCGGTGACTTCGGCGGCGTCGAGCCCTAGCGGTTCGGCTCCCGCCGGAGGGGCGGGACGGACGACGGCGTCGATGGCCTCGGCCAGCTTGCTTTCGTCGACCCGGAAACGCTCGCCTATGGCTTCGCGCAGGGACTGGCCCACCCACTGATAGAGTTGCGTCGCCAGGGCGTCATTCAAGCGCGGGTGGCGGGTCAGGGGGGCGCGCAGAGCGGCCACACGACGCGACTGTTCGACGAGGCGGCCCAGAGCGTCTTCGCTGACCTCGGCGGTCTTGTTGCCGGCCAGCGCCGTGAGACTGGCCGGTTCGCCGCGGTCGATGATGGCGTCGGCCACGCGGCCGCTGATCCGCGGACGACGGGCGACCTCGATCTGATGCTCGATGGTGGCCTCGACCAGCACGCGCAGGAGGTCCTGATCCTTGAGGAGCGGGCTCTGGGCGATGACGGGGCGGGCGATCTCGATCTCGTCGAGCGCCAGCATGGCGATCAGGGCGGGTGGGGCCCATTCGGCGGCGGCGAGGCTGTCCGACAGAGCCTTTCGGATATCGCGTTCGGCCTGACGGGCGATGACCATGAAGATCTCGCCGAGAATGGGGGAGGCCTCGGCGCCGGGCGGGGTTGCGTCGCACAAGGCCGCGATGCCGAGCAGCAACCTGCGGCGATCGTCCACGCCCTTGCCGCGCGCCAGCTCAAGCAGATGCTGGGCGGAAGACAGGGCCTCCGCGTCCGGAGAGCGATGGGACTGTAGCTGCACGACAGCGGTCACGGCGAACTCCGGCCGGACATAAGCATCCGAGCAGTTTCCAGCTTGACCGCAGGTGGTGAAAACTCGGTTAATGAAGCCTGAATGTCGTTCGCCTTGACCCGATCCGGTGTTGGGGCGACGGTGTCTGCCTCGCCCGCCAAGAGGCTTTGGAGGAAATCATGGCCGACGGCGCCGCCCAGTCTCTGAAATCCCGAGTGTCGGCCGAGGAATGGCAGGCGCGGGTCGATCTGGCCGCCTTGTATCGGCTCGTCGCTCTGCACGGGTGGGACGACATGATCTTCACCCATATCTCGGCGCGTGTCCCGGGGCCGGAACATCACTTCCTGATCAACCCCTACGGCTTCTATTTCGAGGAGATCACCGCCTCATCGCTGGTGAAGGTCGATCTGGAGGGGAACATCGTCCAGGAGACGCAGAGTTTCATAAACCCGGCCGGGTTCACCATCCACTCGGCGATCCATGGCGCGCGAGAGGATGCGCATTTCGTCATCCACCTGCACACCGTGGCCGGCGTCGGCGTGGCGGCGCAGCAGGAGGGGCTGCTGCCGATCGGCCAGAACGCCTGCCTGCTGCAGCATCAGGTCGCTTACCACGGCTACGAGGGGCTGGCGTTGAACCACGACGAGCGCGAGCGGCTGGTGGCGGATCTGGGCGACAAGCCGCTGATGCTGCTGCGTAACCACGGGACGCTGGCGGTCGGTCAGACGGCGGCGGCGGCCTGGGTCGGGATGTTCTTCCTTGAGCGGGCCTGCGCCCAGCAGGTTGCGGCCCTGTCCGGCGGACGCGAGCATGTGCTGATGGCGCCCGACGCAGCCCAGGCCGAGACGAAAGAGCAGGGCCGTGGGATCAGCTTCATCTCCGCCCTGGCCTGGCCCGGGGCGTTGCGGCTGCTGGATCGGAAATCACCAGGCTACGACGCCTGATGCTGCATCGCTGCCTCGCGGGCCTGTTGCTCGCGACGGCGGCCTCGTCGGCCTCGGCCAACGCCTGGACCCAGCCAAAGGGAAAGGGACAGGTGATCGTCAAGGGGGAGGCGATGCGGGCCAGGGAGGGTTACGACCCGTCCGGCGCCGTCTTGCCCCTGCCGACGGAACGCGCGGATCGGTCGCTGGGCGTGTTCGCCGAATACGGGCTGACCGAGACGCTGACGGTCCAGTTCAAGGGGGACTGGCAGTCGGGAGAGGACGCCTTCGTCGACTATGAAGGGCGGGGGCCGGTCGAACTCGGATTGACGTGGCAGGCGTACCGCGACGATCGCAACGCCGTCAGCCTTTATGCCAGCTATTCGCTGTCCGGCGACGGGCGCAACGCGGGCTACGCTGCGCCGGGCGTGGGCAAGCAGGACTGGGAGGTGCGGGTCTCCGCCGGCCGGTCGCTGGGCGGGCCGGGCCGGGGGCTGGCAGGCGGCTGGGGACCGGATCGATCGTTCGTGGAGGTGCAGGCGGCGAGGCGGATGCGCGACGGACTGCCCGACGAGACGCGGGCGGATGTCACAATCGGGAGCCACTTCGGCGAAGGCTGGATGGTGCTGGGTCAGGCGTTCGGCGGAATAACGGACGGGAACGGCTCACGCTGGCTGTCAGTGGAGACCTCGGTCGTGCGGAACCTGGGGCCATGGAGCCTGCAGGCCGGGTGGCGACGAACCGTCGCGGGACGGGAGACGCCGCTCGCGGAAGGCGCGGTCATCGCGCTGTGGCGGCGGTTCTGATCCGCGACAGTGTGGCGCGACGGAAACCGGAACGGCAGACGTTACAAACTCTTTAGGTTGCCTCGGAGGGCGGAATGGTTATGCCGGGCCGCTCGCTCGCTCCCCCGCTGCTGATAGAGACCGTACCGCGTGATCAGACGTCATTTGTTCCTCGTCATCGCCGCCGCCGTGCTCGGTCTGATGATCGTCGCGGCCGTGTTGCGCGTCGCTTTCGCCGGGGATGAGGGCGGGGCAGGCGGAACGGGCGGAGGTCGGGGCGGACCTGGCGGCGGGCGCGGCCAGACCGTGTCGGAGGCCGTGGTGACGCTGCGGCCCTTCAGCGACCAGATCAATGTCCTCGGCGTGGCGCGCGGACGCCGCTCTGTGAACATCACCTCCAGTACTTCCGAACTGATCACCGCCGTCCTGTTCAGCGACGGTCAGCGGGTGGCCGCGGGAACACCGCTGGTCCAGTTGCAGGCGCGCGAGGAAGACGCCTCGATCATTCAGGCCCGCGCCCAGGTCGCTCAGGCCCAGCGCGAGTACGACCGGTTCAGGGAGCTGGCCGAGCGGGGAGTCGCTCCCCGGGTCTCCGCCGAGGACGCCGAAACGGCGCTGGAAACGGCCCAAGCCTCGTTGTCGGCGGCCGAGGCGCGTCGCGGCGACCGGATGATCCGGGCGCCGTTCGCGGGGACCCTGGGCCTGTCGACGGTGACGGCGGGCACTTTGATCAGCCCCGGAGCGGTCATCGCCACCCTTGACGACACCTCGATCATCCGCGTCGATTTTCCGGTGCCGGAACGCTATCTCGGCGTGCTGCGTCAGGGGCTGCCGATCGTGGCCACGGCCGACGCCTATGGGGCGGAACAATTCTCGGGGCGGATCGCCCTGATCGACACCCGGATCAACGAGACGACACGCGCCGTGACGGCCCGCGCCGAATTCCCCAATCCCGGCGGACGGATCCGCCCCGGGATGCTGATGCGGGTCGGCATCCAGCAGGGCCAGCGGCAGACGCCGTCGGTGCCTGAATCCGCGATCCAGTACGAAGGCGATGGCGCGTTCGTGTATCGCATCGCCGCCGGTGAGCGCGGTTCCACGGCCCAGCGAGTGACGGTCGAGACCGGCGCCGTCGAGAACGGCTTTGTCGAAATCGTCTCGGGTCTTTCGGCCAATGACCGCGTGGTCGGCTCCGGCCTGAACCGCATCCAGCCCAATGCGCCGATCACGGTGGCGGGGGCGGGCGTTGCTCGCGGCGCCCCGGCTCAGGCTGCGGCTCCGCAGGCGGCCGCACGATGATGCTCTCCGACGTCTCCGTCCGGCGGCCGGTGTTTGCGGCCGTGGCCGCGATCGTGCTTTGCGTGATCGGGGCGGCGGCCTTCTTCTTCCTCCCGGTGCGGGAACTGCCGGACGTCGATCCGCCGATCGTCTCGGTCTCGACCAGTTATGCCGGAGCCTCGGCCGAGGTCATCGAGAACCGGATCACCGAGCCGATCGAACAGCAGGTCGCCGGCATCCAGGGGGTGGAGCGGATCACCTCGTCCAGCCGGGACGGCCGGTCGAACGTGACAATCGAATTCGCCCTGGATCGCGACATCGACGTCGCGGCCTCGGACGTGCGCGACCGGGTCAGCCGCGTGCAGGGCCGCCTGCCTGACCAGGCCCAGCCGCCGGAAGTCGCCAAGGCAGACAGCGACAGCCAGCCGATCATGATCCTGTTCCTGCGGTCGTCGTCGATGAACCGGCTGGAGCTGACCGACTACGCCGACCGCAACCTGCTGGACCGTCTGGCGACCGTGCCGGGCGTGGCCCAGGCCCAGATTTATGGCGAGCAGCGCTACGCCATGCGCATCTGGCTGGACGCCGCCGCCATGGGCGCGCGCGGCCTGACCGTCTCCGACGTCGAACAGGCCCTGACCAGCCAGAACGTCGAACTGCCCGCCGGCGCGCTGGAGTCAACGGACAAGGACTATACCGTTCGGGTGGCCCGCACCTATGCGCGACCCCAGGACTTCGCCCAGTTGCCGATCGGCACGGGCGGATCGGCCTCGATCGGCTCGGCCGGCGCCTCGGGCTCGGTCTCGACCGGCTCGATACCCAACGGTTCGGGCGCGACCGGCGCCCTGCAGGCCCGTGCGAACTACGTCACGCGTCTGGGCGATATCGCCCGCGTCGAGGAAGGCCCGGCCGAAGCGCGCCGCCTGTTCCGCGGCAACGGCCTGGACCAGATCGGCCTGGCCGTGACCCGTCAGGCCCAGTCGAACGACCTGGAAATCTCCAAGGGCGTCGAAGCCCTGGTCGAGGAGTTGCAGGGCACCCTGCCGCCGGGGACCGAGCTCGTCGTCGGATCGGACAATTCGGTCTTCACCTCGCACGCGATCGACGAGGTGTGGATCACCATCGGCATCTCCATGGTGCTGGTGGCCCTGGTGAACTTCATCTTCCTGGGGAGCTTCCGCGCGGCCCTGATCCCTTCGATCGTCGCGCCGATCTGCCTGTTGTCGACCTTCATCGTTCTGGCGCCGCTGGGCTTCTCGCTGAACCTGCTGACCCTTCTGGCGCTGGTGCTGGCCATCGGTCTGGTGGTCGATGACGCCATCGTCGTGACCGAGAACATCCAGCGTCGCCTCGACCACGGCGAACCGCCGCTGGTGGCCGCAGAGCGCGGCACGCGTCAGGTCTTCTTCGCCGTCATCGCCACGACCGTGACCCTGCTGGCCGTGTTCGCCCCCCTGCTGTTCCTGCCGGGATACGTCGGGCGGCTGTTCGTCGAGCTGGCGGCGGCCATCGCCGCGGCCGTGGCCTTCTCCGCCTTCCTGGCGCTGAGCCTGTCGCCGATGCTGGCGTCAAAGATACTGAAACCCGCAGCGGGTTCGGGCTGGGTCGCCCGCAACGTCGATCGCGCGATGGATGGCCTGAAAAACTCCTACGCCCACTCCCTCGACGCCATGGTCGGCAGGCGCGCGGCCGTTATCGGCGTCGGCGCGCTGATCCTGCTGGTCGGCGGCGGGGCTGGATTGATGTTTATGACCCTGCCTGACGAACTGGTGCCGCCAGAAGATCGAGGACGGGTGCAGATCCGCGTCGCCGGTCCGGAAGGCGCCGGCTTCGACTACACCCGCCAGATCATGTTGGGCCTTGAGCCCATCCTGGCGGAGTACAAGGACGCGGGCGAGGTCGAAAGTTTCCTGATTTCCGCCCCGGGCTTCGGTGGCGGCAGCTACAACTCGGGCAATGCCTCGCTGATACTGAAGGACTGGTCGGAGCGCTCGCGTTCGGCGGACGAAATCGCCCAGGAGCTGAACGGCAAGCTGCGCACCCAGACGGGCGCCCAGGTCAACGCGTCGACGCCCGGGGCCTTCCAGCGTGGCGGCGGCGGCGGCGGCGGAAACTCGATCGAACTGATCGCCACAGGCGCGGAGTACGAGGAGATCTACAACTGGCTGCAACCGCTTCTGGCGGCGTCGCTGGATAACCCGGGATTCTCGCGCCCGCGTCTGAACTACGAGCCCAATGCGCCCCGTCTGCTGGTCGATGTCGATCCCGAGAAGGCCGCCGCCCTCGGCGTGTCTTCGCAGGAGATCGGCCGGACGCTGGAGACCATGTTCGGATCCCGTCTGGCCACGACCTACATCCGTGGCGGTCAGGAATATGACGTCATTCTGCAGACCGAGCGGGCCAATCGCACCTCTGTCGGGGATCTTGAACGGCTGTATGTGGGGGCGGGGTCCGGCGCCCTGGTGCCGCTGTCGTCGGTGGTCACGACCCAGACTTCGGGCGATACGCCCGATCGTCGTCGCCTCGACCGCCAGCGGGCGATCACCCTGTCGGCTGACCTGAACCCCGGAATGACGATCGCCGATGCCGTGGCCTTCATGGAACAGCAGATCGCCGAGCAGCCGCAGGGGGTCGTCACGATCCAGTACGGCGGCGCGGCCCGCGATCAGCAGGAGGCCGGCGGCGCCGTGGCCTGGGCGTTCGGCCTGGCGCTGTTGCTGGTCTTCCTTGTGCTGGCCGCCCAGTTCGAGAGCTGGATCACCCCTGCGGTGATCATGCTGACCGTACCTCTGGCGGCGGCCGGCGGGCTGTTCGGCCTGCTGATGGCAGGGTCGAGCCTGAATATCTATTCCCAGATCGGGCTGATCATCCTGATCGGGATCGCGGCCAAGAACGGCATCCTGATCGTGGAGTTCGCCAACCAGCTGCGGGATCAGGGCCGGTCGATCAAGGAGGCTATCGTCGAGAGTTCGGCGTTGCGTCTGCGTCCGATCATCATGACCTCGATCGCCACGGCGTTCGGCGCCCTGCCGCTGGTTCTGTGGCAGGGGGCGGGGGCGGGCAGCCGCCAGACCATCGGCGTGGTGATCTTCACCGGGGCCATGTTCTCGACCCTGCTGACGTTGTTCGTGGTGCCGGTGATCTATGGGGCCCTGGCCCGCTTCACCAAATCGCCCGAATACACAGCCCGCAAGATCGAGGAGTGGGAGGCCCAGGAAGCCACCGCCAACGATCCGGTCCCGGCGGCGGCCGAATAGGTCGCACTGGACGAAGCGGCTTCGCTCCTGATAAGCGTTCGCAGAAATCGGAGCACCGCCGGGGTGGGCGGGCGAGCCGCAGAGAACGAGCGTCATGAGCAATGTCATTTCCCTGAGCGAGGCACGGCTGGGCGACCGGGGGGTTATCACCCGGGTCGGCACGGTCGGCGGCGATGAGCATGGCGCCGAACTGGAACGCCGGCTGCTCGAGCTTGGATTCGTCGAAGGGGCGCAGGTCCAGCTTCTGCACCAGGGCTTTTTCGGCCGGGATCCGATGGCCTTGAAAGTTGATGACATGCGTGTGGCCCTGCGTCGGCACGAGGCGCGAGGCCTGACGGTCGAACTGTTCGCCGAAGCCGCCGAATAGATGGACGTCGCTGTCAGGCCCGTGCGGGTCGCCCTGGTCGGAAACCCCAACTCGGGCAAGACCGCCCTGTTCAATGCCCTGACCGGCGCCCACCAGAAGGTGGCCAACTACGCCGGCGTCACGGTCGAGCGTAAGGAGGGCCGCATCCAGTCCGCCTCGGGCCGGTCCATGTCCGTGCTGGACCTGCCGGGCACCTATTCACTGCGCGCGCGGAGCCCGGACGAAGAGGTCACCCGCGACGCCGTGCTGGGACGGCTTCAGGGCGAGGCCGTGCCCGATGTGATCGTGGCCGTTGCCGATGCGACCAATCTGCGTCTGGTGCTGCGGCTGATCCTGGAGCTGAAGGCTGTCGGCCGGCCGATGGTGCTGGCGCTCAACATGTACGATATCGCCCAGCGGCAGGGGCTGCGGATCGATCTGGAGACGCTGCGCGCCGAGCTGGGCGTTCCGATCGTGACCACGGTGGCGACGCGCAAGCGCGGCATCGAGGAACTGGTGGCCGAGATCGAGACGGCCGTCGGGCCGGGCTGGGTCTCCGAAGGCGATACCTGGACCGCGCCGGACGCCGAGGCCATTCGCGGCGCGCACAAGCGGGCCGAGCAGATCATGCGGGCGGCGGTGCGTGCGCCGGAGCGCCCGGACACATTGACCGGCAAGATCGACGGCGTCCTGCTGCATCCGGTCATCGGCCTGGTCATCCTGATGGCCCTGCTGTTCGTCATGTTCCAGGCCGTGTTCGCCTGGGCGACGCCGGCGATGGACGGGATCGAGGCGGGCTTCGGCCTGATCGGGGCTGGCGTCAGCGCGGTTGTGCCGGACAGCGGGCCGGTCTGGCCGCTGGTTCAGAGCCTGATCGTCGACGGGGTGATCGCAGGCGTCGGCGGCGTACTCGTCTTCCTGCCGCAGATCGTGATCCTGTTCGCCTTCATCATCCTGCTGGAAGACTTCGGCTACATGGCCCGGGCGGCCTTCCTGATGGACCGGATCATGGGCGGGGCGGGGCTGCATGGACGGGCCTTCATTCCGCTGCTGTCCAGCTTCGCCTGCGCCATTCCGGGGATCATGGCGGCGCGGGTGATCGACGCCAAGCGGGACCGGCTGACGACCATCATGGTCGCGCCCCTGATGACCTGTTCGGCGCGCATCCCGGTCTACACACTGATCATCGGGGCCTTCATTCCGCAGGAGACGGTCTGGGGCTTCGCCAACCTGCAGGGGCTGGTGATGTTCGGCCTCTATGCGGCAGGGATCGTGTCGGCGCTGCTGGTCTCGTTCGTGATCCGCAAGGTGTTCTGGCGGGGGGCGGTGGAGCCCTTCATGATGGAGCTGCCGGCCTACAAGGCTCCCGACGTGAAGTCGGTTCTGCTGAACCTGTGGATCAGGGCCCGGATCTTCATGGAGCGGGCGGCGCGGATCATCCTGCCGCTGATGATCCTGGTCTGGGCCGCCTCGACCTTTCCGTATCCGCCCGAGGGCGCGACCCTGCCTGCCATCGACTATTCCTTCGCCGGGATGATCGGGCATGCGCTGGAGCCCTTGTTCGCCCCCATCGGCTTCAACTGGCAGATGGTGGTGGCCCTGGTGCCCGGGATGGCGGCGCGTGAGGTGGCCGTAGCCGCCCTGGGCACCGTCTATTCGGTGGCGGATGCGGAGGCCGTCGGCAGCCTGCTGGGCGCGACCCTGGCGGCGCAGTGGTCGCTGGCGACGGGCCTCAGCTTCCTGGCCTGGTATGTCTTCGCGCCCCAGTGCGTGGCGACGCTCGGCGTGGTGAAGCGGGAGCTGAACAGCTGGAAATGGATGTGGGTCATGGTCGTCTACATGTTCGCCCTGGCCTATCTGGCGTCGTTCGCCACCTACCGGATCGCGGTGGCGCTGGGCGGGGGCTGACGGGTAAGGGGGGACCATGTCTTCCGTCGTCCTCGCCATCGTCATGGGCCTGCTGGGCCTGATCTTCGGCAGCTTCATCGCCGCGGTGACCGTGCGCATGCCGAGGGACGAAGAGATCGTCGTGAAGCCGTCGCACTGCATGAGCTGCGGCGCGACTCTGAAGCCGTGGCAGCTGGTTCCCGTGATCAGCTGGCTGGTTCAGCGCGGCCGCTGCGCTGTGTGCGGTGCGGCCGTGTCCCCGCGCTATATCCTGATCGAGTGCGCGGCGGCGGCCATCGGCGTCTGGGCGGCGCTGTGGGGATACGACGGCGGCTGGCTTCTGGTCGGGGCGACGGCGGCCCTGGGGTGGCAGCTTCTGCTCATCGCCCTGATCGATGCCGAGAATTTCTGGCTGCCGGATGAGTTAACCCTGCCGCTGATCGCGACCGGGTTGATCGCGGCGGCCTTGCTGGCCCGGGGCTGGCCGATCCCGCAACTGGTCGGGGCCGTCGTCGGGTTCGGCATCCTGTGGCTTCTGGCCGAGGTCTATCGCCGGGCGCGGGGCCGGGAAGGGCTCGGCGGGGGCGATCCAATCCTGTTCGCAGGCGCCGGGGCCTGGGTCGGGTGGACCGGACTTCCGACGGTCCTGCTCTGGGCCTGTGCGGCGGGTTTCAGCATCGTCCTGACCCTGCTGATCACCCGGCGGAAGGTCGAGATGACGCAGAAGCTGCCGTTCGGGACCTTTCTGGCCATCGGGATATGGCTGACCTGGCTGTACGGGCCGTTCGGGGCCTGAACCTTCCGGACTGCAAAACACCGTCCGAAGCGTCCGAACCGTCCGAAGCGTTCGCTCTATCGATGCCAAAGACCGTGTATCGCGGTTCTGGCATGTGGGTGCGTCGAGAGCGGACGCAAGGGTCGCCTCAGCGCCCGGTTACCAGCTTCACGACGATATGGGCCGTGGTGTCGATGATGGCGTCTGGCGGGGTGTCGCCGCGTCGCATCAGGTCGAAACCGGCGGCGACTGATTCCACCAGGTTGGCGACCTCGTAGGAGGTCAGGCGCGGATCCAGGCCAGGCGCATGGTAGCCGGTCGCGTGGGCCACGGCGATGCGCCGCTCCAGTGACAGGTGGACCCGGCGCAGGCGGCGGATACGGGCCTCGACGAACCCCACCTCACCCTTGTCGGCCAGCATGTGCTCGATGCGCAGGACCGGGCCGTGTTCGCGCCAGATCAGCAGCACGTCCATGACGTAGTCCCGGGCGGCGCCGAAGGCCTGATCCGCCGACCAGTCGCCCTCGAGGTGGCGCGACAGGGGGGCGAAGTCGACGGCCGCCGCTTCGCACAGGGCCAGAACCGGCTCTTCCACCGTCTTGAAATAGGTGTAGAAATTGGACGGGGACACGCCCGCTTCCAGGGCCACGTCGGCGACGCGGATCTCGCCCAGGTGCTGACGATCCAGCAGACGTCGGGTCGCGTCCAGGATCGCGGCGCGCGTCTTTCCGCCCCGCGCGCCGATGCGGTGTCCCAGCTTGTTGATCGCGCGTTCGGCCATGGGGAGGAGGCCCGGAGTAAGGGTGGCGCCGGCTGCGGGATTGCCCCCGCGACATCCGCTCGGCAGCCAGCGTCACTGCGTTTTGCATGGTTTGACATTGGCCGTCAAAGCAACGCTCTGACTATGTGACCGGCGGGTCCGGCGCATTCACGAGGGGTTCGGCGCGTCATGGCCGGGCTTCGTCTCGCAGCCGCTTTACGGACGCGGCCCCCGGGCACAGTGTCCAAGAAATTGGAGGCCGACATGCGTTCCGGCATTCTCGCCATGGCCGCCGCGGCTGGGTTGACCCTTTTCGCGCCGGGAAATGCGCACGCCGAGACCATCGACGTCGCTCGTTTTCGTCAGCTCCGGGCCGAGGGCGTCGCAGCGGCCAGCTCGGGCGATCTGGAGGCGGCGGCCGACAGGTTGAGGCAGGCGGCGGCGATCATGCCGACCCACACGGGCCTGATTCTGATGCAGGCCAGGATCGCGGCCGCGGGCGGTCACGCGCCAGAGGCGATTGTCTTTCTGTCTCGCTATGCGGACTTCGGCCTGATCGCGGATATCGCTGCCGATCCGCTGTTTGCCGAGGTCGTCGTTGATTCGGGCTTCGCGCCCGTCGCGGAACAGTTGAGGCGGAATCGAGCCTCGGTGGGCGAACCGTCGGCGATCCTCCGGGATGATCAGCTCCATCTGCTGGAGGGGCTGGCGTGGAACAGCGGCGGCGACGAACTGCTGGTTTCCAGCATCCGTGACCATACCATCTATCGCATCGACGACGGCGGCCTCGTCCCGTGGCTGCAGCCGGCGCAGTCGCTGGGAATCTATGGGCTCGCGATCGATGAGGGGGGGGATCGGCTGTGGGCCGCGTCGGTCGGATCACCGGAGTCGGGCGCGACCGATACGGCTGATACGGGCCGCACTGAGCTTCTGGAGATCGAGCTGTCGTCCGGTCGAATCCTGGCGCGCCATGCGCCGCCGCCCGCTCCGCGCCGGAACTTCGGCGATGTCGCCGTGGCGGGCGACGGGACTGTCTCGGTGTCCGATTCCACCACGGGCGAAGTCTTCCTGTTGCGTCCGGGCGGAAGTGGTCTGGAGCCGCTGATCGGTCCGGGCGCATTCGGCTCGCCGCAGGGAATGGCTTTTTCGCCAGACGCCGGACTGCTGCTGATCGCCGACTATTCGGCCGGGCTCTACCGGATCGACCTGCGCACGCGAGAGGTTGCCCCGGTCATGATGCCGGATGGACTGACGCTGATTTCGACGGACGGCATGGCGCTGTCGGGCGACGGTGCGCTCTGGCTGGTCCAGAACGGCGTCTCGCCCAGCCGGCTGATGCGCCTGGAGCTGACATCCGACTGGCGAGGGGTCGTAGAGGCGACGGTCGAGGCCGCCAATCTGGAATATATGGACCAGCCCTCGGGCCTCGCGATCGGAGCAGACGCGGTGCTGTTTATCCAGCAGAGCCAGTGGGGCCGTTTCGACCGGGAAGGCCGCCCCCGTGCGGACCGGACCGATACGGCCGTGATCTCGGCCCTGCCTCTGGCGCGTCTGGGAAAGTGACCGGGAACGGCGTCCCGACGCCCGAAACCCGCGTCTGCAATGCGACGAAGGCCTCCGGTTTGCGACAAAGCGGCGGTGCGGCGCGACGACTCCGTGGCGGTCCGGGGTAGGTTCAATGCCACAGACCGGGGCGAAGGCCATGAAACGCAAAGCGATCATCACCCTCGATTTCGAATGCCAGGACTTCCTGGAGGCCCGCGTGCGCGAGGCCGAAATTCGTCGCTATGTCGAAGGCCTGCGCGAGACTTTCGCGGCAGTCGACCTGCGGGTCACGGAGCGGCGTCCGCGCCTGTCGAAGCGGGCGGAAACCCCGCGCGTCTATCAGGGTCCGCAGTCAGCTGTGAACTGAGCCCGGCCCTGTCGTAGCCCATCCCCGGGAGGGAGGACATGCAGATACACCAGCTTCAATCGCCGCAGGTCAGATGGAGCCGCCATTTGCAGCCCCCGCCGAACGTCGAGCCGCAGGCGACGGTTCTCCTGCTCGATCAGGATCATGCGCTGCTGGCGGACCTCGGCGGATTTCTGGAGCGGCAGGGGTTCGACGTTGCGACCGCCGTAGACGCGGAGGAGGCGCGAACGCTTCTGGGCGAACAGGACGTCGATCTGATGATCGTCGGGTCCTCGCCGACCATGCACGGGTTGCAACTGTTCCGCGCCCTGATGGCCGAGCACTCGATGCTGACCATCGTGTTGTCGGATGACGCCGACCTGACCGAGCGAATTCTGGCGCTGGAGGTCGGGGCCGACGACCTGCTTCAGCGGCCCTGCAATCATCGCGAGCTGCTGGCGCGGATGCGAGCCCTGCTGAGGCGCGCGACGGTGGGGCGACATGGCCGGGTCTCGCCCGACGCGTCCTGGCTGTTGAGTTCCAGACTGCGCACTGTGACCAGGCCGGACAGGACCGTGATCGCACTGACTCCGGCTGAGTACACGATGCTGACAGACTTTCTGCAGAAGCCCGACCTTCTGATCACCCATGAGAATTCGAGCACGGTCCTGGGGCAGGTGCTGACCAATCCCAAGGGGGCGATGAGGACCAATATCGTCCGGCTGCGACGGACGCTGGGAGATCATGACGGGTCCATCGTCATGACCGCGCGGGGCAGGGGCTATTTCTTCGCCCCGCCCCTGGTCGAGGTCTAGCCCCGGCCCGCCAACGCAGCCGTCAGGCGCTGGGCGAGAGCGCGCCCCTTGTCCGTCAGAACGATGTGGCGGGCGCGACGGTCGGCCGCGTCGCTGAGCAGTTCCACCAGACCGTAGGCGGGGGCGAGGGCGCCCGGATCACCCGGCGAGGCCAGTTTGCGGATGCCGCGCGAGACCGTCGAATAGCTCTCTCCGCACTGGTGGGCGAGGTCGGCCATCAGCAGGCCCTCGTTGCGGGCGGTGATGAGGAACATGACGACCTGGTTCAGCCGCATCTCCGGCGCGGTCCGGGTGACGAGGGCGAGACAGGCGAGGAGGCTGGAGCCGGCAGCGGTTTCTGAAGGGGAGAGGTGAACCATGAACCGCTTCGGGACCGGTAGAACGAACAGCTCCAGCCTAGGACGATCCCGCCGGGACCCGTCGCCCGGAACGGTCGGTTCGCCGCATTGTCCGACCGTTCGTCGCTTTCGACGGGACTCCCGCCGCAAGCTGTCGGGCGTGCGGCCCGCGCATTGCATATTCGTCGCGTGGCGGCGCCGCTTGGTCGCAGAGCCTTTGATCTCCCGGCCTTTTCGTGGCCCCTTGCATCAGACTCCGGAAGACGACACCGCCCATGCCGACTGCATCTTCAACCACGGGCGATCAGAACCGCTACGAGCGGATGATGGTCTATCTGTGCGTGATCATCTGGGTCGCGCACGGCGCCATCCAGGCGGGGCGCGCCGTCTTCCTGGGTTCCACCAGCGACCCGGGCTCCATGCTGGCCCGCGCCTGCACGACGGCCGCGGGGGTGATCATCACCCTGACCATGCTGGCGTTGCTTCGCCGGTTTCGAGGGGGTGGGATTCTGGACGAGTTCAGGCGCGCGGCCCTCGCCTCGCTCGTGGCCTGCGTCCCGCAGACAGCGCTGAACGAGACCTTCTTCAAGCTGTGGTCGGCCTACTACGAGGTCAAGCCGGAACTCTATCTCTCGGCGTCCGAATTCATTCCGACCTATTTTGGCTTCCTGTGGATCTTCATGGCGTGGGCGGCGCTGTACGCGGCTCTGGTCGGGTCGGAGAGCCTGCGGCTCCAGGACAGGGCGATGGCCGATGCGCGGGAGGCGGCCCAGCAGGCCAGGCTCGCGGCGCTGCGCTACCAGATCCAGCCGCACTTCCTGTTCAATGCGTTGAACGCGATCTCCGGTCTGATCGGGGAGGGGCGCGCGCGCGAGGCGGACGAGGCCCTGTTGCGACTGGCCGCCTTCTACCGACACACCCTGGCCGCCGCGCCACGCGAGTTCGTCAGCCTGACTGCCGAGGTCGATGCCCAGCGCCTTTATCTGTCGATCGAGGAGGTCCGCTTTTCCGACCGGCTGAAGACCAGCATCGTCGTCGCTCCGGAGACCGAGGGCGCGCTCGTGCCAAGCCTGATCCTTCAGCCGTTCGTCGAGAACGCCATCAAGCACGGCCTGGCCTGTTCGACAGGAACGACGGTCGTGGAAATCCGGGCCGATTGCGAGGGGGGCCGGCTGAGGCTGACCATTTGCGACGACGCGCGAACGGAGAGCGTTCCCGCCGTGACCGGTCTGGGACGGAGCCTGCCGAATGTGCGTCAGAGGCTCGACATGATCTACGACGGCGACTTCGAAATGGCCTACGGCCCCCGCGCCGAAGGGGGATGGCGGGCCATGCTCAGCCTGCCGTTCGATGTCGAGGCGACCGCATGAAGGTTCTGATCGCTGACGATGAGCCGCTGGCGCTCAAGCGGCTGGAACAGGCGCTGGCCTGTATTCCCGAGGTCGAGATGGTGGGCGCCGTGCGGTCGGGCGGCGACGCCGAGCGGCTGATCCAGCAGCTTCGTCCCGATGTCGCGATCCTGGATATCCAGATGCCGGGCGTGGACGGGGTGACGCTTGTGGAGCGGCTGCAGCCGGCGGACCATATCCCGGAGATCATCTTCCTGACCGCCTTTTCGGAATACGCAGTCCGGGCGTTCGATATCGCGGCGGCCGACTACATCACCAAGCCGTTCGAGTTCGAGCGGCTGAGGGCCGCCGTGCGCAGGGCCAAGGTGAGGCTGGAGGCGCGCAGCGCCGACGACCGGTTCGCCCAGCTGCAGAAGCTGGTGGCGGCGTCGCAGGATGCGGCGAAGACGGCCCACTATGAGACCGAGATCTGGGTCCGCAAGGCGACGGGCCTGCACCGGCTGGCGCTGGACCAGGTCGACTATGTCGAGGCCCAGGGCGACTACGTCGAACTGCATCTGCAGGCGGCCTCGCATACGCTGCGGGACACGATCAGCTCGCTGGAGCAGCGGCTGGACCCCGCGCGCTTCCTGCGCTGCCACCGCTCGGTGATCGTGAACATGGAGCGGGTCCGGGGGCTGAGGCGCCGGACGGGCAAGGGCTTCATCCTGACCCTCTCGACCGGTAAGGAGCTCGTCGTGGGACCGAGCTATGTCGACCAGGTCACCCGGTCGATGAATATCCAGCGATCACGCTGAGGCGCGCCTGGCCGCCATCACCGTCGCCGACGGTTACCGAAAACCTGCCTTGCCCTGATGAGACCGGCGAAGGAGTTGTCCGGCCGCGAGCCCGGCAATTCTTGCGTTTAAGCAACCAGAACAGACGTATTGGCCAGTCGAAATAAACAAATTGTCAGCCGGCAAATAGTTCTAGTGTGTTCGAGCGGCGTCTTATTATAGTCATTTGCATGAGAACGTAATTCGACGGTTCCGTGACGAGTGTCATGTCGATAGTCTTCCTGCCAATCAGCAATCATCTGCATTCGGCAGCTTGCTGGTGTGTATCAACGGCCAGGACCGTGCGGAAGTCTCCGCAGGCGTCCCGGCGGCTCAGGAGGGCAGGTTTTGAGAACTCACTTCACCCGTCAACGACTGTTGGCGACGACCATTTTCACCGGCGCCTTGATGACCATGACGTCGCCAGCCTTCGCCCAGGACGCCGCGCCGGCGCAGGACGACGAAACCACCGAGGTGGAAGAGATCGTGGTCACCGGATCGCGTATCCGCCGTAGTGCGACCACAGCCCCGACACCCTTGATCCAGGTGACGCGGGAGGACATCGACCGGTCCGGCGAGGCCAATGTCATCGACTTCCTCGCCGATGTTCCGGCCCTGCAATTCTCGCAGGTGCCTGAAGACACCACAGGGGCCAATCTGAATGATGGCGGCCTGTCCCTGCTGAACCTGCGCAACCTCGGTGCAGCGAGGACCCTGACCCTCGTCGACGGTCGACGTCACGTCGGCTCGCAGCCCAACAGCCTCGCCGTAGACATCGACACCATCCCCCGGTTGCTGATCGAGAGTGTCGAGATCATCACGGGCGGCGCCGCCTCGGTCTACGGCGCTGACGCTGTCTCGGGCGTGGCCAACTTCATCCTCAAGGACGACTATGAGGGCCTGGAAGTCGACAGCGCCTGGGCCCAGATCAACCAGGACGGCCAGTCGTCGGAACGCCTCAGCGTCCTGTGGGGCCGGAACTTCTTCAACGACACCCTGAACGTCTATCTGACCGGCGAATACAAGCGCAACGACGAGGTGCAGGACAAGGACGTCGACTGGCGCCGCGAAGGCTGGACCCTGATCACCAACGATGTCGATCCGAACAGCGCCCCCAGCGACGGCGTGACCGATCGCATCCTGATCAACAACGCCCACACCTTCATTCGCGGCACCGATCGTGGTGGCATCACCATCCTGGCGACCTCCACCCAGCCGTCCCCGGCGGCCGACCCGGATCTGGCCTTCTCGACCTGCGCCACGGCGGCCCCGGGTGCGAACTGGTCCGGCAACTGCTTCTTCATCGCTCCGCCGAACCGCCTGACCAACGCCTTCCTCTACAACGACGCCGGTCAGACCATGCCGCTGCAGTTCGGCTCCACCCGCGCGGTGAACGGCAATGTCTCGAACGGCGGCAACGGCCAGCTGCTCAATACGCAGCAGGGCGGTAACAGCCGGCTGCCTGAGTCCCGGGAATGGCGCGCCCAGACAGGCTTCACCTGGGACATGACCGATCGCGTCACCCTGTTCGGGGAGGCCAAGTACGCCGAGGACGAGACCTTCGACTCGGGTCAACGCACCTTCTATGACTTCAACATCTACCAGACCCCGGTCGGCGGGATTAACCCGATCACCTCCGGAGGGGCCCTCGGCATCGGTCTGGACAACGCCTATCTGCCGGCCGACGTCCGTCTGGCGATCCAGAACAACGTCCGCACGGTCTACAATGCGGCGGGGGCCATCACCGGCACAGTCGCCGATCCCCGCGCCCAGCATAAGCTGTATCCCACGGACCGGACCCAGACCAACAATCGCGACCTGCAGCGCTATGTGCTGGGACTGCGCGGCGAGGCCGGAGATCTCGGCTTCGTGCGGAACGTCAACTGGGAAATCGGCTACACCTTCGGCGAGATGAACAACCGCAACGTCGAGGTCGCCGACGGCTATCTCGAGGTTCAGTCCGCCGCTGACGCCGTCGTCGATACGGCCGGGATCGTCAACGGCCGGCCCGGCGAGATCGTTTGCCGCGTTCGCCTGCTGAAGGCCCAGGGTCGTCCCCGGCCGGCGCCCGCCCTGGGGACCTACCAGTACACGGACGAGATCATCGACAACTGCGTGCCTATGAGGATCTTCGGCCCCGGCGGGATTTCCGACGCCGCACGGGACTACATCGGCGCTGAAATCGTCAAGACCGACCAGAACCGGCAGCAGGACTTCCTCGCCTTCGCGTCGGGAAATCTGTGGGACTTCTGGGGGGCCGGCGAGATCGGATTCGCCCTCGGTGTCGAAAGCCGCAAGGAATCGACCTCGGGCAACGGCCGTGACGACAACGGCGCCGTCAATCGGCTGCTGTTCCTGAACACGGGGCCGGGGTTCCCCGCCGTGTCGTATGAGACCCGCGAGGCCTTCGTCGAACTGCGCCTTCCGCTGCTGAAGGACAGCTGGCTGGGACGGTCGGCGGAGATTTCGGGCTCGTACCGGACGTCGGACTACAGTTCGATCGGGCTTCAGGACACCTATTCGATCCAGGGGTCGTGGCGTCCTGTCGATGATCTTCTGCTCCGGGCGACCCAGAACACCTCGATCCGGGTTCCGGACCTCGGCGAACTCTACGCCCCTCAGACCCAGACCTTCGCCAACGGCTTCGTCGACCCCTGCATCATCACGGTGATCAACGCCGTGGCCGACCCCACGACCCAGGCGAACCAGCGGGCCAACTGTCAGGCCCTGTCGAGGGCGGCCGGCTTCAACTTCAGCTTCAACTCCACCACGGCCCCGGACGCCTATCTTCCGGCCTATGGAACGGGCGGTATTGCCGGTCTTGCGGGGGGCAATCCCTTCCTCCAGGCGGAGACGTCGGACTCCTTCACCGTCTCGATGGTCTGGACGCCCCGTATGTTCCCGAACTTCTCGTTGGTGCTCGACTATTATGACATCGTGATCAACGACGCGATCGCCGCCACCACGGCTCAGCAGAACGCCACCCAGTGCGTGAGCGGCGCGACCATCAACGCCGCCGCCTGCGCCACCCTGACCCGCGACCCGAACACCTGGCTGGTGACGACCTTCGTTCAGGGCTCGCTGAACTACGCCAAGCTGACCGCCGAGGGTGTCGACTTCGCGACCCGGTTCAACTTCGAGCTGGAGGATGTCTTCGGCCACGACTGGGGCCGGATCGACTGGAACACGCGTGGATCCTACAATATCCAGCGTCAGGATTTCACCAACATCGCCAATCCGGCGGTGCACCTCGACCGGGAAGGCCTTTATCAGGATCCAACCGCCTCCTTCCTGTACAACGACTCGGTGGTCCGCTTCCTGTCGACCGTCGCCTGGTCCCCGACGGATCGTCTTTCCGTGTCGTGGGACTGGGACTGGCAGTCCAGCCAGGAGATCGAGGATGTCGATGTCCTGGTCGCCAACCCGGACCGCTATGACTCGGTCGAATATCTGGAGACCGGTGCGTTCAGCCAGCACGATTTCACCGTGCGCTACCAGATCCTCGACGACCTGACGGTCAATGCCGGGGTGATCAACGCCTTTGACCAGGAACCGGCCCGATGGCTGGGCAACACCACGGCCGACAATTTCGACCTGTTCGGCCGTCGCTTCTTCGTCAACGTCAACTACAAGGTCTGGTGAAACCAGTCCGGCGTACAGGCGGGAGGGGCGGCTCGAAAGAGCCGCCCCGTTTCTGTTTCAGCGGAGGGGTTCGTCGCGTGGTTCGAACGCGCGGGGGAGGGTGCCCGGTGCAGGACGCTAGTAGGCGTTCACCCGTGCGAGCAGCAGGGGCACGGTGCGGATCATGATCGCCAGGTCGCCCGGGAAGCTCCAGTGACTGGCGTACAGGACATCGGCGTCGACCCGGCGGGCCATGCTGGTGATATCGTGGATCTCGCCGCGCAGTCCCTGGATCTGGGCCAAGCCGGTCAGGCCGGGGCGGACGGCGAAGCGGCGGTCGTAGTTGGGCAGGATGGCGGCGTAGTGCCGATCATGCTCCACCGCATGCGGACGCGGACCGACCAGAGCCATTTCGCCGCGGAGCACGTTCAGGAGTTGAGGAACCTCGTCCAGGCTCGTTTCGCGCAGGAATTTACCGACGCGGGTCACCCGGGCGTCGTCCCGCGTCGCATGGCTGGCGGAAACGCCGGGCTCGGCTACCGTCATCGAGCGAAACTTGTAGATGTTGAAAATCCGCCCGTGCCGGCCGGTGCGTTGCTGGCGGAACAAGATCGGACCCGGGCTGTCCAGAGCGATCGCCGCGGAGATCAGGGCATAGGCCGGCAACAGGAACAGCAGCAGCAGTGACGCCGCAACAACATCGAAGGCCCGTTTGAGCGACATGCAGAGGACCGAACGACCGAACCGCGGCCG
This sequence comes from Brevundimonas sp., assembly GCF_031412435.1. Classification (GTDB taxonomy): domain Bacteria; phylum Pseudomonadota; class Alphaproteobacteria; order Caulobacterales; family Caulobacteraceae; genus Brevundimonas. The sequence goes on from NZ_JANODA010000042.1 coordinate 27,559, forward strand.
CCAGTGGGCGCCGTCAGCGCGGTAGACGACGGCAGAGCGGGATCGGTGCGAGACAACGCCGTCAAACATATCGAGATAGCCCTTTCCCCAAGGGTTTACTTAATGGGGAGTTAAGCGTGGTCCGATGTTGCAGCGCAATAGATTTGGCGGCCTGCCGTTCAGGGAACGATGGTCTGTGTCATGCAGGGCACACAACCGTGGGGATGAATCACTCTTAACCCAATGCGTTACGGGCATCGCAACCTGGCCTGACGCAAACAGGATGCGACATTGATCGTCGGAGTTCGAGCGTGACCCATCCTTCCCTCAGCCGGACCGGTGTGACGCCAGGTCGCGACACCCGGCGCTGGTCGCCGCGTTTCGGCTACAGCTTGATGATCGGCGGCTCGGCTCTGGTCTGGGGTGCCGCAGCGCTGGCGCTTTCAGCGCTGGTCTGAACGCCGTCTGGAGTTCAGCGGAAAGTGCTTTCCGGGGCTGACTCCGCCGCTCCGGACGAAATCCGAAGGTTGCCGGTGTGATCGTCCACGCTCTTGCAAGTTGCCCGCGCGCTTTCGACGGATCGGGTCAAAGTGGGCCGCAGTGCGAAACCGGAGACCGACGAAATGTCAATGATGCGCCGCGCCGAAATAAAGTTGACAGACAGTAAGGTTAACTACCGAAAACCATAATCTTAAATACAGACTGAACCAAGTCTATAATCCGAACCTTATAAGTCATCGTGCAGTAGTAGCCCCAGCAGATGGGGCTTCGAATGACTTGTCAAATATTGGCCCGCGCCGCACCATTGGCCGTTGTTCTCTTCGGGCTGGCCTTCGGAACGGCCTGGGCCGCCGACGGCCAACCAGGCGCCATGCCTCTGGGGCCTGCGTCCTCAGCTCCAGCGGGATTCATGGAGATGTGCGAGCGCACGCCGTCCGAATGCCTCGCCGTGACCCGTCCCACCGACGCCATGCTTTCCGAGGTCCGCACCTGGGCCGGACGCGCGCGCTGGAGCGCCGTCTTCCAGACTGCGGGCGTGTCGAGCGCGCCAGCGGCCATTCCCGCCCCTGCGATCGCGGTTCCCGCCGCGCCGGCCAGCGACCTTGATCCCGTCTCCGTCGCCGTCGCGGAGCGCTCGACCGCCGGCTCCCCTCGCCTGAAGCCGACGCCTCAGGATATCCGCGCCCTGAAGGACGGGCGTCGGAAACACCGCCGCGTCGCGAGAGCCAAGGCCCCGCCGCCTGCCGCCCCACCGCCCGTGACGACGGCTCCGGTCCCGCCGCTCGCTGACGTCACCGTTCAGCGCCTCGAGACGGTCAGCCGACGTGTCAACCGGGCGATCCGCCGGGCCTCCGACGCCGACGCCCATGGACGCGCGGATATCTGGGTCGTCCCGCAGGGACGCGGCGCCGTGGGCGACTGCGAGGACTATGTCCTGGCCAAGCGCCGCGCCCTGATCGAAGTCGGCGTGGATCCGGCCGCGATGTCGATCGCGATCGTCCGCACGCGGGGCGGCGAGCTTCACGCCGTCCTTCTGGTGGCCACGCCGGAGGGCGAGCGGGTTCTGGACAACCTGACGCCCTGGGTCTTGCTGTGGAACGAGGCGCCCTACGAATGGCTCGAGCGGCAGGCTCCGGGCCAGCCACTGGTCTGGGTTCAGGCGGCGACCCGGGCGTCTGCATAGCCCACGACGCGCGATCGCCGGCCAGGCTACCAGCCTGACGGCGCTGCGATGCGCTGGCGTTGCCGGGGCGGCGTCGCGCCTGGACTGGCCAGCGGATCGGCCATGATCGGCGCATCGCGCTGAAGCACCACCGGCCGGCCGACCGGCGCCTCGGGCGTCGCGGCGGGAAGGTCCGACTCTTCCACGACACCGGTCACGTTCGCTGCGTCGTCGCCTTCCAGAAGCGAAAGCCGTGACGCCAGCCGCAGGGTCGGGGACGCTAGATCGGTCTCCGCCGAAAGCGGCAGGGGGACAAACGCGTCCAGAACCTCCGCCGGGGGTTCAAACGAGATCGTGGACAATGCGGCCATCCTGGCCACGACCGGCTCGGCCCCCGCATAGACACCGCGGAAGGCGGCCGGCAGGCCCCATGCGCCGGTCCAGCGGTAGAAGATATGGGTCCCGATCTTGACGACCTTTGACAGCCGGGCCGCCCAGTAGGGCGCGACCCAGTCGGTGTGATAGTGGGTGGCCGTGCCGACGGCCGTCGCGACATGTCCGTTCAGGGCGGCCGAAGCCACGGCCCGCGCCCTCTGCCAGCCCGCGATCGACGGCGGGCGGGCCATGGCTCCGTCGCAGGTGAAGCTGAACTGGCAGCCCGTGGTCCGTTCGGATCCTTGGAAGACGACGCCGCAGACGGTTCGCGGATAGGCCGGATGACGCGCGCGGTTGAGCACGACCTGGGCGACGGCGGCCTGGCCGGCGGCGCTTTCCGATGCGGCCTCATAGTAGATTGCGGTCGTCAGGCAATCTAGCGCCCGGCTGTAGCTTTCGACGTCGACCGCCGGAGCGAAGAAGGGGGCCGACGGCCGGACCGGATCGGTCGAGAAGGGCAGGGCGGCGTTCCAGGCGCGGGCGGCGTCCTGGCTGATGTCCTGCACAGCTTCGGGGGCAAGGGTGAAGTCCGCGATGATCTGGGCCGGCGCGGATCCGGATGTCGGATCCAGTGAGGCGTCGGCGGTCAGGAGCGGCCTGGCCGCGTTGATCTTCGGCAGGACGACGGTGGCGCAGGCAGCCGCGAGCGCGCACACCAGAAGCACGCCGACGATGGTCCAGCCGCCCGCTTCGGTCGAGGCCCAGGCCCGGATCCGCCTGGCGACGACCACAGCGCGACCCGTCAGGGTTCTCGGCGCTTCCGGATCAGAGGTCAGCCTTGAAACCGTCATCGGCGCCGCCCCCGCCAAGCCCATGGTGCACTGCACACGTAGCATAGGCGATGCAGTCGCCAAAGCGTTCTCAATACACGGATAAGGCGAATGTCATCGCCAGGCGTTAGTCGATCGCGCGGCACTCTGTCGGCTGACGGCCGTCAGCCGTCCACGTCGCGAGGATGCCCTTGCCACGCAACTCATAGGCGCTGGACTTGTACCAGATGCCGTCGGCGGCGCGTTCCTGATACAGATCAACGGCCTCGCCGTTGGAGTTGCGGACCGTCGCCATGGCGCGCGGATTGTCGAAATCGACCGAGAGCCGCTCGCCGTTGTCGCATAGATAGACGGTGCGGATGACGCGGTTCAGGGCCCGGTCCTGGACCTCTGCGCCGGTGCGACGGCGCGCGGTCTGGGCGTCGATGGCGCGCTGGCGCACCGCTTCGCCATCAGTGGGGGCCTTGGCCGGTTGCTGGCCGCAGGCCGCGAGGAGGGCGGCGGTCGCGAGGACGGGGAACAGGAGACGCATCGGGTCCTCTAGCGCGTAACGGTCAGGCTTGGCTAACGGGCCTGGATGAGCGTCGTTCCCGGAAGAAGCTGCGCAACATCGCCGCCGCCTCCTCGGCCAGCAGGCCGCCCTCGGTCGCCGGGCGCGAATGCAGGGTCGGTTGCTCGAACAACCGGGGACCGTGGATCACCGCGCCGCCCTTGGGATCGTCGGCGGCCCAGACCACGCGGCCGATTCGGGCGTGGCTGATGGCTCCCGCGCACATGGCGCAGGGCTCCAGCGTCACATAGAGGGTGAGGCCGGTCAGGCGATAATTCCCGGTCGCCGTCGCCGCCGCGCGCATCGCCACGATCTCGGCGTGGGCGGTGGGATCACGGGCCGCGACAGGGCCGTTGGCGCCCGTCGAGACGACGGTTCCCGTCGCTTCATCGACCACGACGGCGCCCACGGGCACCTCTCCGGCGTCCGCCGCCGCTTGCGCCAGGTCCAATGCCATGCGCATGAACCGCTCATCATGGCCCGCCATACCGACGACAACGACAAGAAGCCCCGCCCCAGTCAAGACCTGAGGGCGCACAAGCCCGGCGACCGGCCCAAGAGCGGGTCCGCGCGACCCGGCTCGGCCTCCGCCGCAAGCTTCCAGACGGTCACCAAATCGCTCGAGGGCGGCCGGGGCTCAAGCGGTCGCGCCTATGCGCCCGACAAGGGCGCGCGGCCCGAGAAGCCGATCAAGGGCAAGCGCTATTCTGACGACTCCAAGGGCCCCAAGGCCGGCGGCAAGCCTGCGGGCGGCAAGCCGGGCAAGGACGCCGCGCCCGCAGAACCGAAACGCAGCGAGCGGATCGCCAAGGCCATGGCGCGCGCGGGCATCGCCTCGCGCCGCGAGGTCGAGCGTCTGATCGGTCTGGGCAAGGTGGCGGTCAACGGCCGTATCCTGGATACGCCGGCCACCCTGGTGACCCGCGACGACGTCATCACCGTGGACGGCAAGCCGATCGCGGCGGCCCAGGCCACGCGGGTCTGGCGCTACAACAAGCCGGTCGGCCTGCTGACCTCGCACAACGACCCGCAGGGCCGCCCCACGGTGTTCGACGCCCTGCCCAGCGGCCTGCCGCGGGTGATCTCGGTCGGGCGTCTGGACATCAACACCGAAGGTCTGCTGCTGCTGACCAATGACGGCGAGCTGAGCCGGGCGCTGGAACTGCCCGAGACGGCCCTGGTGCGTCAGTACCGGGCGCGGGCCCGGGGTCGCGTCACCCAGGCCGATCTGGACAAGCTGAAAGACGGCGTGACCGTCGACGGCGTCCGCTACGGCCCGGTCGAGGCCACCATCGACAAGGCGACGACCAAGGAGGACGGCTCGCAGGCCGCCAACCTGTGGATCAGCGTCCAGATCGCCGAGGGCAAGAACCGCGAAGTCCGCAAGGTGCTGGAATCGGTCGGCCTGACCGTCAACCGCCTGATCCGCCTGGCCTATGGCCCGTTCCAGCTGGGGACCCTGGCGACCGGCTCGGTCGAGGAAATCGGCCCCCGCGTGATCCGCGAGCTGCTGGGCGAGCACATCCGCCCCGACAACCTGCCCGAGGGCAACACCGTCGCCACGCCCGCGCCCGTGCCGGGTCGCCGGACCAGCACGCCCAGGGTGGCGGGCGTCTCGGGTTCGGCCATGTCGGACCCGTCGCGCAAGCCCAGCCGTGTGCGCGCCGCCGAGGACGCTCACGTCCAGGGCGTCGAACGCGCCAACCGGCCGCCGAAGAAGGCCGGCTGGGCCAAGGCGGGCGCTCCCAATCCGCGCGGGCCCTCGACCAAGAAGGCCTGGACCCCTCGCGAAGGCGCCGCCGACGAACGGCCTGCCCGCGTGTTCAAGCCGCGCGAGGACAAGATCATCGGGCCGAAGTCGGCGACCTGGGCTCGCGACGGGGACAAATCCGGCAAGGCTGGGCCGAAACGCGACTTCAAGCCGCGTGATGGCGCCGCGCCGCGTTCCAGCGGACCGAGGTCTGGTCCCGGCGCGTCTCGCCCTACCGGCGGCAAGCCGGGCGGATCACGCGGTCCCTCGCGGGGCTGACCGGGCGGGTCGCCAGTCGCGCGGGCCGTCGGCCAGTCGCTCCACGACGACCAGCATGACGACGGCCACGAAGACCTCGGGCGCCAGCTGGATCCACTCTGAGTCGGCGCCCACTTCCATCGCCGAGAGGGGCTGCCAGAACAGGCAGATCATCAGGTTGTTGGCCAGATGGGCGCCGATGGCGAACTCCAGCCCGCCCAGCCGGATCGCGGCCCAGGTCCAGATCGCGCCGGACAGGGCCCGCGCGACATAGGCTACCGGATCCGGGTCCAGGTGCAGGGCCGAGAACAGCAGGCCGTTGATCAGGCACACGACGACCGGATGGCGCATCAGCTGTGTGGTGAGCCGTAACAGGACGCCGCGACAGATGACCTCTTCCGCCGCCGCCGCGCCGAGCAGGCCGATGATGCTCGCCACGACGAAGACCGGCCGCGTCCAGTCGGCATAGGTCGGGCCGAGCAGCGGCGGCGTCCACTCTCCGCCCATAAGCAGATAGAAGGGAAACAGGATCACGCTGACGCAGGCCATTGCGAGGAAGCCGACGCCGAGGTCCCAGGCGTTGAATCTGCGGCCGGGCCACAGGAAGTCCGAAAGGCGCCGCCGATAGATCAGGGCCGCCGCCGCCAGAATGGCCAGGGCCATGCCGCCGAGAATCGCCGCCAGCAGAAGGGTATTCACGCTCTCGTCGATCAACCGCAGGGGTGTTTCCGGAAAGGGCCCGGACAGGCTCAGCTGATCGGTCGCCCCGGGAATGATGCGGACGATGATGTCGAGGATGATCGTGACGACGACCATCAACAGCATGGCCAGGGCGATGAAGCCGCCCAGCTTGAGCCAGGGGCGGTCCGGCTTGAAGCCGGTGATCATGGGCGACCGGCGCGCGACGGGGACGGCGCGGACGAGCGCTTCATACGGGGACATGACCGACCGTTGCATTGCGTCGGCGTTTCGGTCCAGAGGCAGGCCATGAGGATCGTCGCCGGAAAGCTGAAAGGTCGGGCCATCGTGGCGCCGGAGGGACAGGGCACCCGCCCGACGTCCGACCGCGCGCGTCAGGCCGTGTTCAACGTGCTGGAGCATGCTTCGTGGGCGGAGCCGCTGCAGGGCGCGCGGGTCATGGACCTGTTCGCCGGGTCGGGGGCGCTCGGTTTCGAGGCGATGAGCCGGGGCGCGACTTTCTGTGTCTTCGTGGAGATCGACGACGATGCGCGCGGTTCGATCCGCGAGAACGCCGACGCCTATGGCCTGATGGGCGCGACACGGGTCCACCGGCGGAGCGCCGTCGAACTGGGCGTGCGACCCGGCTCGGACGGAGAGGCGTTTGACGTCGCCTTCCTCGACCCGCCCTACGGCAAGGGCCTGGGCGAACAGGCGCTGCAACGGCTGGCTGAGGGCGACTGGCTGAAGCCCGGCGCCATCGTCGTGTTCGAACGCGGCTCCGACGAACCGGAGATCGACACGCCGGGCTATGAGCGGCTGGATGCGCGGGATTATGGGGCGGCCCGGGTGTTGTTCCTCAAGGTCGCCTGAAGGGCCAGCCTCGTCCGGCCGATATCGGGAAAATGATGCGGAACCCGATCCGGTCCGGGGCGCTGGCGTATCTGTCAGGATCGCATAACGGCGATTTCACTGGCCTGTTGCATCCTCCGGGACGCGGGTCGGTCCCGAAGGCCTGATGGAGTCGCCGATGAAACGCCTGATCCTGACCCTGTTACTGATGCTCTGCACAGTTGGAACGCCCGCCATGGCCACCGAGGAACCCAAATTCACCCTGGTGATGAAGGACGGGGACTTCGAGATCCGCGACTATCTGCCGAATGTGGTGGCCGAGGTCACGGTGTCGGGCAGTCAGGACCGGGCCTCCAGTCAGGGCTTCAGAATCCTGGCCGGCTATATCTTCGGCGGCAATACACGGCGCCAGTCGATCGCCATGACGGCCCCGGTGGCCCAGAACCGGACCAGTGAGACTATCGCCATGACCGCCCCGGTCACCCAGACGGCCACGGGCGGCAACTGGGCCGTGCGGTTCATCATGCCCTCGGAATATACGATGGCGACCCTGCCTGTGCCCGATGACGGCCGGATCACCCTGCGTGAGGAACCGGCGCAGCGGATGGCGGTGATCCGGTTTTCGGGCATCGCCGACGGCCGTCAGGTCGAAAGACGCGAGCAGGAACTGGACGAACAGCTGGCCCGGCGGGGGCTGCGCCGCACCGGCCCGACCACCCTGGCCCAGTATGACCCGCCCTGGACCCTGTGGTTCATGCGCCGCAACGAGGTCATGGCCCCGGTCGCGCGCTGATCGCGGAGGGGTCGGTTCCGACCGGATCGGGAGCCGGTAATTTTTCCGGGTGCAGATTGGTGTACATTCCGGGGGCTTGGAGCGCTGGCGCCGGGGGTGCCGACAGCAAGGCGGTCGAGGACGCCGGCGGCCCCAGCAGCATCGCCTCGTCCTCCGTCTCGTCAGATGTATCAGCCCCCCGACTGTCGGCGATCTCCTCGGAGCTCATGCCCGCGTAGAACTCTGTATGCAGGATATCGGCGGCCTCGCGCAGGTCCAGCCACAGACGGCGCCACCGGCTGGCCTCGATCGCCTTGCCGATCTCCAGCGCCTGGACGAACCGCAGCCGGGCCGTCTGAATCTGTTCCTCCAGCTGGATGTCGTCATAGAGCGACAGGTCGGTCGCGCAGAGGTCGGGTTCGACCTGATCGCTGCGCCGCCAGCCGAACTTGCGGGCGCGGCGGCGGAAGGCGGACAGGCCCAGGTCATGCCGGCGACAGACCGTCTCGGCGCTGAGGCCGGACAGATAGTCGTCGCGGGCCTGGACCCAGACGTCGGCGGGACGGATGCGATAGAGGTCGGTCATGGGGAGGCAGCCTGCCATATATCCACGTCAGAATCGGACGCAGCAGGGGGGGGGACGAGTCGAACTGAGGGCTTGACCCTCACGCCGCGTGAGGCCTCATAGGTCTGTCCATGCGGAACAACGCGGCTTTCAGAACCTACACCGTCAGCCAGCTGGCGCGGCTGTCCGGGACCTCGGTCCGGACGCTGCACCACTATGACGCCACTGGATTGCTGAAGCCCGCGACGGTCGGCGAGAACGGATACCGCTACTATGGGCGAACGGAACTGCTGCGGTTGCAGCAGATCCTGATCCATCGGGAGTTCGGGGTCGCGCTCAGCGACATCCCGGCCCTGCTGGACGCCGGGGACCCCGACCGGCTGTCGGCCCTGCGTGAGCAGCGGTCGCGACTGGAACAGGAAGCGGACCGCTATCGCCGTCTGGCCCGGACGATCGACCGCACGATCGCCGAACTGGAAGGACGAGCGACCATCATGGACAAGCATCTCTTCGACGGCTTCAGCCCCAAGCTTGAGGCCGACTACGAGGACTGGCTGATCGACGAACACGGCGAGAGCGCGGGGCGGGAACGCATGGCGCAGGGCCTTGAGGCGATTGCGGCGATGTCGCCCGAGCAGAAATCGCAGTGGATGGCCGAGGCGACCGCGTTGAGAGACGCTTTCGCCAAGGCGATGGCCGACGGCATAGCTCCCGATGACGCCGCGCTGGAGCCTTTGCTTCAGCGACACCACGCGTGGGTGACGGTGACTACCGGCGTTCCACCGACGGCTGAGGGCTACGCAGCGCTGGGGCGGCTCAATGTCGAGAACGCGGAGTTCAAGGCCATGTACGACGCCGCCCTCCCGGGTCTGGCGGAATGGATGGCCGAGGCGATGGCGGCCTATGGAGCGCGGGTTCTCAGCACCTGAGCCAGCCCCGCCGCCGCAGCCGTGACTTCGGCCCAGGTGACGTCGAAGCCGTCGTCGTCGCCGAAATAAGGATCGGTCACCGGCTGGCCCTCCCGACCCGGCACATGGTCCAGCAAAAGGCTGAGCCGGGCGACCGCGTCGGCGGGAGCAAGCCGGCGAAGGTTGGCGAGGTTGTCGTGATCGAGGGCGACGATGTGGGTGAAGAGGCGGAAATCCGCCGGCTTCACCTGCCGGCCCTGATATCCCGAGATGTCGATGCCCTGGCGGGCGGCGACCGCGCGGGCGCGGGGGTCGGGCGGATCGCCGATGTGCCAGTCGCCGGTTCCGGCTGATTCGACGACCACATCGAGGCCCAGCCGTGTGGCCTCTGCGCGCAGGGCGGCCTCGGCCAGCGGAGAGCGACAGATGTTGCCGAGGCAGACGAAGAGGACGGAGGGCATTGGGGGGAGATAGGGCATCGCCAGGCCTTCGGCAAAAGTCGGTCTGCGGCAGTGGCCTCAACCGTCCGCCTGCAAACAGCTCTGCAGACGACGCGTCACGTCCCGCGCATGTGACAGCCTCTCGGTCAGCAGGGGCCAGCGGTTCCAGCTCTCGGCAAAGGCAAGGATGTAGGAGAGCTGGGCGAAGACGGCGCCCGGTGTGACGCCGGGCGTTGCAATCAGCGCCAGCGTGCCGACGATCAGCGCCAGAAGCACAATCCAGTTCAGCAGATAGACCCCGATTTCTGCATCCGAGCGCGCCACCCGCAATGCGCGCCGCTCCGTCAGATGAGCGCGCAGGCTCCCCGGCCCGGACTGGTTCAGCACATCAAGATCACGCTCGGTCCGGTCGTTCAAGGCGGTGTTCAGCCGCTCGACTTTGCAGGCATAACGCCTGTCCATGCCGATGAGGGCTACAGTCGCGACAAGCGCCCCAAAGCCCACCCTCCAGTCGTACAAGGCGGAAACGAGCAGTGAGCCGACGCCCGCCATGATGGCGGCAAGACCCTCGGGCACGCTGCGTTCATATGTCTGGACGACCTCATGGACCTGACGCAGCCGGGCGACCTTCACACCCGGCAGGTCGGGCGCCGACATCACCGCCTGCGACAGCCGCTGTTCGGCTGTGGCGAACACCCGGGTGTCATAGAAGCGGCGCAGGGCCCCGGACAGCAGGATGGCCGCGACCCCTCCGGCCAGCAGGAACAGGCCGCTCCGGTCCGAGGCCAGCAGCCGATCGATCGTCAGGCCGATGAGGGCCGGCAGGGCGAGAAGCGAGATCTCCTCGATCAGCAGCAGACCATAGGCGAGCAGGACCCGCAGCCGCTCGGGCCCGAAAAGGGTCAGCGAGGACGCCGTCATGGCGCCACCGTTCCGGGCGGGGCGAGCAGCAGGCGCAGGCGGTCCCGCCACGAGCCGGCGGCCTTCAGATCCCGCCACAGGGTCCCGATCTCAGCGGTATGGACCGTCCACAGGTGGGAGGAGCCGATGGGCGTCGTCAGGCCATAGACCGGCTGTTCGCCCTCCGGTTCCCAGGTGCCGAATAGCCGGTCCCAGACGATCAGAATGCCGCCGTAGTTTTTGTCGAGATAATGATCCTGCGAGCCGTGATGGACGCGGTGATTGGCCGGCGAGTTGAATACCCGGTCAAACCAGCCCAGCCGTCCGATCGTCTCGGTGTGAAGCCACTGCTGATAGCCCACCATCACCCCGAAAGAGGCCGCCACCAACAGGGGGTCAAAGCCGGTCAGCACGGCCGGCAGGTAGAACCACGGCGAGATGAATCCGTCCGCGAATGACACCCTCAGCCCGGTCGTCTGGTCGAACTGATGCGACGAGTGATGCACCGAGTGGGACACCGCCCAGATCGAGCGGACCCGGTGGGCGATGCGGTGATCCCAATAGAACAGGAAGTCGACCAGCAGCAGGCATAGCAGGGCGCTCCACCATGTCGTGGGAATGCGCCAGGGCGTCAGGGCATCGGCCGTGGTCATGAGCGCGGAGACGAAGGCGAGCACCAGACCGCTGGTGGCCAGGGCGGGCAGCAGGACGCCGGCGCTGGCGGCCATTTCTTTAAGGGCCGCAATGTTGAGAGACCGCCGGCGAGACCAGAGCTCGATCGGCAGCATGATCAGGATGGCCGCAGACAGCGCTGCGGCCAGGGCTTCGAAAAAGGTAATGACAGTCACACCTGCACCTTTTGATGAGTGAACGCTCACATTTTGACTCGAGCGAAAACACGCGTCAACAGAAAGTGAGCGTTCGCTTATCGAATGGAGAGCCGTCTTGCGCACTGCTGACCCCGACCTTCACCGACGTCGATCGGGTGAAATCGCCATCGCGGCCGCACGCGTGTTTCTGGCCAAGGGGTTTCACGGAGCCAGTATGCAGGACGTGTCGCGCGAGGCGGGCGTGAGCATGGGGCTGCTGTATCGCTATTTCGAGGATAAGGCGGCGCTCATTGCGGCAGCGGCGACTATCGATCGCGCGCCCCTGCTGGCCGAGATCGCGGCTCTGGCGGACATCACGGATCCCGTTGCAGGCCTCGAAAACCTTCTGGCGGACATGGTCAATGTCGCGGGTGAGCCGGGCTATATCGACCTCGTCACCGAGGTCGCCGCCGAAGCCTGTCGCAACCCCCGCGTCGCCGCGGTCCTTCAAGAAGACGAGCGGGCGCTGCACACGGCACTTGTCGCCGCCCTGTCATCGCATCAGGCAGCAGGACGGCTCAGCGCCGATGCCGATCTGCCTTCGTTTGCGTTACTGTATCTGACCCTTGCCGACGCCCTCGCCCTGCGGCTCCGCTTCGAACCCGGCCAGTCCATCACCGCATTGATAGGCCCTTTCTCTCCGTCGATCAGGTCGCTGCAGCCCTAGTCTCGCTGGCCCGCCCCCTCATCGCCGTCCGAACAGCTTCTCGAGGTCGTTGAGCTTGAGCTCGACATAGGTCGGGCGGCCGTGGTTGCACTGTCCCGAATGCGGGGTGGCCTCCATCTGGCGGAGCAGGGCGTTCATCTCGGGGGCGGACAGGACGCGGCCGGCGCGGACGGAGCCGTGGCAGGCCATGGTGCCGCAGACCTCGCCCAGACGTTCGGACAGGGCCAGGGCCGCCCCGTGTTCGGCCAGGTCGTCGGCGATGTCGCGGATCAGGCCCTGGACGTCGGTGTCGCCCAGTAGGGCCGGGGTCTCGCGCACCAGCACCGCTCCACCGCCGAACGGTTCGACGATCAGACCCAACTGGGCCAGTTCATCGGCGCGGGCGATGACGCGGTCGGCCTCGGCGGGGTCCAGTTCGACGACCTCAGGCGTCAGCAGGGCCTGACGGACGACGGAGCCCTCGGCCATCTGGGTCTTCATCCGCTCGTAGACGAGCCTTTCATGGGCGGCGTGCTGGTCGACGACGACGATGCCGTCGCGCGTCTGGGCGACGATATAGGTGCCGTGGACCTGGGCCCGGGCGGCGCCCAGCGGCTGGTCGATCGGGTCCGGGACACTGGCGGGGCTGGACTGATCGGGCCAGGCCGAGAAGCCGGGCGGAGGACTTTCGACGCGGACCGACATCTCCGACAGGCCGGGGATATCCTGATTGGCCGCAGCGGGGCGGTCCCAACCGGTCCAGCCGCTGAAGCCTCGCGCGGTTGGAGACGAAGGACTGTAGGCCGGGCCCGTGTGCGCGGTGAACCCGGCCAGCACATTGTCGGCCACGGTGGTGGAGGCGCGGTGTCCGGCGGCGTGCAGGGCGTGACGCAGAGCCCCGACGATCAGGCCGCGCACCAGGGCCGGATCGCGGAACCGGACCTCGGCCTTGGCGGGGTGGACGTTGACGTCGACGAACAGGGGATCGATCTCGAGGAATAGCACCGCCGCCGGATGCCGGTCGCGGGCGAGGAAGTCGGCGTAGGCGCCGCGCAGGGCCCCTTGCAGCAGGCGGTCGCGCACCGGGCGGCCGTTGACGAACAGATACTGGTGCCCGCCGTTGCCGCGCGAATAGGTCGGCAGACCGGCGTAGCCCGACAGGCGGATGCCTTCCCTCGATTGATCGATCAGCAGAGCGTTGGCTTCGAAATCGCGACCCAGCAGGGCGGCGAGACGTTTCAGCCGGCCCTCGTCGCCGGGGTGTTCGGCCGGCAGGCGGAGCGTCGTCTTGCCATCGAGGTCGAGGGTGAAGGCGACGCCCTCATGCGCCATGGCCTGACGCTTGATCTCCTCCGAAATGGCCATGGCCTCGGAGCGCTCCGACTTCATGAACTTCAGCCGGGCCGGGGTGGCGTAGAACAGGTCGCGGACCTCGACGCGGGCGCCGTGGGGGCCCGGGAAGCCGGCGGGGGCGACCGCGCGCTGGTCGCCGCCTTCGACGGTGATCTGGTGGGCGTCGCCGCCGGGCGCGCGGCTGGTGATCGTCAGGCGCGCGACCGAGCCGATCGACGGCAGGGCCTCGCCCCGGAAGCCGAGGGTGGAGATTCGCAGAAGGTCGACGTCGCCGGCGTCGTCGGGCTCAAGCTTCGACGTCGCATGGCGTTCGACGGCGAGCGCCAGCTGATCCGGAGCCATGCCGTGGCCGTCGTCGGCGATCAGGATGCGCGACAGGCCGCCGCCGTCCGCCTGGATCTCGATCCGCGTCGCGCCGGCGTCGAGGGCATTCTCGACCAGTTCCTTGATGGCGCTGGACGGGCGTTCGACCACCTCGCCGGCGGCGATGCGGTTGACGGTCTCGGGCGGGAGGCGGCGGATAGGCATGGGATTCGCGATCCTAGCGCCTAAAGCCTGCGCGGTCGTCAGATTGCGTGGCTTGCTCGTGGCGAAAACCGGTGTAGCCATATGCGCCAGGGTCCGCGTCGGGCCTGGGGAGACCACCATGACCATCAAGCTTCTGTCGGCGGCCGCCGCGCTCGCTTTCGCCTGCGTCGCCTCCAGCGCCTCGGCCCAGACTGGCCCGCTGGACTTCACCCTGAATAACGGCACCAGCGAAGTCGTCGTCCAGCTGTTCATCTCCGTCCCGTCGACCAACGACTGGGAAGAAGACATTCTCGGCGACCAGGTCGTCGGCAGCGGCGACAGCGTCCAGGTCACCATCGATGACGGCCTGGAAGACTGCGAATACGACATCAAGGTCGTGTTCGACGACGAGACCCCCGACCTGATCGTGATGGGCGTCGACTTCTGCGCCATCAACGGCGAGTCGCTGGACCTCAACGACGGCGGCTGAAACTGACTTTCGGGGACGGCCGGGGCGAAGGTCCCGGCCGTTTTCAATTGCTAGGCCGCCTGTGAAACCAGCGCCCGACTGACCGGGCGGCTGGTCGCGGTTGCGGCGTTCAACAGGAAGGCTGAAGGTCGGGGTTCCGGAGTATGACCCGCCGCGGCGGCGCCTGGCGATCAGGCGGTGCGGTAGGGCGAGTGCTCTTTGGTCATCGCCGCGATCTCCGCCTCCACGCCCACCCGTTCCTGCTCCAGATACCGCGCCACCGGGGTGCGCAACGCGGGGTCGACGATATAGTGGGCGGAGTAGACGGGGGAGGGCAGGTAGCCGCGCGCAATCTTGTGCTCGCCTTGCGCGCCCGCCTCGACGCGGGACAGGCCGTGCGCGATCGCGAATTCGATGGCCTGATAGTAGCAGAGCTCGAAATGCAGGAAGGGCACGTCGTCCAGTGCGCCCCACTGGCGGCCATAGAGGGCGTCGCGACCGATGAAATTCAGGGCCCCGGCGATCGGCGCGCCGTCGCGGAAGGCCATGACCAGGGCGATGCGGTCAGCCATCGTCTGGCCGACAAGACTGAAATAGTCGCGGGTCAGGTAGGGCCGGCCCCATTTTCGGGCGCCGGTGTCCTGGTAGAAGTCGAAGAAGGCGTCCCAGTGGGCGTCCGTGATGTCGTTCCCGGTCAGGACGCGGATGTCGAGATCGGCCTGGGCCTCGCGACGTTCGCGGCGGATGGTCTTGCGGCGGTTGGACGACAGAGCCGACAGGAAGTCGTCGAAGGTCTGGTAGCCGTCATTCCGCCAGATGAACTGCATGTCCTGGCGGCGCAGCATCCCGGCCTCGCCCATGGCGGTCCATTCCGGCCCGGTCGGGAAGTTGACGTGCAGGGAGGAGACGCCGAGGCGCTCGGTCAGGGTCAGGGCGCCCTGGATCAGGGCGGCGCGGACGGCGTCTTCATCCGTACCCGGAGCATGCAGGAAACGCGGGCCGGTGGCGGGGGTGAAGGGGACGGCGCCGAGCAGCTTGGGATAGTAGCGGCCGCCGGCACGCTCGTAGGCGTCGGCCCAGCTGTGGTCGAAGACGTATTCGCCCTGGCTGTGGCCCTTGAGATAGAGGGGCATGCAGCCGAGGACCGTGTCGTCCGGCCCCATCAGGGTCAGGTGGCGAGGGCCCCAGCCTTCCGTTGCGACGGCGCTGCCCGAGGCCTCGCAGGCGTTCAGGAAGTCGAACGAGACGAAGGGATCTCCGGTCGGGGCGGCGCAGGCGTCCCACGCCTCGCGACCGATGGCCGCGAGGCTGTCATGGACCTGGAGGGTGAACTCGGGCTGTGGACTCACCGCACCTCGACGATGGCGTCCACCTCGACGGCGAAGCCGAGGGGCAGCTGATAGACGCCGACGGCCGAACGGGCGTGGCGGCCGGCGTCGCCGAACACCTCGACCATCAGGTCAGAGCAGCCGTTGATGACGGCGGGGATGGCGGTGAAGCCGGGGCCGGCCTGGACGAAGCCGCCGAGCTTGACGACGCGGACGACCCGGTCGAGGTCGCCGTCGAGCGCGGCGTTCAGCTGGGCCAGCAGGTTGATGCCGCACAGGCGGGCGCCGGCGTTCGCCTGTTCCGGAGAGACGTCCTCGCCGACCGTGCCCTTGAGGCCGCCCGAAGCGTCGTTCGACAGCTGGCCCGAGATGTGGACGAGGTTGCCGGTGCGCACGAACGGCACGTAGTTGGCCACGGCCGCAGCGGGCTGGGGCAGGGCGATGCCGAGTTCGGCGAGGCGGGCGGCGATGCTCATCGTAGGCTCCATATAGGCGTTTGCGGCGGTTTAGCGCGGGGCCGCGACACCCCGCCACCCTTTAAGTCTTCGCCAACCGGCGTGTGCCATGATCGGCGCATGGAAACGCTCTCGAAGACACAGATCGAGGCCTTCAAGGCCATCCGGGCCCGACTGACCGCCGAAGAGCGGACGCGGGTCCACATCGCCTCGGTCGAGGCCGTGGATCCGGCGGCGGCCTCGGCCTCGCACTGGAACTTCGACCTGCCGGCCCATGCCGCCCACAAGGCGATGGGCGAGGACGCCACCGACGCCATGCGCCGCGCCCTGGTCGCGACCTGGGCGCTGGAGCTGCCGGGGCGGGCGAAACAGGCGGCCCTGCCGGGCGAGGTCATGGAACTCTATCCCTACTGGATGGACAGGATGGCCGAGTTCCTGACGGGGGCTGCCGATACGGATGCCGCCTATGACGCGGATCACTGGGCCAAGGACGTGCGCATGGCCCTGGTTCTGAGCGTGCCGGGCGCCCTGACCCAGACCATCGACCTGTCGTCGCCCATGGGGCCCGGTCAGGTGGTGCGGAACGGGCGCGAGGGCCACGGCTGGTCGCAGCTGGTCTCCTATGCGCGAGCCCAGGGCTGGAAGAAGCCCTGGCTCGAGGTCCATACCGAAAGCCGCCAGCTGGCCGATTTCAACGAGGCCGGCTGGGACCGGGCCTGGGCGACGGCGGCGGCGATCTGCAAGACGCGGCCGGAACTGGCCGGGATGATCGGTTCGAGCTGGTTCTACGACCCGCCGCTGGAGACCATCAGTCCGCGCCTGGCCTATCTCAGGCTGAACCCGCTGAAGGGCGGGGCCTTCATCATCCATCAGGGCCCGGCGCCGATCCATTCGGAGCGGGCCAGTGCGTCGTCGCCGACGCGGAAGGCGATGATCGAGAGCGGCGAATACACGCCGAGCTCGTGGCTGGTGGCCTGGCCGAAATCGACGCTGATTCCGTGGGCGGAACAGCGCAAGGCCGCGATGGCGATGGCCGAGGCGGCCTGAGGGTTCGATCCGGACTCCAAAACACCGTTCGAAGCGTTCGAAGCGTCCGGACGGGTTGATTTGCTGCGCCTCCCTTTCTCTGGAGCGCGACAGTGTATGGCCGTTTCAGACCGTGATGGGTAAAAGGCCTCTCGTTAGCGCCGGGCGTTGAATTCGTTCAGCGAATTCGGGCGTCTGATGATGGGTAAGGGCTCTTCTTTCGTCATTCCGGGCGAAGGCGCGTAGCGTAGCAGACCCGGAACGATGCGGCGCGCGAGAGCGCGAACCTGTCGCGAGTGTATTTGCTGAACCATCGCCTGCGCTTCGCTTCGGCGCCGCCCTGTTCCGGGTCTTCGCTACGCTGCGCCCGGAATGACGAAAGTAAGGAACACCCTCTCCCGCCGGGAGAGGGGCGCCGTCAGGCGTGCTTGCTATCCCACCACCGAACCGCGTCGGCGTCGCGGGCGGAGAGATCGGGGTACTCCGGGTCGGAGCCGACGTCGGGGACGCGGCGCCAGGAGCGGGCGCACTTCGGATAGTCGGCCAAGTGTACCTCGACTGCCAGTTGGGTCTCATCGAGGACCAGGTCGGCTCCTGATGTCCTGAGCACCTCAGCCAAGTCCACGGGCGGAATCGCGGATCCATCCAACGCCCGGCCTTCGAAGAGATCAGCCAGCTTCTGACGCATCGAGACCTTCGGCCAAGCGTCCAACGCGCCGCCGATCCGCTTTTCGCGCCGCGCTTCCTCAAGAGAGTCGTTTGCGACGTTCAGGACCAATTGGATGTTCAGCCACCGCTCCTGCTCATCCGGATTACGCCACTCGTCGGGCGTCTGCGGGATCACCCGCGCGCAGTTGGTCCCGGCGTCCGGATAGAGCGTCGTCCAGGCCTCTTCCATGGTGAAGGGCGTCAGCGGGGCCAGCCAGGCGGTCAGGCGGATGAACACCTCATGCATCACCGTGCGGGCCGCGCGACGGCGGATCGCGTCGGGGCGGTCGCAGTAGAGGCTGTCCTTGCGGATGTCGAAATAGAGGGCCGAGAGGTCGCCGGCGCAGAACTCCAGCACCGGGCGGACGACGTCCTGGAAGCGGTAGGTCTCGTAGGCACCGCGCACCTGGAGGTCGAGTTCCCACAGGCGGTGCAGGACGAACCGTTCCAGCGGCGGCATTTCGGCGTAGTCGACGCGCTCGGCCTCGTCGAAATCGGCCAGGGCGCCCAGCAGGTAGCGGACGGTGTTCCGGAGCTTGCGGTAGGCGTCGACTGTGGTCTGGAGGATCTGCTTTCCGATCCGCTGGTCCTCGGCGTAGTCCACCAGGGCGACCCAGAGGCGCAGGATGTCGGCGCCCGATTCCTTGATGACGACGGCGGGGTCGGTCGTGTTGCCCCGCGACTTGGACATCTTCTCCCCGTTCTCGTCCTGGGTGAAGCCGTGGGTCAGGACGGCGTCATAGGGGGCGCGGCCGCGGGTGCCGGAGCCTTCGAGCAGGTTGGACTGGAACCAG
>NZ_JANODA010000043.1:0-17703 GCF_031412435.1 Brevundimonas sp.
CGCATGAAGACCTCGTCCATCACCGTACGCGCAGCACGGCGACGGATGGCGTCGGGCCGGTCGCAGTAGAGGCTGTCCTTGCGGATATCGAAATACAGGGCCGACAGGTCGTTGGAGCAGAACTCCAGCACCGGACGGACCACATCCTGGAAACGGTACTCCGCATAGGCCTGACGCACCTGGCCATCCAGTTCGTGCAGGCGATGCAGGATGAAGGCCTCAAGCGGCGGCATCTGGTCGAGATCGGTCAGGCGCTCGGCCTCGTCGAAGCCTTCAAGGGCCCCCAGCAGATAGCGGACGGTGTTCCGAAGCTTGCGATAGGCATCAACCGTGGTCTGGAGGATCTGTTTCCCGATCCGCTGGTCCTCGGCATAGTCGACCAGGGCCACCCACAGACGCAGGATGTCGGCTCCGGACTCCTTGATAATGACGGCAGGGTTGGTCGTATTGCCCTTCGACTTGGACATCTTCTCCCCGTTTTCATCTTGGGTGAAGCCATGCGTCAGGACCGCATCATAGGGCGCGCGCCCCCGGGTGCCGGAGCCTTCGAGCAGGTTGGACTGGAACCAGCCGCGGTGCTGGTCCGAGCCCTCGAGATAGAGGTTGGCGGGCCAGTGGGACGGGCGGTCGCCGGTGTAGCCGTGGGCCGGGTCGCGGGTCTCCAGCGCGAAGGCGTGGGTGCAGCCCGAGTCGAACCAGACGTCGAGGATGTCCTCGATCTTCTCATAGTTGGCCGGGTCGTGCAGGCCGAGGAAGTCGCTGTCGGGCTTGGTGTACCAGGCGTCGGCGCCGCCCAGTTCGATGGCGGCGACGATGCGGGCGTCGACCTCTGCGTCATGGAGGGGGTGGCCGGTGTGTTTGTCGACGAACATGGCGAGCGGCGTGCCCCAGGCGCGCTGGCGGCTGATCAGCCAGTCGGGGCGGCCCTCGACCATCGAACGGATGCGGTTCTTGCCGGCGGCGGGGTGGAAGTCGGTCTGGTCGATGGAAGTCAGGGCCGTTTCGCGCAGGGTCGCGCCGTCGGCGTGGTCCAGCGACTGGTCCATGCGGATGAACCACTGGGGCGTGTTCCTGAAGATCACCGGGGCCTTGGAGCGCCAGCTGTGCGGATAGGAGTGTTCCAGCCGGCCGCGCGCCAGCAGGGTTCCGGCCTCGATCAGCTTGTCCATCACGGCGGGGTTGGCCGAGCCGAACTTGCCGGTCTTCTTGCCCTCGGTCTCCAGCACCTTGAGGCCGGCGAACAGGGGGACGGAGGGGTAGTAGGCGCCGTCCGGGTCGACCGTGTCGGGCACCTCGTGATGACCGTGGGCCTTCCAGACCTCATAGTCGTCCGCGCCGTGGCCCGGCGCGGTGTGGACGAAGCCGGTGCCCGCGTCGTCGGTGACGTGGTCGCCGTCGAGCAGGGGCACGTTGAAGCGGTAGCCGTCGTCCAGCTCCGCCAGCGGATGGGCGCAGACGAGGCCGGACGGGTTGAGGTCGTCCAGACGCGTCCAGGTCGCGATCTTCGCCGCCTTGAAGACCTCTTCCGCCAGCTTGTCGGCGAGGATCAGCCTGTCGCCCGGTTTGGCCCAGGGCTGGAACTCCAGATCCTGTTCCATGGCCGTGACCTCATACAGGCCATAGGCGATCTCGGGGCCGTAGCTGATCGCGCGGTTGGCCGGGATGGTCCAGGGCGTGGTCGTCCAGATGACGACGGCCGGGGTTTGGTGGCGGAAGGCCAGCAGGTCGTCGGGGTGGTCGTCGGTGGCGGCGATGACAGGGAACTTGACCCAGATCGTGGGCGAGACGTGGTCGTGATACTCGATCTCTGCGTCGGCCAGGGCGGTGCGCTCGACCGGCGACCACATGACGGGCTTGGAGCCGCGATACAGCTGGCCCGAGTTCTTGAACTTGTGGAACTCCTTCACGATGGCGGCCTCGGAGCCGTAGTCCATCGTGGCGTAGCGGTTGTCGAAATCGCCGGTGATGCCGAGGCGCAGGAACTGGGCCTTCTGAACCTCGATCCAGCCGGCGGCGTAGGTGCGGCAGGCGGCGCGGAACTCGGCCTTGGAGACCTCGTCCTTGCGGCGGCCCTTGGCGCGGTACTGTTCCTCGATCTTCCACTCGATCGGAAGGCCGTGGCAGTCCCAGCCGGGCACGAAGTCGACATCGTAGCCCAGCAGGAACCGGCTGCGGACCACGAAGTCCTTCAGCGTCTTGTTCAGGGCGTGGCCGATATGGATGTCGCCGTTGGCGTAGGGCGGGCCGTCGTGGAGGACGTAGAGCGGCGCCTTCTCGGCCTGACGCCGGGCGCGCAGGGTCGAATAGAGGTCGCCCCACTGTTCCAGGATCAGCGGTTCCTTTTGCGGAAGGCCGCCGCGCATCGGGAAGGGCGTCTCCGGCAGGAAGACGGTCTCGCGGTAGTCGCGGGTGGCGGATTCGGGAGTTTGGGCGTCGTCGGCCATGAGGTCGGTCTCAAGCAATTCTATTGGGCGTCGGGGTGAGGTCGGCTGCAGATCCCGGCGGGCGCGGAGGCGGTGAAGCCCCGTCGGCGCTACGCCGGGCGGCTAATCTCGATCGGAATGATCCGGCGCGCGTCCATGGAAGGGTCCTATCAGGGCGCGGGGGCTGGGAAAAGCGCGGGGTTTCGGTAACGTCGCTTTCACGCAGGGAGGCTGCGGAGGGGAAATGTCGATGGGTATCAGACTGACGGGCCTGGTTTGCGCCGTGCTGACGGCTGCGCCGCTGGCGGCCTGCGAGGCCAGGCCTGCCGAGAGCGCGGCGGCGGCCGCCCTGACGACGCCGGCCCAGGCCGAGGGGGCCGACAGCTTCGTGCGCGAACTCTACGCCGTCTATCACGACGATCCCGCCGTGCAGTCGGGCCAGTCGGGCGGCGTCTGGTCGGCCCGCACGAAGGATCTGTGGGACGAGAATTTCGAAGTGGCGCAGGGGGTCGGCTATCTCGGCGCCGATCCGATCTGCGCCTGTCAGGACTGGCAGAACCTGCGTGTGACATCTCTGGTTGTGACGCCGACCGGGCCGGACAGCGCCGACGCGGCGGTAGTCTTCGTCAACGGCGAGCCGCCGGAGACCGTGCGCCAGACACTGAAACTGGTGCGCGAGGACGGTCAGTGGGCGGTCGACGACATCGCCTGGGGTCAGGGGCATATGCTCGCCGGCGAACCGAATATGGTCGAGGGGCTGATGGCCTCGACCGCAGAGATGAAGTCGATGCCGGAGGAAGACCAGTGAGAGCGACGACCATGATGAAGACCCTGCTGCTTGGCGCCGCCGCGATGGCGCTGGCCGCCTGTTCGGCCGAGGGCAAGTCCGAGGCTGAGGCTGCGACAACCGCGACGGCCGCCAGCGCCGCAACGGACCAGTCGCCGGACGCCTATGTTCGCGCGCTCTACGGGCCGGGCGACCTTCCTGAAGGCGACGAGAACGCCCTGTTCTCGGCGCGGACGCGCGCCTTGATCGAAGAGACCGAAAAACTGACGCCCGAGGGCTTTGTCGGCTTCTTCGAGGCTCAGCCGATCTGCGACTGTCAGGACGGCACGCCGGTGCTGGATAGCGTCACGGCTGTCTCCACCGGGCCGGACAGCGCCGACGTCGCCGTGGTCCAGTCCTTCGCGGAACCGGGCAACGCCGTCCACCGCAAGACCTACCGCCTGGTGCGCGAAGGCGGTCAGTGGAAGATCGACGACATGACCTATCAGGACATGGGCGAGTTCCCCCAGGAGCCGCTGGTCCAGCGCCTCAAAGCCTGGATCGCCGAGGTGAAGGCCGATCCCAACGCGTTCAGCGGAGAATGACGATGCGCCTGTTCCTGACGTCTGTCGCCGCGATGACCCTCGCCGCCTGTTCGCAGGGAGAGGCGGCCAAGGAGCCTGCGAGCGCCTCGGCCTCCGCCACGGCGGGCGCGACGGCCCCCACCGGGCCGGTCTCGCGCGACCAGGTCTATGCCGCCGCCGGCGAGAGCCCCGAGGCCTTCGTGCGGACGATCTACGCCCAGTATGTCAATGGCGGGCCACAGGGCGAACAGCCGGCGCCGGGGCAGGACCCGATGTTCTCGCGCACGATGAACGCCCTGATCGGCGCCGATTTCCGGGCGGCGAACGGCGAGGTCCCGTCCCTGAACTACGACCCCTTCTGCGCCTGTCAGGACCAGGGCGATTTCGTCGTCACGGCGACGGCCGTGGCCCAGTCGGACCCGAACAATGCCGAGGCCAATGTCGCCTTCACCAATATGGGCGAGCCGAAAAACCTGAAGCTCAAACTGGTGCGCGAGGGGCCGAACTGGAAGGTCGACGATATCATCGACGGCACGACATCGCTGCACGACACCCTGATGGCGGTGGCCGAGGCGGCGGGGTGAGGCCTGATCAGAAGCGTTGGATCACGCCATTGACGTCGTCTTTGCCTCCGATCTGAATGTCGAGATGGACGGGGCGGCTGCGGCCCTGAATGGTGACGGCCCTTAGCACTGTATCTGTGACGCTCTCGCCGCCGTCGTACGACGGGGGATTGATCTCGGCCATGATCAGCCACTCGCCGTCCGGGACATTGTCAAAGGTGAACGCTCCGTCAGTCGTGCAGCGCGTCTCGCGAACGACGGAAGCCGAGACGGACGGCCATTCCCATTCAAGCGCAACGAAACCGTTCCGCCAAAAGCCGCCCGGCGCGACCTGAAGTTCGAAATTATCCGCCAGCACGAAACGGGAATGGGGCGTGTCGGGTATGAGGCGAACCCGATGACCCTCGCACGTGAGGACTTCGCGTGGCCCGTTCTGGACACCCCCGGGAACCGGCCGGGCCTTGGGTGTCGAAAGTCGGAAGACTCCAGTGACCTGGACGCCCGGCGCTGTCGCCCAGGCGTACTCGCCCGGGGCGGGCTGGCTGAGCCTTTGCGCCTGACGCTCTTGCCGAGCCCTATCAAGGGAGGCGGCGGCCATCACGACGCCGGTCACGCAGCCGGACAGGGAGGTGCTGAGGAAGGCCGCCAGGATCATTGTGGAAATCGCGGGCAGGGCGGGCCGGTCGAAATTCATGCTGCGTCTCCTCCGTTCAAGACGATTCGAGCCATCTTTGCATCGCTGTCGATCTGGGTCTTGAGGGCGTCCAGACTGTCGAAATTCATCTCGCCGCGCAGCAGGGCGACGAGGTCGGTCTCGATGGTCTGGCCGTAGAGGTCCTCGGCGAAGTCGAACAGCCAGATCTCCAGCAGGGGCTCGGCGATCTCGAACATCGGACGGACGCCGAGGTTGGCGACGCCGTCGATGATGCGGCCGTCGGGCAGGCGGGTGCGGGTGGCGTAGACCCCGTAGGCGGGGCGCATGTAGTCGCCGAGGCGCACGTTGGCGGTGGGCACGCCGATGGTGCGGCCGCGTTTTTCGCCGTGGACGACCTCGCCCTCGATGGCGAAGGGGCGGCTGAGGATGGCGGCGGCGCGAGCCATGTCGCCGGCGTTCAGGGCCTCGCGCACGGCGCTGGAGGACAGTTTCAGCCCGCCCCTGTCGTCAACGCGTTCCGTGACCGCGACCGAGAAGCCGAGCTGGCGGCCGATGCGGGCGAGGGCGTCGGGCGAGCCGGTGCGGCCCTTGCCGTAGGTGAAGTCGAACCCGACCGAGGCGTGGGTCAGGCCAAGGCCGCCTGCGAGAACGTCGCCGGCGAAGGCCTCGTCCGACATGGCGGCCATGTCCGCGTCGAAGGGCAGGAGGTAGAGGCGGTCGACGCCCAGAGATTCGAGGGCGCTGGCCATCTGGCCGGACGTCATCAGGCGGAAGGGGGCGGCCTCGGGCTGGAACCATCGGCGCGGATGCGGGTCGAAACTGACGACGGCGAGGGGGGCGCCCAGGCGCTCGGCGGCCTCGCGGGCCGAGGCGATCACGGCCTGGTGGCCCCGGTGGACGCCGTCGAAGGCGCCGAGCGCGGCGGCGGCGCCCCGTTGCGAGGCGGGCAGGTCGCGCCAGTCGCGGATGATGTCGATGGACACGGCGGGTCTGGTCAGTCCCTGGCGGGACGGCGGCGGCGGGGGACGCGCACAGTGGCCTCGCCCTCCATGATCATCTCGCCGCCGACATAGCCTTCGGTGCGCAGGATGACGCGGGCGGATTCGGGGTCCACCGAGGCCACGGTGATCTTTGCGGTCACCACATCGCCGATCCGGACCGGCTTGTGGAAGGCCAGGGACTGCGAGAGGTAGATGGCGCCTGCGCCCGGCAGGATGGTGCCGACCACGGCCGAGCCGAACGAGGCCGAGAGCAGGCCGTGGGCGATCCGGCCGCGATAGGCGGTTTTCGACGCGAAGGCCTCATCCATGTGCACCGGGTTGAAATCGTCGGAGGCCTCGGCGAACTGCTGGATGCGCTCCTCGGTGATGATCACGTCCTTGACGGCCACCATGCCGGGCGAGAGTTCTTCGAGGATGTAGCCGCCCGAGGGGTGAGGTCCGGTGTTCATCGCGCGGTGTTAGCTGCGCCGCACCGATTTGGCGAGGACTACCACTTCAGGTCCAGGGCGGCGTAGCGGGCGTAAGCCGTCTCCGGCGTCAGGAGGGCGGCGGCGCGGGCGGGGTCGATCAGGCCGTCGTCGCCCCGGGCGGCGTCGCCGTGGATGCCCTGGGCGATGAACAGGCAGTCAAGCGCCTGCTGGTTGGCGCCCAAGACGTCGGTGATGACGCCGTCGCCGATGCAGAGGACGCGGGAGCGGTCGACGGGGCGGCCCATCAGTTGTTCCGCCTCGGTCAGGGCCAGGGCGTAGATCGGGCCGTAGGGCTTGCCGGCCATGGTCACCCGGCCGCCGAGCGATTCGTAGACATCGGCCAAGGCGCCGCCGCAGTAGATGATCCTGTCGCCGCGCTGGACGATGCGGTCGGGGTTGGCGCAGATCAGCTCGAGATCGCGGGCGGCCGCCTCGGTCAGCTGTTCGGCATAGTGCTGGGGCGTCTCGGTCTCGTCGTCGATCATGCCGGTGACCGACAGGAAGGCGGCGTCGGCGACGCCGGTCGCGCGCTCCAGGTCCAGGCCTTCGTAGAGGATGTCGTCGCGGGCGGGGCCGATGATCAGGGCCGGGCCGGGGGCGCGGCGGGCCAGCTCCATCCGGGTGGCGTCGCCCGAGGTGACGAAGGCCTTCCAGCTGTCGCGCGGGACGCCGAGGCCGTCGAGCTGGGCGATGACATCGGACGCCGGCCGGGGCGAGTTGGAGATCAGGACGACGTGGCCGCCCTGTTCATTGAACTTCGTCAGGGCCTCGCAGGCCTCGGGCCAGCTCTCGCGGCCATTGTGGATCACGCCCCAGACGTCGCAGAGCAGGACGTCATAGTCGGCGGCGACGGAGGACAGGCCGGGGAGAGCGTGGGGCTGGGTCATGGCCCCTGAATAGGGCGGGCGGGCTTCAGGGGCTAGCGTGCGATGCGGATGATGGCGCCCTCGGCCGCGTCGGAGACGCCGTCGGCGAGGTCGCGGACGACGAGGGCGGCGGCCTCCAGCCCGTGATGCTCGACGATGCGGATCCACGGCGAGGCGGGGTCGACGACGCGCTCGAAGAAGGCGGCCTGGTCGGCGAGGAAGCGGTCGTAGAAGGCGTGCAGCGTGCCGCGCTCGCGGTGCCGGTCCAGGCAGGTGGCGGCGAAGAAGAAGACCGGCTTCGGCCCGACCAGAGCCGGATCGTCCATGGTGAAGCTGTCGCTTTGGGTCGAGCCGACGAGGCAGTCGTATTTCAGGTCATCGCCGAAATGCGCGTGGACGCGGCGGCGCAGGTCCGCGTCGCCGGCGAGGTCGAGATAGAGGGTCGGGACACCGGTCGGCAGGCGTTCGACCTCGTCATATCCGTGGACGGCCCCATAGGCGCCGAGCCCTTCCACGAAGGCGCGGTTGCGGGCGCCGGTCAGGGCGACCAGTTCCACATCGTCGGCGGCCAGACAGTGGGCGGCGCCATAGGCGGTCTTGGACGAGGCGCTGGAGACGACGATTCGTTTCGCGCCGAAGAAGCCGGCGTCGCGCAGGAAGTCGACGGTCGTGTAGGAGGTCACGAACAGGGGCCGGAACAGGGCCTCGGCGTTCTCCAGCGCCGGGGAATAGTGGCGGTCGGCGGCGCACAGGACATAGCGGTTGTAGATGTCGGGCACGGCCTTTCTCCACGGCGAGGCGTCGGCGAATCCGCCCCGGCTGACCTTTTCAGCCTGGACCAGAAGGGTGTCGGCCATCGGGAAATAGCCGAAGACCCGGGCGCCGACCTCGACGCCTGGGGCGCGGGAGGCCGCGACGTCGGCGAAGCCCCAGACGGGCATCATGCCATAGGCGTCGTCGCCGGTCGGGAAGACCTTCCAGTAGCCGATGGCGTCGCCATAGGCGGCGTAGGTGATGTTGTTGGTCGTCAGGGAGAACCGGTCCAGAGCCAGGACGACCTCGCCCTCGGCGAGATCTGTCGGGGCGGGGTTCGGCGCGATCAGGGTCTCGCGCAGGGACGACTTCAGGGTCATCAGGCGGCGGTCGGTGTCGGACATGGCGCTCTCCCGGTGGTTTGTCGACGACCGTAGCGGCAAATCCGGTTGACGTAGGAGAAGGGTCGCAGCGGGCGTTGGCGGCGGGCGCCGGGCCTGCTAACCGGACGCCCATGAAGATCCCCCGCATCGCCTGGGCCGCCTACGGCTTCGCCCTCTTCGTCATCGTGCTCGACCAGCTGACCAAGTTCTGGATCCTGGAAGGCCTGGACCTGCGCGAGGTCGGTCGGGTGCTGATCGCCCCGCCGATCCTGAACTTTTCCTATGTCGAGAACGACGGCGTCAGTTTCGGCCTGTTCGGCGGCGGCTCGGGACGGTGGATACTCAGCCTCTTCCCCCTGGTCGTGGCGGGCTTCCTCGGCTGGTGGGCCCTGAAAGCCGAACGTCGCACCCTGATCGCCGCGATCGGCCTGGTCATCGGCGGCGCCCTGGGCAACGCCATCGACCGGATCCAGTACGGCTATGTCGTGGACTTCATCGATTTTTCGGGCACGGGGGTGTTCCCCTGGGTCTTCAACGTCGCCGACAGCGCCATCAACATCGGCGTCCTGCTGCTGATTATCGACAGCGTGAGGTCGGAACGGAAGCCGGCCGTTGGCGCGGCCCACGAAAAGGCGTAATCACCCGCTCTTTCCTGCACTACACACTCGTCTGACCTGGGCGCTGAATCCGCGCCGGAGCCGAACCGACCCATGCGAACCGCCCGTATCCTGACCGTTTCCGCCATCGCCGTCTCGGCCGTCGCCCTGACCGCCTGTGGGGGCCTGCGCCAGTCCATCGGCCTGACCAAGGTCGTGCCGGACGAGTTTCTGACCGTGTCCTCCGCCCCGCTGACCGTGCCGCCGGAATACGGCCTGCGTCCGCCCGCGCCGGGCCAGCCGCGCCCGCAGGAGCTCGCTCCGGAAAGCGCCGCCCGCCAGATCCTGCTGGGTCAGCGTCAGGCCGTGACCCGGACGCCGGGGGAACAGGCCCTGGTCACCGCGGCCGGCGCCGATCGCGCCGACCCCCTGGCCCGCTATGTCATCGACGACGAGTTCGGCGATCTGGCGCACAAGGAAGAAAGCTTCGCCAACCGCATCCTGTTCTGGCGTCGCGACGACGCGGCCACCCAGGCCCCGACCCAGACCCAGACCGCCCAGGGCGCCGTCACCATCGACGCCGCCAGCGAGAACGCTCGCCTGCAGGCGCTGACCGGCACGCAGAGCACGATCGTGATCGCGCCCCGTCGCTCGAGCGGGTTCAAGCTGCCGGGTCTGTAAGAACTATTCCTCCCCCGTTGGGGGAGGTGGCGCGGCGCGCCTTCGCGACGTGACGGAGGGGGCTTAACCCGGACTCCGGCATGTGCGGCTAGCCCCCTCCACCACTTCGTGGTCCCCCTCCCCCAGCGGGGGAGGATTGGCTTGCCTCGGGCCTTAGACAGTCCTTATTGCAAACGGACCTCTTCCGGGACCCTTCGCATGACCTATCTTCGCTCACTCAGCCACCTGTCCGGCGTCGAACAGTTGCGGCTCAGCTTCCTCGAGGACCGGAACGCCGCGCCGATCGCGCGGACGCTCGACTACCGCATGACCGCGGTCGAGGAGGGGAGGGTGGTGTTCGAGGCCACGCCGACCCGAGCCGTCTACAATCCGATCGGCACGGTGCACGGCGGCTGGATGGCGACCCTGCTCGATTCGGCCTGCGCCTGCGCCGTGCATTCGATGCTGAAGCCGGGGCAGGCCTATACGACGCTGGAGATCAAGACGGTCTTCCACCGCGCCCTGACCGAGGGGGTGCCGGTCAGGGCCGAGGGACGGATCGTGCAGATCGGCCGGCGCGCGGGTTTCGCGGAAGCGGACCTGAAGGGCCTCGACGGCAAACTGTATGCGACGGCGACCTCGACCTGTCTGGTAATGGAAGTCGGGTAGGCGCGCCCGGGAGGTTTGCCCCATCCGGCGACGCCCGCTAGAGCATCCGCTTCCCTGAAGCCTGCCCCAAAGACCGCGCCATGCACGATATCCGAGCCATTCGAGACAACCCCGGCCACTTCGTCGCCGGCTGGTCGTCGCGCGGCGTGGAGGATGCGCAGGCGCTCGTTGAGCAGATCCTGAGCCTCGATACCGAACTGCGCGCCGCCCAGACGGCGGGGCAGGAGGCGCTGGCCAAGCGCAATGCGGCCTCCAAATTGATCGGCGCCGCGATGGGCCGCAAGGACATGGAGGAGGCTGACCGGCTGAAGGCCGAGGTGGAGACGCTGAAGGGCGACATCGCGAGCCACGGCGAGATCGAGGCGGCCAAGGGGGCCGAATTGCGCGGTCTCCTGGCGGCGCAGAAGAACCTCGCGGCCGACGACGTGCCGGACGGCGAGGACGAGGCGGGCAATGTCGAGACCTCGCGCTGGGGCACGCCGCGCGCGGGTGGACCGGCCAAGGATCACGCCGACCTGGGCGAGGCCATGGGGCTGCTGGACTTCGAGGCGGCGGCGCGGATGTCGGGCGCGCGGTTTGCGGTTCTGAAGGGCGGGCTGGCGCGGCTGGAACGCGCCGTCGGCCAGTTCATGCTCGACGTGCAGACGACCGAGCACGGCTATCTGGAGGTCAATCCGCCGTATCTGGTGCGCGATGAGGCGATGTTCGGGACGGGGCAGTTGCCGAAGTTCCAGAACGACCTGTTCTTCGCTTCCAGCTTCATTGATTTTGACACGTGGGACTTTTCCCAAGCGTCCAGCGGAGTCTACGCGCCGACGCTGACGAAGATCATCAACGAGGACGGCGAAACGCTATTGGGTGTGCCGTCCTATGAGGCGCTGGCTCGTCGGCACTGGCTCATCCCCACCGCCGAAGTCTCCCTGACCAACCTCGTGCGTGAGCAGATCACGCTAGAGGAGGAACTGCCGCTGCGGCTGACGGCCCTAACGCCGTGCTTCCGGGCCGAGGCGGGGTCGGCGGGGCGGGATACGCGGGGGCTGATCCGCCAGCACCAGTTCCACAAGGTCGAACTGGTCTCCATCACCACGCCGGACAAGTCCGACGAGGAACACGAGCGGATGACGACCTGCGCCGAGGCGGTGCTCCAGAAGCTGGAGCTGCCCTATCGCCGGATGCTGCTGTGCAAGGGCGACATGGGCTTCTCGGCGAAGAAGACGTTCGACCTCGAGGTCTGGCTGCCGTCGCAGGGGACCTATCGCGAAATCAGCTCGGTCTCGAACTGCGGGGACTTCCAGGCCCGGCGGATGGACGCGCGGTTCAAGCGCAAGGAAGGCAAGCCGGAGTTCGTTCACACCCTGAACGGCTCGGGCCTGGCCGTCGGGCGGACCCTGGTGGCGATCATGGAGAACTATCAGGACGAGGGCGGGAAGATCGCCGTGCCGGCGGCCCTGCTGCCCTATATGGGCGGGGCGACGCACGTCGGTTGAGGCCGGCGCTCACCGGTTTTGTGATCGGGCGTAAGGTGGATCGGGGATCGGCGGCGTCCTATCTTCGTTCCACCCGAGGAAGCCTGCGCCTCGCCGCCTGCGAGGCCGCTCGAACAGGAGTTGCTCCATGAGCCTGATCGCCGCCGCCCTGGCCCTGTCGCTGTCCGCCGCCGCGCCCGTGGCCGAGGTCCAGCCCGCCCCGACCCCGACGACGTTCGAGGGCTGGATCAACTTTTCCGGCGAGGAATTCCAGCTGATCGAGAGCGAGAACCGCTATCGCGCAGGCACGCGTCGACCCTGCATCTCCGGGTCCCTGCCGCGCGACCTGCAACGGATGTCGGCCTCGACCATCGGCCGCCAGAAGGTGCGCGTCACAGGCACGACGATGGAATGGTCCGACGACCTGCCGGGCGACCGCTATGAGTACGAGGGATCGGTCCTGCGCAACGAGTGCGAGGGCGCCTTCGTGATTCTCGGCACGGACATCGCCGTCATCCAATAGTCGGCTGCCCTTGCGGATCAGCCCCGTTTTCGTCATTCCGGGCGGAGGCGCGCAGCGCCGCAGACCCGGAACCCAGCGGCGCGCGAGAGCGCGAAACTGTCGCGCACGCGCTCGCTGAGACATTTCGCCTTCGCTTCGCTTCGGCGCCGCTGGGTTCCGGGTCTCCGCTGCGCTTCGCCCGGAATGACGAAAGATAAAATGCGCATCCTGCTGACCAACGACGACGGCATCGAGGCCGAGGGCCTGGCCTGTCTGGAGCGGATCGCGCGGACGCTATCCGACGACGTCTGGATCGTCGCGCCGCACGAGGAACAGTCGGGCAAGGGGCGGGGGATCACCCTGACCGAGCCGCTGCGGGTCAACCGGTTTGGCGACAAGCGGTTCTCGGTCACGGGGACGCCGACCGACTGTGTGGTCCTGGCCGTCAACGACCTGATGGATTCCAAGCCGGATCTCGTGCTGTCGGGCGTCAATCGCGGGCACAATGTGGGCGAGGACTGCTCCTATTCCGGCACGGTCGCGGGTGCGCTGCAGGGGATGGCCTTCGGGATCCGGTCGATCGCCCTGTCCCAGTCGCTGGAGCGGTTCCACGACGAGGTCACCGCCCACTGGGAGACGGCCGAGGCCTTTGCCCCGCCGATCATCAGCCGTCTGCTGGCCGAGACCTGGCAGGACGGGGTGGTGATGAACCTGAACTTCCCCGCCCGCCCGCCGGAGGATGTGAAGGCGGTCGAGGTGACCGTGCAGGGCTTCCGCCAGGCCGGAGAGATGCATGCGGTCAAGCGCACCGACCTGCGCGGGCGCGACTATTACTGGATGAGCTTCCGCGGCACGAAACAGGACCATGCGCCGGGGACCGACCTGCGGGCCATGGACGACGGCAGGATCTCGGTCACGCCCCTGCATATCGACCTGACGCACAGGGCCAGCGTCCATGACCTGAAGGGCGTCCTGGGCGGGGCGCCGCCGAGGTCGCTGGCGGGATGAACCTCAAGGACGACAGGGCGGGGCGGCTGATCCTGTCGCTGCGGCAGCAGGGGGTCACCGATCCCCGGGTGCTGGCGGCGATGGAATCGATCGACCGCGCCGTGTTCGTGCACGAGAAATTCCTCGATCAGGCCTGGGAGGATCAGGCCCTGCCGATCGACTGCGCCCAGACGATCAGCCAGCCCTATATCGTCGGCTTGATGACCCAGGCGCTGGAGGTCGAACCGCGCCACCGGGTGCTCGAGATTGGTACGGGCAGCGGCTACCAGTGCGCGGTGCTGTCGCGGCTGGCCCGCTATGTCTATTCCGTCGAACGCTATCGCAGCCTGCTGGTGGAGGCCGAAGGCCGGTTGCGGCGGCTGGAGATCGACAACGTCATCACCAGACACTCCGACGGCGGACTTGGCTGGCCGGAACAGGCGCCGTTCGACCGGATCATGGTCACGGCCGCCTCGCCGACCGAGCCGACCGAGTTGCTGAAACAGCTGAAGCCGGGCGGGGTGCTGGTCGCGCCTGTGGGCCGGACTTCGGTGCAGATGCTGCATCGCTATACTGGGCAGGAGGACGGGTCGTTCAGGCGCGAGAGCCTGTGCGAGGTCCGGTTCGTGCCCCTGGTCGAGGGGACGGCCAAGGAGGGGTAGCCGGGGCCCCGTTAACCTCTCCGCCCCACTTTCGCGCGCTTTGGCGGGTTGGCTTATGGGCTTCGGCGGGGCATGTCGAACAAGGTGAACGGGGAGCGGCGGATGCGCATTTCTAACTGGATCAGGGCGGCGGCGATCGCCTTCGCAGGCATGGCGGCCACGGCCTGCGCCAGCTATCCGGAAGCTCCGCGGTATTCGACCCGACCGATGGAGGGCTATGGCGCGCCCGGCGCGCGGCCGGTCGATCCCTATGGCGCCCCCCCCCAGCCGCCGGTCTATGAGGCGCCGCCGCCCCTGACCGCGCCGACCGAGCGGATCGAGGGCGGAGCTCTGCCGCCGCCGTCGTCGTCGGCCTCGAACAACTATCCGCCGCCGCCGGCCTACAACCCCCCGGCCTACGCCCCGCCGCCGCCCGCGACCTCGCCGTCCTATGTGACGCCCAGCGCGCCGATGAGCGTCAGCGCCGGCGCGGCCTATGTCATCCAGCCGGGCGACACGATCTCCGGCGTCGGGCGTCGCTTCCAGACGCCGGTGCAGAACCTGATCGACCTCAACGGTCTGGGGCCGCGCGGCGCGATCACCGTGGGCCAGTCGATCATCCTGCCCGACAGCGCGCTGGACACCGGTCCTGATCCCTATGCGACCGGTCCCGCGCCCGTCGGCGTCATGGTGCCCGAGAACGGGGTGATTCCCCCGCCGCCTCCGCCGCCGTCCGGCAATCCGTCCGCGCCGCCGCCGCCGCGCCAGCCCGCAGCGACCGGATCGACCGGCGTCGCGCCCGCAGGCGCCGCCTTCCAGTGGCCGGTCCGGGGCGAGGTCGTGCGCCGCTTCGGACCCGTGGGTCTGGGCGAGCGCAACAACGGCATCAACATCGGCGCGGGCGCCGGTGAGCCGGTCAACGCCGCAGCCGGCGGCCGCGTGGCCTATGTCGGCGATCTGGTGGGGCAGGGGCTGACGGTCCTGATCATCCACCGCGACGGCTGGCGGACCGTCTATGGCCATCTGGGTTCGGCGACGGTCGACGACGGCGCCGACGTGCGTGCGGGCCAGCAGATCGGCACCGTGGGCCTGACGGCGGGCGACGGTCGTCCCTCGATCCACTTCGAGACCCGGCGGATGCAGGGCGACGAGCCGGTGGCCATCGATCCGTTGACTGTTTTGCCACGGTAGCGAAGCCGATCCATCACGCCGCGTTGCAATCCCGGAGTCCCGGCCCTAGGTTCCGCGCCTTGTTTTAAACGGGCGCCCGCAAGCGGCTGCCTCATCCCCCGGGGACCAACCAAATGACACCCACTGGTGAAGGCGGCCTGGTGGCCATGATCGTGCAGTTCCTGCCGTTCGTCGCGATCTTCGTGCTGTTCTACTTCCTGCTGATCCGTCCGCAGCAGAAGCGCGCCAAGGAACATGCCGCCCTGATCGCGGCCGTGAAGCGCGGCGACACCGTCGTCCTGTCATCGGGCATGATCGGCAAGGTCACCCGCGTCGAAGAGGCCGAGGTCAACATCGAGATCGCGCCCAGCGTCAACGTGCGGGTGGTCAAGGGCATGATCGCCGAGGTGCGCAACCGCACCGCCATCGCCGCGAACGACGCCAAGGCCTGAGCCTCGGCTCGCTGAACCGGAACACCGTCCATGATTCAGCTGTCGCGCTGGAAAGTCATCCTTGTCGTCCTGTCGCTCGTCTTCGGCGTGCTGCTGGCCTTCCCGAACGCCCTGTCTCCGGCGCAGCGGGCGGCTCTGCCCGGCTGGCTGCCCAAGAACGCGCTGAACCTGGGCCTCGACCTGCAGGGCGGGTCGTACCTGCTGCTCGAAGTCGACGTGGAGGCGATGCGCACCAAGCGTATCGACAATTTGATCGAGGATGTCCGCGTCGCTCTGCGCGAAGGCGGCATCGCCACGAACCAGATCTCGCGTGAAGCGGGCGGCGCGGTGGTCACCCTGGCCGACCCGGCCCGTCAGGACGCGGCCTACACGGCGCTGCAGGCCCTCGTCGGCCCTGTGAACGCCAGCGGTGCGGCGGAACGTCAGGTCCAGCGTGTCGGTCCCGACCGCGTTCGCCTGGCCTTCACCCAGGCGACACTGGATTCGATGGGCGCGACGGCGGTGGATCAGTCCATCGAGGTCGTGCGTCGTCGCATCGACAGCCTCGGCACCCGCGAACCCTCCATCACCCGCCAGGGCGCCGAGCGCATCGTCGTCCAGGCGCCGGGCGAGAGCGATCCCGAGAAGCTCAAGGACATCATTGGCCAGACCGCCAAGCTCACCTTCCAGATGGTGGACGACAGCGTCACCCCGGAGGAGGCCGCCGCGGGCCGCATCCCGCCGGGCTCGCAGCTGCTGCCCAGCGAGGAGGGTGGCGCCCTGCTGGTGAAGAAGCGCGCCCTGGTCACCGGCGAAATGCTCACCGACGCCAGTCAGGCCTTCGACTCCCAGACCGGCGAGGCGATCGTCAACTTCCGCTTCAACGGCCAAGGCGCGCGCCGGTTCGGCGACGCCACGGCCCAGAATCTCGGCAAGCGATTCGCCATCGTGCTGGACAACCGGGTCATCTCCGCCCCGGTGATCCAGAGCGCCATCACCGGCGGCTCTGGCCAGATCAGTGGCAACTTCACGCCGGAGAGCGCCAACAACCTGGCCATCCTGCTGCGGGCCGGCGCCCTGCCGGCGCCCCTCAGCGTCGAGCAGCAACAGACCGTGGGCGCCGAACTGGGCGCCGACGCCGTCCAGGCCGGCAAGATCTCCACGGCCGTCGGCTTCATGGCGATCCTGGTCTTCATGCTGCTGTCCTACGGGTTCCTGTTCGGCGGGATTTCCGTGATCGCCCTGTTGGTCAACGGCCTGCTGATTGTCGCCACCCTGTCGGTCACCCAGGCCACCCTCACCCTGCCGGGGATCGCGGGCCTGATTCTCACCCTGGCGGTGGCTGTGGACGCCAATGTGCTGATCTACGAGCGCATGCGTGACGAATTCAGGTCCGGGCGTCCGGTGCTGTCAGCCATGGACGCGGGCTTCTCGCGCGCCATGACGACGATCATCGACGCGAACGTCACGACGATCCTGGCGGCCCTGATCATGTTCCAGTTCGGGTCCGGCCCGGTCCGGGGCTTCGCCTGGACCCTGTCCATCGGCGTCCTGACGTCTGTCTTCTCGGCCGTCGTGATCACCCAGTTCCTGCTGTCGATCTGGTTCCGCCGGGTTCGCCCCAAGACCCTGCCGATCGTTTAGGGAGACGCCGACATGTCCAAGTACTGGCCTCTCATCAAGGTGCTCCCGATCAAGACGAACTTCCGGTTCGTCGCGTTTTCCCGCATCGCGGCCTTCGTCTCGGCGGTCGCGGTGGTGGTGTCGCTCGGCTTCACCCTGTTCCCCTTCCAGCCGCCGTGCGGCGGCCTGTACTGCGGGATCGACTTCAAGGGCGGAACCCTGCTGGAGGTTTCCACGGCCCCCAAGGCTGTGGATCTGAGTCTGGCCCGGAAGACTCTGGAGGCGCAGAACATCGGCGACGTCCAGGTTCAGGCCTTCGGCGAGCCGACCACGGCCATGATCCGCTTCCAGACCCCCGAGGGCGGCGAGCCCGCGGTGGCGGTGGACAAGGTCAAGGCCGCCCTGGTCGACGCGCTCGGGCCCATGACCTTCCAGCGTGCGGACGTGGTCGGCCCCAAGGTTTCGGGCGAGCTGTTCCAGAGCGGGATCCTGGC
>NZ_JANODA010000044.1:0-149852 GCF_031412435.1 Brevundimonas sp.
GCAACGCAGCCTGATCCCCGACGCCGACAGCCTTCTGATCGAGACCTTCCCGCGCGGCAGCCGGCATTTTCTCGTCGCCTATCCGTTCGAGGGGCGGCTGGCCCATTCGACCCTGTGCATGCTGCTGACGCGGCGGCTGGACCGGCTCGGCGTGGGGCCCCTGGGCTTCGTGGTGACCGATTATTCCTTCGCCATCTGGTCGATCAAGCCGATGGACGGGCTGGACTGGGACGCCCTGTTCCAGCCGGACATGCTGGGCGACGACCTCGAGGCCTGGCTGGAGGAGAGCTTCATGATGAAGCGCACCTTCCGCAATTGCGCCCTCGTTTCCGGCTTGATCGAGCGTCGACAGCCGGGCGCCGAGAAGACGGGGCGTCAGGTGACCTTCTCCACGGACCTGATCTACGACGTGCTTCGCCGCCACCAGCCCGACCATCTGCTGCTCAGAACCGCCCGGTCCGACGCCGCCTCGGGCCTGCTGGACGTCGCGCGTCTGGGGCAACTTCTGTCACGCATTGCAGGCCATATCCGCCATGCGCCGCTGGAAAGGGCCTCGCCCTTCTGCGTGCCGGTGCTGGTGATGATCGGGCGCGAGCGGGTCGGAGGCGACGCCGCCGAAATGATCCTGGACGCCTCCGCCGCCGACCTGATCGCCGAGGTCATGGAAGACGCCCCGCCAGAACTCCAGGGGGCGGCGTGAACGCGGCCTTGCAGAAGACGCTGGCGCCGGCGCGGCGGCCGTGCGGCTCGCTGTCGGTGCGGGTCATGGGGGAGCTGTCCGTGTTGCGCTGTTCCGGGGCGCTGTGGCTGCCGGCCCATGGGACGCTCGTCGCCGGCGACCTCCACCTCGAGAAGGGATCAGCCTTCGCCGCGCGGGGCCAGATGCTGCCGCCCTACGACAGCCGGGCGACGCTGGACAGGCTGGAGGCGGAGATCGTCGATCTCAAGCCCGACCGGGTCGTCCTGCTCGGCGACAGTTTTCACGACAGCAAATCCATCGGGCGGATGGCGGAGGATGACCGGACGCGGCTGGACCGGCTGGCCTTCGGGCGCGGCTGGATCTGGCTGGAAGGCAACCACGACCGGGAGGCCCTGACGGCGGCCGACGCCGATGCGGTCTCGCGCCTTCCGGGGCGGGTGGTCGGCGACCTGCGGCTGGGCGCCCTGTTCCTGACCCACGAGCCGAGGCCGGAGGCCGAGGACGGCGAGGTGGCGGGCCACCTGCACCCCTGCGCCCGGGTCGTCGCCCATGCGCGGATGGTGCGCCGGCCCTGTTTCGTGACGGATGGGCGCAGGCTGATCCTGCCGGCGTTCGGAGCCTTTACCGGTGGACTGAATGTGTTGGACGCGGCGATCGCGGGACTGTTCGCCACGCCGCCGATGGCCGCGGCGCTGGGCAAGGATCGGGTCCATGCCCTCGCCTGGAACGCCCTCGTCTAGAGCAGTTGCATGACGACGCCGAGGCTCAGCGCCGCGCCTGTCGTCGCGATGATCCGCAGATTCCGGTACCAGACAGGCGACGGGCCGAAGTCCCAGTACAGCATGCCGATCAGGCCGAAGATCAGGACCAGCAGTCGAAACTCGACAGGCACGCCCGGTATGAAGGTCAGCCAGGCCGCGACCGGCGGCAGATTGCTGAGGATCAGGGTGGCGGGACGGGGATCGCGCCCGGCGAAGGCCTTGCCCCATCGCGCGCCCGCCAGGAACGACAGGATGATCGCGCCGTAGACAGTCAGCGGTTCCACCCAGCGCTCGCCCTCACGCGGAGCCAGCACGATCCAGGCCGCGAGACCGACGAAGGGAATGAGGCCGGCGAGCGTCAGCGTCCAGGCGGTCAGTCGCGTCCGGTCCATCAGCTTCTCCTGAAGACCCGGCTCGCCAGATACCCCATCCCCCCGGCCAGCAGGACGCACAGGATGCCGTAGCTCCATGGGCGGCGGTGGGCGAACTCGTAGATGTCGCGTTCGAAGCCGACCTTCTCGACCGTCAGGGTCAGGTTCGACACGCCCGCCGGTTCGCCGTCGCGGAACAGCCAGACCTCGGCGTGGTATTCGCCGGTGGGCGCGACGGTGGGCAGTTCGACCTGGGCGCGGAACAGGCCGCGATCGACGAAGGTGACGCCCTCGGGATCGGTGTCGTAGAGGGCCGCCGCCTCCTTCAGCCGGATCACGGCGCGACGCCAGTCGAGGTAGTCCTCGCCCAGGCGCGAGATGACCACGTCGCGCACGCCGTAGCGGGTGACGGTGCGGCTCTCCTCCGGCGCGTCGATGCGCAGGTGATCGACACCGACGCCGAGCCGACGCAGCTGGCCGAAGCCGGCGATGTCCGGCAGGGGCCGGGTCGAGGCGGTCATGTAGAAGCCGGGCGCGCCCTCGAACAGAACGGGGCGGCTGTTCAGCCAGACGCCGAGGCTGCGGGTCTTCTTGACCAGGCGGATCGGGGCGTCGGGACCGCGCACCACGACGACAACATCGGTGGGGTCGTCGGTCGGGTTGAAGACCGCGCCGTAGAGGACGATCGACGCGCCGCGGAAGCTGGAATCCACCTGGACCCGCGCATCGGTCAGGGCGGCGGCGACGCGCAGTTCTCCCTGCGTCCCGACAGACATTTCGGGGCCCGACTCCGCAAGAAGGGGCGCCTCGATCGCGGGTGGCGGAAGGGGCGGCGTCTGGATCATCCGTCCGCGACTCCGGGGGCCAGAAGGAAGATGTCCGAAGGCCGGACGAACAGCTCCAGCCCCATCTGGATGCCGACGAACAGGATCAGCAGGCCGAGCGCCGCGCGCAGGATATCGGCGCGGAACTTGCCGGCGTAGCGGGCGCCGAACTGGGCCCCGACCACCCCGCCGACGAGCAGAAGGGTCGACAGGACGATGTCGACGGTCTGGTTCCGCCCCGCCTGCAGGATGGTGGTGATGGCGGTGGTGATGATGATCTGGAACAGGCTGGTGCCGACCACGACCCCTGCCTTCATCCGCAGGGCATAGAGCATGACGGGGACCAGGATGAAGCCGCCGCCGACCCCCATGATGGCCGACAGAACGCCGGCGAGGACGCCCAGGCCAAAGGGCGGGATCGCGCTGATATAGAGACCGGATTTAGGGAAACGCACCTTCCACGGCAGGCCGTAGAGCCACAGCGGACGACGCCGCTCCTGGTGCGGAGCGATCTCGCCGCGATGACGACGCAGAATCTCGGTCAGGCTCTCGCGCAGCATCAGCAGGCCGATGGCGCCGAGGAAGATCAGATAGGACAGGGCCACGACCAGGTCCGCCTGGCCCAGCAGGCGAAGGTAGCGGAACACCTCGACGCCCCCGAGGGCGCCGACGGCGCCGCCGGCTGCCATGATGCCCCCCATCTTGAAGTCCACCGCGCCCTGGCCGGTGTAGCGGATCACGCCGGAGGTGGAGGAGGCGACGACGTGGCTGGCCTGGCTGGCGACGGCCACGGTCGGGGGAATGCCCATAAAGACCAGCACCGGCGCCATCAGGAAACCGCCGCCGATGCCGAACAGTCCGGACACGAATCCGACCAGCGCGCCCAGCAGAACCAGGAACGGCCAGTTCACCGAAACCTCGGCGATCGGCAGATAGATCTCCAAAGGGCGGGCCTTCCCCTTCTAAAAACGCTCATCCCCGCGAAAGCGGGGACCCAGTGCTTTGGGCGCTCAATGGTCGGGGTTTGAACGGAAGGTCAATCCGACGCACCGAACGGACGAAAGAACTGGGTCCCCGCTTTCGCGGGGATGAGCGGAAATCAAAGCAGGTTTTAGGCGAGCGGTTCCAGGGCGAAGGCCTCGGCCTGGGCGCGGGCGGTCTGGCGGGCGGCGGCCGGAAGGGTCGGGGCCAGCCGGTCGACGGCGGCCTGGGCCTGGGGATCGCCGGCGCGGGCCGCGATCAGGTACCAGCGATAGGCCTGGGTCGGGTTCGGGGCGATGCCCTCGTCGCCGTTCTCATAAATGCGGGCGACATTGTACTGGCTGTCGACGAGGCCGAGGTCGGCGGCCTTCTTGAGCCAGTCCAGGGCCTCGGGTCGGTTGCGGGCGCCGCCGACGCCGTCGAACAGATACATGCCGAAGGCGTGCATGCCCCGCGCGTCGCCGCCCTCGGCGGCGCGGCGGGCCCACAGACGGCTGTCTTCGGCGTCGACGGTCACGCCGTTCTCGCCGGACTGGTAAAGGCTGGCCAGCTTCAGCTGGGCCTGGGGCTCGCCGAGATTGGCGGCGCGGGTCAGGGTCTCAACCCCAGCCGGGTCGTTGCGATCCAGCTGTTCCGTCGCCTGGGCGAACAGGGTCTGGGCCTCGGTCGCATCGGCGGGAGAGGCGTCCAGAGGCGCGTCGGTGGGTGACAGGGCAAGGGCCGCGATGGGAGTGGCTTCGGTCTCGCCGCCCGACTGACCCAGCAGCTGGCGGACGTCCATGATCTCATAGCCCGTCAGGCGACCGGTGGCGTAGAGGCCGCAGACCACGGCCACGCCGGTGACCGAGGCGAGGAAGGCCTTCTTGACCGTGCCGTCGCGCGACGCCTGTTTGTCCAGACGCTCCTGCAGGCGCGACTTGCCGCCCTTTTTCAGACCGCCAAGGCCGAAGCCGGAGCGGGGGGCGACCTCGGCGGCGGCGGCCGGAGTGTTCATGGCGGCGCGGGCGGCCGAAATGGCGTCGCGGGTCGAGGCGGCGCGACCGGTCGCGGCCCCGCCGACCAGACCGGCGCGCAGGCGGCGCGCGTCGACGAACTCGGTTTCGGCGGTGAAGTCGTCGTCGCCGCCATCGAAGGTGCGGGCCGAGGGGAAGGCCTCGGCGACGGGGCCGGCGAAGGCGGGTTGCGGCTGGGGCGCGAACTCGGCGATGGCGTCCAGGGCGTCGGAGACGTCCGCGCCGCCGAAGCCGCCGAAGGGCTGGACCGCCGAACCGAACGGGGTCGGCTCGGGCGCGACCGGTTCGAAACGACGCGGCAGGGCGTCGAAGCTGTCCTCGGCCGGCAGGGTCGCCGCGGCGACCTCGGGGGCGGCGGGCTCGGGCGCGAGCAACGGTTCCGATGGAGCCTCAGGGAAGGGTTCGATGTCGGCGGCGAGGGAATCGATCGACCAGCCGTCCTCCGGCGAGGCGAAGTCCTCGGCCGGGAAGGCGGCGGCGCGCCAGTCGGGCTGGGCGAACTCGGCGGCGGCCGGGGCGACGGGCGGCAGGGACTGGGGTGTCGTGTCGAAGGCGGCCGGCGGGGTCAGACGCTGGTCGAGCGTCTCGCGCGCCTCGGCCAGCAGTTTCGCAGTGCGTTCCTCGGACAGGCGCATCCGCTCGGCCAGTTCGCCCGAGGCGCGGTCGTAGCGTTGCTCAATCCGGTCGGAGCCCTCGACCATCCGGCGACCGATGTCTTCCAGCGCCTGGGCGGACTTGCGCTCCGACTGGGCGATACGGTCGGCGAGGCGGTCGGAGATGCGGGTGATCTCGACGCCCAGCTTCTCGAGGGCGATGGCGTTCTGGTCGTCGGCGCGGTTCAGGCGGTGTTCGATGGCCTGGCCGTAGCGGCCCATGTCCGAGGCGATCCTGTCCGACAGGGTCCGGGTCAGGGCCTGCTCGAACTGGCCCAGACGCGAGTCGCCCGCCGTCTCCATCTTGTCGACGCGGCTATCCAGGTTCTGGGCGATGCGCAGGACCTCGCGGCCCATGGCGTCGATGCCCTGGGCGGAGCGCTGCTCGGACGAACGGGCCTGTTCGCCCAGCGAAGCGATCGTCGCCTCGATGCGGGCCATCCGGCCTTCGCTCTCGGCGGTCTCCAGCCGGCGCATCATTTCGGTGCGGTTGGCGTCGACCTGACGGGACAGGGTCTCGGCCAGCTTCTCGAAGCGGGCGGCCTCGCGCACGCCTTCCGGCTCGACCCGGGTCTCGGCGGCGCGCAGTCGCTGGTCAAGCCCGGCGAAGGAGCGTTCCAGATTGCGCAGGGCTTCGGTCGTCTGACCCTGGGCGGCGTCCAGTCGTTGACCGACGCGGGCCAGGATGTCGGCGCCCGCGCCCGGGCCTGCGGCCTTCTCGACCGCTTCGATGCGCGACAGAAGGGTCTGGCCGTGGGCGCGGTTGCGCTCCTCCAGGTCATAGAGGCGGCTGGTCAGGGCGGCGACGGCCGTGTCGGTCTTGCCCCAGGCGTCGACCTTCTCGACCCCGTCGAGCCGCTGGCGCACCTCCATCAGGCCGGAGCGCTGACGTTCCTCGATGTCATAGAGACGCCCGGCGAGACCGCCGATGGCCTGTTCGACCTTGCCGATGGTCTCGGCGGTCTTCGGACCCGCGTCCTGCTCGAAGCGACGCAGGCGCTTGTGGCCTTCCTTCAGTTCTTCGGAGATGTCGTCGATGCGGCGGCCGTACTGGCCCGCTCGCTGGTCCTGCGACTCCATCTTGCGCACCAGACCGGCGACGGCCTGATCGACACCCTGGATGGCGATGGTCGAGCGACGCTCGGCGGCTTCGAGGCGTGCGGCGATGGCCTCGACCGAGGCGGCGACGCGCTGCAGGGTTTCGTCGTCGCGGCCGAAGTCGCGGGACTGGCCGCGCCCCTCCATCTCGTAGGCGTCGTCCAGCCGGCGCGAACGGCCGCGACGGTCGAACATCTCGGCGGCGTGCGGACGGCGCGGCAACGGGGACACGCCGTCGTCCTCGTCGTCCATGATCATGGTGTTGAGCCACTCGCCCAGCGTCATGCCCGAGCGACGCGCCAGATCCTTGGCCACCTCGCGCGCTTTAGGGTCGATGCCCTTTACGCTCCAAGGCGCAGCGGCTGCGCTCACTGATTCGACTCCCGACCCATAGGCATCACGCTAATCGCCCATATCAGGGGTGTAAACGTGTGGTTAACCCCAACATCTTGACGGGCGCCCATTCACCTGTGGATAGGCCCGCCGCCGACCAATCCATCGCGCCAACG
The DNA here is from genome assembly GCF_031412435.1 of Brevundimonas sp. GTDB lineage: Bacteria > Pseudomonadota > Alphaproteobacteria > Caulobacterales > Caulobacteraceae > Brevundimonas. Next base: position 6,911 of record NZ_JANODA010000044.1, read on the forward strand.
TGGTTAACGAGCGGTGAAGATTAACGCCCCGGAAAGGGTTTGCTTGCGCATGCGGGGGCTTGTCGCCACATCGCGCCCATGTCGATGACCCTGACCCTTTCGCTGCTCGCCGGCGCCCTGATCGTCGGCGTCTTCGCCGGCTGGCGCGGCGCCCGGCCGAGCGATTTCCTCAAGCCCCGCATGGTGCCGTGGCGGTTCATCATGCTGCTGGCCGGGGCCCTGGCCTTCCTGCTGCTGATCCATCTGGGAACCCTGTTGGGCGTGACGCCGCGCGGGAACTGACGGAACGGCGCGACGGCTGGGTGGTTATCCCGGCCGAACCCCCACGCAGGAGCCTGACATGGCCGACGAACACCTCTCCGCCGCCGATGCCGAAAAAGAATTCTGGAAGCATCTGAAGGACTCCAACACCGGCATGCTGGGGATCGACACGCCCGGCTATCACTCGCAGCCCATGACCGCCTATCGCGAGGAGGAGAGCGGCACGATCTGGTTCTTCACCCGCAACGACACCGACCTGGCCCGCGACATCGCCAGGGGCGGCCAGAAGGGCATGTTCACCTATGGCTCCAAGGATCAGGAAGTCTGGGCCTGCTTCCACGGCGCCCTGTCGCTTCAGCGTGATCAGTCCATCATCGACAAACACTGGAACCCGATCGTGGCCGCCTGGTACCCAGACGGCAAGGACGACCCGCACCTGACCCTCATCCGCTTCGACGGCGACGACGGCCGCGTCTGGCTGTCGAAGAAGGGACCCGCCGGCTTCTTCTTCGAGATCGCCAAGGCCAACCTGACGAAGACCATGCCGAACGTCGGCGGCGTGGCCGACGTGAGCCTGGCCTGAAGGCATAAGGGGCGCCGTCTCGCGACGGCGCCCCTTATTCGTTTGCGCGAATCCCGGGCTCAGCCCGCGAAGCACCAGGCCAGGACGGCCTTCTGGGCATGAATGCGGTTTTCCGCCTCGTCCCAGACCAGCGACTTAGGTCCGTCGATCACCGCGTCGGTGACCTCCTCGCCGCGGTGCGCGGGCAGACAGTGCAGGAAGACCGCGTCCTGGTCGGCCAGGTCCATCAGCGCCTCGTCGACCGTGTAGCTCTCGAACGCATGCAGTCGAGCCTCGTAGTCGCTGTCGCCCATTGACACCCAGGTATCGGTGATGACGACGTCGGCGCCCTTGACCGCATCGCGCGGGTCCGAGGTCAATCTGACGGCGTTGCCGCCCTTGGCCAGGTCATGCAGGTCGGGGTGATACTCGGCCGGGCAGGCCACGTTCAGATGGAAACCCAGCTTCGGCGCGGCGTGCATGAAACTGTGGCAGACGTTGTTGCCGTCGCCGATCCAGGCGAGCGTCTTGCCCTCGATCGGACCGCGCTGCTCCTCGATGGTCATGATGTCGGCCAGGATCTGGCACGGGTGGGAGCGGTCGGTCAGGCCGTTGACCACGGGCACGGTGGCGACGCGGGCGAAGCGTTCCACATCTTCATGGTCGTTGGCGCGGATCATCACGGCGTCGACCATTCGCGACAGGACGCGCGCGGTGTCCTCGACCGGCTCGCCGCGACCCAGTTGCATGTCCGAGGCCGTAGCGATGATCGAGGCTCCGCCCAGCTGGCGGATGGCCGCGTCGAAGCTGAAGCGGGTGCGGGTCGAGTTCTTCTCGAAGATCATCGCCAGCACGCGATCCTTCGCGGGCGCATCGGCGTCGACCCAGCCCTGGGGCCTGCCCTTGCGGGCGGCCTTGCGGGCATGGGCGTCGTCGAGGATGGCGCGCAGCTCGACGGCTTCGAGCCGGTGGATGTCGAGGAAATGTCTGACCATCAGGCCGCCGCCTTCGTCTTCGTACGCGCGAACTCGCAGGTCCGTTCCAGCCGTTCGACAGCCTCGCGGGCCTCGTCCAGGGTCAGGTTCAGCGGCGGCAGCATGCGCACACAGTTGTCGCCGCCGCCGGCGATCAGCAGATGCTGTTCGTCACGCGCCCAGCCCATGAAGTCGCGGTTGTTCGGAACCAGTTTCAGCCCGATCAGCAGACCCTTGCCGCGCACGTCCTCGATCACATCAGGGAACCGCTCCTTCAGACCGTGCAACTGCTGCTTCAGGTAGCCGGCGATCTCGTTGACGTTGCCCAGGATCTCCGGCGTGTTGATCGCGCCGAAGGCCGCCTGTCCCACGGCCATCGCCAGAGGATTGCCGCCGAAGGTCGAGCCGTGGGCGCCGACCGTCATCCCCTTGGCCGCGTTCGTGGTGGCCAGGCAGGCGCCGATGGGGAAGCCGCCGCCCAGGGCCTTGGCCACGGCCATGATGTCGGGCTCCATGCCGGCCCATTCGTGGGCCCAGAGCTTGCCGGTCCGGCCCATGCCGCACTGGACCTCGTCGAAGATGATCAGCACGCCATGTTCGTCGCAGAGGTCACGCAAGCCGCGCAGGCAGACGTCGGGCATGGCGCGGCAACCGCCCTCGCCCTGCACGGGCTCGACGATGATCGCCGCCGTCTCCGGCTTGGCGATCGCGGCCTTGAGCGCCTCGTGGTCGCCCCAGGTCAGCTGATGGAATCCTTCCATCTTGGGCCCGAAGCCCTCGGTGTAGTTGGGGTTGGCCGCCGCGTTGATCGCGCCGTAGGTCCGCCCGTGAAAGGCGCCGTCGAAGCCGTAGATGTCGATCCGCTCAGGCTGGCCGTTGGCCGAGTGGAATTTGCGCGCGGTCTTCAGCGCGCATTCCACCGCCTCGGTCCCCGAGTTGGTGAAGAAGACCACGTCGGCGAAGCTGGACTCCGTCAACATATCGGCGAGCGCTTCCTGGCCCGGAATCTTGTAGATGTTCGAGACGTGCCACAGCTTCTCGGCCTGGGCCTTCACGGCCTCGACCAGAACCGGGTGGGCATGGCCCAGGCCGTTGGTCGAGATGCCCTGGACGCAGTCCAGATACTCCGTCCCGTCCGTGGACCACAGACGCGCGCCTCGCCCGCGATCCACTTCCAGCGGCGCGCGATTGTAGACACCCATCAAATGACCGGACACGGACTTACCTCCAAAAGAAACGAAGCCCCGGCGCGGGTGCGACGGGACTTTCAGGAGCGTAGGTTGTCGGATGGGGGGGCGGGCGAGTCAACACACACTCCCTTTGCTTTCGTCATCTTCCGGCAAGGCAGAAACGGCGCAGACCGGATGATGACGAAAGTCAGGTCAGCTCTTCAGCCGCCAGCCCGATTTGAACACCAGCCAGCAGGCGACGGCCATGACCACTGTCAGGGCGGCGCTCATGACGACGCCGATCACGAGGTTGCCCTCGGCCTGACCGATGAACCCGTAGCGGAAACCGTCGATCAGATAGAAGAAGGGGTTCCAGTGGCTGATGGCCGCGAACGGCTCGGGCAGGTTCTCGACCAGATAGAAGGCGCCCGACAGGAAGGTCATCGGCAGGACGACGAAATTCTGGACCGCCGACAGCTGGTCGAACTTCTCGGACCACAGGCCGGCCAGGACCCCGACCATCCCCATCAGCAGGGAGGCGATCAGGCTGAAATAGAGGATGGCCGCAACATGGGTCACGCCCAGTTTCGCGAACGGCATCACGCAGACGGCGGTGACCAGCCCGACGACGATGCCGCGGGTGGCGGCGCCGAGCGAAAAGCCGATGGTCAGTTCCAGGGGGCTCAGCGGCGGCGTCAGAAAGTCAGTCGAGGTGCCCATGATCTTGGCCTGGATCAGGCTGGACGAGGCGTTGGCGAAGGCGTTGTTCAGGATGGCCATCATGATCAGGCCGGGGGCCACGAACTCGGCGAAGGGCGTGCCGTGCAGCGGCGGCCGCGCCCCCTTCAGCGCCACCACGAAGACCAGCATGTAGAGAAGCGTCGTCACCACCGGGGCGGCGACGGTCTGTGCGCCCACCTTCCAGAAGCGACGGACCTCGCGCAGATACAGGGTCTGCACCCCGATCCAGTTGACCCCGGCGTAGTGGCGCGGGGTCGGCAGGCCGGAAGGTCGTGTCGAGGCGAGATCGGTCATGCGCCGTCAGATGCGGCCGCATGACGCGGCACGCAAGGGGCTCAAACGGCCGGATTGGCCTTCCGCCGCGCCTGGTCCGCCTCGGCGATCAGGCGCAGGCCCGAGATCTCTGCGGCGTCCGGTGTCATCGTGATGGCGATCTCCGGCGGATCGACGACCCGAACGCATCCATCTCCCGCCAATGGAGTCAAAGGCTTGCGCGTGATCGGCGGGGCGGCGGCAGACGTATCGGTCATTTAGCCTCAACCCGACCTGACCATGCCTGTTCCGTATCGCGGCGCTTGGGCTGCTCAGCGAACGCCGATTCAAGATGTAGTTCCTGTGGACGACTGATTCGCACATCTTGCGTCTGTTAAGGTCTCGTTTACGATTAGTTGTGGCTGACGGATCCCGGGAGGGGCTCCAGGCGCCAAATGTTGAATCAAAACCGTACCCCGGAGGGTGGCATGACCGCAGGCTGGACAGAAGATCGCGTCGGCGCGCTGAAGAAGCTGTGGCTCGAGGGGCAGTCCGCCTCGCAGATCGCCAAACAGCTGGGCGGCGGCGTCACCCGCAACGCCGTCATCGGCAAGGTCCACCGCCTGGGCCTGTCGGGCCGCGCGACCCCGTCGCAGCCGGCGCGCACCGCCACCACCTTCCGGCCGGCCCGCACCCGCACCACGCCCCCGGCCCAGCCGTCTGCGCCGCGTCGTATCGAGGCCGCGCAACCGCAGCCCCGCCCGGTCGTGGCCGCCCCGTCTCTGCCCGCCGTCGCCGAGATGCCAGGCACCGCCACGGTCATGACCCTGGGCGCCCACATGTGCAAATGGCCGATCGGCGACCCGTCCTCGACCGAGTTCAGCTTCTGCGGCCGCCGCGCCTCGGAAGGCGTCTATTGCGTCGAACACGCCCGCGTCGCCTACCAGCCGCAGATGAAGCGCGGCGGCAAGGAAGAGCTGGCCCGCAGCCTGCGTCGCTACATCTAAGGGCGCTATCGCTCGAGACGCGGTCGCTCACGGCTTGAGCGTAGCGACACGTCGATTGTCATCCCCGCGAAAGCGGGGACGCCTCCGCCTCGCCGGCTTGTCCGGCGAGACCGGGGCGGGGCTGCGGTTATCCGGGTTGACGCAGCCCCCCACCCGACCCCGATCCTCCGCGCAGAGCGACGGAGGATTTTTCAGTTCAGAACCCGACCGCCCGGCACATCCAGGCTGAACGCGGGAATCAGCGCCTCGAACGACCGGCCGGTGGCGTCGGTCATCATGTATGCCCCCTCCATCGAGCCCGAGGCCGTCGGCAGAGGACACCCCGAGGCGTAGGAATAGCTGTCGCCCGGCGCGATCAGGGGCTGTTCGCCGACCACGCCCGGCCCGCGCACCGTCTCCACATGGCCGGTGGCGTCGGTGATGACCCAGCGTCGCGCCATGAGTTGCACGGCCTCGGGGCCCTGGTTCTCGATCTCGACCTGATAGGCCCAGACCCAGCGGCCCTCGTCCGGGTCCGACTGGCCGGCCAGATAGCTGGGCCGAACGCGCACGATGACGCCTTCCGTTTCAGCCACATAGGGTTGGGTGTCGTGCATGACCCATGGTCGCCCGGAGAGGGGATGGTGGCAAGCGCGCTCAAGTAGCGAGCGACCGCGTCGCGAGCGGTAGCGCCTTGAGCCGGACGTGCGTCGGGCGAGATCAATGTGTATGGCGTGGGATATGACTCTTGAATTCCCCACCCCCGGCATCCTGCCCTGCCAGTCCATCGAGGCCCTGATCGCGGGCGGCGCCATCACATCGGCCACGCCTTGGGACGCCGATCAGGTCCAGCCGGCCAGCCTGGACCTGCGGCTGTCCGATCGCGCCTGGCGCGTGCGGGCGTCCTTCCTGCCGGGCCGCCGTCTGGTGTCGGAACGGATCGCCGACGTGGAGATGCACCCGATCGATCTGTCCAACGGCGTCGTGCTGGAAAAGGGCTGCGTCTATATCGCCGAGCTTCAGGAACGGCTGAACCTGCCGAAAGGCCTGATCGCCCGCGCCAATCCCAAGAGCTCGACCGGTCGCGTCGATGTCTTCGTGCGTCTGCTGACCGATCGCGGCGGCGCGTTCGATGACGTGGACGAAGGCTATGAGGGGCCGCTCTATCTCGAGATCGCGCCGCAGACCTTCTCCATACTCGTCCGCCCCGGCACCCGACTGAACCAGCTGCGGCTGAAGGCCGGGGAGCCGCCGAAGCTGGAGACCCGCAGCGTCGGCGTCGACCTGCAGGGTGGCGACATCATCGGCTTCCGCGGCCGTCGCCATGCGGGCGTCGTCGATCTCGACCGGATCGACGGCCACGACCCCAGGGACTTCTGGGAGCCGCTGACCCTGAGGCGCGGCGAACTGCTGCTGGACCCGGGCGAGTTCTACATCCTGGCGTCGAACGAGGCGGTCGAGATCCCGGTCATGCAGGCCGCCGAAATGACCCCCATCGACCCGAGTGTGGGCGAGTTCCGCGTCCACTACGCCGGCTTCTTCGATCCCGGCTTCGGCACGGACGAGGCGCACGGGGCCGGATCGAAAGGCGTGCTGGAGGTCCGCACCCACGACACGCCGTTCCTGCTGGAGCATGGCCAGATCGTCGCTCGCCTCGTCTACGAACCCCTGACCGAACGTCCCTCACGCCTCTACGGCGAGAGCGGCAGCCATTATCAAAGCCAGGGGCTGAAGTTGAGCAAGCATTTCAGGGCTTGGGGATGAGGCCAGGGATTAGGGATTAGCGACTGGGGATCGGGCCCGGTGTTGGCCCCCTGCCAATCCCTGGTCCTTAGTCCCTAGTCCCTCCACTCAAACCAGCTTGTCCGCCTTCCGCAGGCCCGGGAAGAGCTTCGCCCAGACGCCTGTCGCCGCGAGCGCCCCGACCCCGCCGAACACCGCCGCGCCGATGGGCCCGAGGAAGCGGACCATCACGCCGGAATAGGCCTCGCCCAGTTCGTTGGAGGCGCCGATGAACAGCATCGAGACCGAGCTCACCCGCCCGCGCATGTGATCGGGCGTCGACAGCTGGATAAGGGTCTGGCGGATATTGACGCTGACCATGTCGGCGGCGCCGCCGATGAACAGGGCCGCCGCGGAGATCCACACGACCTTCGACAGGCCGAACACGATGGTGCAGACCCCGAACACGGCCACCGAGGCGAACATCAGCATCCCGCCGCGTCCCGGGATCGGATAACGGGCCAGGATCAGGGCCATCATGAAGGCGCCGACACCGAACGAGGCGCGCAGCAGACCGAACCCTTCGGGGCCCACATGCAGGATGTCGCGCGCGAAGATCGGCGTCAGCAGGGCCACGCCTGCGAACAGCACCACGATCAGATCGAGCGAGATGGCGCCGAGCACGATCTTCGTGTCCCAGACGTACTTCAGCCCATCCTTCACGGCCCCCCAACGATCGATGGAGCCCTCGACGGGCGCGGGCTTGCCGCTGGTTCGAATGATCAGGAAACAGATCAGGGCGACGGCGAACAGGGCCAGAGACGTCCCGTAGGCCAGGGGCACATTGACGCCGACGATGACGCCGCCCAGCGCCGGCCCCGCGATGGCTCCGGTCTGGAAGGCGATCGACTGGGCCGCGATGGCGCGCGGCAGGGCGGCGCGCCCGACCACCATGGGCAGATAGGCCTGGCTGGCCGGGGCGAGGAAGGCGCGCGAGGCGCCGAAGCCAACAGCGACCGCCAGCAGTCCCCACAGCGGCGGATTCCCGTGGATGGCCATGGCCAGGAAACTGAGCGCGCACGATCCCTCGGCGATGATGGCCAGGGTCACGGTGCCCCGACGATCGCGCCGGTCCGCCATCTCCCCGGCCGGCAGGGTCAGCAGCAGCAGGGGAATGAACTGCGCCAGACCGACGAGGCCAAGATAAAGGCTGGCCTGCTCGATCGGATGGTCGCGGCGCGCGATCTCATAGACCTGCCACAGCAGGGCCGAGGACTGGATCTGGATCGCCAGCACCGCCGCGATCCGACCCAGCCAGATCAGGCGGAAATCGCGGATAGCCCAGGGGTTGGTCCCGTCGGCCCCCGACGGACCCGCAGCCGGCGCGGCTTCGACGGTCGGCCTGGTGATCGGCTCGGGCGGTTCAGGTGCGTCGGTCATATTTCGGGTAGGGCGTTCCGTCTCGATGGAAATAGCGGTCGCTGCCGCGTGGCAGGACCATGTCGATGTCGGGATAGTCGGCCCCGTCGCCGCCGGGGGTGCGCGTCCCGACCTCCAGCAGAACCGCCTCGGCGCCCGATCGGTTCTCGATCCTGTGCCCGTTCGGGACGCCCGCCTTGAAACCCGCGCAGTCGCCCGCGGTCAGGATCGTCTCACCGTCTTCCTCGATCAGGACGACCTCGCCCGACACGACCCAGACGAACTCGTCTTCGGTCTGATGCCAGTGGCGCTGGCTTGACCACGCCCCGGCGGGCAGCCGCAGCATGTTGACCCCGAACTGATCCAGCCCGGCTGCATCACCCAGCTTCCAGCGGCGGCGCGGCTTGCAGGGTTCGGCGAACTCTTCCGGATAGGCGGTCCCGTGACCGGTCGGTGCGGCATCAAGGTCGATCTTCGGCATGGCGATCCCCTTTCCGGCTGGACGCGATCTCCCTAAAGCATGGCCGTATGAGTCCCGCATCAACTCCTGTCATCGATCCTGTCGAACTGACCCGCGATCTGATCCGCAGGCCGTCCGTCACGCCCGCCGACGCCGGCGCCATGGACACGCTGCAGCGGGTCCTGACCGAGCTCGGCTTCACCTGCCGTCGCCTGGCCTTCGAGGGTCCGGGCGGAGAAGGCAGAGAAGCGCGGATCGAGAACCTCTACGCCCGGCGCGGGACCGCCTCGCCCAACCTCTGTTTCGCCGGCCACACCGACGTGGTGCCGACGGGCGAGGCCACCGCCTGGTCGTCCGGCCCGTTCGAGGCTGAGGTGAAGGACGGCATCCTGTTCGGCCGGGGGGCCGTGGACATGAAGGGCGGCATCGCGGCCTGGGTTGCGGCTGTGTCGCAGATCCTCGCTGACGGCGAGGTCGAGGGCTCACTCTCCTTTCTCATCACCGGCGATGAGGAAGGCCCGGCGCTGCACGGCACCAAACGGGTCGTCGAGACCCTGATGGCCGAGGGGGAGGTCATCGACGCGTGCGTCGTCGGCGAGCCGTCGTCGCAGCAGCAGCTCGGCGACATGATCAAGATCGGCCGGCGGGGCTCGCTGAACACCTGGATCACCGTCCACGGCAAACAGGGTCACGTCGCCTATCCCGACCGCGCCGCCAATCCTGCGCCGGTGCTGGTGCGACTGCTGGCCGCTCTGGACGCCCACGTCCTCGACGCAGGCTATGAGGCCTTCCAGCCGTCCAATCTGGAGATCACCACCGTCGACATCGCCAATCCGGCGACGAATGTGATCCCTGCCGAGGCCCGCGCGCGGCTGAACATCCGCTTCAACCCGGCCCAGACGGGCGACGGTCTGATCGACTGGCTGAACCGTGAGGCAGGCCGCGTCCAGGCCGAGACCGGCCTTCAGATCACCCTCGAACACATGTGTTCGGGCGAGGCCTTCCTGACACCCCACGGCCCGTTCGTGACGGCGGTCCAGGATGCGGTCGAGGCCGCCACAGGCAACCGGCCGGAGGCCTCGACCACCGGCGGCACCTCGGACGCCCGCTTCATTCGGGCCATGTGTCCGGTGCTGGAATTGGGCCTTGTCGGCCAGACCATGCACCAGGTCGACGAGCGGGTGCCGGTCGCCGAACTCGAAGCCCTGACCGCGACCTATCGCCGGGTCATCGAGACCGTGCAGGCCGCCGTCTAGTTCAGCGGACCCGTCGGCGTCGCGGCGGCCAGTTCAAGCCTGGCGATGCGGCGGTCCATGTCGGCCACAACCTCTTCCAGCCGCGTCTTCTCCGACGCCATATCGACCGGCGTGCCGTCATCGTATCTGATCTGTGCACCCTGGGCGATCAGGTCGAGGCGGTGGATGGCCGTGACGCGCGCAGCCTTGAACCGGTCCAGTTCGGTGTCGGGGGAGCTCATCGCCCTCCCCTCGCCGCCCTTGCGTCGGAGGTCAAGCTTCAGGCGAGAACCGCGGCCGCATGGTTCATCATCACCATGGCCCCGCCGATCGTCGCGATGAACGAGGCAAGGAAGAAGAATGTCTCTCGCCAGAGCTCACGGCGCGGCATGGGCTCAATGGCGGGCAGGTGGAAGTTCAGAACCCTCATGGTCGCTCTCCGGGCGTAACTCAGGGAAGGTGCGCCCGCTTTGTTGAGCCTCTGTGCACAAACGTGGCGAACGCCCCGTTGACCCTATTCGCGCTCCAGGAACCGCAGGGCCGAGAGGGCGTGGGTCTTGACCCCCAGGACCAGGACGTCCTCGTTGACGTCGAACTGCGGCGAATGGTTCGGCGCCGTCGTCGCCGGATCGACGCCGTCGGCAGTCCCGCCGAGGTGGTAGAAGACGCCCGGGATTTCGTTCTGGAAATAGGAGAAGTCCTCGGCCACCGTCGTCGGCGGGGTGGCCGGATTGACGTTCCCCTCGCCGGCCGCCTCGGCCAGGACCGGGGCCAGCCAGGCGGACAGTTCCTCGTTGTTGAACACCAGGGCAGCGTTCTGGCGAACCGAGAAGTCGGCGGTCGCGCCATAGGCCTCGGCGACATGGTCGATGGCCGCCTCGGCGCGCTTCACCAGATCGTCGCGCTGGGCCACGTCGAAGGTGCGCAGGGTGCCCGACAACACCGCCTCGTCCGGAATGATGTTGTAGCGGACGCCGGCCTGGACCGTGGCGATGGTGAAGACCGTCGGCGTCGTGGTCGGATCGATGGTGCGCGCCGTCAGGGTGTTGACGGTCTGGATCACCTGGCCGGCCACGGCGATTACGTCGACGCCGCGCCACGGCCAGGCGCCGTGGGTCTGACGCCCGTGCAGGGTGATGTCGACCCGGTCCGATGCGGCCATGAACCCCTGCGGCCGGTAGAAGACCGTCCCCGCCCGGCCCGGCACGACGTGCAGGCCGAAGATGGCCTCGACCTTGGGGTTCTCCAGCGCCCCGTCCTGGATCATCAGCCGGGCGCCGCCCAGAGGCTCTCCCGGAGGGGCCCCCTCCTCGGCCGGCTGGAAGATGAAGACGACGGTCCCCGAGAACCGGTCCTTCATCCCGCTCAGCACCCGCGCGGCGCCCAGCAGCATGGCGACGTGGGCGTCGTGTCCGCAGGCGTGGGCGACCGGCACGGTCTGCCCCTGATAGGTCCCGGTCGCGGTCGAGGCGAACGGCAGGCCCGTCGCCTCCAGCACCGGCAGGGCGTCCATGTCGGCGCGCAGGGCCACGACGTGTTGAGGCCCCGAACCGGTCCCGCGCAGGACGCCGACGACGCCGGTTCGACCCACGCCTTCGCGCACCTCGAGGCCCATGGCGCGCAGGTGTTCGGCGACGAAGGCTGCGGTGCGGGTCTCGGCGAAGCCCAGCTCCGGATGGGCGTGCAGGTCGCGGCGCCAGGCAATGACCTCGGCCTCCAGCGCCTGCGCCGCCGTGGCGATGTCGGCGGCGGGAACCGTCTGGGCGAAGGCGGGAGCGGCCATGAGAGTCAGGGCGGCGGCCCAGATGGCGGAGTGCGCGGTGATGCGGATCATGAAAGCTCCCGGGAAGGTGCGGGATGATGGCGGCCCATCGGCCTCCTGCGCAAGCGCCTTGCATCACGCCGCTCCCTGACCGACATCAGGGCATGGCCATCAAGATCTCGAAGACGAAATGGCGCGACGTCGTCCTGGTCTGCAGGAAGTGCCAGAAGAAGCTCGACGGCGGCTTCGGCCCGCACGGCGACAAGAGCCTGAAGAAGGCGCTGAAGAAATATCTGAAACCCGGGGACGGCAAGGGCCGCAAGGCCGAGCTGGCCGTGATCGAGACCGCCTGTTTCGACGTCTGCCCGAAGAATGCGGTCGTCTGCGTCAACGCGGCCGAACCCAAGGCCCTGCTGATCGTCCCGGTCGGCGCCGACCTGTTCGAGGTCAAGGCGCGGCTGGGTCTCGACGATGGGCGCCGGCTGAAACCGACGTTGACGATCGTCTAGCCGACCGCCTTCTCCATCGCGGCTTTGATCGCATCTGCGCCCGCGTTCATCATCGCCTCGATCCGCTCTCCCGGCCCTTCCGGCAGGAAATCCACCACCCAGACGAACCGGCAGCGATCCTCGCCTTCGGGCACGATCATGTTCGAAGCGCTGTGGTGCTCGAACGTCTCCGCCAGGATCGAATAGACGATGCGGCGGTGCGTATCGTCGATGGCGATCAACCGCTCGCGCAGAACGAGGCCGCCGTCGAAGGTGACGGTTCGCACGTCGCCCTCGACCACCGTATCCAGAATGAAACCCGGCGCGACCTTCGTGTGCAGGGCGCCGAAATCGCGCAACCGGTCCCAGACGAAGTCCGCCGACGCCTCGATGACCCGCTCGATGTGGATGGTGGCCATTTCGTCCTCCCGTTCGCCGGCAAGGTGACGGCCCCGCCTCCCGATGTCTCGCGGCTTTCGGACGGGATCGCCCAATCCTCCCCCGTTGGGGGATGTGGCTCGTAGCGCAGCGAAGAGACGGAGGGGGCAAGCCGCCAGTACGGTGTCCGGAGCCGCCCCCCTTCCACCGCTTCGCGGTCCCCCTCCCCCATCGGGGGAGGATTGCGCTATGCATGCCCAATGTCGCCCCGCTCTCCCGCCTTCATGATCCTGTTCGTCGTCAGTCTGATTGCGACGGCGGGGAATATGGGACTGCAGTCAGTGCTGCCGGCCATCGGGCGGGAGTTTCATCTGGCCGACACCCTGGTCGCCGGGGCCTTCGCCATCTCCGCCCTGATGTGGACGATCGCCTCGCCGGTCTGGGCCCGCTGGTCCGACAAACTGGGACGCAAGAAGGTCATCCTGATCGGCCTGACCGGGTTCGTCGTGTCGATGACCGGCTTCGGCCTGGCCGCGACCTCGGGCATTGAGGGGTGGCTTGGCGCGATGGTCGCCTTCGTCCTGATGGCCACGGCGCGGACCATCTACGGCGTCTTCGGCTCCGCCTCGCCCATCGCGTCCCAGGCCTATGTCGCAGACCGCACCACCCCGGAACAGCGGACACAGGCCATGTCCCTGCTGGCCTCGGCCCAGGGCCTTGGCACCGTCATCGGGCCGGTCCTGTCGCCCTTCTTTATCCTCCCGCTCGTGGGGCTGGCGGGGCCGATGTACGTCTACGCCCTGTTCGGCCTGATCGTCCTGATCGTGGTGTGGAAGAAGCTGCCCAGTGGCGACGTCGTTCGGCAGCCGTCCCCGAGCGGACACCGGGGCGACAAGGGCCTGTGGCGCGATCGGCGCGTGCGCGACTATCTGCTCTACGGCCTGCTGATCGTCAGCGCCCAGGCGGTGAACATCTCGGTCCTCGGTTTCCACATCATCGACGAGATGGCGGCGACCGGACTGGAGGCGCGTCAGGCCCAGCCCTTCATCGGCGTGGCCATGTTCGCCGGCGCCGCCGCCACCCTGATGGTCCAGTGGGGCCTGATTCCGCTGCTGAAGATGCAGCCGCGCGAGCTGATGCGCTGGGGCTCGGCTCTCGCCCTGCTCGGCAATCTGATGAGCATCGTCGCGCCCGGATATTTCGGCGTCGTGGTCGGATACGCCATCGTCTCCATGGGGGTCGGCTTCGCCCGACCCGGCTTCACCGCCGGGTCTTCCATCGCCGTGAAGCCGCACGAGCAGGGGGCGGTCGCCGGGCTGATGATGTCGATCGCAGGCCTGGGCTTCCTCGTTCCGCCCGTGGTCGGCGTGGCCCTGTACGAGTTGACCGAATGGGGCGCCTTCGCGGGCAACGCCCTGCTGCTGCTGGTCGCTGTCGCCCTCGCCTTCCTCAGCCCGGTCCTGCGCTTCGATCCGACGCCGGGCGTCGAGGACAACCCCGCGCCCGACGCCCCGCCCGCGTCCCAGCCGGGGCCGGAAGGGAACCGTTACACTTGCGTCGTTCGAACCGGCTTGCGACATCGTCAGTATGAACTTCAAGATCGAGAAACGCGTCGGCGTCCGCGCCCCCTCCGACAGGATCTGGGAGGTCATCGCCGACCTGCCCGGCTGGGACAGCTGGAACCCGGTCGAGACGGGCGTGAGCGGGACCATCGCCTTCGGCGGCCAGATCAATCTCACCGAAAGCATCGAGGGCCTGCCCGGGCGTCAGGTCACCGGCCGGGTCGCCGACTGGCAGCCGAACGCCCAGCTGGTCTGGACCGAGAGGCGCGGCTGGCTGTTCAACGTGGTCCGCTACTACGAGATCGAGGAGCTCGAGCCCGGCAGCTGCATCATCGCCAACGGCTTCATCTTCTCCGGCTTTCGGGGCGAAGGCTTCCACGACAAGCACCGGAAGACGATCCGGAACGCCTGCGAGGCGATCGGCGAGGCGCTCAGGCTGAAGATCGACAGTCTATAGACGCTATTTTTCGGCGCCCTGTTCGGCCCGGGGCACATCCTTGGCGGCGTTCGAGGCCATGGTGTCCTGGATCTTGATGATCGCCGGACCCAGGATGACAGTGAAGAGCACCGGCAGGAAGAACAGGATCATCGGTACGGTCAGCTGGGCCGGCAAGGCCGCGGCCTTCTTCTCCGCCGCCGAGAGGCGCAGCTCGCGGTTCTCCTTGGCCATCGTTCGGAGCGCCGAACCCAGCGGCGTGCCGTACTGTTCGGCCTGGACCATGGCGGTCGCGACGGCGCGGACGCCCGGGTGGTTGGTCCGTTTGGCCAACCCCTCATAGGCCATGCGGCGTTCGGGCAGATAGCTGAGCTCGGCCGACAGCAGACTGAGTTCCTCGGCCAGGGCGATGGAGGTGGTGCCGATCTCCTGTGCCACCTTCACGATCGCCGACTCGATCGACATGCCCGCCTCGACGCAGATCAGCATCAGGTCGAGCGCGTCCGGGAAGGCCTGCATGATCGATTGCTTGCGCTTGGCGATCACGTTCTGGAGGAACATGTTCGGGGCGTAGAACCCTCCCACGGCGCCCGCCATGACGATCGCCACCTTGACCATCAGCGGCTGGCCGAAGTCGTTGACGAAGAAGATGTAGATGCCCGCCACCAGGAAGCCTACGAACGGCGAGGCGAAGCGGAAGAAGTAGAAGGTCGTCAGCGGCCGCGGTCCGCGGAAGCCGGCCTGGGACATCTGCTCGGCGACCTTGGGGTCCTCGAGCATCTTGGTCAGGTTCAGCCGGTCGACGACCGTCTTCTTGAACCCGTCGTCCGTGTGGCGGAGCCCGCCGCCGCCGGCCGCTATGGCCTGACGCGAACGACGCTTGAGCTCGTCGCGACGAACGGCGACCCCCTTCATCCGCTTTTCCAGGGCCACGCCGCTGCCCATGCCGCCCAGAAGGGTCAGGACCGTCGCGAAGACGAGCAGGGCCACCAGGCCGCTGATCAGGTTCACCGGCTCGACGATGGCGCGCATGATGGATTCCATGTCGCCCTCCTAGAACTTGAACGAGATCATGCGCTTCATCACGAAGATGCCGATCGCCATCCAGGTGGCTCCGCACAACAACATGATCTGGCCGCGGAAGTCGGTGAACATCAGCAGCATGTAGCTGGGGGTCGTGATCGACACGAGGATCATGACCACGGGCGGCATGGAGCCGATGATGCCGGCCGAGGCCACGGCTTCGGATGACAGCGCCTTGATCTTCTCGCCCATCATCCGGCGCGCGCGCAGCACGGTCGACAGGTTGCCCAGGGCCTCGGCCAGGTTGCCGCCGGTCTTCTGCTGGATGGCGATGACGATGGCGAAGAATTTCAGTTCCGGGGTCGGCATCCGCTCGTACATCCGGTCCAGGGCCTGGGACAGGGTCAGGCCCACGCCCAGCCCCTCGACCAGTTTCTGGAACTCGGGACCCAGCGGCGCCGGGCTCTCCTTGCCGATGATCTTGAAACAGTCGTGGACCGGCAGACCGGTCTTGATGCCGCGCACGATGACATCGACGGCGTTGGGGAACTCCGCTGCGAACTTCTTCATCCGGCTCTTGCCGATGAAGCCCACGACCCAGCGAGGCAGGCCGAGACCGGCCACCAGACCCGCGCCCAGGGCGACGAGGACATTGGGACCGAACAGCAGGGCCAGCAGGAAGACCAGGACCCCGGCGCCAATGCTGATGAAGGTGAAGGTCTTGATCGTCATGGCCAGGCCGGCGTGCTTCAGCTTGGCCGCCATGGTCATACGGGCCTTGCGCTCCTTGCGGTCGGCGTCCTTCAGCTGCAGCTCGATGGCCCTGCGCCGGGCCTCGGGCGTATTGGCCTCGGCCTTGGCGGCCTTGGCCCGGGCCGCGTTCGCCGTGGGCGTGGTGAAACCTTCGGCGCGTTTCAGGGCCCTTGCGCTGGAATCGTCGCCGCCGACGAAGGCCCAGCCCAGGCCGCCGATGGTGATGAAGGCGAGCACCGCTGCGAGGATCGGAAGCATCGCCCTACTCCGCCGCGTCGAGGGCTTCCGCCAGCTCGCGTTCCAGGCCGTAGTAACGGGCGCGGTCCCAGAACCGCGGACGGGCGATGCCGGTCGAGCGGTGACGGCCGACGATCTTGCCGTTCTCGTCCTCGCCGGTGATCTCGTAGACGAACAGGTCCTGGGTCACGATCACGTCGCCCTCCAGCCCCACCACCTCGGTGATGTGGGTGATGCGGCGCGAACCGTCTCGCAGGCGGGCGGCCTGGATGATGACGTCGACGGAGCCGACGATCATCTCGCGGATCGTCTTGGACGGCAGGCCGTAGCCGCCCATGGTGATCATGGACTCCATCCGGCTGATGGCTTCGCGGGGCGAGTTGGCGTGCAGCGTGCCCATCGAGCCGTCGTGGCCGGTGTTCATGGCCTGCAGCAGGTCGAAGGCTTCGGGTCCGCGGACCTCGCCGACGATGATCCGTTCGGGACGCATGCGCAGGCAGTTCTTGACCAGATCCCGCATGGTGATCGTGCCCTGGCCCTCGAGGTTGGGCGGGCGGGTTTCGAGACGCACCACATGCGGCTGCTGCAGTTGCAGTTCGGCGGCGTCCTCGCAGGTGATGACGCGCTCGGTGGGGTCGATGAAGGCGGTCAGGGTGTTCAGCAGCGTCGTCTTGCCCGAACCCGTACCGCCGGAGATGACGATGTTGCAGCGGCAGGCCCCGATGACGCCCAGGACGCGCGCGCCTTCCGGGCTGATGGAGGCGTACTCCACCAGGTTCTTCATCGTCAGCTTGTCTTTTTTGAACTTCCGGATCGTCAGGGTCGCGCCGTCGATGGCCAGAGGCGGGGCGATGACATTGACGCGAGACCCGTCAGGCAGGCGGGCGTCGCAGATCGGAGAGCTCTCGTCTACGCGGCGGCCGACTTGGGACACGATCCGCTGGCAGATATTCATCAGCTGCGTGTTGTCGCGGAAGCGGACATTGGTCAGCTGGACCTTGCCGTTCACCTCGATGAAGACCCGGCCGGCGCCGTTGACCATGATGTCGGCGATGTCGTCGCGGCCCAGCAGGGGCTCCAGCGGGCCGTAGCCGAGGACGTCGTTAACGATGTCCTGGACCAGGTGCTCCTGCTCGGCCACCGACATGGAGACGTTCTTGATCGCCACCAATTCGGCGACGATGTCGCGGATCTCTTCTGACGCGGCCTTGGTGTCCAGCTGCGCCAGCTGAGCCAGGTCGATGGTGTTCATCAGGGCGTTGAAGATCGTGGTCTTCGTGGCGTGGTAGTAGTCGCTTTGCTCGCGGACGATCTCGGCGACCGCCTGGGCCTTCTTCAGCTGTTCGAAGCCGGCCGTGGCTTTCGGGCCGGGTCCGGCGTTCGGCGGCGGCGCGGCGGCCGGCCTGGGCCGGGCGGCGAGGGCGTCGAGGCGATCGGCGGCGGGAGACGGCGGAGCCGAAGCCGCACGGCCCGAGGTATGGGCGAAGCCGGTCTCGGCGGGCGGAGCATCGGCGTTGAAGGCGAAGGCCTGGGTCTGCTGACCCTGGGCCGGCTGCGGCGGGAAGGCGTCATCGAACGCGTCAGCCGGTTGAGGCGGCGGCGCGGGGGCGGGCCGGGGCTCGGTCGCCACGCCGCCGGGCTGGGATGTACGCTTGCCGAACACCCGTCAGGTCTTCTTCTTGAACAGGCCGGAGAACATCGACTTCGATTCGCCTTTCGGCGCCTTGCCCGGCGCGGCCAGCATCGGCAGTTCGCGGCGCGAGACGATCTGGGCCAGGGTCTGGAAGGCCTCGGCGGCCTTGGACTTTGCGCCCGCGTCCAGGATCATCTGGCCGTTGTTGGCGGCTGCGCCGAACAGCTTGGCGTCGAACGGGATCGACAGGCTGGGGTGGACGCCCAGGGCCGCGCCGAAGTCCTTGGCCGGGATTTCCGGACGGCCGGGCACGCCGACCTGATTGAGCACCAGACGCGGCGGCGCGTCGTTCGGACGACCCGAGCGGATCAGGTCGATCATGTTCTTGGCGTTGCGCAGGGACGCCAGGTCGGGCGTCGCCACGACCACGACCTCGTCGGCCGAGATAAGGGTCTTTCTCATCCAGCCGGTCCAGATGTGCGGCAGGTCCAGCACCACGAAGGGCGCGGTGCCGCGGATCTGGCTGGTCACCTCCTCGAAGGCGTCCGGCGAGATGTCCCAGTCGTTGTCCAGGGTGGCGGGCGCGGCGAACAGCGACAGCTTGTCGGTGCAGCGGACCATCATCCGGTCCAGCAGGACGGCGTCCAGCCGGTCGGGCTGGCCGAGCGCCTCGGCGATCCCCGAAAGCGGGTCCTGGTTGAAGTCGAGGCCGGCGGTGCCGAACGGCAGGTCGTAGTCGACGATGACGGTGTTGGCGCCGATCCGCTCGGACATCGCATAGGCGGTGTTGTGTGCGACCGAGGACGCCCCCGCCCCGCCCCGCGCGCCGACGAAGGCGATGGAGCGGCCGACGAATGGCTGGGCCGGATCGGAGAACAGGCCGCCGATGGCGGCGATCAACTGCAGCGGCTGGACCGGGGCGACCAGATATTCGCTGACGCCGCGCTTCATCAGCTCGCGGAACAGGATGATGTCGTTGGTCGCGCCGATGACGACGACCTTGGTGCCTGCGTCGCAAACCTCGGCCAGACGGTCGACCTGCCACAGGAGGTTCTGTGGATCCTCCAGGCATTCGACGATGATCAGGGGCGGGGTCGGCTCGTGCGAATAGGCGTCGAGGGCGCCGGGAATGCCGCCGACGCGGATCTGGGTCGTGGCCCGCGACATGCGCCGGTCCTGACCCGCCCGCTCTGCGGCGGCCAGGGTGTCCTGACGCTCGGCGAAGACGTGGATGGCGATACGCGGGACGGTGACCTCGACCTGAAGCCCGCCCGGCTGGGGCGTCAGGGCGGCGGAGGCCCCGGCGACAAGCTCGCCCACGGGATTGAAGCCGGGCGCAGGGCCGGGGCCTTGAGCGACCGGCACGCCGGGGTGGGCCACAACGGCTCCGCCGGAGGCCGGAACCGGAGCGCCGGGCGCCGTGAACTGGAGAGGCTCTCGTGGATTGATGTCACCAGCTGCCACGGGTGCGGCCGCCGGCATGAAGTCGAGATCGGCGTCGAACTCGTCGTCGAGATCGTCGAAGGGGCGGGTGGCGAAGGCGTTGGTCATGTCCCGTCAGTCCACCGCATTCGAGACGCGCCCGCGATCCACAAGCACCTCACGTTCCGCCGCCGTCGGCTGGCCCGCGCGATAGCGGTCGAGGACGACGGTGCGCCGCGCGGCGTCCGACGGAGTCATGGCCCGCGGCGTGACGATGTCGCGCGGGTTGGCGATCTGGGCGGCCAGGTTGGCGTTCACCGAGCAGCCGAAGTTGGCGCTGCCGGCGTTGTTGCCGGTCCGGGCCAGATTGCTCCACTCCTGCCCGCACCGGGGCACGACGGCGCGCACGGTTTCGAAGCCGACCAGCACCGGGGCCCGGGGATCCGGGGCGACATAGGTTACGACACGCACCTGGTAGGGCGGCACGCCGGACGCTTCCAGCGCGCCCTTGATGCGCCAGGCGATGTCCGAGGCCACAGGATCGTCGCCCGACGGCGCCTCGACTGTCAGCATCGGCGCGCCCTCGGCGGCGAAGCGATTAACCATGTCGCGGAGGGCCAGGGTCTGATTTTCGGACAAACCGGTCTCGTGCACGGCGAGGGCCACGCGATCCAGTCCCGGTTCGACCTGCAGGGAGAACCGGGACGTCGGGGTCAATGGCGTCGGCCCCAGGCCCTCGGCCGGAGCGCCCATGCAGCCGGACAGGGCGGCTGCAATGGCAGCGGCGGCGGAAAGAAACAGGGTGCGGGTCATGCTGGTGCTCATGGGCGCGCTCACTCGATCACATAGCCCACCGGCCCCTGCCAGCCGGCGGTCGGCGAGGCGGTGGGGGCGGGCGAGCCGTAGGCCTGGTTCAGCTGGCCGAAGAAGATGGTCTGGGCGTCGGTCGCGATGCGAAGGCCATCGGCGGGCGTCTGCAGCTGATCACGCGACACCGGAGTGACGATGAAGGGTTCGACGATGATTGCGAGCTCGGTCTCGCCGGACAGATAGTCCCGCGAACGGAACAGCTGTCCCAGGACCGGCAGCCCCCCGATACCCGGCAGGCCGTCGATCGTCTGGCGGGTGGATTCCTGAAGGAGGCCAGCGATCATCATCGATCCGCCGGAGGGAATTTCCACCGTGTTCTGGACGCGGCGGACGTTCAGCCCGGCGATATTGAACGCGGAGTCCGTGTCGCCGCCCAGCGTGATGCCGCCGCTCTGCGTCAGCTCGGACACCTCGACCGAGATTTGCAGCGAGATGCGGCCGCCGGAAAGGACGATCGGCCGGAAGGCCAGGTTCACGCCGTAGGGCTTGAACTCGATGGTCACATTGCCGTCCCGGTCGCGGCCGGTCGGAACCGGGTATTCGCCGCCCGCGAGGAAGCTGGCGCTCTCGCCGTTGACCGAGGTGAGGTTGGGTTCAGCGAGGGTCCGGATCAGACCGACCCGCTCAAACGCCTTGATGGTCGCCTCGGCCTGGTTCACGCCGTCCGAGCCCGGGCCGGTGCCCGGCTGGGCTGTGTCCCAGTTGGACGCATCGGCCGGGCCTCTGACCGTATAGTTGCAAAGCACGTCGGGCGGGAATGCTCCGCCGCAGGGTCGCTGCAGCTGGAAATTCTGTGTGGTGTCGCGGCTCGATCCCAGCGACAGCCCCCCCAGCAGCCCGCCATTTGTTGCGAAGCTGGCCGCCTGTCCCAGCAGGAACTGGGTATTGCCGACCTGGCCCAGCACCGCCTCAGTATCGAAGCCCAGTTGCTTGATGGCGTTGCGCTGTACCTCGACGACGCGGACACGCAGAGTGACCTGGTCGGACTGGGCGACCGTCATCATGTTCAGCACCTTCTCAGGCGCGGAGACGAAAGCCCTGGCCAGGGCGACGGCGCGATCCGCCTCCGCCGCGCTGGTCACCAGGCCAGTCAGAACGATGCTGTCATTGACCGCCTCGGCCCGGATCCGGGACCCCGGAGCCACACGGCTGAGGGTGTCCTGAAGCGCAGAGGTGCCGGCGTCGACACGGACGCGCAGGGTCAGAATCTGCCGACCGGCGGCGTCGAGAAAGACCGCGTCGGTCTCGCCCGGCGCGATGCCGATGACGGTGATCCGGCGCGGCGAATGGACGTTGGCCTCGGCCACGGCGGGGTTCGACACGATCACATCCCGCGCATCGGCGGGCAGGTCGACGGCGAAGGAGGTTCCGCGCGGCAGGTTGACCAGCTGCGGACCCGAGCCGGCGGCCACCGTCTGGCGCGCGCCGTAGGTCTGGGCGCTCACGGGCGCGGCGGCGCCGGCGGCGACGAGGCCCGCGCAGGCCAAAGCGACGATACGGTTCAGGGAAGAGCTCATTGGACGCTCACCACTTCGGGCTCTCCGCCGCGGTAGATGCGGACGGTAGCGGGGCGGCTGGCGACCGGCGTCCGGGCCGGGGAGCCGACGCGGCCCGAGGGACCGGCGGTGTCGGCATAGGACCGGAGCGTCAGGGACAGGGTCCCGGCCGCCTTGGCCAGGGCCAGGGTCTCGGTGTCGGTCGGAGCGATTTCCAGGGTGGCGGTCGCGCCGACCACAGCCTGCTGATCGTCCTCGGCGCGTGTCGACTGGTCGATAGCCAGGACCTTGACGTTCTGCAGCACCAGGCGGCTGGCGAACTTGGCGCGGTTAGGTTCGTCGTCCGACGAGCCCTCGAGCTCGACCGTCACGATCACATCGACCCGGTCGCCCGGCAGGATGAAGCCGCCGGCGGCGGTCTCGGTCGAGACGGCGATGGCCATGGCCCGCATGCCGGGTTCCAGATAGGCGGCCATATAGCCGCTGTCTCCGGCGCGCACGATCTTGCGGCCGACGATGGGCTCTCCGGCCAGGATCGGCTCACGAACGACCGATCCGAAATATTCCGACTTGGCCCCGCCGCCGGTCAGCGCCTCGGCGGCGCGGGTGACGCGGGCGACCGTGCCTTCGGGCTTGTCTTCTTCGGCCGGAGAGGCGGCGGCCTCCTCGCCCTCGGCGGGTTCGGCCTGGGGCACAGGGACGGAACCATCGGTGATGAAGGCCGGATTGACCTCGTCAGCGGGCCAGTCCTTCCACTCCAGATCGGTGTCGGTGAGACGCTGGCCGGGCGCGAGATCACGGGCGGCGACCAGAACTTTTGCCATCGGGCGCGCGGGTTCGGCGGCGGCGGCGACGGCCGCGGGTTCGCCCGAGGACGATCCCATGGCGCGCACGACCAGGGCCAGGCCGATGGCGGCCACGGCGGCGATGCAGATTACGGCAATACGGGCGGGCTTCATCGACGGTCTCCGGCGAGACCACACGCGCGAATCGTGACGCTGGCGGGTCTACCGTTAACGACCATGGCGGGCGCGGGTTAACGCGGCCCTAAACGCCGACGTCGGTCAGCCGGCGGCGAATGTCATCAGCAATGCGCTGGACGGGAAGGCCATCAGGGCGCCGGCGCAGATGGCGATGCCGTAGGGGATGTCGCCCTTGGTCTCCAGCAGGGTGTGGACCCAGCCCGGGCCGCCGACGATGTGGGGCGCGACGTCGCGCCGGGCGACGATCAGGGCCAGCGACAGAAGGCCCCCGAACACGGCCGTCCAGAGTACGAATTCGAAAGAGGCCGACGGACCCAGCCACAAACAGGCCGCAGCGATCAGCTTGGCGTCGCCGCCGCCGATGACCCGGAGCGCGAAAAGTCCCATTCCGACCAGAAGGGCGATGACGGCCACGCCGCCGTGCATTCCGACGACATCCAGCGGCAGGCCGACGGCGAAAGCCGCCGGGAAGAAGCCGAGGATCAGCGATCCGGACAGCCAGTTCGGAATCCGCATTGTCGTCAGGTCCGACAGGGCCGCCGCGATGACGAGGCCGGGCAGGACGCTGAGAAGGGCGAGGGAAACAAGATCCATGACGGCATCCTGCATGGGGCGGGTTAAATCCGGGTTGCCGCGCCGACCTGGCCGGAAAAAACAAAGGGCCGGCGTGTTTCCACGCCGGCCCCCGCTTTCAAGACCCGTGAGGGTTTAGCCGAGCTTGGCCGAGACCTTGCCGAACGTGGCCGAAAGGTTGGTGCCGACCAGCTGGACGGCGCCGATGATGACGACGGCGATCAGGGCCGCGATCAGGCCGTACTCGATGGCGGTGGCGCCCGACTCGTCCTTGGCGAAACGCGAAACGAACTTGGTCATGGTGATCTTCCTTGTGAAATCTGTGAAGCGAGCAACGATGGCTGGGAGGCTCGGTCGCCCGCTTGTCCCCCAAACGCATGGGCATATTGGCCCGGATCGGTTAAAACCGGGCTAGAAGGCGTGGTTACCCGCTCGTTTACTGTAAAAAGTTCGCATGATCGCCGCACGCGGACAGCAAAAGCCCCGCCATCATTGAACAAGACGCTGGTTCAGGCCTGCACGACCAAGCTCATCCGTTAACGCTTGTTCAGGCGTCTGAACGAAACATGTCCGAAAGTCTCTCACTTTAGAGTTTGTAGAGGTTTCCAGCCGATCTTCGCGTCTCGCCCTCGCGCGCGCCCGTTCAGAGCTACAAGGACACATAACCATGGCCGGACCGATCGCCGCCCTGCTGCGCCCCGCCCTCCTCGCCGGCCTGTTGCTGGCCGCGGGAGCAGCCCCCCTGAGCCAGGCATGGGCCCAGACACTGAATGTCGAGATCGACCGTTCCACCCGGATCGGCCTGACGGGATCGGCCGCCTCGGTCATCGTCGGCAACCCCGCCATCGCCGACGTGACGGTCGTGGACGCCAACACCCTGTTCGTCACGGGCAAGGGCTATGGCGTAACCGAGGTCGTCGCCGTGGACGGCGTCGGCCGCACCATCTTCCAGGGCGAGATCGTCGTCACCGGCGGATCGACCGGCTCCGTTCGCGTGTGGCGCGGCGCACAGGCGACCGAGATGGCCTGCGCCGCCTCCTGCGCCCCCAGCATCCGCAATGTCTCCGGTCCCGCCACCGCCTCGGCCGGCGCGACCCCGACCCCCTGATCCATGACCCGGTCCCTGTTCCGCAGACGCGGCCGGGCCGCCGTTCGCCCCCGTCGGGAAGGCGCCGCGGCGGTCGAGTTCGCCATGGTCGCCGCCCCGTTCTTCTTCATGATCTTCGCCGTGCTGGAACTCGGTCTGGTCTTCCTGATCGACTCCACGCTCGAGAACGCCGTGCTGAGCGCCAGCAGGCTGGTCCGCACCGGACGCGCCGAGACCGAGGCCGTCAGCGACGCCCAGTTCAAGTCCGCCCTGTGCGCGCAGATGAGCGTGTTTGAAGGCGACTGCATCTCCCGCGCAGACGTGGACGTGCGGATCATGCCCCGGTTCAGCGACGGCACGCCCGACAGTCCGATCCGGAACGGCGTCATGAACACAGGCGATCTCGAATACGACATCGGCGAGCCCGGCGATCTGATGCTGGTGCGCGTCTGGTATTCCCAGCCTCTGGTCACGCCCTTCATGCAACAGGCGATGTCGCGGCTGGACTCGGGCGCGGCGGTGATCTCGGTCGCCACCGCCTTCCGCAACGAGCCCTATCGCGCGCCGAACCCATGAGCCTGGCTCCTTCGACCAGCCTGGGTTTCCTGCGCCGGTTCGGCCGCGACGGCTCCGGCGTGTCCGCCGTCGAATTCGCCCTGCTCGCCCCGGTGCTGATCCTGATCTATTTCGGCCTCGCCGAGTTCTGTCAGGCCTATATGGCCCAGCGCCGCATGGGTCACTCGACCTCCCAGGTCGCCGACATCGTGGCCCAGTACCAGACGGTGGACACGGACCTGATCGACGACACCTTCGCCATCGGCGGGCTGGTGCTGGCGCCCTTCCCCGACAGCGCCCTGAAGCTGCGCGTCACCGCCATCACACGGGGAACCGACGGTGTGGCGCGAGTGACCTGGAGCCGGGGCAGGGGCATGACCGCGCGCACGGGGCTGGTGACCGTCCCCGACGGACTGATCGAGAACGGCGAGAGCGTCATCATGAGCGAGGGGACCTATGACTACGTCTCGCCGCTCAACCAGGTCCTCGGAACCAAGCAGTTCGCCCATACATATTGGCTGCGGCCTCGGTTGGTGAGCACGATCACCTGCTCGAACTGCTAGCGGGCCTGGCCGATCAGGGCGGCCCTGATCGCCGCGATCTTGGTGTCCGTTTCCCGAAGCTCCGAAATCGGATCGCTGTCCGCCACGATTCCTGCCCCGGCCAGGGTCCGGAAGACCCAGACCTCGCCCTCACGCCAGAAAGAGATGGTCCGGATCAGCACCGAGGCCGTCAGCGCGCCGTCGTCATCGAGCAGGAACAGGCTCCCGCACCAGGCGCCGCGCGGCCCTTCGTGTTCCGCGATCACCCGCATGGCCTGATGCTTGGGCGCACCGGTGATCGATCCCGGCGGGAATGACGCCGCCAGCACCTCGGCCGGGCCGATGCCCGGTTCGGTCTCACCGGTTACGGTGGAGACCAGATGGTGGACGGTGGCGAAGCTCTCGAGCTCGAACAGTGTCTCGACCACGACCGAACCCGGCCGCGCGACCCGCGACAGGTCGTTGCGCATCAGGTCGACGATCATCAGGTTCTCGGCCCGATCCTTGGCGCTGGCGATCAGTTCGGCGGCATTGGCGGCATCGATCGCTGCATCGGGGTCACGAGGACGCGTCCCCTTGATCGGCCGGGTCTCGATCCGCCGGCTTGCCGGGTCGAACGTCAGGAACAGTTCGGGGGAGTTTGAGACGAGCACCCGATCCCCGACCCGCCAGAGGGCGCTGTAGGGCGCCGCCCCCGCCGCCAGCCGGACGAAGACGGCGAACGGATCGAACCCGGGTTTGAGCTCGCCCTGCCACGCCCGGGCGATATTGGCCTGGAACAGGTCCCCGGCCGCGATCCGCGCCACGACATCCGCTACGGCGTCGATGTAATCGCGCTCCGGCCGTTCCGGCTCGAAGCGCGCCGCCGGGACCCCGCCGGGCGCGGAAGGCTTCGCCCCATCGATCCAGCCGACGGCCCTGTCCGCCGCCTTGGCCGCCTCGGCCTGGTCCCTTCCCATCCCGACGGCCGAGACCGTCCCTGCCGCATGGTCGAAGACCAGCATGGCCGGGTAACGCGCCAGCATCAGATCCGGCCAGTCGCCCGGCGACTCCCCCCGGTCTCCGGTCGCGGGGCGGGCGCCCGCGTCGTAGGTCGCCAGACCGACGACGAAGCGATCCATGGCCTGCTCGGCCAGGTCGGCGAAGGGCCGGTCCGCCTCCATTCGCGTCGTCACAATCCGGTCAGGCTCGCAAGCGACCCAGGACCGCCCGCCGTTGGAACCGCCATCGGACAGCAGGCACAGGGCCCCCTCGCGATGCGCCTGCCCGGCCGCGACGGCCAGCGGCTCGACCCAGTCGAGGGTTCTGACTGCGCGGACCGTCACGCCGCAAGCCGCTCCGCGATCCGGTCGCGCAGGGCCGCGTCGACGCCGAGCGCCTGTTCCAGATAGCCGTCGATGGAGCCGTGCCGCGCGTCGATCGCGGCGATGGCGGCGTCCAGATAGGCGGGTTCGACCCCCATGAAGGCGACCACGGCGTCGTGCGAGGCGTCGCGTCCGGTGAAGCCCTTCAACTGTTCGGCAATGGCCGGCGCGCGGCCGACCAGATCGACCGCCGTATTGGTCAGGAGGTAGTCTTCCATCAGGTCGTCGTGGCGGACGCCCACGAGATGATGCGTCAGGGCCGCCAGCATGCCGGTCCGGTCCTTGCCCGCCGCACAGTGGATCAGCACGGGCCGGTCGGTCTCGCCCAGCGCATGGAAATAGCGGCTGAACAGATCGATATGGGCCGGGGCGAAGGGCAGTTCGCGATAGGTCGCGGTCATAAATCTGCGACCCGAATCCGGGGTCAGGTCGGCGGTCTTCAGGAAGGTGATGTGCGGCGCCTCGCCCCGCTCGTCGAGATCGCTCTCGAACACCTGGCCGGTGAACCTTGCAGGTCGCCTGGAGGGCTGGCGACGACGTTCGACCGGCCGGCGCAGATCGACGACGACGCCGAGATCCAGCGACGCCAGCTTCGCCAGATCCGCTTCCGACACCGAGGCCTGATGCGCCGACCGGAACAGCCGGCCCGTCTTCAGCACCCGGCCCGCGGCGGTGTCGTAACCGCCGTAGTCGCGGAAGTTGTCGAGGGAGTCGAAGGCGTGGATGCGGGAGGTCATAGCCTCCCTATAGGGGGTTTCAGCGCGGCCCGACCAGCCCGGCCATGGCGTCCAGATAGGCGACGAAGGCCTTCCTGCCGGGTTCGGTCATCGAGGCCTCGGTCAGGGGCTTTCGACCCACAAACCGCTTGGTCACGGCGACGAACCCCGCCTCCTCCAGCTTCCGCAGATGGACCGACAGATTGCCGTCGGTCGTCTGCAGCCGGGCCTTCAGCGTGCCGAAGTCGGCGCTGTCCACGCCGGACAGGGCCGCCATGATGCCGAGCCGGACCCGCCCATGAATGACGTCGTCGATCCGCCCGATGTCGAAATCGTCCGTCATGCTCAGCCCCGCTTCGCGGCGCGCATCAGCAGATAGCCGGGCAGGGCCATCAGCACATAAAGAGCTGCTGCATAGGCCAGATACTGGGCCGTAGAGCCTGATATCAGGGCCAGAACCGGCGCCGCGATGAAGGAGCCGATCGCCAGGTACCACAGCATGCGCTGACGCAGCATGGTCGCGGAGACGGCCCAGCCCATGCCGTAGAAGGCCATGATGATCGAGGGGATGGCCAGCGACCATTCCGCCATGTTCACCTCGCCCGTCCGGCCGACGTCGAGCAGCATCAGGGCCGTGAACAGCGAGAAGATACCCCATCCGAGGGCGGACCAGACGCTGCCGAAGGCGCGGTTGGCCGCCGTCTCGACGCCGCCCTGCGCCTTCAGCCGGCGGAGCAGGACGAAGAGGGTGACAAAGAAGACCAGCAGGGCGGCGCCCCAGATCAGGCCGTAGCCGGCCGGATCGATGGGCAACAGGCCCGTGATGATGAACCAGTGCGCAATGCTCGCCGTGCCCCAGATCAGGCCGGCTGCGAAGAGGATAGCCCCTCCCTGTGGAGGCGTGTTCGCCCCCTCCTCGGCGAGGCTGCGCAGCCAGGCGATGTCGGCGGTGTCGTTGTTCGGATCGGTCATGACGGGTTTCTCCAGCTCGTTTTCTGTAGTCAGCGGGCCCGGCCGAAGGCCAGCACCAGACCGGGGATCAGCGCGGCGCAAACCAGGCCGTAGGCATAGGCGAGATACTGGGTCGGCGTACCGACCAGCGAGGCGACCCCCATCGCTCCGAACAGGGCGCCGGCCGCGACGGCGACCATCCAGCCCGGCCCGCCCCGGAGAGCCGCGACGGCCCAGGCGACGCCGTAGAAGGCGAGACCGACCGGCGACATCCACATCATCAGGGCCCAGTTCTGGGTGACTCCGGATGCGACGGCGAGCGATATCGCCGCCGCGATCTGGAACAGGATCGCCCAGCGCGACCATACGGCCGCCCGCTTCGCCGGCTCTCCGCCGACACTGCGCAGGCGTCGCACGGTGATGATGAAGGCGGCGACGGCCACCGGCCAGCTCACGGACAGCATCGCCGGGTGCAGAGGCAGGGCCCCGGTCACCACGCCCCACTGGAACAGGTTGGCGACTCCGAAGATCGCACCGGCGGCGATCAGATTGCGTCCGGCCGCGACCCGCAGCGTCGGCTGGCCGGGAGCGACGGAAACGGGTTCGAAGATCGTGGCGGTCATCGCGGATTCCTCCGTGGTTGATGCGCCTCGATCCCATATTCACTTTGTGATGTAAAGTTCTTTTTCTCTTCTGGATGCATGGGCGCCGGGCCTCAGCTAGAAGCGACCGATGACGCCGACCTATCACAGCATCGCCTACGCCGGATTCGAGGTCGCCAACCCCGTGACGCTGGACGCCGTCCTGGCCCTTGTCGCCCGGACCGGCCTGCCGGACGCCGCGACGGCGCTGGACATCGGCGCCGGCGCAGGCGGGATTTCGGTCGCCCTCGCGCGCGACTTCGGCCTGCGGGTCCAGGCGATCGAACGCTATCCCGACATGGCCCGGATGATCCGCGACCGCGCGGAAGCGGCCGGGTTCACCGACAAGGTGACCGTGATCGCCGAAGGCTCGGCGACCGCACTCGACCGCCTCGCTCCCGCCGACCTGATCGTGGCGCTCGGCTCGACCGAACCGGCCGGGCCGGGCATCCGGTCTGCGAAGGAGATCTTCGCGCGGTTGGCCGAGCGGCTCACCTCGCCCGGCTGGCTGCTGTGGGGCGACCTGACCTGGAAGGGCGAGCCGCCCGAACCTCTGCGTCAGGTGATCGGAGCCACCGGCGACTACGCCACCCATGAAGGCTGGCTTGCCGCCGCCGAGGCCGCCGGGCTGGAAATCGTCTCGGCGGAAATCGCACCGGACGCCGACTGGGACGCCTTCTTCGGCGGCGCGGACACCCGGGTCCGCGACTGGCTCGCCGCCAACCCCGACGACCTGGCGGCGCCGTCGATCAGCAAGCGCGCCGACCTGTCGAAGGCGACCTTCGACTTCGGTCGGCCCTGGCTCAGCTTCGGCCTCTATCTGTTGCGAAAAAGGTAAACCCTCTCCGGGCGGGAGAGGATTTTCTGCCCCATACCCATCAACACATCCCCCGAATCCGCCTTTGAATTCAAAGACCGGGTCGAACGAAAGGCATTCTATCAGGCGCCCCGTTCAGCCGGGTTACAATGCTCGCGAACCGGGCTTTCGCCTGTCGCCGAGAAAAGGAGATTTCGTCCGTTTCGTCCGTTTCGTCAGGGTGTTTTTCGTCCGGACGAGCCGGACCGATCAGCGGAACGGCGGCTCGTCGAAGGCGCGCAGCTTGCGGGAGTGAAGGCTGGCCCCCTCCTTGCGCAGCAGGTCGATCGCCTGGATGCCGATCTGCAAATGCTCGGAGATCGAGCCTTCGTAGAAACGGTTGGCCTGCCCCGGCAGCTTGATCTCGCCGTGCAGCGGCTTGTCCGAGACGCACAGCAGCGTCCCGTAGGGCACCCGGAAGCGATAGCCCTGGGCTGCGATCGTGGCGCTCTCCATGTCGATGGCAACGGCCCGCGACTGGTTGAAGCGCAGCGCCGACTTGGAATAGCGCAGCTCCCAGTTCCGGTCGTCGGTGGTCACGACGGTGCCCGTCCGAAGGCGGCGTTTGACCTCCTCGCCCGGCGCGCCCGAGACCATCTTGGCGGCGTCATAAAGAGCGCGCTGAACCTCGGCGATCGAGGGAATGGGGATGTCGGGCGGCAGGACCGCGTCCAGGACGTGGTCGTCGCGCAGATAGGCGTGCGCCAGGACGTAGTCGCCGATCGTCTGCGAGGGACGCAAGCCGCCGCAGTGGCCGATCATCATCCAGGCATGGGGCCGGGTGACGGCCAGGTGGTCGCAGATCGTCTTGGCGTTCGACGGCCCCACCCCGATGTTGACCAGGGTGATGCCGTTATGGCCGGGCGCGGTCAGGTGGTAGGCGGGCATCTGGTGCTTCTTCCAGGCCGCGTCCATCACCGCATCGGCGTCAGCCGTCTCGCGCGTGATGACGACGCCCCCGGCGCACGACAGGGTCTCGTAGGCGCTGTTGGGGTCCTTCAGTTGTTCGCAGGCCCAGCGCACGAAGTCGTCGACGTAACGGTTGTAGTTGGTGAACAGCACATAGGACTGGACGTGTTCGACCGGCGTCCCGGTGTAGTGTCGCAGCCGGGCCAGCGAGAAGTCGGTGCGCAGCCCGTCGAACTGCGACAGGGGGAAATCCTCGTTCAGGTCGAACAGGCCGTCGGAGATCTCGTCGCCGATATGGGCCAGGTCCGTGGTCGGGAAATAGCGCGCAATGGCCGCGGTCTGCGACGGGTTCAGCACCACGTCGGACCCGTCGAGCACATAGGGGAAGGGAATCTCCTGCTCCGACGGACCGACCTCGAACGTCACGTCGTAGTCCTGCTGAAGCAACGTCAGCTGCTCCATCAGATAGGGGCGGTAAAGGTCCGGACGGGTGATGGTGGTGGAATAGACCCCCTGGCGCGACATCCGGGCGTAGGACCGGATCGGCAGATTGGTCGGGCGGTCGCCGAACCAGCTGATCTTCAGCGAGGGGTAGGAAAACAGCCCGTTCGCCCGGGCCTCGGGGTCCGCCCGCTCGCCGGTGGCGAGGAAGGTCCGGACGGCGTCCCGCAGCGCGGCGACGGATAGGGTGTAGAGGTGTTCGAGGCGATCCAGCGCCTCGGGCGCCGACAGCGCCCCGTTTTTCTGTTCTGTCATGACCTCCTCTAGCGGATCATCATGGCGCTGGCGAGACAGTGACGCTTCAACACGCCTTTCGGCGCGTTACAGGACGGAGGGCGTTATTCCGCCTTGGCTCGATTGAGCAGGGCCAGGATCGACGCGTTTTCGGCATGGGCGGCGCGCAGGACAGCCTCGTCGGCGCCGAGCGCATCGCAGGCCAGTCGCTCGACATTGGCGGCGATCTCGATGCGGCGGGCGTCGTCGTAGGGCTCCTCGCCCTGCCAGTGCTCGCAATGCTCGCGCCGGGACACCCAGTTCAGAACCTCCGGTTCGACGGTCATGGCGACGTTGAGGATCGCGTCATCGACGGCGACATTGTCGGCCACGAGGGCGTCGCCTTCGATCTTCAGCCCGACATAGACCTCGCCGCCCGTGGCGCAACAGTTGGCGTCGCTCTCCTGCCACAGCGGTGATTCCGCCGACAGCCAGGCCCAGTGGAACTGCGGTCCCTTCCAGACGCCCAGCCCCTCAGGCAAGGCCTCGTCCAGGGCGATCAGCCAGCTCTGGGCGTCGATCTCCGTCGGCGCTGCGTTCGCTCCGTTCCAGCGGAACATCGAGCCCATCCACTGGCTGCCGGTGCCTTGGCCATAGGCCGGCACGGCGACATAGGTTGGACCGGCCTCATCGCCGTCCGTGTTCCGGTAAGTCTCCAGAGGCAGGACGCCGAGCGGTCCGGCCAGCCAGAAGATGGGCTTGAGGCGATCCCCCTCCGCCGCCAGAACCACCATCGCCGTGCTGACGCCGTCGTCGTCGGTGTGGCCGGTCTGCTGCTGGAACCAGATGCTCGCCCCATCGGCCAGGGTCAGCGACCCGGAGTTGTCGATCTCGCAGTTCTGCAGGCCTGTCTTGACGCAGACGCGGGCCAGCTCCGCCAGCGCCAGGCGGTCAGCGCGAACCAAACGGTCCCGCGCGAGCGTGGCCCGCAGTTCCTCGACCCGCGTCTCCTCCATGCTTTCGCGTTCATCGGGATACTCGGTCCACCACCGGGCCCAGTCTTCCTGCGACAACCGCAACAGAACCGGCGTCGGACTTTCGGCCAGCGCCGCCTCATAGGCCGCGTTCACCGCATCCTGGGCCAGGACCGGCGTAGCGAGAAGGCAGGCGGCGAAGACACTGGTAACGACTTGGAACAGACGCATCGAACCCTCCGGAAGCGTGGCCGGACGATGCTACGTCGCGCGCTCTCCGGCTAGTGGCCGACAAGCCTGCGATGGAAAAAGTCAGACACGTCGGCCAGCACGGGCGCCTTCTTGCGGAACAGGGGTGCGAAGGTCGCGATCAGATCTTCGTGGCTGAGACCCGGGTACAGCCTGGCCTCGCAGCGCCCGCCTAGCTCCCGCATCCGCGCCTCGAGCAGGATGGTGTCCTCGTCATGGACGATGACATCGGCGGTTCCGTGCCCGAGCCAGAGGGGCGGGGCGTCGGCGCGGGCGAAATGCAGGGGCTGGGTCTGCTCAGGGTCGGGCGCCTGACCGAAGGCGTTGATCGACGACGCCACGTCGAACGGCAGGAAGTCATAGGGACCGGCCAGGCCTGCCGCCGCCTTGATCAGGTCGGGCTTGCCGACAGCGGTCATGTAGCGCCTGTCCAGCGTGATCATCATGGCCAGATGCGCGCCCGCCGAATGACCGATGACGCCCAGCCGTGTCGGATCGCCGCCCCAGGTCGCCGCAACCTCGGCCACGCGGGCGGTGGCGGCGGCCGCGTCCTCGATGAAGATCGGGAAGAGCACCTGGGGCACGAGACGATAGTCAGCGACCGCAACGACAAACCCCTGAGCCGCCAGAGCCTGTGCCGCCCAGCCATAGAGATCCTTCGATCCCGAATCCCACCCTCCGCCGTAGAAGAAGACAAGCACCGGCAGTGGCGATGCCACGCTGGCCGCGCCGGGCGCGTAGATGTCGAACTTCTGGCGGGGATCAGTCCCGTATTCCAGATCGCGCGCCACACGCCGCACGCCGGGATCGCGCGGAGCCACAGCGTTCAGCACACCCAATGGACTGCAGGCTGCGGCGAGCGACGCGACCATCGCGCCGAGCGCGGGGGCGAACAGGCCTCTTCGGGTCATCGGCACGGCTTTCTCAGGAAGGGGTCGTCGTCAGATACGACCGAACCTGCCGTCCGGCCTCACCGCGCATTGGCGATCAGCGAGCCGCAGTTGGCGTCCTTGGCCAGACCGGGATCGACGAAGGCGAACAGGGCGGCGACCGGGGCGACCACGGCGGCCAGCAGACCGGTCAGCCCGGCCTGGGCCACCAGTTGGCCCACATCGGCGCTCGCACTCGGGGCCGACAGATGACCCCGGACGCGGATCGGGGTCCACAGGCGCAGCAGGCGTGGCTTCTTCGACTCGCCGTCGATCTTCAGGTCGAGGGTCTCCGTCCCGAGATTGATCGTGCCCGACCCTTGGGCCAGCACGACATCCGTATCGACAACGAAGGTCTTTGCCCGGGCCACGCCGTTGGAGACCTCGAAATCGGCGACGGCGCACCGGATCGAACTCCGCGACTGGTCGCCGCTCAGGAGTTTGAGCAGGCCTGCGCTCGCGTTGACGCCAAGCAGTTCGGCAAAGGCGGCGCGCATCTCGCCCTGGGGCACGACCAGGCTCAGCGAACCCCTGGACCCGGCGGCGAAACGATGGATCGAGTTTCCCGGACCCTCCAGACGTGCGCGCCCCAAGGCTCGACCGCTGACCGGGGCGACGCCGCCTTTAGCCGGGATGATGGATTCGAGCGGATAGCCGGCGAGGCGGAAATCCACCGCACTGTAGGGTGTGTCTCGCGTCGCATTGATCCTCGCCGTGCCGTTCAGTTCTCCACGATTGAAGTCAAACGAGACCGGATCGAGATCAAGGATCCCGCCCTCCAGCACGGCGCCCAGATTGACGCGTCGGATGTCCAGATCGTTCGCCTTCACGCTGGTGGCGCGATAGGTCAGCGTGCCGTCCATGGTCCGCAGCCGGTCGACCTGCAGGGTCCCGTCCGGCAACAGCATGGCCGGTCCGGCGCCGGACGCGACGACCGTCGTATTCGTGCCCGCGGCGTTCGTCCGGGTGTCAGCGCCGAGGATCGCCATCATGTCGTCGATGTCGAGCAGGCGGGACGACATCACCGCCTCGACGCGCAGACGCTCGCCGGCGTCGACCGTCATGTCGCCCGACAGGTCCGATGCGCCGACGCGGCCGGTGAAGTCGTTGAACGTCCAGACCGCGTCGTTGCGGGTGAGGGCGCCCGAAAGGCGATAGGGTGGCGTATTGGGCAGGGTCACGCCGGTCAGCAGATAGAGGTCGTTGAGGTCCTGCCCCTGAAGGCTCAGCGTCGATGTGAACTGGCCCAGATCGAACGGGCGGGTGATCGCGCCGTCCACCACGAGCCTCGACCGCGCCCCAGCGAGGGTCGCCTCGAAATGATAGGGGCGGTTGCGCCGGATGTTGACGAAGGCGCCGCCCTCGATCTTGAGGGTCAGAGGCGCACCGTTGACCGAGCCCTCGCCCGTCAGGGTGAACCCCGAGTCGCCCTCAGCCGCGCTGGCTGCCTCTCGGGCCGAAATCGCGGCCTCCAGAGTGATGTCACGATCCCGGGCGTCCAGGGAGATCCGGCCATCCTGGATGATCAGCTGGTTGATGAGCGGCAGCTTCATGCCCTCGCCCGTGTCCGGCTTGTGGGGCTCCAACTCCCAGCTCTGACGACCGTCTTCGGTCGAGATCAGCACGACGTTCGGGCCTGTTATGGCCAGCAGCGGCATTTCGATCTGGCCGGCGAACAGTTTGCGCAGCCGGAAGCGCGCCTCGATGCGTTCGACATTGGCGGTGTCGGCCTCCCGAGCCCAGTCCGGTCCGCCGAACTTCAGATCGTTGACGATGACCGAGGGTGTCCCGCTGAACAGATTGACGTCGAGGTCACCCTGCAGGGCGATCTCGCGATCGTATTTCGCCGAGGCCCAACGACCTATCGGTCCTCTCACCCAGTTCCAGTCGAACAGCAGAAGGAAGGTGGCCACCGCCAGAATCAGCAGCATTGTAACCGAGGCAGCGATCTTTTCCGTCCGGCCCGGCCGGCGGAAGGATCCGTAGACTGGATCGTTGTCAACGACCCAGTCACGCCACTCTCGCACACGAATCCCCGCCGGGACCAGGGCTCGGGTCCGGACGTCCTGCCATTTCGACGGCAGATTCAGGGAGTTGGGTAGAAGGCGCTTCACAAGGGGTCACAACGCGCCAGACGTCAGAAAGGGGCCAAAGCCAAGCGGAGCCATTTGCAGCCAGTCGTCAATTTCATCCGTTTGCAGCGAAGTTGTCTTATTTTCTTTACAGAGACTCGATTGCGCGCATTATTGCTCCGAACCCAGACATCTTTCGGGTCTTTAGGAGGAGCCCGCCATGAACCGTTTCACCACTATCGCCGCCGTCGCGACGCTCGCGGCATCCGTCGCCGCCCCCGCCCTGGCGCAGCAGAACCGCTTGCCGACCGAGGCGCCCGCCGGCGCCCAGCGCATCGTGATGATGTGCACGAATGACGCGGCGACCCGAAGCGCCTTCCGCCGCGAGCACGGCGCGCCGCCGACGTTCGTCACCGCCGATCAGGTGCTTCAGGCCCGCGCGACCGGCGAGACCTGGTCGGCCCCGCGCTGCATGAACGCGCGCGAGCATGGCCGTCTGACCCAGACGCTGAATACCTACGCCGCGGTCCGCTAGGACTTGGCGACAGGGGATGCCTTCAGGATTGGGCGCTGCGGATCGCCGCGGCGCCCGCCGGCGGGGCGATGACGGCCGCGAACAGCACATAGGCCGTCAGCAGCGCCAG
This sequence comes from Brevundimonas sp., assembly GCF_031412435.1. Lineage (GTDB taxonomy): Bacteria > Pseudomonadota > Alphaproteobacteria > Caulobacterales > Caulobacteraceae > Brevundimonas. The sequence continues at coordinate 43,511 of NZ_JANODA010000044.1, forward strand.
CGCGGGCAGCGGGCTCAGCCCCGCCGCGGCCCTGTCGAGCGCCCCCGATCCGAACACCACCGGCGGAATGAACAGCGGAAGGACCACCACCGCGATCAGCAGCCCGCCCCGCCTGGCCCCCAGCGCCAGGGCGGCCCCCAGAGCCCCGGTGAAGGCGAACCCCAGACCTCCGATCAGGGCGGACAGCGCTGTTAACGGCGCCAAGTCGATCGACTGACCGAGGGCGAGTGCCGCCACAGGTGCGGTGAGGGCCAACGGCAGGCCGGTCGCCAGCCACTGACTGAACGCCTTGATCGCGAACACGGCCTCCAGCGGCAGCGGCCCCGTCGTCAGTAGATCCAGCGCCCCGTCCTCCAGATCCCGTTCGAAAAGTCGCTCCAGCGACAACAGGCTCGACAAGGCCAGGGCCAGCCAGGCGATCCCCGCCGCCACCGGCTTCAGCACCTCCGGATCGCCCCCCGCCGCCAGCGGCACGACTGTGGTCAGGCAGGCGAAGAAACCGCAAGCCAGCAAGGGCCCGCCGCCGCCGCCCCAGGCCAGGGCCAGCTCACGTTTGAACAGAACGGAGGCGGCGCTCATCGCCCCGCCCCGAGATCCAGCGGCCGGGCCGGGATCGGCAGAGGATCGTGCACCGCCGCCAGGATCAGGCCGCCGCCCGCCAGATGCCGCGCCATCATCGCCCCGACCGCCTCGCGCCAGCGCGCATCCAGCGGGCTCAGCGGTTCATCCAGCAGCCACAGGGCGCGCGGCGATCCGATCAGCCGGGCGAGCGCCAGGCGGCGTCTCTGACCCGCCGACAGCTTGCGCACTTCCAGATCCAGCAGCGGCTTCAGGCCCAGGATCTCGATCGCCTCCTCGATGCCGTCGTGGCTGTGGCCTAGCCATTGCGACTGGAACATCAGCTCTTCACGCGCTGTCCGCGCGCCCTTCAGGCCGTCCAGGTGTCCCAGCAGATGCACCTCGTGCGCCCGCGCCAGATCGGGCTCGACCAGATCCTTGTCTTCGTCATGAAAGGCGATCTTACCGGCCTCCGGACGGATGAAGCCGGCGACGGCGCGCAGCAGCGAGGTCTTGCCCGCGCCGTTCGCTCCGATCAGCGCCACGGCCTCTCCGGATGACGTCGCGAACGACAGGGCGCTGAACAGGGTGCGTTCGCCCCGGGTGAGCATGAGGTCGCTGACGGACAGCGCGGCGATCATGCTCGCAAGCCCTTCGATTTGCGACCGGTTCTCAATGTCCCCACAGCCGACGTGGATACATGGACGCCCCCCCCAACCACGGCTATATGCGCGGTCGCCGCAGCAGGCTGTCGCCGCGCGCGCAAGGGACCTGTGCGCCCCTGCGATCGCCGCGAGACGGCGCAACCGGATGTCCGGGCGGCTTTGACCAGAGGACCTCTCCCATGCCGTCAGTCGACAGCCTTTCCACCCGTCGCGATCTTTCCGTCGGGCGCAAGAAATACGCCTATTACAGCCTTCCTGCCGCCGAGGAAGCCGGTCTCGCCGGCATCTCGCGCCTGCCGCGCTCGATGAAGGTGCTGCTGGAGAACCTGCTCCGCAACGAGGACGGGGTTTCGGTCACCGAAGCCGACCTGAAGGCCGTCGCCGCCTGGATCGAGAACAAGGGCGCCGTCGAGCACGAGATCGCCTTCCGCCCGGCGCGGGTCCTGATGCAGGACTTCACCGGCGTTCCCGCCGTCGTCGACCTGGCCGCGATGCGCGATGCGATGGCCAAGCTTGGCGCCGACGCCGCCAAGATCAACCCGCTGGTCCCCGTCGACCTGGTCATCGACCACTCGGTCATGGTCGACAACTTCGGCACCTCGAAAGCCTTCGGCCAGAACGTCGAGCGCGAGTACGAGCGCAACATCGAGCGCTACAAATTCCTGCGCTGGGGCTCGTCGGCCTTCAACAACTTCCGCGTCGTGCCCCCGGGCACCGGCATCTGCCACCAGGTGAACCTCGAGAACCTGGCCCAGACCGTCTGGACCGTGGCCGAGGGCAAGGCGACCGTCGCCTATCCGGACACCGTGGTCGGCACGGATTCCCACACCACCATGATCAACGGTCTGGCCGTCCTGGGCTGGGGCGTCGGCGGCATCGAGGCCGAGGCGGCCATGCTGGGCCAGCCGATCCCGATGCTGATTCCGGAAGTCATCGGCTTCAAGCTGACCGGCTCGATGCCGGAAGGCACCACGGCCACCGATCTGGTCCTGACCGTCACCCAGATGCTGCGCAAGAAGGGCGTGGTCGGCAAATTCGTCGAGTTCTTCGGCGACGCCCTGCCGAACATGACGATCGAGGATCAGGCCACCATCGCCAACATGGCCCCGGAATACGGCGCCACCTGCGGCTTCTTCCCCGTCTCGGCCGCCACCATCGGCTATCTGACCGCCACGGGCCGCGACAAGGCGCGGGTCGCCCTGGTCGAGGCCTATGCGAAGGCTCAAGGCCTGTGGATCGACGAAACCTCGGAAGACCCGGTCTTCTCCGACGTTCTGGAACTGGACATCTCGACCGTCGTGCCGTCGCTCGCCGGCCCCAAGCGTCCCCAGGACAAGGTCGAACTGACCATCGCCGCCCCGGCGTTCGAAACCGCGCTCGGTGACGTCTTCAACCGCCCGACCGACGCGCCGCGCTTCCCCGTCGCCGGTGAGAAGTTCGACCTCGGTGACGGCGACGTCGTCATCGCCGCCATCACGTCGTGCACCAACACCTCCAACCCGTCGGTCCTGATCGCCGCCGGTCTGGTGGCCCAGAAGGCCAACAAGCTGGGTCTGAAGACCAAGCCCTGGGTCAAGACTTCGCTCGCGCCCGGCTCGCAGGTGGTCACCGACTATCTGACCGCCGCCGGCCTGCAGAAGGAGCTGGATGCGCTGGGCTTCAACCTCGTCGGCTACGGCTGCACCACCTGCATCGGCAACTCGGGCCCGCTTGCCCCGGCGATCTCCCAGACGATCAACGACAACGCGATCGTCGCCACATCGGTCCTGTCGGGCAATCGCAACTTCGAAGGCCGGGTGAACCCGGACGTCCAGGCCAACTACCTGGCCTCGCCGCCGCTGGTCGTCGCTTACGCCCTGGCCGGTTCGATGCGCATCGACATCACTACCCAGCCCCTGGGCCGGGACAAGAAGGGCAAGGATGTCTTCCTGAAGGACATCTGGCCGACCTCGGCTGAGATCGCCGCCATCCAGAAAAAGTCGGTCACCCCGGCCATGTTCGCCAAACGCTATGCCGACGTCTTCAAGGGCGACGAGCACTGGCAGGGCATCTCGGTCGAAGGCGGCCAGACCTACGAATGGGACGCAGCCTCGACCTATGTCGCCAACCCTCCGTATTTCGAGGGCCTGTCGATGGAGCCGACGCCGGTCACCGACATCGTCGAGGGCCGCGTCCTGGCCATCTTCGGCGACTCCATCACCACCGACCACATCTCCCCGGCCGGTTCGATCAAGAAGACGTCCCCGGCCGGCCAGTATCTGACGGGTCGTGGCGTTGAGGCCGAGGAGTTCAACTCCTACGGCGCGCGTCGTGGCCACCACGAAGTGATGATGCGCGGCACCTTCGCCAACATCCGCATCCGCAACAAGATCACGCCGGACATCGAAGGCGGGGTGACCAAACACTTCCCGTCGCAAGACACGATGTCGATCTATGACGCCGCCATGCGCTACCAGTCGGAGGGTCGTCCGCTGGTCGTCTTCGCCGGCAAGGAATACGGCACCGGCTCGTCGCGCGACTGGGCGGCCAAGGGCACCCGCCTGCTGGGCGTCCGCGCCGTCATCGCCGAAAGCTACGAGCGCATTCACCGCTCGAATCTGGTCGGAATGGGCGTCGTGCCGCTTCAGTTCAAGGCGGACGGCTGGCTGAAACTGGGCCTGACCGGCGAGGAGATCGTAACCATCCGCGGCCTCTCGGACGTCAACGTCGGCAAGCTGCGTCCGCGTCAGGACCTGTGGGTCGAACTGTTCCGCCCGTCGGACGGCAAGATGGCCCGCTTCCCGGTCCGCTGCCGCATCGATAACCAGACCGAGCTCGACTACTTCAAGGCCGGCGGCGTGATGCCGTATGTGTTGCGCAATCTGGCGGGCTGAGCTTCGAAGCCAGACTGAACAAGGGGCCGGCGGAGCGATCCGCCGGCCCCTTTCTTGCGCTCAATCCAGCCGCATCGCCTCCGCAAGCAACCGCGCCTCGGCCGCCCGACTGGAGCCTGTCCGCCACGCCACCACGATCTCCCTCCGTGGAGCCTCGGCCGCGAAGTGGCGGATGACGACGCCCTTGTCGTCCGCGAGACCGGCGCGCACCGCCATCGCCGGCAGGAACGACACGCCCAGCCCCGACGAGATCATCTGCACCAGGGTGTGCAACGAGGTCGCCGCGAACACGTCCTCGCCGCGCGGGGCGTCCATGTCGATGCCGGCCAGGGCCTGGTCGCGCAGGCAGTGGCCGTCCTCCAGCAGGATCAGATCCTCCGCCTTCAGCGCCCCCGGCTGGATATCGCCCGGCGCGGCCAGCGCATGGCCGACGGGCGCCACGGCCAGGATCTCATCGTCGCCGATGTGCGCGTGTTCGATGCCCGACGCCTCATAGGGCAAGGCAATGACGGCGCAGTCCAGCTGCCCCGCCTTCAGCCCGGCGATGAGCCGGGGAGTCAGGTCCTCGCGGATAAACAGCCGCAGCGCCGGGTAGGCCGCCTTCAGTCCGGGCAGGGTCGCGGGCAACAGGAAGGGCGCCACCGTCGGGATGACGCCCAGTCGCAGCCGGCCAGACAGCGGGCGGCCCGCATTCCTCGCCGCTTCGACCAGGTCCTCGGTCCGCGCCAGCACGTCCTCGGCCCGTCGACAGGCCTCGGCCCCGACCGCCGTCAGCTGCACGTTTCCGCGCGTGCGCTCGACAACCGGTGCGCCCAGGACCCGCTCCAGCTCCTGCACGCCCGACGACAATGCGGGCTGGCTGACATGCGCCGCCTCGGCGGCCCGGCTGAACGATCCATGCTCGGACAAAAGCTTCAGATACTGCAGCTGGCGAAGGGTCGGGAGCATAGGCGGCCTCTCTTGAATCCATAGATATTATCTATGGTACGATGGCGTTCTATCGGTTGACTTTGTGCAGCGCAACCGCCATTTCGCACCTGCGGTCGGCCCTCCCCGGCGGCCGCACATAGCGACATCTGTTTATCTCCGGAAGGGATACCCCATGCTCGGCGTCGGCGAAAAATTGCCTGAATTCAAGGTCATCGGCGTTAAGCCGGGCTTCAACTCCCACGAAGAAAACGGCGTCTCGGCGTTCGAAGCCGTCACGAACGAGTCCTTCGAAGGCAAGTGGAAGGTCATCTTCTTCTATCCGAAGGACTTCACCTTCGTCTGCCCGACCGAAATCGCCGAGTTCGCCTCGCTGGCCCGCGACTTCGAAGACCGTGACACGGTTGTCCTAGGCGGCTCGACCGACAACGAGTTCGTCAAGCTGGCCTGGCGCCGCGACCATGCCGACCTGTCGAAGCTGCCGATCTGGCAGTTCGCCGACAACGGCGGCAAGTTCGCCCGTCAGCTGGGCATCCTGAACGAAGAAGAGGGCGTCGCCCTGCGCGCCACCTTCGTCGTCGACCCGCACAACGTCGTGCAGCACGTCTACGTCACCAACCTGAACGTGGGTCGCGCCCCGGCCGACACCCTGCGTGTCGTCGACGCCCTGCAGACTGACGAACTGTGCGCCTGCAACCGCCCCGTCGGCGGCGAGACGCTCGCGGCTTAAGACCCAATGTGAGGGCGGCGGCAGTGATGTCGTCGCCGCTCGCTTTGTTTTTAGGGGCGCTATCGCTCGCGACGCGGTCGCTCACTGCTTGAGCGCGAACGCGTACCAGCCCCCTGTGATCCCCTTCGGCTCAAGTAGCGAGACGCCGCGCGTCGAGCGGTAGCCGACCTCTCCGAAGGAGAACAATCATGTCCATCGACACCCTGCGCGATCTGATGCCCGCCTATGCCAAGGACATCTCGCTGAACCTCGGCTCCCTCGCTTCCGAGACCGTGCTGAACGACCAGCAGAAGTGGGGCTGTTTCCTGGCCTCGGCCCACGCCGTCGGGGTCGCTCCCGTCGTGAAGGCCATCGAGGCCGCCGCCGCCGAGAAGCTGTCGCCCGAGGCGATGGCCGCCGCCAAGGCCGCGGCCGCCATCATGGGAATGAACAACATCTACTACCGCTCGCTGCACCTGATGAAGAATCAGGAATACACGACCATTCCGGCGCGCCTGCGAATGAACATCCTGGGCAATCCGGGCGTGGACAAGATGGACTTCGAACTGTGGTCCACGGCCGTCTCTGCGATCAACGGCTGCGGCGCCTGTATGGACGCCCACGAGAGCGAGTTGCGCAAGCACGGCGTCCCGGCGGCCCAGGTCCAGACCGCGATACGCATCGCTTCCGTGGTCCACGCCGCCAGCCGCATCGCGGCTTCGGAAACCGCACTTCAGGGCTGAGGCGGCTCGCCGTATTCGATCTGATGGACCAGGCGATCGAAGGCCTGGTCCATCACCATGTTCACACCGTCAGCCATAACGCCGAGGCCCGACCCCTCGACCACGAAATCGATCGTGACCAGTCGCCCCCGGTTCTCGGGCCCGGATCCGAAGGTCAGCTCCGCCTTCGTCGCCTTGTCGTGCAGGGGGCCCAGCGGCGCATTCATCGTCACCCGGTCCGCCGTGATCCTCGTCACCATGGCGTGTTCGAAGACGGTCCCGTCGGCGAGTGTTTCGCACCAGCAGCCGCCCGCCTCGAAGGCCAGCGACAGGTTGGCCGGGTCTCCCGTGTAGGTGTGCCCTGGGGCCCACCACTGCGGCAGTTCGGAGACGGCGGCGACCACATCCTCAGGCGCGGCCTCAACCCCCACGGCGAAGCGCAGGACGAAGCCGTCGGCGGACCGCGAGACGACTTCGGCGCGGGCCTCGGTCGTGGCGATCATGGCGGCGAGAAGTGCGAACGCGCCGCATAGCAGCACCCCCACGGCGATCTTGGCGCTACGGATCATGGCAGGTCCTCCCGCCCGCATCGGGCGCCCGGAACCTCGATCCGTCAAGTCAGGCCGCGTCGAAACTCAGCGGCGCGCCCCAGAACTGGCTGACCATGTCCGACTGCGAGCCCGTCTTGCCGGTGGTGAGAAAGTCGCGGCGGCCGGTTTCGCCCAGGCCGTATTCCGGATGCCGTTCGAAATACCGCTCCAGCGCGTCAGCCACGGCCGTCGGCTGGTGGATCAGGGGCGTGCCCGGCGGCAGGTGTCTGGCGAAGATGTCGGCCACGATCTCGTAGTGGGTGCAGCCCAGGATCGCCTTGTCCGGATGGCGGCCGATGCGGCGGCGCAGGGCGTCGACGTGGTCGCCGATCACGACTGTCAGCTCCTCGGCCGGCGCGCCCAGTTCGATCAGGCCGGCCAGGCCCGGGCAGGGCTCGGAGAAGACGGCCAGGTCCTCGCGGCGCTTGTCGATCTCGATCTCGTAGACCCGGCTTATGGCGGTGGCGGCGGTGCAGAACACGCCGGTGATGTCGATGGCCTCGACCTTGTCGCCGCGCCGTTCGGCCTCATAGGTCCAGGGCAGGCCCGTGGCCGCCTCGATGGTCGGGACAATGATACCCAGCACATTGACCGGCCGGCCGTGACGCTTCGACGCCTCGGGCACCCATGTCTGCTGCAGCCGGCGCAGGGCCACGGCCGAGGCCGTGTTGCAGGCCAGGACGATGACACTGGCCCCGGCCTGGAACAGGCGCTCGCACCCGTTGCGGGTGATGTCGACGATCTCCTCACCGGTCTTCGACCCGATCGGGGCGTTCGCCTGATCCGCCAGATAGACGAAGTCCCGCGTCGGGAACCGCCGGGTCAGTTCGCGATGAACGGTCAGACCGCCCACGCCGCTATCGAATACGCCTATCGCCATGGCTCGGGCTTTAGCTCCCGCTTGCGTCCTCGTCCAACGGGATTACTTGCTGTTCAGGTGACGGTCAGGCGACGTGCGCCTAGGGTGCCGCACAACAGAAGACCATGAACAGGAAACTCCCATGCAAAGACGCCAGCTCCTCATCGGCGGCGCGAGCCTGATGGCCCTCGCCGGATGCGCCAGCGCGGGCGCCGGCTCCGCCGGCTTCACCGCCCCGGACGCCGCCTCGGTCGCCGAGGAAGCGCGCATCGCCCGCGCCGTCCTGCCCACCCAGACGCCGCGCGCCGAGCTGCTGCAGCCCTGGACCGGCCCCTACGAAGGCGTGCCGCCGTGGAACGCGATGTCCGCCGACAAGCTGAAGGCCGCGATCATCGAAGGCATCGAGCTGAACCGCGCCGACATCAACGCCATCGCCAACAACCCGGAAGCCCCGACCTTCGCCAACACCATCGTGGCGATGGAGCTGGCGGGCCAGCCCCTGGACCGCGCGGTCAACCTGTACGGCGTCGCCACGTCGAACATCGGCGGCGAAGCCTATGACGCCATGGACACCGAGGTCTCGCCGTTGCTCTCCGCAGCCGGCGACGAGATCACGTTCAACGCCGCCCTGTTCCAGCGCATCAAGACGGTCGCCGACAACGCCGACCGCGACGGCCTGAACGCCCAGCAGAAGCGTCTGGCCGAGCGCAGCCGCGACGCCTTCATCCGTTCGGGCGCCAATCTGGACGCCGCGGGCAAGGCCGAGCTGGGCCGGATCAACACCGCCCTGTCGAACGCCTTCACCGCCTTCGGTCAGAAGGTGGTGGCGGACGAGAACACCTGGACCGTCATCCCCAACGAGGCCGGCGTCGCGGGCCTGCCTGACTCGAACAAGGCCGCCGCCCGCGCCGCGGCCCAGTCGCGCAATCTTCAGGGCTGGGCCATCGTCAACACCCGCTCCAGCGTCGATCCGTTCCTGACCTTCGCCGACGATCGCGCCCTGCGTGAGCAGGTCTGGCGCAAGTTCGTCAACCGCAGCGACAACGGCGACCGCAACGACACCAACGCCACCATCGCCGAGATCGTCCGTCTGCGGAAGCAGCGCGCCACCCTGCTGGGCTACGCCAGCCACGCCGACTGGCGCATGCAGGACACGATGGCCAAGACCCCGGCCGCGGCCCAGTCGCTGATGAACCGCGTGTGGGAGCCGGCCAAGGCCCGCGTGGCCGAGGAGGTCGCCGACATGAAGGCGATCGCAGGCTTCGACATCGAGCCCTGGGACTACCTCTATTTCGCCGAGAAGGTGCGGAAGCAGAAGTACGACCTCGATCAGAACCAGCTGAAACCCTACTTCGAGCTGGGGGCGGTGCGTAACGCGTCGTTCTACATGGCCGAACGCCTGTACGGCTTCGTCTTCACACAGAAGCCCCAGTCGACCGCCCCGGTCTTCCAGGAGGACGTCACCCTGTACGAGGTCACCGACAAGGCCTCGGGCCGACTGATCGGCCTCTACTACGCCGACGACTTCGCCCGCGCCGGCAAGCGCTCGGGCGCCTGGATGACCACCTACCGGTCATTCTCGACGCTCGATGGCTCCAGGCCGATCCTGGCCTCCAACAACAATAACTTCGTGAAACCGGGCGCCGGCGAGCCCCTGCTGATCTCGCTCGACGACGCCGAGACCCTGTTCCACGAGTTCGGCCACGCCCTGCACTATTTCTCGTCGGTCGTGACCTACCCGAGCTTCGGCAACACGCCGCGCGATTTCGTGGAATATCCGTCGCAGGTGCACGAGCACTGGGTGCTGAGCCGGCCGATCCTGGACCGGTTCATGAAACACTACGAGACCGGGGAGCCCATGCCCCAGGCGCTGGTCGACAAGGTCGAGGCCTCGGCCACCTTCAACCAGGGCTATGCGACGGTCAGCTATCTGTCGTCGGCCATGGTCGACATGGACCTGCATACCCAGGCCACGCCGCCAACCGACATCGACGCCTTCGAGAAGGCCTCACTGGACCGTCTGGGGATGCCCAGTGAGATCGTGATGCGGCACCGCCTGCCGCAGTTCAATCACCTGTTCACGTCCGACGCCTACTCGGCCGGCTATTACAGCTACCTGTGGTCGGAAGTGATGGACGCCGACACCTGGGCCTATTTCGAACAGTCGGGCGACGTGTTCGATCCGGATATCGGCGGCCGCTTCAAGTCGATCATCCTGGCGCCGGGCAACACCACCGACCGGGGCGACGCCTACCGCGCCTTCCGCGGTCGCGACCCCGACGTCGCCGCCCTGCTGCGGGTCCGTGGCTTCCCGGTCAGCTAAAAGCGGTCGACAAGCCGATCAGGGCTCATCGCCAGATCGGTCAATATGATCAAGCCGTCGCAGCTCAGGCTGCGGCGGCTTTTTCCTGCGCTGGACGGGCGTATTCCGACAGAGCCGACATCAGGGCGCGCGGATCGATGGGCTTGGCGACATGACCCTGCATTCCGGCCGAGCGGCACTGTTCCATCTGTTCCGGCAAGATGTTGGCGGTCAGGGCGACGATCGGCGTCGCATCACCCAGGGCGCGGATCGCGCGCGCCGCAGCCGGACCGTCCATGACCGGCATCTGCATATCCATCAGGATCAGGTCGTAGGCCGTCGTTGAAGCGGCCAGCACCGCCTCCTCGCCGTTCTCGACCATGTCGAGGGCGACATCCATCGCGCCCAGCAGGGCCGCGACCAGGGTCCGGTTGGCCGGATTGTCTTCGGCCAGCAGGACGCGCAGCGAACGTCCGATGGAATCGCGCGACGCCTCGGACGCCGTTGGGGCCTCATCGGCGGACAGGGTCAGGGGGACGCGGAACCAGAAGTTCGAACCGGTCGCGCCGTCGCTCGCCGCCCCGATCTCGCCGCCCATGATGTCCATAAGCCGGCGCGAGATGGCCAGGCCCAGGCCCGTACCGCCGAACTTGCGCGACACCGAGCCGTCCGCCTGGGTGAAGCGGTCGAACATCTGGTCGATCTGGGCCGGGTCCAGCCCGCAGCCGGTGTCGGTTACGCTTGCGACCAGCACGGTCGATCCATCGCCGCCGTCCTCCGCCGACAGAACCAGACGAACCGCGCCCGCGTCCGTGAACTTCACCGCATTGCTGAGCAGGTTGAGCAGCACCTGACGCAGGCGCGTCACGTCGCCGGTCAGGCGCACGTCGTCGGCGACCTCGCAGGTCAGCTCCAGCCCCTTGCCTTCAGCCTGTTCGCGCAACAGGGCGGTCGCCCCCTCGCCGAGGGCCGCGATCGAGAAGGGCTCCGGATCCAGCGTCAGGGCGCCGGCCTCCAGCTTGGAGAAGTCGAGAATGTCGTTGACCACAGTCAGCAGGGTCTCGCCCGCGCTGCGGATCAGATCGAGATAGCCTCGGTCGCCCTCCGACAGTCCGCCGCCCGCCCCGATCAGTCGCGAGAAGCCGAGGATGCTGGTCAGGGGCGTGCGCAGCTCGTGGCTCATATTGGCCAGGAATTCACTCTTGGCGCGCGACGCCGCCTCTGCCTCGATACGGGCGGCGTGCAGCTCGGCCTCGGCCTGTTTGCGGGCCGAGATGTCGCGCACGACATCGACGATCTCGGTCATCTCGCCGGCGCCGTTGATCACCAGACGCGGGTTGGCTTCCAGCCAGACCTGATGCCCGTTCTTGTGAAGTCCCCGGTACTCATAGCCCTCCGACGAGACCGCCTCGCGTCTGGCGATCCGCTCGGCCAGCAAGCCGCGTATGCGGACCACGTCCTCGGGCGCGACCAGGTCGGCCGGGGCCTTGCCCATCATTTCGGACGGTGAATAGCCCAGCACGGCTCGCGACGCGGGCGAGACGTAGGTCAGTCCCACGCCCATGCGGTGACGCACGACCATGTCCGAGGTGTGATCGGCCACGAAGCGGAAGGCGCGTTCGCCCTCGATCAGCCGGGCGTCGTCAACGTGTTCGGTGACGTCCATGACCATGCCGACCACCCAGCGATTCCCGTCGGCGTCAGCAGACTGGCGGCGGCCCCAGGTCAAATGCTGACGGACCTCGCCCGACGGGTGCACAGCACGGTAGCGCAGGGTCACCGGCTCCTCGGCTTTGAACAGCTTCAGGAACGAGCTTGCCGCCATCCGGGCGTCGTCCGGGTGATAGAGGCGGTACAGGTCCTCTACGGTCGGGACGCCGTTGTCGCGGGGCAGGCCGAACAGATCGAACATCGTCGGCGACCACCAGGCCGTGTCGGTGTCCAGCACCCGCCACCAGCCCGCGCCTGAGCTTTCCAGCGCCGCAAGGGCGATGGGTCCGGACGCGGTCTCGGGGGTGTGGTCGGTCATGCGGACTGCCGTGTTGGGCGGTCAGCATCACGCCAATTCGCTTCAAAGCCGTGAACGACCGACGTTTTGCGCGGGCCCCTCTCCTGCGGGCGGCTGGCTCAGCTCTGGTCGGTCGGCGTCCTGACGACGATCCGGCCGCCGCGGGCGCGAGCATACTCCGCACGCGGGCCGTCGGGCAGGAGCCGCGTCGCCTCGGCGCGGAACTGGCCCTGGCACCGGGCGTCGGCCAGCGGTGAGCCGGTGGCGCAAGCGGCGCGGGCGGCGCGTCCGACCCGAAGGTCGAACCGGGCCGCGCCCTCGCTCGACGCGAGGTCGAGATCGCCGTAGGCGACACGGAATTCGGAGGCCGAGGCGGCCCCGGCGGAAAGGACGGCGACGGCGATAGCGGCCGTGGCGGCTACGAAACGGATCATCACATGCACTCCTGAGGTTCGTCGCTCTTTGCGGCGACCCGTCCTCTGTGCGACCCGATTGTTTCTCCGCCGTGAGAAACCCGGGGCCGAAAAGCGACGCTTGATGAAATCGCGGCCATGAAGCGCGGCCGCTCCCGGGACGGCCCAGCCGTCCCGGGAGACAAATCGGTCAGCCGTAGACGATCGGAACCATCGCCAGGACTCGACCGCCGCGCGCACGGGCGTAGTCGTCGCGACGGGCGGCAGGCAGCAGACGCATGGCTTCGGCGCGGAACCGGGCGCGGCACTGGAGGTCCGGCATCGGCGCGCCGAGGCGGCAGGCGCTGCGGGCGGCGTCGTTGACGCGGGCGTCGAAGGCGGCTGCGCCTTGCAGCGAACCGAGGTCCAGGTCGCCGAACGGAATGCGATAATCCTGCGCGGAGGCGGCGCCGGCAGAGAGAAGGAAGGCTGCCGAAACGGCGAGAGCGAACTTGTGCATGACGGGATCCTGCTGAACGTCGCGGGGAGACGACGCCGCCCCTATGACGTCCTTCGGTGACAGGGCGGTCCACGCACGGTGACGCCGCGATGAATCCTTTCGGACAATCCCGCCTTGAGCGTTAAATCGTGTTCATTCCGCCCACGGACAGCACGATCGTTTCGCGCGCCTAGCCGCTGTTCCGCAGGCCCGCCGCCACGCCGTTGATCGCCAGCAGAATGCCCTCGCGCACCATGGGATCGTCGTCCCCCGCGCGTCGCCGGCGGATCAGTTCGATCTGCACATGGTTCAGCGGCTCGACATAGGGCATGCGCAGCCGGATCAACCGGTCCAGCTCCGGCTGACCGCCCAGCAGTTCCGCCTGCCCGGTGATGGCCAGAACGGCGTCGCGCGTGCGGTCCCACTCCGCCTGCAAGGCCCCGAAAGTGGCCGCAGCCAGCGCCTGATCCGGCACGAGCGAGGCGTACCGACGGGCGATGGTCATGTCCGACTTGGCCATTATCATTTCCATGTTCTGGACCAGGGTCCGGAAGAATGGCCACTCCCTGGCCATGGCCTGAAGTTCGGCCATGTCTTGGCCCTCAATGGCCGAACCGAAGCCGAACCAGCCCGGCAGCATGACCCGACTTTGCGACCAGCTCAGCACCCAGGGGATGGCGCGCAGATCCTCGATGGCGGTGGAGGCGGTCCGCGAGGTGGGGCGGGAGCCGATCTTCAGCTCGGCGATCTCGTTGATCGGGGTGGCGGCCCGGAAATAGTCGACGAAGCCCGGCGTCTCGTAGACCAGGGCCCGATACGCGGCCATTGAGGCGACCGACAGGGCCGAGGCTGTCTTGCCGTGTTTAGCCGTCATGGCCTCGTCCGGCGGCGGCGCCAGCGACGCGATCAGGGTCCCGGCGGTCAGGGCGTCCAGGTTCCGCCGCGCCACATCCGGCTCGCCGTATTTGTTGGCGATGACCTCGCCCTGTTCGGTGATGCGGATACGGCCGGCCACCGTCCCGGTCGGCTGCGACAGGACGCCGGCGAAACTCGATCCGCCGCCGCGCCCCACGGCGCCGCCCCGGCCGTGGAACAGCTGCAGCCGCAGACCCGCCGCCTGGGTGACGCTGAGCAGGGCCCGCGACGCCTCGTGCAGTTCCCAGGTCGAGGTCAGGTAGGAGCCGTCCTTGTTCGAGTCGGAATAGCCGATCATCACCTCCTGCACCCCGCGCGCCCGGGCGACGGCGAGGGCGGACGGCTCCCTGAAGAGGCGCTCGAGCGTGGGCCTGGCGGCACGCAGATCGTCGATGGTCTCGAACAGGGGGGCGGCCTGGATCGGGCATTCGCCGGGCGCATCGGGCCGGTAGAGACCGACCTCCTTGAGCAGAAGATAGACCTCCAGCATGTCGGAGGCGGCGTCCGTCTTGGACACGATATGGGTGCGGATGGCCTCCGGCCCGAACCGCTCCAGAGCCTCGGCCGCGGCCTGCAGGATGGCCCGCTCCTTGAGCACCTCGGGGTCGTACTCGGCGTAGGGGCTGAAGAGCAGACGCGGCGTCGCCAGCTCGGCTGACAGCAGGGTGAGGCGCGCCTCTTCGTCCAGCGCCGCATAGTCGGGGCAGACCCCGGCGACGCGCAGAAGATGGGAAACGACGCGCGCATGGACGTCTGAATTCTGGCGCAGATCGAGCGTCGCCATGTGGAATCCGAACACATCGACCGTGGCGATCAGGCGCGACAGACCGTCGTCGGCGAAGACCGCACCGTGGCTGGCGACGAGGCTGTCCTGCAGAACCGCGAGATCGGCCCGGAACTCGCCCGGACCGGCATAGGGCGGCGCGGCGAACGGCGCGGGGCGCGGCGCAGTCTGGCCGGTCAGGATCGGATGGGTCGCCGACAGCCGGGCGTAAATCTGGCTCAAGGCCCGGCGATACGGTTCGTCGGCGCGGTGCGGGGAATCATCGCCGGATCCTTCGGCCAGGGCCTTCAGCGCCGGGCTGACTTCGGCCAGAGATCCCGACAGGCTGAGTTCCGCGCCCAGGGCGTTGGTCGCCTCCAGATAGTGCCGCATCACCGCCTTGGCCGGGGTGGCGAAGGCGGCTCTCAACGCGTTCGCATCGACATTGGGATTGCCGTCACGATCGCCGCCGACCCAGGCGCCGATACGAATGAAGGGCTTGAGTTCGGGCGCATCCAGCCGACGACGCCAGTCGATCAGTTGTTCCGGCGCGACCTTCAGGAACACCCGCTCGAGGAAGGACACCACGGTGTCGATCTCGTCCTGCACGACCAGCCCCGTGGTCCGGACCAGCCGCGTCGCCCAAAGGATCACGGTCTGGCGGCGCAGGCCGTTGATCATCACCTCGGGCGCGCAGGCCAGGTCGTCTCGGTCACAGGCGTCCAGCAGATCCGACACGGTCGCGATCCGGTCGATGACGCTTTTCCTGCGAACCTCCGACGGGTGGGCCGTCAGCACCGGCGAGATCAGTGCCTCGGACAACAGGGCCCGCGCCTCTTCTACTGTCCGCCCCGCCGTCGTCAGCCGCGCCAGCGCCCCTTCGGGCGTATCGGGTCGCGCGCCCTCCGCCGTCTGGCTGCGCGCCCGTCGCTTGCCGGCGCGGTCCTCGGCGACATTGGCCAGAAGCGAGAAGACCGCGAACCCGTGGGCCAGCCCGACAGCGTCATCGAGCGACAGCTCGTTGAGCAGCCGCTCCAGCTCGGCCGATCCCTTGGCGCCCGGGTGGCGATGATAGCCGACCGAGGCCACCCGCACCGCCTCAATCCGGTCGTAGAGATCCTTTCCGCCCTCGTCGCGGATCACCTCGCCGAGCAGGCCGCCGAGCAGCCGCACCTCCTCGCGCAGGCGGTCGTCAGCGGCGGGTTCGGCGGAAACGGGCATGGTCATCTCGTTCAGCGGGGAGGCTGGAGGCGTGACCGTAACAGGGGTCTGCGGCGTGACCAGCCCTCGAGGATGCCTGAAACCTATTGTGCGCTCGCAGCCGTAGGGTCGATGTCCATGACCTGACGGAAGAACAGGTTCACGACCTCGGCCGCGCCATCGGAGTTGAACTTCTTGCGGAAGCCGTGGCCTTCGTTCGCGGCCAGCAGGTACCAGACCGGCCGACCCTCGGCGCGCACGGCGTCGACGATCTGTTCGGACTCGCTCTGCGGCACGCGGGGATCGTTCGCGCCCTGCAGGACCAGCAGCGGCGCGGTCATCCGGTCGGTCAGGTGGATCGGGGAGATCCGGTCGAACACTGCCCGCATCGCCGGGTCACGCTCGTCGCCGTATTCAGCCCGGCGCAGGTCGCGGCGATAGGCCTCGGTGTTCTCCAGGAAGCTGACGAAGTTGGCGATGCCGAAATGGTTCACCGCCCCCGCCAAACGGTCGGAATAGGCGGCGAGCGAGGCCAGCACCATGAACCCGCCATAGGACCCGCCATGCACGACCACCCGTTCGCCATCCAGGTCGGGCTGGGTCGCGATCCAGTCGAGCAGGGCCCCGATGTCCTGCACCGAGGCCTGGCGCAGCGGGCCGTTGTCGGCCGCCAGCCAGGTCTTGCCATAGCCGGTCGATCCGCGGACGTTCGGAGAGATGACGACGGCCCCGAGGTCGGCGATCCACTGCTGATAGTTGGGGTTGAAGCCGGGCCGCGACTGGCCTTCGGGTCCGCCGTGGATGTCGATGATGACCGGTCGAGGTCCCCGGATACCCGTCGGGCGATAGACGAAGGCCGGAATCTGCAGGCCGTCGAAGCTCGGATAGCGCACCAGCTCCGGCGTCACAAAGGTCGCGGGATCCAGGGGACCGACCTCCGACCGCGTCCAGCGCGTCAGACCGCCGCCCGCCACATCCCAGCTCCAGACATCGCCCGAGCTGGACGGGGTCGTCAGGCCGATGGCCAGCTTCGATCCGTCGGACGAGAACGCCAGCGCGGTCAGGACCCCGGCCGGCAGTTCCGGCTGCGGCAGGGCGCGGCGCGTGATGAAGTCGCGCACATGGACTTTCGAATAGCCGTCCTCGTTGGTCGACCATGCCAGGACGCGCCCGTCGTCCGAGAGGTCGAAGTTGTCGACATCCCAGTTCGAGGCCTCGGTCAGGGGTGTCACCGCATTGTCGGCCAGAGCGATCTCGATCAACCGCAGGCCTTCGCCCCCCTCGTCCGAGGTCGTGATGATCGATCGCCCGTCGCGGGTGAACTCACCGCCGCTGTAGGCCACGGGCGTGTCGCTTTTCCGGACCCGGGTCGCAGTCCCCGTCGCCAGGTCCAGCACCCACAGCCGCACGTCGAGGATGGAGATGTACTGGCTGAGCAGGACCCTGGTCCCGTCGGGCGAGATGTCGACGGGCGAATACTGGCCGGTTCCCTCGAAGGCCACGCGTCGTGTGGACGGATCGCCGACCGTCATGGTCAGGATGTCGTAGTCCGACTGGCCCCGTTCGACCCGGGTCCAGACGGCCAGTCGCCCGTCGCTGGAGAAGACCGGCGCGCCGTTGCGCGTGCTCGGCTCGGTCAGGGCGATGTCCCCGCCGCCGACGCCGGCCACGAAGGTCTGGAAATTCTCGGCCCCGCCGACGTCGCGCTGGTAGGCGAAGCGGTCGCTGCCGGGGATGGTCGTGGCGTTCGAGATCGGCTCGGCGAAGAAGGTGATCTGGGTCCGGTCGGCGCCCGGCGCCGCGACCCGGTGCAGCTGGGCGGTCTCGCCGAAGCGGGTGGAGATCAGCATCGAGCCGTCCTCCATCCAGTCCTGGAACCCGGCCGAGCGCGCGTTGCGATACCGCTGCAGGTCTGTCCTGAGCGCGTCGGGGATTTCGGGGATGCCGCTGTAGGCCAGAGTCCCGGCCTCGCGCCGTTCCGGTGGGACGGCCTGGGCGAGAACGGTCGAGGCGACTGACACGGACAACAGGGTGGCCAGGGCCAGGGGTCGAACGATGCGCATGATGTCCCTCCAGAACGGATGGCGTGATAGGAGGGGCTCAACGCCGGCTTGGCAAGGCGGAGGGGTGAGCCCGCCTTGTCTCCGCCGCTGTTTTCCTTCATAAGCCGCCGCTTCCGGCGCAATTGAACCTGCGTCTCCACCATCACGACCCCCGTTTCGACGGGACGAGGATGGCGAGAACCCTCTGCCGACGTGATCGTCGCCAGAGGTCGTTTCGCTATGGAGCACGGTTCTCGCGTCGGTCTGAACGGCCCACGGGCTAACGAGGTAGTGAATTGTTCGAGGCTCTGAACGAGCGGCTGACAGGCGTTTTCGACCGGATCACCGGCCGCGGCGCCCTGTCCGAGAAGGACGTCGCGGAGGCGATGCGCGAAGTGCGCGTGGCTCTGCTGGAGGCCGACGTCGCCCTGCCCGTCGTCAAGGACTTCATCGCCTTCGCCACCGAGAAGGCCACCGGTGAAGAGGTCATCCGTTCGGTCAAGCCGGCCGATCAGGTGGTCAAGATCGTCTATGACGGCCTGGTCGAGATGCTGGGCGGCGAGGATCCGACCCCGCTCAACCTGAACGCCACGCCGCCCGCGGTCATCCTGATGGCCGGCCTGCAGGGCTCGGGCAAGACGACCTCGTCGGCCAAGCTGGCGCTGCGTCTGACGAAGTTCGATCGCAAGAAGGTCATGATGGCCTCGCTCGACACGCGTCGTCCGGCCGCCATGGAACAGCTGGCCCAGTTGGGCAAACAGATCGAGGTCGTGACCCTGCCGATCGTGGCGGGCGAGAGCGCGGTCCAGATCACCCGCCGGGCCCTGACGTCCGCCAAGCTCCAGGGCTTCGACGTCCTGATCCTCGACACCGCCGGCCGCATCACCCTCGACGAGGGTCTGATGGCCGAGGTCGCCGAGGTCGCCGATATTTCCAAGCCGGTCGAGACCCTGCTGGTCGCCGACAGCCTGACCGGCCAGGACGCGGTCCGCACCGCCAAGGCCTTCCACGAACGCCTGCCCCTGACAGGCCTGATCCTGACCCGCGCCGATGGCGACGGTCGCGGCGGCGCCATGCTGTCGATGCGCGCCGTCACCGGCCTGCCGATCAAATACATGGGCGCGGGCGAAAAGGTCGACGCGCTCGAGGTCTTCGACGCCCGCCGCGTCGCCGGCCGTATCCTGGGTCAGGGGGACATCGTCGCCCTGGTGGAGAAGGCGTCGCAGGACCTGGACGCCTCCAAGGCCGAAGCCATGGCCCGCAAACTGGCCAAGGGCCAGTTCGACCTCAACGACCTCGCCGCCCAGCTGCAACAGATGAAGCGGATGGGCGGTCTTCAGGGCATCATGGGCATGCTGCCCGGCGTGGCCAAGATGAAGAACCAGATGGCCGAGAGTGGCGTCGACGACCGGATGATCCTGCGCCAGGAAGCCATCATCTCCTCGATGACCAGGGCCGAGCGCAAGAAGCCCGACCTGCTCAACGCCTCGCGCCGCAAGCGGATCGCCGCGGGCGCGGGCGTCGAGGTCCAGGACATCAACCGCCTGCTCAAACAGCACCGCCAGATGGCCGACATGGTCAAATCCATGTCGAAAGGCGGCCCGCGCAAGATGCAGCAGATGGCCGCCATGCTCGGCGGTCTCGGCGGCGGCGCGCCCGGCATGGGCGGCGGCCCCGACCTCAACCGTTTGAAGGCCATGGGGGGCGGCAGGATGCCCGAACCCTCGGCTGACGAAATGAAAGCCATTCAGGACCGGCTCGCCGGACTGGGTGGCGGACAACTCCCGGGAGGCCTTCCAGGTCTTCCCGGCCTACCCACCAAGAAAAACTGATCCCGTAGAAAGAGACTTGAAATGCTGAAGATTCGTCTGGCCCGCGGCGGCGCCAAGAAGCGCCCCTACTACTACATCGTCGTTGCCGACTCGCATGCTCCCCGCGACGGCAAGTTCATCGAGCGCGTCGGCACCTACAACCCGATGCTGGCCAAGGACGGCGACAAGCCGCGCGTCACCCTGAAGGCCGACCGGATCTCGGAATGGCTCGGCAAGGGCGCCCAGCCGACCGACCGCGTCGCGCGCTTCATCTCGCAGAGCACCGACGAAGCCCTGACCGGCAAGGTCAAGTGGACCCAGTCCAACAACCCGAACAAGGGCGCCCCGGGCAAGAAGGCCCAGGAACGCACCGCCGAGCGCGCCCAGCGCGAAGCCGACCGCGCCGAGGCCGAGGCCGCTGCGAAGATCGAAGCCGCTGAAGCCGCTGTGCGGGCCAAGGAAGAGGCAGCCGCTGCGGCTGAGGCCGCGAAGAACGCGCCGCCGGTTGAAGAGGCTCCGGTTGAAGAGGCTGCTGCCGAAGAAGCCGCTCCGGAAGCTGCTGCTGAAGCTCCGGCCGCTGAAGCCGCTGCTGAAGACGCTCCGGCTGCTGAAGCTGAAGAAGAAAAGACCGAGGCCTAAGGGCTTCGGACGCACCCCGGCGCAGGCCGGGGTCCGGATGACGGAGGGCAGTGTTCGATTCGAACGCTGCCCTTCTGCTATCTGGAGAAGGAACCAGGGAGCGCATGATGGCGAATGACCAGAAACTCATCCTCGTCGGCCACGTCGCCGGCGGGTTCGGGGTCAAGGGCGAGGTGCGGGTGACGGCCTACACCGCCGACCCGCTGGCGCTGACCGCCTATGGTCCCCTGCTGCGCAGCGACGGCTCGCACGGCCTGACACTGACGCAGACGCGCGCGACCAAGGACGGCGTCGTCGGGCGGGCGAAGGAGATCGCCACCAAGGAAGAGGCCGACGCCCTTCGCAATCTGAAACTCTATGTCTCGCGCGACGCCTTCCCGGCGCCCGAGGAGGACGAATTCTATCTGGCCGACCTGATCGGTGTGGAGGCCCGCGACGCCGGGGGCGTGGTCCTCGGCACGGTCAAGGCGGTACAGAATTTCGGCGCCGACGACATGCTGGAAATCATCCCGGTCGCGGGCGGCCAGACCTGGTACCTGCCCTTCACCAAGGCGGCCGTGCCGGAGCTGCATCTGTCCGACGGCTGGCTGCTCGCCGTCCGCCCGGAGGAGGTCGGCGAGCGCGAGCCCGACTGACTATTCGATCTCGACGGTTTCGGCGTCGCCGACGTATTTCTTGATCGACTCGATCGCGCGCTTGGCGCCCGACTTGTCCGAGTAGCCCTCGGTCGAGAAGATGATTTCCGAATTGAACTTGAAGCGGACGCGGAACTCGCCGGCCTTGTCCTTGTAGACTTCAAACTTGTGGGCCATCGGGCGCCTCCTCATTGGTGAGGCCCGGATAAAGCCCCGCTTCCCGCGGGCGGCCACCTGACAATGTCTGACGGCGTACACAGGCGCGTGAAGCGCGCGGCGGCGCCCTTGCGGCGCACCGACCGTCACCCGACATGCAGCCCATCTGCAACCGTCACGGTGCCTCATGACTGACCTCTCCGCCTTCCCGATCACGCGCCAGTACCCGGCCTCCCATCCTGACCGGCTGCAGCTCTATTCCCTGCCCACGCCCAACGGGGTGAAAGCCTCGATCATGCTGGAGGAGATCGGCATCCCCTATGAGGTCCACCTGGTGGACATCATGAAGAACGAGACCTGGACGCCTGACTATCTTTCGCTGAACCCCAACGGCAAGATCCCGGCCATCCTCGATCCCGACGGCCCGGGCGGAGCGCCGATGGGCCTGTGGGAATCGGGCGCCATCCTCGTCTATCTGGCCGACAAGACCGGCCAGCTGATCCCGACCGATCCCGCCGCCCGCTACGAGACCCTGCAGTGGGTTTTCTGGCAGATGGGGGCCGTCGGCCCGATGTTCGGCCAGCTCGGCTTCTTCCAAAAGTTCGCGGGCGCGGCATATGCGGAAAAGCGTCCGCGCGACCGCTACGTCGCCGAGTCCAAACGGCTGCTGGGCGTGCTGGAGGACCGGCTGAAGGATCGCGCCTTCATCATGGGCGACGACTTCACCATCGCCGACATCGCCCTGATCGGCTGGGTGCGGAACCTGGTCGGCTTCTACGAGGCCGGCGAACTGGTCGACTATGCGTCGCTGAAGGCCGTGCCCGCCTGGGTCGAGCGCTGCCTCGCCCGACCGGCGGTCGAACGCGGTCTGAATATCCCCGCGCGCTCCTGACGCGGGATCGTCCGGGCGGGTGGGGTGTTGGGTCGGGGCAACAAAGGACGCCCCGATGAAACTGATCCTCAAAGAGCTGTCGAAGAAGATGCGCCACATCGACTTCACAATGCTGACGACCCGCACCGCCTCCGGCGCCCTGACGTCGCGGCCGATGAGCAACAACGGCGAGGTCGACTACGACGGCGACAGCTGGTTCTTCACCACCGAGGACACCGGCATGGTGACGGACATCATGGGCGATCCGATCGTCGGCCTGACCCTGACTGGCGAGAAGGGACTGCTCGGCAAGCCCGGTATCTTCATCTCGGTCGAGGCGAGCGCCGAGCTGATCCGCGACAAGGCCCAGTTCGTCGCCCACTGGACCAGGGGCCTGGACCGCTGGTTCCCGCAGGGGGCCGACACGCCGGGCCTGGTCCTGATCAAGGCCCACGCCTCGCGCATCGCCTACTGGGACGGCGACGACGAGGGCGAACTGACGCTGTAGGGGCTCGGCGTGCCCTCCAGCGTCATCCGCTGGTTCCGATATAACGAGGCGGCCCGCACGCTGCGGGTCGGCTTCGTCTCGGGCGAGACCTATGAGTATGACGAGGTGCCGCCGGAGGCCGCCGCCGGCCTCAAGGCCGCCCCTTCCAGGGGGCGGTTCTTCGGGCCGAACGTCCGGGATCGCTATCCCTACCGTCGGGTGACGGACGGGTCGGCGCACCCGTCTTTACCCGTTCACCCCGGCCTTCGCCGCGGACCAGATCACAGTTGAAGGCGGCCGGGATATTGCATGGGGAGTGCTGATCCCCTCACCGTGTTCGCCATCTGGACCCCGGCCTTCGCCGGGGTGCACGGTGAGAAATGAGACCGCAAATCCAGCCGTGTCCGACGGCCGATTCGAGACGCCCGTGAACTGAAAACTCTTCGGGTCGTGAACCGCCGAGACCGCCAATCGTACGCGCGAACGGCGCCGATAGCGCCAAACGTCCGGCCTACCCCCGCAGCTTCCGCGTCAACGCCTCGACGTCGCGGGCGATCTGGTCGTCCTGGGGCATCAGCTCCTCGATCTTGCGCACGCCGTGCAGGACCGTGGTGTGGTCGCGCCCGCCGAAGCGACGGCCGATGTCGGGATAGGACCGGGTCGTGTGCTGTTTGCACAGCCACATGGCGATCTGCCGCGGACGGGCCACGGCGCGTGTGCGGCGTTCCGACAGCAGATCCGCCTGCTTCATGTTGAAATGTTCGGCCACCGTCTTCTGGATCTCGTCCACGGTGATGCGGCGCTCGGGCCCGCCACGCAGGGCCGAGCCAAGCAGCGTCAGGGTCTCCTCGACGCCGAGGGACGACAGTCGCGACCCGGCGGCGGCGGCCAGGGTGTTCACGGCGCCCTCCAGCTCGCGCACCGAACCCGGGGTCCGGTCGACGACCTGTTCCAGCACCTCGCGCGAGGCCTCGCCGGACACTACGCCCATGCGGGCGAAGGCGGCCAGCCGGTTCTCGGCCACGGCGATCTTGAGGGCGCGATCAGCGGGCTCGACAGGGCAGGTCAGGCCGGCGGCCAGATGGCTGCGCAGACGCGGTTCGACCTCGGTCAGGGCCATGGGCGGACGGTCGGCCGACAGGACGATGCGTTTGCCGTCCTCGATCAGGGCCGTGAGGGTCGACAGCAGTTCCTCCTGGGTGGAGGCCTTGCCGCCCACGAACTGGACGTCGTCCAGCAGCAGCATGTCGGCCGAGCGCAGGCTCTCCTTGAAGGCGGCGGTGGAGCGGTCCTGCATGGCCTTGACGAAGGTCGACAGGAAGCGCTCGGCGGTCAGATAGACGACCTTGGCGTCGGGGCGCAGGCGCTGGGCCTCCCAGGCGATGGCGTTCAGCAGGTGGGTCTTGCCGTAGCCGTAGGGGCCGCAGAAGAAGATCGGGTTGAAATGGCCGTCGGCCCAGCTGGCCGTCTGGCGGGCGATGGCCAGGGCGAAGGCGTTGCCCTGGCCCTCGACGAAACTGTCGAAGGTCAGACGCTCCTGCAGGCCCGCGGCGCGCACGGCGCGGGCGCCGTCGGTGACCGGCCCGACAGTGGGCGCCACCGGTGTCTGCTCATGGGCAGCCGATAGAGCCTGCAGGGCCACGGAGGAGGCCATGGACGAGGCTGGGGGTGCGGAGGTCACCTCGGCGCGACACCGAACCTCCAGACGGCGCGACAGGCCGTCCAGGCCCAGCCACAGCTCGTTCAGACGGCGCAGGGCGTTCTTGCGCACCCAGTCGCGGGCGTAGCCGGTCGGGGTGACCAGGATCAGCTGACCGCCCCCGTCGATCCGCACCGCCGAGGGCGCGATATAGGAGCTGAACGGTCCGTCGCCGATTTCGGCCCGGAGCCTGAGCGAGGCCTCGTTCCAGATCCGGTCCGGGTCCGTCATGTTCGCCAACGCCAAGCCCCCCATCGTCGTTACACCCGCCTTAAATTGGTCATCCCGCACCGGAACCTTCTGTCCCGAAGTCCACGCCGGGTCGGCCGATCCAGGGACGCGTTCTCCTGACCTCCGAAGCGTGAGCTTCGAAAGCGGGGGCGACCTCGCGGACAGACGTCTCCCGCCGGCGCAGGGGTTTGCCCCCGCTCCGTCTTCATCCGTGTGGGGATGGAAGTGCGTTAGAGCCCAAAACTTACGCCCGACGACGCATGGGTCAACGCTGATTCGCGAGCCGATTCGCAGTTAAATTGTTTGACTCCGCTAAAGCCAAATCACGCCTAGGAAAATGCCGATTTCGCCTGTTCGGCGAACCCCGATTCCCGTGTTTAGACTTATCCGCACACGGCGAAACGGCGAGTAAGCTGGTGCTTACTCGCCGTTGAAATCGCTAGATTTTCGTATGACAGGGGCGTGACCCTCCCCTGAAAACGCCTTGAGTACGCAGTCGTACCTAAGGAGTTTTACGCCGCCGACATCTTCTTCAGCTGGGCGTGCAGACGGCTCACCTTGCGCGAGCCGGTGTTCTTGTGAACGACGCCCTTGGTGACGGCGCGCATCAGCTCGGACTGGGCCTCGACAAAGGCGCCCTGGGCGGCGGCGGCGTCGCCGCCGGTCACGGCTTCCTGGAACTTGCGAAGGAAGGTGCGGACGCGGGTACGGCGCGACTTGTTCACTTCGGTGCGCGCGGCGATCTTGCGGATCGCTTTCTTGGCGCCGGGATTGTTGGCCATCGTCAAACCTATCAACGGAAACGCCGCAGACACCCGTCCACGGCGCGGAAAATCTTCAAGAGCGGGCGGCTATAGCGGAAGGGGCCCGGAGGGTCAACGAGAGTCTAGCGCCCCGTGAACACCGGCTTCCGCTTCTCGACGAAGGCCGCCATCCCTTCCTTCTGATCCTCGAAGGCGAACAGGGAGTGGAACAGGCGGCGCTCGAACTGGACGCCCTGGGTCAGGGTCGTCTCGAGGGCGGCGTTGACCATCTCCTTGTTGGCCATGACGGCCAGAGGGCTCTGGGAGGCGATCTTCGCGGCGATCTTGCGGGTCTCGTCCAGCAGGGTCTCATGCGGGAAGACGCGCGACGCCAGGCCGGCGCGTTCGGCCTCGGCGGCGTCCATCATCCGGGCGGTCAGGACCATGTCCATGGCCTTGGACTTGCCGACCAGACGCGTCAGCCGCTGGGAGCCGCCGATGCCGGGCGCAACGCCGAGGTTGATCTCCGGCTGGCCGAACTTCGCCTTGTCCGAGGCGACGATGAAGTCGCACAGCATGGCCAGCTCGCACCCGCCGCCGAGGGCGAAGCCGTTGACGGCCGCGATGATCGGCTTTCTGAACCGGGTGATCCGGTCGTGGCCCAGGGCGAAGAAATTGCCCTTGTACATGTCGGCATAGGACTGGTCCGACATCTCCTTGATGTCGGCGCCCGCCGCGAACGCCTTGTCGCCCGACCCGGTCAGGATCAGGCAGCGCACCGTGTCGTCATGCTCGACCGCGTCGAGGAAGGCGGCCAGATCCCTGAACAGGGCCGAGTTCAGGGCGTTGAGCGCCTCTGGCCGGTTCAGGGTGACCACGGCGTAGCCGTCGGCATACCGGTCGATCAGAAGGGTGGAATAGGTGTCGGCCATGATGCGCTCCTTGGGTCATCACCGAGGTCTAGCGCCTCACCCCTCCCACTGGAACACCTCGGTGATCGCCACGCCGAAGACGCCGGCGATGCGGAAGGCGGCTTCGAGGCTGGGCGAGTATTTGCCCTGTTCCATGGCGACGATGGTCTGGCGGGTCATGCCGATCCGCGTGGCCAGATCGGCCTGGGTCATCTCCGCGGCGTGAAAGCGCAGTTCGCGGATGCGGTTCCGGATCGGCGGCGGGCCCTTCACGCGGCGATCCGGCGGTGCAGGATCACCACGACGGCCGACTTCACGGCTTCGGCCAGGACGATGGCCAGCAGCAGCCCCTGGCCCATGATGGTCGCGGCCTCGCCGCGTGACGCGGCGGCAAGACCGCCGAACTCCACTCCGACCGCGAAAGGACTGATCAGGGCGACACACAGGACGAGGCCGGTCAGGGCCGCATAGCCGACGCTCGTGGCCCGACCGTCGATCTGGATTTCGCGCTCGTCGGACAGAGAGCGTTGGTCGCGTGGGGTCCGCCAGGCCGCCAGCCCCATCAAGACCGCCTGAACCAGCAGGCTGGCGATGACGCACTCCACGAACAGGGCGACGGGCCATTCGCCCGGCAGGGCGACGAGCCGGCCCCAGACGACGACGAAATAGAACCCCCAGATGACAACACCGCTGCCCAGGCTGATCCAGGCCGCCTTTTCCCGAAACGACATCAGCGAGCCCTCCGCAGCAGCATCAGTGTGACTCCGGCGCGGATCATCTCGGCCAGGATAAGGCAGGCCAGCAGGACGTTGGCCAGAAGGACCATCATCTCGCCGGTGATGGAGAAGACGGCGGGACCGCCGACGAAGTTATCGTCCAGCAGCCCGGCGAAATAAGCGCCGGCCGAAACGCAGAAGACCAGGCCGATCAGCGCCATCAGGGCGACGTGGCTGGCTTTCAACGAGGCGAGGATTTCGCGCTCGTCGCGGGTGTCGCGCTCGGACTTCGGCGTGGTCGCGGTGGCGATGATGGTCAGTACGACCTCGACAACCACCACGACCACGAGACTGCCCATGAACGCCAGGCTGACCTCGCCGGTGAAATGATCGCTGACCAGCCGGCCCGCGGCGACGTGCCGGATCAGGAACCAGAAATACCAGCCCCACACCGCCACCGAGGCGATGATGCTGATCCACAGATGCTTCTCTCGAAACGACATGCCGGCCCTCCGCCGCAACAGGCGGCGAAGACGATGTCGCATATCGCCGACATCATGTCCAATATTTTTTACACGACGTCTGATTTCTCAGACTTGCACCATGTCAGCCAGCTTAAGCACCGTGTTCCAGTTCCGCCCGGTGCCCATGCCCAGCATGCGTGGCGTCGCCTTCTTGAAGATACCGCTTTCGCCCTGACCGTTCGGGAACCAGAAATAGAGAACGTCGCCGCCCGACCCGGTCCGGCCCTCGACCGCCTCGCCGCCCTCGGCCAACGCGCGACAGGCCTCGATCGCGCCGTCCTTGATCCCGTCCTTCATGACCATGGCCAGGACCTTGGACGGGTTGGATGCCGCCTCGGCGGCGAAGGGGTTGGCGGCGATCAGCGCCGCCCATTGCCCGGACGTGCGGACCATGGCCGCGACCTTCAGGCCGAAGCGGCGCTCCATCTCCGCCTCGATGTCGGCCTCCAGCGTCGCCGTCGCCTTGTCGCTCTCGACCACAAGGTTTCCGCTGGCCAGAAGCGTGCGCGGGTTCTTCAGCCCCATCGCCTGCGCCATCGCGCGCTGCTCGCCGACGGGGGCGCGGACACCGCCGGTGTTCATGCCGCGGAACAGGATTATGCGGTGGGTCATCAGCGCCTCTGACAGGACGGGCAGTAGAAGGTCGAGCGACCGCCCTGGACGACACGTTTGACCACGCCGGTGCAGCCTTCCGCCAGACAGGGTTGGCCCTCGCGGCCGTAGACGTCGAACCGGTGCTGGAAATAGCCTTGGCCGCCCTCGGCGTTGGCGAAGTCCTTGAGGGTCGAGCCGCCCGCCGCGATGGCGTCGTTGAGGACGTCGCGGATCACCGAGGCCAGGGTCTCCAGCCGCGCTTTCGACACCTTTCCCGCCGCGATCAGGGGAGAGATGCGGGCCCGGTACAGGGCCTCGCAGACATAGATATTGCCCAGGCCGGCGACGTTGCGCTGATCCAGAAGCGACACCTTTACGTTCTGTTTCTTGCCGTCGAACACCTCGGCCAGATGGGCGCCGGAAAAGCCGTTGCCGAGCGGCTCCGGCCCCATGGCGGCGAACCAGGGATGGGTCTCGACCTGATCGGTCGGGATCAGGCCCATGAAGCCGAACCGGCGGGCG
Organism: Brevundimonas sp.; assembly: GCF_031412435.1. Lineage (GTDB taxonomy): Bacteria > Pseudomonadota > Alphaproteobacteria > Caulobacterales > Caulobacteraceae > Brevundimonas. The sequence continues at coordinate 72,074 of NZ_JANODA010000044.1, forward strand.
TCGGCGAACCCCACCCGCGTGGCGCGGCCGTCCTGCAGGGCACAGAAACTCATATGCTCGTGCTTGCCGGCGATAGGGGCCGCTTCCTCGAACTCGCCCAGCTGTTCGCCGTCGACGGTGAACCGGCCGGTCATGCCCAGGTGCGCGACCCACGTCTCGCCGGTGGACAGGGTCGCAAGCAGATACTTGGCCCGGCGGTCGATCCGCTCGACCGTGGCCCCCTCCAGTCGCTCAACGAACCGGTCGGGGAAGGGAAAGCGCAGGTCCGGACGGTTCTGTCGCACCCGCGTCAGTCGGGCTCCGACCAGCACCGGCTCCAGGCCGCGTCGGACCGTCTCGACCTCGGGAAGTTCAGGCATCTCCTTGGTCTAGCCGGTCACCGCGACGGGGAGAAGTCGAACCCGCGTCGCCATAAGCCGTGCGGTCACGGACGGCTCTACATCGGGCCGACGCGGAAGCTCCGCCAAACCCCCATGTTTCGGTGACACGCCCGCCGCACGAGTCAGCCATCCCCGTCTCACGGCTCGATTGGGGGATCGATGACGGACGTCACAGCCATCGGCGGACGGGGACGGCGCGCGCGTCGCCTGTTCAACATCCACGCCCTGCGGCGAGGCGGGACGCGGCTGCAGCTGTCATTGGCAGGCGGCGTCCGCGCCGACGAGCCCGTGACCGTGGCCTTTGTGACGGTCTTGGTCCTGTCGCTGTATTTCGCCCTTCTGCCCGGCGTCGACATGGCGGTCAGCGCCCTGTTCTACAGTCCCGGCGCCGGCTTTATCCTGGCGGACAATCCGGTCCTGAGGGGGCTGCGCAAGTCCTCCACCTGGGTGCTCGGACTGATGCTGCTGGGCCTGATCGGGGAGATCGTCCTGGCCCTGCGTCGAAATCCGCGCCGTCTCACGGGCTGGGGCCGGCGCGCTGCGGTGCTCATCGCGGGCCTGGTCATCGCCTCAGGCTTTCTCGTCAACGGCGTCCTGAAGTCGATGTGGGGTCGCGCCCGGCCGATCCAGATCGAGGGCTTTGGCGGCGATGCCGACTTCACCCGCGCCTGGCAGTTGTCGGACAACTGCCTGTCCAACTGTTCCTTCGTCTCAGGCGAAGGATCGTCCGCCGCCTGGATGGTGGCCGTCGCCGTCCTGATGGTCCCGGCCCCGTGGCGTCGCTGGGCCCTGCCCGCCGTCATGACCTATGCTGCGGCCCTGTCGATCAACCGCATCGCCTTCGGCGGCCATTTCCTGTCGGATATTCTGCTGTCGTGGGCGCTGACCGGGCTGGTCATCGCCGCCCTGCACCGGCTCGCGCTCGCCTGCCCCCGGACGGTGCGTCAGATTCGCCGCGCCCGCCGTCGGAGCGGCAAGATCGCCTGAAACCTGCTATGGCCCGGGCATGTCCGTCCATGTCCAGCGTTTCTGCATCCACACCCTGATCGCCCTCGCCCTCTCTGCGGCGGCGACGTGGGGGCTGAGCCTGTTCTGGGGCGCGATCGGCGGGGGCGACCTGCCCCTGCACGGCTGGATCGCCATGGGGCTGGGCGTCGCCGGGACGGTCGGCCTGACCTGGGTCCTGATGGCCCTGGCCTTCAAGTCGCATCGCGAGGGCTGGGACGACCAGGTCGACAACTCTCTGGACCCCGGACGGGACGAACCCGAGGTCTATTAGGCGAACGCCGGCCGCACCTTAACCGCACAGGCTTGACCCCAGGCGTCCGGGCTGCGTTTCTGCCGCATCGTCCTTCCGGAGCTGACCATGCGCGCCTTGATCGCCTCGGCCTTCGCTTTGATCCTCGCCGCCTGTTCGCCGGCTGCCGAGCCGGGGAAGGCCGACGTCGAACCCGTTGCGGCGGCCGCGCCCACGCTCCAGCTGGGCGCGATAGACCTGACCCAGCCGGTCCGGGCCGCCGGGACCGAGCCGTTCTGGACCATCGACATCGCCGACGGCGTGATGACCTATCGCGACATGGAGGATTTCGGCGGCGACATCACGACCCCGCGCACCGGACCGGCCGCTCCGGTCGTGACCGGCGACACCGCCGTCTATGCCGTAACGCTCAGCGACGGAAAGACCCTGACCCTGACCTTGACGGCGACCGAATGCCCCGACATCGGCGAGGAGACGCGCGCCCTGACGGCCAGCCTGGCCATCCCGGGCGCGATGCCGCAACAGGCCTGCGCCGACGCCCGCACCGCCTATCCGCCCGAGACCTGATCGATCCAAGGAGTTCCTGTCATGCGCCAGTTCCGCGCCGGCCTGCCGATCCCGGTCCTCATCCTCGGCCTGACCCTCGTCGCCTGTTCCGATCCGGAGCCGACCGGGCCCGAGGCCCCGCCGGCCCCGGCCGCGGCGGTGCTCGGCGACGTCGATCTGAACCAGCCCCTGCGGGCCCTTGGCACGGAGCCCTTCTGGGCGGTCGAGATCACGCCGCAGGACCTGGCCTATACGGCCGTTGATGCAGTCGAGGTGCGGGCCTCCAACCCGGGCCCGACAGTCCAGGGCACCACGGCCGTCTATGCCGCCGCCGCGCCCGACGGCACGACCCTGGTCGTCACCCTGATCGCCACGGAATGCTCGGACGGCATGAGCGACCGGCTCTACCCCCTGACCGCGCGGGTCGAGCTGGGGGCGGAGACCCTGAACGGCTGCGCCGCCCCGGTCGCCTTCCTGAACAGCCAGCCGGCGCCGTAACCTCCTAGCCGTCGCCCAGCATCGGCCCCACGCCCGGCACGCTGCGCACCGCCTCGCCCAGCAGATCCCGCCCCGTCGCCGCCCGGACCCGATCGCGCGCGGCAGGCAGAAGGCGTTTCAGCGCCGCCTTGTCCACCCCCTCGTCCTTCAGCCGGTCCAGCAGCCCCATGGCCTCCGCCACCGCCGCGCCCGAGACGCCTCCCGCCGAGGCCATGATCCCGCCGAACAGGCCGCGCCTCGGCCGTTCGGCGGCCTTGGACTGCGCCGCCGCCTCCGCGCCGTCCACGGCGGCGTAGAGGGCGGCCAGGGCCTCGCGCCCGGCATGGCGGTCCAGCAGGCCCAGGGCCCCCGTCAGGGCGGCGGCGGCCTGGGCGTCCGTCAGCCCCGCCGGTGCGGCGGCGGCCGATACGACATCGTCGAAGGTCAGGGTCGGGGTCACGTCTGCTCTTTCATGGGATGATTTAACGGTTCTGGAACCGCGTCGGCTGCATATGGGGCGAATGACCCAGGTTGAAACGCCGCAGGACCTTCGCCCACTGACCGCGCTGCGCTTCGGCGCCGCCATCTGGGTGGCCCTGTTCGCCTTCTGGCCCGACCTCGACGTCGGCTTCATGCCGGACCTTGTGGCCAAGGGCTATCTCGGGGTCGAACTCTTCTTCGTCCTGTCGGGCTTCATCCTGTGCCACGTCTATCTGGCGGCCCATGGCGAGAAGCGATTCAGCTACGGCGCCTTCCTGTGGGCGCGGATCGCTCGGGTCTATCCCTTGCATATCGCCACCCTGGTCGGCGTCGGCGTGCTCGCCTTCGGGGCCCTGGCCGCCGGGATGAGCGTCAACGGCAACATCCTCAGCTGGTCGGCCCTGCCCGCCAATCTCCTGATGGTCCACGCCTGGGGCTTCGCGCCGGTGGCCGGCTGGAACCATCCGTCCTGGTCGATCTCGGCGGAGTGGTTCGCCTATCTCTGTTTCCCGGTCTTCGCCTTCGTGGCCTGGCGGCTGCGCGAGCGGCCGATCGCCGCCGTCGTCGGCGCCGTGGCCTTCCTCGTGGGCCTTTACATCGTCTTCCAGATCGTGGCCGGCTTCCCCCTGACCCAGGCCACCATCCTGTGGGGCGCCCTGCGGATCGTTCCCTGTTTCGCCCTCGGCTGCGCCCTGTATCTGATGCACCGCAAGGTGAGCCTGCCGCGCCCGGGCTGGATCGCCGCCGGGGTGGCCGTAGCCATCGCCGTCGCGGGATCGCTGTCGGCGCCGGACGCCCTGATCGTACCCCTGTGCGGCGCCCTGATCCTGGCCCTGGCCAGCCTGCCCAACGCGCGCGCCGGATGGCTGGCCTCGAAGCCCGCCGTCTATCTCGGGGAGATCAGCTACTCGGTCTATATGGTGGTGGTGCCGTGGAAACTGCTGGCCGTGAACGCCGCGTCGAAGCTCACGGGTGGCGGCGACAAGCTTCAACTCTTTGTGTGGCTGGCCGTGTTCCTGACCCTGCCGGTGGTCGCCGCGGTGTCCTACCACCTGGTCGAATTCCCCGCACGACGGGCGCTTCGCGGCATAGCGCAACGCCGTGCGGCCCGGGCCAAAGCACGCACTGGCGGTCCACAGCTCGCCTGAAAAGGGGCTTTTACCCTCCGCTAACTATCGTCTAGGGATAGTGCAGGGCGTAACAGTTGGAAACAATTCGAACATGACGAAACGGATCACCGCCGCGCTGGTTGCCGCCTGCCTGGGCTTTTTCGCCCTGTCTCCCGCTCCCGCGAAGGCCGACGATCCGTATTGGCAGTGCGTGACCTTCGCCCGCATGTTCTCCGGCATCAACATCTTCGGCGACGCCTGGACCTGGTGGAATCAGGCCGTCGACCGCTTCCGTACCGGCCGCGCGCCCGAGACCGGCTCGGTCCTGGTCTTCCGTCCCGAAGGCCGCATGAGCCGGGGCCACGTCGCCGTCGTCTCCGACATCCTGACCGACCGCGTGATCCGCGTCACCCACGCCAACTGGGGCGGGAGCCGCGGACGGGTGGAAGAGAATGTCACCGTCGTCGACGTCTCGGGCCAGAACGACTGGTCCCAGGTCAAGGTCTGGTACAACCCGATCCGTGACCTCGGTTCGACCGTCTATCCGACCTATGGCTTCATCTATAACGGGGCCCGCGACGCCTATGACGCCGGCCGCCAGGTGGCCGCGACCAGCGCCCCGACCAACACGGCCCGGAACTAACCCGCCCAACCCCCACCCCGGACCGCCCGAATGATCCGCCTCTATCGTTCGGGCTGCGCGGCCTGCGAGCCGGTCGAGATCGATGTGATCGGCGGCTGGGTCATGCCGCCCGACACCCTGTGGATCGACATGATCGAGCCCACCCACGGCGAGGACGCCGCCGTCGAGCGGGCCCTGGGCATCTCCATCCCCACACGGGCCGAGATGAGCGAGCTCGAGGCCTCCAGCCGGCTCTATCGCGAGGGGGGCGCCACCTATGTCACGGCCGACATCCTGCACCGGGGCGACGACGACCTGCCCGGGATCGACCCGGTCACCTTCGTCCTCACCAGGGGGACAATGGTCACCATCCGCTATTTCGACCCGCGCCCCTTCACCCTGTTCACCGACAAGCTCGAGCGCGAACCGGAGCTGTGCAGCACCAGCGCCGAGATGTTCCTGAACCTGATGGAGGCGATCATCGACCGCGCCTCCGACGTGCTGTCCGGTCTGGCCGCCAAGGTCGAGGGCGTCAGCGCCCACGTCTTTTCCGAAGGCAGGACGGTCGGCTTCAAACACCTGGTGACCAAGCTGGGCCGCGCCCACATGGCCAATGCCCGCATCGAACAGAGCCTGGCGGGTCTGTCGCGCGTCTTCGCCTTCGTCGCCGTCGACGACTGGTTCGAGCACAACGACGAACCGCGCGAGCACCTGCGCTCGCTCAGCCGGGACGCCGTCAGCCTGATCTCCCACAATCACTCGGTCGCGGCGGGCATCAACTTCCAGCTCTCGGCAGCGCTCGGCCTGATCAACGTCGAGCAGTCGTCGATCTTCAAGATGTTCTCGATCTTCACGGCGGTTCTGATGCCGCCGACCCTGATCGGGGCGATCTACGGCATGAATTTCGAGCATATGCCGGAGTTACGCTGGGTGGAGGGCTATCCGATGGCGCTGGGCCTGATGGTCGTGTCGGCCCTGGCGCCGCTGGTCTATTTCAAGCGGCGGGGCTGGATCTAGTCCGCCCTTACCACTCCGGCTTGATCGACAGCTGGAAGGCGACGAGACCTTCGGAGACGTCGTTGTCGATGCCGTGGCCGGCGTGCATGCCCTCGGCCTCGATCTCGCGATAGACGAGGCCGAACGAGCCCTGCATGTCGCCCCGGCGCATCGCTACGCCGACCGAGGCGTCGCCGAGGAAGGATCCGCTGTCGCGACTGTAGCCTGAGCGGGCGTATTCGCCGTCGCGCGTCCGCGCGAAATTGTAGCCGACGGCGGTGCCGGATCCGGCGGCGTAGATGTACCAGCGGGCGCGCTCGCCAAACGCAGTGGAACCTTCTGGCAGGATGCGGTCCGCCGTCGTTCCGATCCTCAGGGTGGCGCCGGCCTCGGCCGTCCCGCCCCGGTCGCCCGCGCCGATGCCGACGTGCGGCGTCAGCGTGACCTCGAGGCCCGAGGCCGTATAGCCGCGCGCCGTCGTCCAGCCGCGCGTGTAGCTGACCTCATAGCCGTCGGCGTCAAACATCGCCTGATCCATCGGCGTCGGCGGGACGGGCGAACCGTCGGCGCGGCGCAGTTCGCCCCGGGTACGCAGGCGCAGGCGATCGCTGAAACCCTCACCCTCGCGCCAGACGTCGCGGGTCGTGGTGGCGGCGAAAGGATTGTGCGCCTCGATCGGCGCATAATCGGTCGCGAACTCCAGCGCGGGCCCGAACTCACGGCCCGCCGCCACATTGAAGCTGGCCTGACGGTTCAGCCGGGCGGTGATGTTGGCGGAGGTTTCCTGCTGGTCGTCGGACCAGTTCTGGTTCACCCACGTCTGGCCGCTCGCCGGAACGGCAATGGCCGCCAGTGCGATTACGCTCAGAACAAGTGACCTCAGGTAGATCAACGGTCCCCTCACAGTCCGTTAACAGGCTTCACCCTGCACCGGAATCAGGTCAGGGCCAACCGCGTTTTTGCGACACCTTCCTGACATGATCGCGCAACGCGATTTTGACCACGCGGGTTCCCCTGTCAGGGGGTTCGAGGAGGGTTAAGGGGTCGAAGCGGAGGGGGCGTGACCGGTGGCTGTGACAGAGTTGCGATGGCGAGAGCGAACCCCACCCCCGCCGGTCACCATCCACCCATTCATCGCGTCACTGGCAGGCCAGGCACTCTTCATAGTCGGTCGGAGCGGCCGAGAAGAGGTCGGGCTGGTTCGGATCGACCTCGGCCTCGACCTTGTCCTCGGCCCCCGCGAAAGCCGCCCGCTGCACCGACTTGGAGCGCAGATAGTAGAGCGATTTCACGCCCTTCTCCCAGGCGGACCAGTGCAGCATGTGCAGGTCCCACTTGTTGACGTCGCCCGGGATGAACAGGTTGATCGACTGGGCCTGGCAGATTTCCGGCGAGCGGTCGGCCGACAGTTCGACGACCCAGCGCTGGTCCAGTTCGAAGGCGGTCTTGAAGATCCCCTTCTCGTCGTCGTTCAGCATGTTCAGGTGCTGGACCGAACCTTCGTGCTCCAGAATCGACGACCACACCGCGTCGGTATTGGCGCCGTAGCCGTCCAGCAGCTTCTCCAGGTAGGGGTTCTTGACCGCGAACGAGCCCGACAGGGTCTTGTGGGTATAGATATTGGCCGGAATCGGCTCGATGCCGGCGGAAGTGCCGCCACAGATAATCGAGATCGAGGCGGTCGGGGCGATGGCCAGCTTGTGGCTGAACCGCTCCATGATTCCGCGCTCGGCCGCGTCCTCGCAGGCGCCCTTTTCCTCGGCCAGTTTGACGCTGGCCTTGTCCGCCTCGCGGCGCAGGTGTTTGAACAGACGCATGTTCCACGACTTGGCCATGGCGCTTTCGAAGGCCACGCCCTGGGCCTGCAGGAAGGAGTGGAAGCCCATCAGGCCCAGACCCACCGAACGCTCGCGCTTGGCCGAATAGACGGCGGCGGCCATCTCGGGCGGGGCGCGGGTGATGAAGTCCTCCAGGACATTATCCAGGAAGCGCATCACGTCCTCGACGAAGCGCGGCTCCTCGCGCCACTCCAGGAACATCTCGGCGTTGACCGACGACAGGCAGCAGACGGCGGTGCGGTCGATGCCCAGGTGGTCGGGGCCGGTGTGCAGCATGATCTCGCTGCACAGGTTCGACTGTTTCACCTTCAGCCCCAGCTCCTGCTGGTGGCGAGGCATCTGGCGGTTCACCGTGTCGGAGAAGATCAGATAGGGCTCGCCGGTCTGCAGGCGGATCTCCAGGATCTTCTGCCACAGGCTGCGGGCGTCGACCTTGCGGATAACGGCCTGGTCCTTGGGTGACAGCAGGGCGAAATCGGTCCCGGCCTTTACAGCCTCCATGAACTCGTCGGTGATGTTGATGCCGTGGTGCAGGTTCAGGGACTTGCGGTTGAAGTCGCCCGAGGGCTTCCGGATCTCCAGAAACTCCTCGATCTCCGGGTGGTGGACGTCGAGATAGACCGCCGCCGAACCGCGACGCAGCGAGCCCTGGGAAATCGCCAGCGTCAGGGAGTCCATCACGCGGATGAAGGGGATGATGCCGCTGGTTTGCCCCGCGCCCTTCACCTTCTCGCCGATGGAGCGGACGCCACCCCAGTAGGTGCCGATGCCGCCGCCGTTCGAGGCCAGGGACACATTCTCGTTCCAGACGCGCTGGATGCCGTCGAGGCTGTCCTGCACCGAGTTCAGGAAGCAGGAGATGGGCAGGCCCCGGTTCGCGCCGCCGTTCGACAGCACCGGGGTCGAGGGCATGAACCAGAGCTTCGACATATAATCGTAGACGCGCTGGGCGTGGTCGTGGTCGTCCGCATAGGCCGTGGCCACCCGCGCGAACATGTCCTGGTAGCTTTCGCCGGCCAGCAGATAACGGTCTTCCAGCGTCTTCTTGCCGAAGTCGGTCAGCAGGTCGTCGCGGGTCCGGTCCAGTTCGAGGCTGCGCACCACCGTCAGATGGGGCTTCTCGGTCGTCGGCGCAGCGTTAACCGCCTCGAATTCCACCGTCTTCAACGCTTCGCCGCCAGCCATAATCGTCATCGCCCTGAACTAAAATCGAAGTGAAGCCGCCTGCGTCCGAACCACTGCATCTAGTGGCCGAAGCGCTCCCCGAACCAACATATGGGGCGCAGATGCCTAACCAACCGTCAACGGGCTTGACGGCGGAATTCGTCTCGAATCACTCCGTCGCGGGGGATGAGCCTGTGCAAAAGCCGCGACGGCCGTGCGACGCACCATTGTGACAGGAGTCACGAAGCCGTGATCGGGAACAAGGGCCCAGCTTGGCCGTTAGCGACCGGATGAAATCCTCCGACGCCGTCCCTTTTCTGCGCCGCGCCCTGACCGTCGCACGCGCCGAGTTCGCCGCCCTCGGCGCCCTGGCCGTCGTCACCCTGGGGATCATGACCTTCATCGAGATCGCCGACGACGTGACCGAGGCGGACGGCCAGGCCTTTGACCAGAGGGTGCTGTACTGGATGCAGCCGGCCGCCGGCCAGCCGCGCGGTCCCTGGTGGCTGCATGAGGCGGCCGCCGACATCACCTCCCTGGGCGGCATCGCCGTTCTGACCCTGTTCGCCTTCGTCGCCCTGGGCATGCTGTTGATCCTCAGGAAGCGGCTGTCGGCCGTACTGCTGGTCGTGGGCCTGGCCGGCGGCGTCGGCCTCAGCGAAGGCCTGAAGGCCCTGTTCGAGCGCGAGCGGCCGCCGGCCGCCTTTCAGGCCGTGGAGACGCTGAACGCCAGTTTCCCGTCCGGCCATGCCCTCCTTTCCACGGTCTTCTATCTGACCGTCGCGGTCATGATGACGCGCGCCTTCCCTAAGCGCCGTCTGAAGGCCTACGTCCTCGGCGTCGGCATTGTCTTCGCCCTTATGGTCGGCCTGACACGCGTCTATCTCGGCGCCCACTGGGCCTCCGACGTCATGGCGGGCTGGTGTGTCGGCGCGGCCTGGGCCATGGCGCTTTGGCTTGTCAGCTACGCGGTCGAGCGCAGGCAGAAACGCCACCACGCCCACCTTGTCGACGACCCGCCCGTGACCAGCGAAACGGCGCTCGCCGAAGGCTGAGATTTCGCTAGGTCCGCCCTCTCCAAAAGAGTTAACATCCGTCAACCGACCGCCCGGGGGCCCACCCGTCCCCGGCTCCGCGGCAGGAGGCTTCCATGATCGGCCTGATGTTCGCCCTGCTCGCCGGCCCGGCCCTGGTCGAGCCCCAGGCTGTCCAGGCCACGCTGCAGTCGTGCGCTTTGGAAAACGGCCGCTATGTCTGCCGCTACGCCGTGCCTGACATCGTCATCGTGCCGGTCCCCGGAACCGACATCGTCGCCGACGCGCCCGCCATCGTCCTGGGCAGCGGTTCCGGCCTCGAGGCGGCCTCGCCTGAAACCCTTCCGCCGTCGCCGGTTGTCACCGTACCTGCCGCGCCGCCGGTCAGCCCGCCCGTCGCGCCGCCGGCGGCCGCCGAACCCGGCCCGATCCAGCCCATCGACACCGGCGTCCTGACCGAGCGCGAGGCCCAACTGGTCTCCCGCTGCGCCGACGCCGGCTGGATGTCGTTGTGCCTGCCCGACGACCGACGCGCCGCGCGGACGCTGCGGGACAAGCAGAGCGCCTATCTCGCCGTCCGCCGCGAGGTCACCCGCCTGCTGAGCGACGATGACTGCGACGCCGCGGTCAAGGCCGCACTGGACGGCGGCTACCTGGCCCTGGCGCGGGAGACGCGGGACTATTGCAGGGCGCCGGCAGCGGACGCCGCGGCGACAACCGGGACAGAAGCCGTCAAGGCTGAAGCGAGCGCCGACGAGGCCGAAGACTAGGCGTTAAGCCGCTCCCAAGAGCAGACCTCGCGAGGATCTGCAGAGGGGTGGAAAGCGGACATGGTGGTGCTACGCTGCTTAAGTGAAACACGCGGTCCTCACATCTGTCGGTCACAACATCTCCGACTCCCTCGCCTGCGGGATGGGGTTTCTGATCGGGATTTATGGAACTGACGTGTTCGGGGAAGCAGCATTGACCCCCGATGGCTTCATTCAAGTGGACTTCCTCACGGGGTCTACGATGGGCGAGGTATCACCGTCCCTTGCCAAGGCGATCAGCCTCTACGCGGAAGCCCTTCCACAACTGTGCGAAAGCCAAGGAGTGACGGTTGCCGACTTCGACCGCCTCACGACCAAATATGTTGCAAAGGCCGATCACTACTTCATCGTTGAAGTCACGGATCGGCGCGGAAAGACTTCTCGCGATCGATATGTAGGACTGGCGTCTGAACGTCCCAAAGGCGTCGATAGCCTCGGGCGGGTAAGGCGGATGAAGTCCGCTTAGGGTCGAAAGCGGACGGTCGCTTGAGGTTGGGAAGCGGACTCCAGGCAGAGTAGGTTCAGCGCCGGCTCAACACTCGCATAGCCAAGCCCAGCAAAAGCCAAATCACCACTGACGATGCAGTCACGCCCGACGCAACGCCCAACTCAAGCAGGTGCCTCGGACCGACAACCAGCTTCCACAACAGGATAGCCAACCCGGTCGCGGCGAGCATTAGAGCGATCAGGCGGAACCACTCGAATGATTTCGTGAGTTCGTGTCTGAGACTTCTCATTAGCCCTAGTCTGGCTGTGCAAGGACCCAACATCAACAGGCGCGCACGTCCGCTTTGGGTCGAAAGCGGACTTCGCCAGCATCTCCGCTAACGAAAAAGGGCCACGGCGTTTCCGCCGGGGCCCTTCGTCATTTCAGTCCGGCCGGATCAGTGGCCCGGGGTCACCGGGGTGCAGGTGGTGCCGTCGGCGCAGTCCGAGAAGTGAACTTCAGGCGGCTCGACCAGGATTTCCGACGGCCGGACGTGAACTTCCGGACGCTGGACGTAGATCTGGGCCGGCGCGATGCGGATCGGCGGGGCGTCGACATAGACCGGAGGTCCGTCGATGTAGATGGTCGGGCCGGCGACGTTGATCGGGCGACCGATCACGCGCATGCCCGGCGCACGGACGTGAATGGGCGGTCCCGGATTGTTGATCGGCGGGCCCCAGCCCCCCGGTCCCGGCCAGCCGGCGCCGCCGCCGGTCCAGGGGCCGTAGAAGTCTACAACGCGCGTGCACGAGCACGGCACATCGCCGTAGTGCGGCGCCTCGTGACAGCCATGGCCGTCCGCCGGCGCTGCGGCGCCGGAGATCAGCATGGCGGCCACGATCGAAGTGATCGGATCCATGGGTCAGCTCCCCTCAAGTCCTTGCGAGACCTCGCTATTTCCCCTCACAGGCGAACTCTGGAGGGGCGGGCGAGCCGCGTAATCAGCGTTATATTAACCATTTCCACCTGTCTACCATCCACCGTCGCGCTTGCCTCCCGGTGTTGCCGCCGCTACACGCGCCGCCCAAATCGGGACGCCTCTTGGAACCTTTTCTGATCTCGGTCGCGCTCGTTTCCCTGGCCGAAATCGGGGACAAGACGATGCTGCTGGCCCTCGCCCTGGCGGCGGCGTGGCGGCGACCGGCTCCTATCGTGCTGGGCATCCTGGCGGCGACGCTTCTGAACCACGCCTTCGCCGCCCTCGCCGGGACCCTGGCCGCCCAGTATCTCGACGGGCCCTGGATGAAGTGGATCGTCGGGCTCGCCTTCCTGGGCTTCGCGGTCTGGGCCCTGATCCCCGATACGCTCGACGTCCAGGACGAGCAGGGGCCTGAGAAGACCTTCCCCGGCGTTTTCTGGACCACGACCGCCGCCTTCTTTCTGGTCGAGATGGGCGACAAGACCCAGATCGCGACGGCCGGCCTGGCCATCCGGTTCCAGAGCCTGCTCCTGGTCGTAGCCGGCTCCACCCTGGGCATGATGCTGGTCAACGGCCCGGCGGTCCTGCTGGGCGAGGCGGCGGCGAACCGCCTGCCGCTGAAATACATCCGCATGGTCGCGGCCGCCGCCTTCGCGGCTACGGGGCTCTGGGTGCTGCTGGCGACGTAACGCCCGGCCCGGGTAAGGAGAACTACGGATCGTCCGACCACCATCGCATTAACCCTCCCGTGGCATGACATTTCCATGGCGTGGCAGGGGAAAACGCTGATGCAAGGTCACTGGCGGATTTTCCGCCACGAAACAGGACGCGACGCCGGGCCGCCGGCCTGGGCCTACGTGGCGCTGTTCTGCGCGAGCCTCCTGATCGGCATGTGGAGCGCGCAAAAGTTCGACGCCGTCGTCATGTGGCCCGCGAACGGCATCCTGCTCGCCGCCTTTCTCCAGTTACATCGCCGGAAGGCGCTGGCCGTCCTGGCCGTCAGTTTCGCGATCAATCTCGTCAGCAACGTCGTGCGCGGCGATCCCATGCCCTTCTTGTGGCTCAACGCCGTCCTGAACCTCACCGAGGTCGTGATCGCCGGCATCCTGGCTCGCAGGTTCTGCGGGGCGGCCCTCGACCTGCGTCGCCCGCGCCGTCTGGCGTTCTTCGCCGTCGCCGTCGTGACCCCGGCGGTCCTGTTCTGCACGCTCGTCATCGTCAGCCTGGCGGCCGTTCTGAAGGACTATTCGACGGGCCTCTACATCTTCACCCTGCAGCGTTATTTCGCGATGGAGGCCCTGGGCCTGCTGACCATCACACCGACGCTGCTCCTGCTGGCCCGCCGCTACCGTTTCGTCGACACCAGCGAGGTCGCGGGCGTGAGGGAGACCGTCGTCCTGTTCGGCCTGCTCACCTCGGCGACCATGGTCGTCTTCTGGCAGTCCAGCCTGCCGATCACCTATCTGATCTTCCCCCCTCTTCTGCTGCTGGTCTTCCGCGTCTCGACGACGGGTTCGGCCCTGGCGGTTCTGCTGGTGACCCTGATCGGCGGCTTGGCCACCGTTACCGGTCAGGGCCCCTTCACGCTCCAGCGGCTTGCCGCCGATTCGGAGCTGGCTCACCTCCCCGACGTGGTCCGCCAGCTGAACGTCTTCTACGGCTTCCTGCTGACCCTGATCGCCATCGCCCTGCCGGTCTCGACGGTCGTGTCCGAACGACGGCGCATGGTCCTGCGGCTGGAGACCCGCACGCTCGCCGCCCAGGCTGCGCGGCGTCAGGCCGAGGCCGCCGACGCCGCCAAGTCGCGGTTCCTTGGCCTTATGAGCCACGAGATGCGCACCCCCCTGCATGGCGTCGTGGGCTATGCCGAGATCCTGTCGCGCCGCCCCGGCCTGGCCCGGGACGCCCGCAACCAGGTGGAGGAGATCCAGAGGTGCGGCAGGGCCTTGCTTACCCTGGTCGAGGATCTGCTCGAGGTCTCGCGGGGCGATGCCGCCGGCGGTCTGGAGACGGTCCACCCCGCCGCTCTGCTGGCCCAGGTCGCTGCCGCCAGCAGTGACTGCGCCGCTGCAAAGAGCCTGCCCATAAACATTCGGGTCCAGCCGGGCGCCGAGGCGGCGCTGATTGCCGACAAGCCCCGCCTGCGCCAGATTCTGCACCGGCTGGTGTCCAACGCCGTCAAGTTCACCTCCGGGGGCGAGGTCACCCTGGCCGTCGCCCGTGAAGGCCCCCTGACCGTGTTCAGGATCTCCGACACCGGCCCGGGCATCCACCCGGATCTGATCCCCACCCTCTTCGACGCCTTCGTCCAGGCTGATAATTCCATCAGCCGCGCTCATGTCGGCTGCGGTCTGGGACTCGCCGTCGCCCGGCGTCTCACCGGCGCCATGGGCGGCCGGATCGAGCTGGAAAGCACCTCGCCCGAAGGCTCGACGTTCGCCGTCCGCCTGCCCCTGCCGCTGGCGGACGGGGACGCGACGACCGAGGTCGCCGATCCGGCCCCCGCCGAGACCGACGGCGCCGCCCGCGTGCTGGTCGTCGACGACCATCCGACCAACCGGGAAGTCGCCCGACTGATGCTGGCTCCGCTCGGCTGCGAGATCTTCGAGGCCGTCGATGGCTTCGAGGCGGTCGAGATGGCCTCGGCCTCGCCCTTCGACCTGATCCTGATGGACGTTCGCATGCCGCGCATGGACGGCCTGGCCGCGACCCAGGCGATCCGCGCCCTCGGCCGCGATCACGCCCGCACCCCGATCCTGGCCGTCACCGCCGACGCCATGCCCGAGGACGCAGCGCGCTGCATGGCCGCCGGCATGGACGGCCACGTCGCCAAGCCCCTGACCCACGCCAGCCTGTTCGCCGCCATCGACACCGTCATGGGCGCGAACGTCGAGGCGATCGACGAAGCGGCGGCCTAGAGCGCCCGGCCGGGCGGGTCGTCCCGCGCCAGACGTGCTTTCAACTCGGCGATATCGGCCATCAGCTGACGCTGCTCCTCGTCGGTGAACCGGCGCCTGTCCTCCAGGAAGGCCCCGATCACCCGTCCGATCAGCAGCGGCCGGATGAACAGGAGGGTGGCGCGCATCAGCACGAGAGCCACGATCCGTCCGCCGAGGGACGTGGGCGAGATATCGCCGTAACTCGTCGTCGTCGTCGCCGTCACCGCCGCCCAACACAGGGCATCGCCATAGGCCCTGTGCTCGAACACGGAATACAGGCCCGCGCAAAGGACCAGCAGGACAAGACAGGCCAGCAGCAGCTCGGCGATGCCGTTGGTGGCGCGGATCAGCAGCGTCACGGTGGCGGCCTCAAGCGATTGGCGCGCCGACCCTATCGCCCCGCTTCGCTCGGTGGCTGGAAACGGTCGCCGTTTGGCGACACCAATCAGCATCCGTGGTGGGAGACGACATTCTGGACCACGGTCAGGAAGATCATCACCCTGTGGCCGGGCAATGAGCTGGAAAACTCGGACTCATCGTGAGTGATCGAGGCGATGGCGTGGGGTTCCTTCGCATCGCTGAACGTGACCGACGGGGCCGAAGTCCGCATTGGCGGCGGCCCCTTATTGCCGTTGAAACAGTCAATGGCGCCGCGAGACAAGATCGATCTCGCCGCACTAAGTTATCTGAAATAGTACAAATATATCAATATTCTGATGAGTTTCTTAATGTTTTATTTTCTGTGCGTAGCGCATACGATACTGCAGAAATATGTAGCGTCGTCCTAAGGATTTTCAATTGCTAGAGTTCAGTGTAAAAGACAAGTTGAGATTAGCGTTCTTGGGTCTCATTGCCATCTCTGTCATGATTACTGTTTTTGCTGCTTTCCAAGTGAATTCGATCAAGAACGATCTTCGATCTGTCAATGAAGTTAATAGTGTTAAGCAGCGTCATGCGATTAATTTTCGCGGGAGCGTTCACGATCGCGCCATCGACGTCCGGGACCTGACCCTGCTGACCTCACCCGCCGAAATCGAACAGACGATTACTGCGATCGAGGCCCTCGCCGCAAAATATGCTGTGTCCGCTGCTCCTCTGGACTCGATGATGTCCGGTCCGGAAGTGACCCCCGACGAACAGGCCATCCTGGACAGCATCAAGCAAACCGAAGCGCGTACCCTGCCGATGGTCGAGCGGATCATCGCGATGCGCATCGCCGGCGATGTCGACGGTGCGGAAGCCTTGCTTATGACCCAGGCCCGCCCCGCCTTTGTTGAATGGCTGGCCCGCATCAACCTGTTCATCGATCTGCAGGAGTCCCGCAGCCAGGCGATCGGCGAAAGGACCACAGCCGCTGTGCAAGCCTTCACCTGGGCGATCGTCGGCCTTTGCGTCCTGGGTGTGGCTATTGGCCTGGTCATCGCATTCTGGGCGACGCTCGCTTTCACGCCACTCAAGACGTTGACTGGCGTGATGGAAGACATGGTTGGAGGCGACTACAGCGCCGAGATCCCGTCCAGAAGCCGCGTGGACGAGGTCGGGGCGATGGCCAAGGCCGTGCAGGTGTTCAAGGACGCCGGCATCCGGTCCCGTGAGATCGAGGCCGAGGCCCAGGCCGCGCGCCAGGCAGTAGAGACCGAACGCCTTCAGAACCGGTTGCTGTCCGAAGAGGCCGCCCAGCATCAGGCCGCCGTGGTCGAGGCTCTGGCCATGGGTCTGGACGCCCTGTCCAGAGGCGATCTGACCGTCCAGCTGACCCAGACATTCCCCGCCCACTATGTGAAGCTGCAACAGGATTTCAATGGTGCGATCAGCCAGCTGCGCGAGACCATGGCGGCGGTGGTGGTCAATGTCGCCGCCATCCGCGCGGGTTCGGAAGAGATCGCCTCGGCCTCGGACGACCTGTCGAAACGCACCGAGCAGCAGGCCGCGTCCCTGGAGGAGACTGCTGCCGCGCTGGAGCAGATCACGGTGACGGTGAAGCGGACGGCGTCGGGCTCGCAGCAGGCGGCTCAGGCCGTGGCCTCGGCGCGGGGTGATGCCCAGGCGTCCGGCGAGGTGGTGCAGCGTGCAATCGCTGCAATGGGGCAGATCGAGAAATCCTCGGCCGAGATCAATCAGATCATCGGGGTGATCGACGAAATCGCCTTCCAGACCAATCTCCTGGCGCTCAACGCCGGCGTCGAGGCGGCGCGTGCGGGCGATGCCGGTCGCGGCTTCGCGGTCGTGGCGCAGGAGGTGCGGGCCCTGGCCCAGCGGTCCGCCGAGGCAGCCAAGGAGATCAAGGGCCTGATCTCGACCTCGGGTCATCAGGTCAGCCAGGGCGTGACACTGGTGGGCGAGACGGGCGAAACCCTGATCCGGATCGCGGAACAGGTCGCCGCGATCGACGGTCTGGTGTCAGAGATCAGCTCCTCGGCCCAGGAACAGTCGTCGAGTCTCAGCCAGGTCAATACCGCCGTCAACCATATGGACCAGATGGTCCAGCAGAACGCGGCCATGGTCGAGGAAGCGACCGCCGCCTCTCATTCGCTGAAGAGCGAGGCCGGAGAGCTGGACGGGCTGGTGTCGCGCTTCAAGGTCGGCGATGTGCCCGCCGCGAAACGCGGCAACCCGGTCCACGCCGCCCAGGCCCGGATCGAGGCCTATGCCCGGCCCGCCGCCAAATCCCGCCCGTCACCCCGCTCGGTCGGCAACACGGCCCTGAAGGCCGACAAGTGGGAGGTGTTCTGAGCCTGACGCCCTTCGACAACGAGGCCACTGTCGACACCGGCGGGATGCTTGAGCTGATCGCGTTCGAGACAGGGGGCAGGAATCCTGTATCGACGTCCGCCCGGTGCGCCAGATCCGGTGTTGGACCCCGACAACGCCGATGCCCCAAACGCCGGACTACAGTCTGGGGGTGATAATCCTTCGCGGGGCAATGATGCGGACGTAGGAGACCATGCCCCGATGTGCGGCGCGGATCGCCCCAGGACGCCTTTGAATTCAAGGCCCGGCTCTAACGAGAGCCTTTATCCGCGCCCTGGTTCGAAACGGGGTGACACTGGCGGCATGACCCATGCCGATCCTCAACCGCCCCGCTCCGCCGAAACCTGGAACCAGATCCGCGCCGACTTCATGGCCGGCGTCAGCGGTCCCGTGCTCGTTGAACGCTACGGCGTGCCGCTGCGCACGCTCCGCCATCGGGCGGCTGTCGAGGGCTGGCGACGCCAGGACCACGACCCTCATCGCCGTCGCGCTGCGGTCCTGGAGGCCGAGCCGGAGCTGGCCGAGGTGTTGGAGGAAGAGGGCCTGGATCAGTTCCGTCTGCTGTTCGAACCCCAACCGGACGTCCTGCGCCGGTTCGCGTTCCGCAAGGCCTCGGAAGAGGCGGCCATGGATCGCCCTCAGCAATCTCTGGTCTGGTTGCGCGTCGCCGAACGGCTGGAGCGTTGCGGCGATCGCATCGACGCCGAGGCTCCGCTCTTCCGGGACATCGACCATCTGCGCGCCGCCTATCTTCGACGTGTGAGCGACCGCCCCGGTGCGTCGCAACAGGCGCCTGATCCCGACGACGATTGCACTGTCTTGCACTCCGAATTCGAGGAACAGTGCCAAACCATCCCCCGTTCGACACAAGATGTTGATGCTGGGGATCGTTAACCATCAACCGGTAGCTTTCGGATCGATTCTGGGGTTCACTGGCCCCAGTCCCTCTTTCGTTCATCCCGGCGCAGGCCGGGACCCAGTCTCCGGTCTCCTCCCCATGAACGCTCACACCCTCATCACGCCCGCCCGCGCCGGCCTGCTGACCCCCTCGGCGGCCTACAAGCCGTTCCGTTATCCGTGGGCCTTCGACATGTGGAAGAAGCAGCAGCAGGTTCACTGGATGCCCGAGGAGGTGCCGCTGGGCGAGGACTGCAAGGACTGGGCGGCCAACCTGAACGACAAGGAGCGCAACCTGCTGACGCAGATCTTCCGCTTCTTCACCCAGTCGGACATCGAGGTCGCGGACAACTACATGGAAAAATACGGTCGGGTGTTCAAACCGACCGAGGTGAAGATGATGCTGTCGTCCTTCGCCAACATGGAGACGATCCACATCGCGGCCTACGCCCTGCTGCTCGAGACCATCGGCATGCCCGAGAGCGAGTTCGGCGCCTTCATGGAATACGAGGCCATGCGCGACAAGCATGACTTCATGCAGAAGTTCGGCGTCGACACCGATGCCGACATCGCCCGGACGCTCGCCATGTTCGGCGGCTTCACCGAGGGGCTGCAGCTGTTCGCCAGCTTCGCGATGCTGATGAACTTCCCGCGCCAGAACAAGATGAAGGGCATGGGCCAGATCGTCAGCTGGTCGGTCCGCGACGAGAGCCTGCACTGCGACGGCATCATCAAGCTCTACCACGCCTTCAACGCCGAGACGGGCTGCGTCACCCCCTCGGTCGCCGACGACATCGTCGAATGCTGCCGCACCGTGGTTGGTCTTGAAGACAAGTTCATCGACCTGGCCTTCGAGGCCGGCGAGGTGAACGGCATGACGCCCGAAGACATCAAACAGTACATCCGCTTCATCGCCGACTGGCGCCTGCGCCAGCTCAAGCTGCCGGAGCTCTACGGCGTGAAGGAAAACCCCCTGCCCTGGCTGCAGTCCCTGCTGTCGGGCGTCGAGCACGCCAACTTCTTCGAGGCCCGCGCCACGGAGTATTCCAAGGCCGCCACCACCGGCGCCTGGCATGGCGCCGAGGGCGTCTGGGGCGAGTTCGACAAGATGCTGGCCCGCCGCGACATGAGCATGGTCGCGGGCTGACCTGAAGATGCCGGAGCCGATCAACGTCGCCGTTGTCGGCTTCGGCAATGCCGGAAAGACCTTCCACGCCCCGCTGGTCGCGGCCGAGCCCGGCCTCGTCCTTCACACCGTCGTGTCCAGCCGCCCGGACGAGGTCCGCGCCGCCTGGCCCGACGTCCGCGTCGCCCCCGACTTCGAGCCGGTGCTCGCCGACCCGGCCATCGGTCTGATCGTCCTGGCCACCCCCGACGCCCTGCATGCGGCCCAGGCCGGGGCGGCCCTGAACGCGGGCAAGGCCGTCGTCGTCGACAAGCCATTCGCCCTGACCCTCGCCGACGCCCGCCGTCTGGTCGAGCTGTCGGAAGTGAAGAACCTTCTCCTCTCCGTCTTCCAGAACCGTCGCTGGGACGCCGACTTCCTCGCCCTCCAGGCCGAGCTCGCCTCGGGCCGTCTGGGCGAGGTCGTGACGGTGGAAAGCCGTTACGACCGCCACCGCCCCCTCGTCCGCGACCGCTGGCGCGAGAACGACGGCGACGGCGTCTGGATGGACCTCGGGCCCCATCTGGTCGACCAGATCCTGGTCCTGTTCGGCCGACCGCTCGCCATCACCTGCGACATGGCGATCCAGCGTCCGGGCGGCCTGACCCCCGACTGGGTCCATGCCGTCCTGCGCTATGCCGACAAGCGGGTGGTGCTGAACGCCGCCATGGTCTGCGCAGCGCCCGATGTCCGCTTCGCCGTCCACGGCACAAAGGGCAGTTGGCTGAAGTCGGGCCTCGACGTTCAGGAAGACCAGTCGAAGGCCGGTCTGGCCGTAGGCAGCCCCGGCTGGGGCGTCGATCCCAGGCCCGGGACCTTCGTCGACGGCGAGACCGGCGAACGCAGCCCCGCCCCCGGCCCGGCCGGCCACTACCAGTCATTCTACTCAGGCGTCGCCTCGGCCCTGCGCGGCGAAGGTCCGCCGCCGGTCACGGCCAGCCAGGCCCTGTCGGTCATGGATATCCTCGACGCCGGTCTCCGCAGCGCCGCCACTCGTCGGGAGGTCCCGATCGATCAGTAGCGCGGCGGGGCGCAACGGCTCCGGTCGCCGGCCTGACAGGCGCGAACATCGGCCTCCCAGCGGGCGCGGTCCGCCTCCCATTGTCGTTGCGCAGCCTCGGACCGGCGGACGTCCTCCTCATAGGCCAGCCGGGCCCGGGTCGCCGCCGTGACCGCCTCTTCGTGTTTGGCCCGCTCGGCTTCGAACGCGGCCTGATCGGCCCGTTCCTGGTTCTCGGCCAGCTGGTTGCGCGAGGCGATCTCGTCATTGAGCGCCTGGGTCGTTCGGAGCTCGACCGGGTCCTGGTCGGCGTCGTCGGCGCGGCGATAGGCCTCGCCGTCGTTGACGGGCGCCGGGGTTGTCGGCACGGCCTGGCTCAGCAGCTGGTCGGCCTGGTCCGACGGCCGCGTCTGGGCGGGCGGCTTCTGCGCCTCGGCCGCGCCGGCCGCCAGCGCGAAGGTCAGTGCGACAGCGCAGGCCGACAGGGTTCTGGTCCTGATCATCATCTCGGTTCCCTCTCGCGCCATACCAGCCTGAGGAGCTTGGCCATATCAGGGCGGGGCATCTCCCGGAACGTTGTTCGCGTCGAAAGGTGGCGCCTGGCTCGATGGCGGGGTTAAATAGGGGAATTCCTCTCCTCCCCCGCGAGTCTCGCCCGATGATCCTCTCCACGAGTTCCGGCGACTTTCCCATTCCGCCGGACGTCGCAAGCCGGCTGCCGAGAGTTCCGCCCGTGCCGGACCCGACGGCGCCGCAGTACCGTCAGGCGCGCCGCGCCTTCGCCGACTGGCTCGACGCCGCGCCCGGGCACACGATCGACTTCGAACGCCTGCGCCGCTGGCATCTGGTCCAGAACCAGCTCGCCGCCGCCGCCCGCGCAGAAGGCCGCACCTTTGTGGTGACGGAGGACGGGCTCGACTGACCGGCGCCGCCCGGGCTTCGACAGCCCCGCTTTGCCGCCCGTCGGGACCTTCATTCCCGCCGTCGTACCGGCTGGACGCATCTGCAACCGGGTGTGATCTGACTCCTCGCCGTCGTGCGTCTATCTCACGGCGAACCCAGAAGGATTACAGTATTGAACCGCCCGGCCTATCCTTCTTCACGTAGATTCGTTCTGGCCATGGCGGCAGCGGGATTGGGAATGTTCGCGAGCAGTGTTGTCGCCGCGCCGCGGATATCGCCCCGGAAGTCCGAGGCCGACCTTGATCGCGTCGACGCCCTGATTGCGCGCATGACGATCCAGGAGAAGGCGGGTCAGCTGAACCTGCTGGGCGACCCGTTCCGCTTCCGGCCGATGAACGTGAACCCGCTGGACGGTCAGGGCGATCCTGCGAGGGTGACCCGGATGATCCGCGAGGGTCTCGTCGGCAATCTGTTCAACGGCGTGGGCGCCGAGGCCGGGCGCCGCATCCAGACCATCGCGGTCGAGGAGAGCCGGCTGGGTATTCCCCTGCTGTTCGCCGCCGACATCATTCACGGATTGAAGACCGTCTTCCCGGTGCCGCTGGCCGAGGCGGCCGCCTTCGACGCCGACCTGGCGCGGCGCACGGCGCGGGCGGCGGCGGTGGAGGGCGCGGCCTCCGGCATCCACCAGACCTACGCCCCCATGGTCGACGTGGCGCGGGACCAGCGCTGGGGCCGCGGCGTCGAGGGCGCAGGCGAGGACGTGTGGCTGAACGAGGTCCTGGCGGTCGCCCGCGTGCGCGGCTTCCAGGGCGACAAGGGCCTGGCCGACCGCGACGCCCTGCTCGCCACGCCCAAGCATTTCGCCGCCTATTCCGCCGCCATCGCCGGCATGGACTACAACACCACCGACATGTCCGAGGCGACGCTGCGGGGAACCTTCCTGCCGCCGTTCAGGGCCGCGTTCGACGCCGGCGCCCTGTCGGTCATGACCGCGTTCAATGACCTGAACGGCGTCCCGGCGTCGGGCAACCCCTGGCTTCTGACCGACATCCTGCGTGACGAATGGGGCTTCACCGGCTTCGTCGTATCCGACTACACGGCCGAACAGGAGCTGATCGCCCACGGCTTCGCGTCCGACGGGCGTGACGCGGCCCGCATCGCCCTGCTGGCCGGCATGGACATGTCGATGGTCTCAGGCCTGTTCCTGGAGCACATCCCCGATCTGGTGGAGAAGGGCGACGTCCCCCTTGCCCGCGTGGATCAGGCGGTGCGGCGCGTGCTCATGACCAAGGCGGCGCTCGGTCTGTTCGACGATCCCTATCGTGGCTGTGATCCCGAGCGGGAGCGGCGGGTCGTCGGCTCGCGCGAGTATCGCGACCTGGCCCGTGAGGCCGGGGTGAAGTCCATCGTCCTCTTGAAAAATGAAGGCGGCCTGCTGCCGCTCAAACCCTCGGGCCAGAAAATCGCCCTGATCGGGCCCTTCGGCGCCGACGTCGACAATGTCTTCGGGCCGTGGACCATCTGGGGCGACGAGACGCGCCGCATCTCGCTGGAAGCGGGCTTCCGCGCCGCCATGGACGAAGAGGCCGACCTCGTCGTGGTCAAGGGTTCCGACGTCGAGGCGGCCCTGCCGGGCGGCATCGACGCAGCGGTTCTGGCGGCGACCCAGGCGGACGTCGTCGTCCTCGCCATCGGAGAAAGCTCGCGCATGTCGGGCGAGGCCCAGTCGCGCACCGAGATCGACATCCCGGCGCCGCAGCGCGCCCTGGCGGAGGCCGTCGCCGCGATCGGAAAGCCCGTCGTTGTCCTGCTCCGCAACGGTCGCGCCATGGAGCTGTCGGGACCGATCAAGGACGCCGGGGCCATCGTCGTCACCTGGTTCCTCGGCGGAGAGATGGGCCATGCGGTCGCCGACATCGTCTTCGGACTGTCCTCGCCGTCGGGTCGCCTGCCGGTCAGCTTCCCGCATCGTTCGGGGCAGCAGCCGTTCAGCTACGACCACAAGATCACGGGCCGCCCGGCGAACAACGCCCTGGCGTCGCAGGAATACGTCGCCCGCTATCGCGAGACGACCAACACCGCCCTCTATCCGTTCGGTCACGGCCTAACCTATGGCGCGGTCACCTATGGCGCGGCAACGCCGGCCGAGGCGACGCTGGACTGGAACGGCGCGGTCGAGGTCTCGGTTGATGTGACCAATACGGGCGACCGTGCGGTCGAGGAGACGGTCCAGCTCTATATCCGCGACCGCGTCGCCGACCTGACCCAGCCCGGTCGTCGCCTGCGCGACTTCCGCAAAGTCGCGCTGGAGGCGGGCGAGACGAGGACCGTGGCCTTCACCCTGCGACGCGAGCGTCTGGAATATGTCGGCGCCGATGGTCGGCCGACGGTTCAGCCGGGCGCCTTCGACATCTGGCTGACGTCCTCGGCCCAGGCGGGCGAACCGGCGACCTTGATCCTCGTCGGCCGGTAGGGGTTGTCGGGCCGGTCGCAGAGGTTACGAGCGCCGGATCACGTCGATCAGGGGTCCGCCCGGGCCATGGGTCAGGGTCGCCTCGACGCCATAGGCGCGCCTCAGGACATCCGGCGACAGCGCTGTCGCGGGTGGGTCATCGGCCAGAACCTCACCTTCGGCCAGGACGATGATCCGGTCGGCCATGCGCAACGCCATGGACAGGTCGTGCAGGGTCACGATCACGCCCACGCCATCGTCGGCCAGCCGTCGAAACAGAACGGCGGCGTCCAGCTGGTGCGCCGGATCGAGCCCGGTGAGGGGTTCATCGGCCAGCAGCCACTCGGGCTCTCCGGCCAGCGCCCGTGCGATCAGGACCCGCGCCCGCTCGCCGCCCGACAGGGTGTCGACGATCCGGTGTTCGAATTCAGTGACATTGGCCGCCGCCATGGCCCGGTCGACCGCCGCATGGTCCTCCCCGGCCTGACCGCGCGCGCCGATGAAGGGGGTCCGTCCCAGCTCGACCAGGGTCCGGGCCTCGATCGGCCAGGCGATCTCCGGCGTCTGGGGCAGGAAGGCCAGCCGTTTCGCGCGGTCACGCGGCCTCATGCCGGTCAGGCTGACGCCGTCCAGCCGCGCTGAGCCGGAGGTCGGCGCGTGCAGCCCCGCCAGACAGCCCAGCAGGGTCGACTTGCCGGCGCCGTTGGGACCGACGACCGCCGTGACCTTGCCGGCCTCGATCGACAGGCTGACCGCCGAGAGAATCGCCTTGCCGCCGATGTCGACGGTCAGGTCCGCACAGGACAGGACGCTCATGCGATCGTCCTCCGCAGACGCAGCAGCAGGATGAGGAAGAAGGGCGCGCCCAGCACCGCCATGGCGACGCCCAGCTTCACCTCGCCCGCCGCCGGGGTCATCCGGACGAGGATGTCGCCCGCCAGCACAATCACGGCGCCGCCGAGAATACTGGGCATGAGAAGGGCCCCGGGTCGTGCGCCGACCAAGGGCCTCAGCAGGTGTGGCGTCACCAGCCCCACGAACCCGATCACGCCCGTGACGGCGACGCTCGCTCCCGCTGCCAGCGCCACGCCGAGCGCCAGAGTCCATCGAGTTCTGGGCATCGAGATCCCCAGCGACCGCGCGCCGACTTCGCCGAGCGTCAGCGCGTCCAGAGCTCGCCCGGTGGTCAGGAGCATTCCACAGCCGACGGCGATGAAAGGCAACGCCATCTGCACCTCCTCGAAGCTGCGATCGGCGAGCGACCCCATTAACCAGTCGACGATCTCTGACACCGCCCACGGACTGGGCGCCAGCGACAGGGCGAGCGATACGCCCGCGCTGGACAGGATGTTCAGTATGGCCCCGGCCAGAACGAAGGTGACCAGGCTCGAGGCCGATCCGGACAGCAGCATGAGGATGGCGACTCCGACCAGGGCGCCGCTGATCGCCGCGACCGGCAGGGCCCAGGGCGCGACCGCAGTCACCCCGTAGTAGAGGGTCAGCACCGCCCCCAGCGCCGCCATCGCCGACACGCCGAGCACACCGGGATCGGCCAGCGGGTTCCGCGTATAGCCCTGCAGCACCGCGCCCGAGAGGCCGAGCGCGGCGCCCACCACGATGCCGAGGATGGTGCGCGGCAGACGCAGTTCGAAGACGATGGCCCAGCGCGGATCGATGTCCGGCGAGACCCAGGCGCTCCACGGGACCCAGACCTTGCCGGCGATCAGGCTGATCCCCGACAGGACCAGCAACAGGGCGATCAGGCCGGCATACAGAAGCGGTCGGCTCACGGGCTTCATGCGGACCTCGCCAGTGCGGCGTCGCGCGCACGGGACAGGGCCGCCGCCGTCCGGATCAGAACCGGCCCGCCACAGAACAGCAGCCGTTCCGGGAAGACGGCCCGTTCCATGCCGCCGGCGACACGGGCCAGGGCCGGATGCTCCATCACCCGCTGGGCCCGGCTCGGCAGACCGCGCGACGGCTCGCCAGACAGCAACAGGTCCGGCGGATCGGCGATGACGAACTCCAGCGGCACATTGGCCGATCCGCGAAGGCCGTACCGCGCGATGACGTTCTCAAGGCCCACGCGCCGCATCATCTCGTCCATCAGTGTGCCGGGCCCTGATGCAAAGCCGCCGGGCATGAAGACGAGGGCTGAGACACGGCGTGCTCCGGGCGCGGCTGCAGCAGCGGCCAATGCGGCTTCGATTCTGCGAACGACCGTCTCGCCGCGTTCGGGGCGGCCGACGAGGGCGGACACTTCCCGTACCTGCGCCAGACTGTCCGCGATCGTCTCCGGCACGCTGAACTGGAGGGTCCGGATGCCGACGCGATCAAGGGCGTTGAGCAGAGACGGCGGCGACGGGCGCCCCGTCAGGACCAGGTCAGGCTCGAGGGCGATGACCTCTTCGGCCGTCCCATAGGTGAACGGCAGGGTCCGGGCGATCTCTGCGATGGTCGAACCGTAGCGGTCACGGGAATAGTGGCTGAGCGCCGTGATCCGGCTCCGGTCCGCGACATGGGCGAGGATCACATCCAGACAGGGATTCAACGAGACGATGCGTCGGGGCTGGGCCTGCGGCGGCGACGCCGGTGCGGCGCGCGCGGACCCCAGGCCGAGGCCTGCGGCCAGGCTGCCCACGACCAGGGCGCGACGATCGGGTGCTGTCATCGATGCGTCTCCTTCCCGACGATCCTGAGTGTGCGCCGCCCGTCGGGGCCGGCGCCAGAGGGCGCGAACGGACGGTCCGTTCGCGCCCGTCGTGTCGACCTAGAACCGGGCGCGGACGCCCACGAAGGTCCCGCGACCCGCGACGCCGTAGTTGGCGGTGGTCGCATAGGTCTCGTCCCCCGCGTTCTCGACCCGGCCATAGAGCTCAAGCGTCTCATTGATCGGATACGAGGCCCGCAGATCGACCAGGGTGTAGGCATCCAGTCGCGTGGCGTTCGAGGCGTTGTCGAAGCTGTCGCCCACGTGCTGGACGGCGACCGAGGTCGACAGACCGAACGGCCAGACATAGCCGACGGTCAGGTTCGCAGCCTCGTCGGGACGACGCGCCAACTGGCGACCGAGGTTGGCGCCGGGCGTGCGGTTCTCGGTATTGGTCCGGGTGTAGTTGGCGTTGACCCGGAACGACCCGATCTCGTAGTCCGCCGCCAGTTCGACGCCGTCGGCCTCGGTCAGGGCGATGTTCGAATAGTAGCCGAAGCGACGCGCCCCGTTCCTGAAGCACAGCGGCGCCGTCGCCGGCGCGACCGTGCCCGAGCAGGAGACGAAGTCGATCTGGTTGGTCGTCTCGCGCGAGAAATACGTCGCCGACAGGATCAGGGCGCCGTCCAGCAGATACTGTTCCACGCCCGCGTCCCAGCCGTCCGCCTCTTCCGGCAGCAGGGCCAGGTTTCCGTACTGGCTGTAGAGTTGATAAAGGCTCGGCGCCTTGAAGCCCTGGCCGAAGCTGGCGCGCAGCACGGTCGAGCCGTCGTTCAGAGCCCAGGCTACGGCCGCCTGACCCAGGGTCTTGCCGCCGAACGTATCGTGCTCGTCGTGACGCACGCCTCCGGTCAGGGTCAGACCGTCGACGACCTCGGCCTGAAGCTGGGCGTAGACGCCGTCGAGACCGACCTCGGCCGCATCCGGAGCGGCGGAGAACTCGGAGTCCTCGTGCTCGGCGCCGAAGGTCGCGGTCCAGCCCTCGCGGACATCGAACACGCCCTGGTATTCATAGCGCCTGTTCAGGCCCTCGGCCTCGAAGGTGACAGCGGACCCGGCCAGATTCTGGCGGTCGGTACGGGTGTAACCATAGGCGATGCGATTGCTCAGACGGCCGTCGAACAGGTCGAAGTTCAGGCCGGCATAGGTGACCAGTTCCTTCGTACTCGAGGTCTCGCGCGTGTCGCCGAAGGCGAACAGCGGCGCCGGGAATCCGTCGACGTCCACATCCCCGTCCGAATAGACGGCGCGCAGGTCCACGGAGACGCCTTCGACGATGCGGATGTTGGCCCGACCGCTGAGGCCGAAATTCTCGTAGCCGTCATTCTCGGTCCCGCGCGCGAAGGCCGAGAAGCCGTCGGTCTGATAGCGGGAGGCGGCCAGTCGCCAGGTGGCGCGTTCGCCGGCGCCGCCGACCGAGCCCCGCAGATACGTCGTCCCGCGCGAACCCGCCTCGGCGTCAATGCTGGCCTGGAACGGACGCGTTGGCTCGGCGGTGACGATGCTGACCACGCCGCCGATGGCCTGGGAGCCCCACAGGGTCGACTGGGCGCCCCGCAGGACCTCGATCCGGGCGACGTCGCCGATCAGCAGATTGCCGAAATTGTAGCCCCCGCCGGTGCCTGACGGGTCATTCAGCTTCACGCCGTCGACGATCGCGACGGTCTGGTCCGTTTCCGCGCCGCGGATGCGCACGGCCGTAACCGAGCCGACCCCGCCGTTGCGCGACACGGTGACGCCCGGCGTCCGGGCCAGCAGGTCCGACACCACGACGGTCTGGCTGGACTGGATGTCCGCCGTGGTCAGGACGGTGACCGACTGGCCGACGCGGTCGGCGGCCTGGGCCGAGCGGTTGGCCGTGACGATGACATCGTCCAGCAGGCCAGGGTCCGTCACGGCGGTGACGGTCTGGGCGCTCGCAGCATTGGCGGTGAGCAGGAGCGCGGCCGTGGCGGCGCTGGCGATCAGTTCATTTTTCATCTGGGTCCAATCCCTCGTTTGACAACGAGCCGGCTCGCGAACGGCCGTGATCGGACATGGAGACACGCCCGGTCACGACCGCGCAGCGATGCGCGGCCCAACAGACGTCGCCATTCGGGAAAAGACCCGTTCCGCTCGGCACACCACGTCCGCGCGAAGGACGACCACGACGGGCAGGTCTCCTGGCTCGCGGGTCAATGCCGGTGCGCGTCGCCTTCCCAGGTCCTTTGGTCGAAACCATCGGACCCAGTGGCAAATGACGCGCGGGCTCGCCGCTTACAGTTGCGTGGGCAGCCCGGGTTTCGCACCCGAGTTCCCTTTTCATCCCCATCTCTGGGGAACCTGTCGCAGCGCGGCCATTAGGCCATCGCGCCCGTGGCGGCAATGGTCACGGTCAGGCGCGGAGCCTGGCCTTACGTTTTGTCGGGAAAGGAAGTGGCGCACCCGAGAGGATTCGAACCTCTGACCCCTGCCTTCGGAGGGCAGTACTCTATCCAGCTGAGCTACGGGTGCATCTGTCGGCCTCGCGGCCGGACGAAGGGCCTTACAGCAGGTCGCGTTCAGCCTCAATCCCGGAAAGGCGGGGCCCGGAAAGGCGAGGTCCGGAACGACTTGGCGAAGAGCGCCGCCCCGCCTAGCGTGCGGCGGTCCTTTCGGAGTCCGTCCATGCGTCGTCTTTTCCTGGCCGCCCTCGCCCTTCCCCTGCTGCTGGTCGCGGCCTGCGCGACGGCCCCGGCGCCCGATCCGTCCGGCGACAGTCTGGACGCCGTGGCGCGGGACTATGTCGCCCTCATCCTCGAGATCGGAGAGCGGGAGCCCGGCTATGTGGACGCCTACTATGGTCCGCCGGAATGGGCCGAGGCGGCGAAGGCGAACCCGCGCGAGGTTCCGGCCCTGATCCAGGGCGCGGCCTCCCTGACGGGGCGGCTGAACGCCCTGTCGACGCGGGGCGCGGAGCCCGTCGTGGTCCAGCGGAAGGCCTATCTGCTGGCTCATGTCTCGGCCGCAGCCGCTCGGCTGCGCATGATCGGCGGGGAGCGGATGAGCTTCGCCGACGAGGCCGAGGCCCTGTTCGGCGTGCGTCCAGAGCTGAAGCCGTTGACCGCCTATGATCCGATCCTGGCCCGGATCGACGCCCTGGTTCCGGGAGAGGGCGCCCTGGCCGACCGGGTGTCGGCCTTCCGCACCGGCTTCATCATCCCGACCGACCGGTTGCAGGCCGTGTTCGACGCCTCGATCGCAGAATGCCGGGCGCGGACGATCCGCCATATCCCGCTGCCGGCCAACGAGCGGTTCACCCTGGCCTTCGTCACCGACAAGCCGTGGTCGGGCTACAACTATTTCCAGGGCGACGCGGCCTCGAAGATCGAGATCAACACCGACCAGCCGATTTTCACCGACCGGGCCATCGATCTGGGCTGCCACGAAGGCTATCCGGGCCACCACGTGTACAACGCGCTGCTGGAGAAGACCTTCGTCGTGGATCGCGGCTGGGTCGAGATGAGCGTCTATCCCCTGTATTCGCCGATGTCCTTCGTGGCCGAGGGCAGCGCCAACTACGGCATCGACCTGGCCTTCCCCGGCGACGAGGCCGAGGTGTTCGAGCGGGAGGTCCTCCTGCCGCTGGCCGGCCTGACCGGCGCGCCCGTCGAAGAGAAGGATGAGCTCAACGCCCTGGTCCGCCAGCTGGCGCGGGCGGAATACACGATCGCCGACGATTATCTGGCCGGACGGGTGAACCGCGAAGACACCATCGCCAAGCTGTCGAAATACATGCTGACGACGCCCGAGCGAGCCGCCCAACGGGTTCGGTTCATCGAGACCTATCGCAGCTACATCATCAACTACGGTCTCGGTCGCGACACGGTGCAGGCCTGGGTCGAGCGCCAGGGTCCGGATCGCTGGGCGGGGATGGAGACCCTGCTGTCCAGCCAGATCCTGCCAGCGGACATCCTCTGAAGCCAGGTTCCGGACGCCGAAAAGACAGTGCGAAGCGTCCGATGCGTCCGAAGCGTTCGGACGGGACGGCGATGCGACTCCACAATTGGTGTGGCGGACTCGACAGAGTCTACAACGACCACGCGTTCGGGATGGCGATGTAAAAGACCGGAGGACAGTGTCTCACGGTTTTCGGAGGCGCCTGGGATAAAGCTGTAAATTGAAGCCGGCCGTTGAACCGATTGAAGAAATCGGACGATCTGTTGATGGGTATGGAACGTGACCCCTCACCCGATCGCGCCAGAACGACGGCTTTCGCCGCCGTGCGCGATCTCCCTCTCCCGCAAGGGGAGAGGGAAAACGGCTATTGCGCCGTCATGCCGCCGTCGATCTTGAACTCGGCGCCGGTGACGAACTTGGCTTCGTCGGAGGCGAGGTAGAGGACGCAGTATGCGACGTCGTTCGGCTCGCCGATCCGCTTCAGCGGGATGCCGCGCGCGAGGCGTTCGTGGGCCTTCTGCTCATCGCCGCCCGCCATGGCGACGAAGGGGTCCAGGATCGCGGTCTTGATAAAGACCGGATGGACGGAGTTGACCCGGACGTTCCAGTCCATCTTGGCGGCCTCGAGGGCGACGGTCTTGGTGTACATCCAGACGCCGGCCTTGGTGGCGTTATAGGCGCCCATGCCCGGCCCCGCGGCCAGGCCGGCGATCGACGAGATGTTGACGATGGCCGCCGAGCCCGAGGCCCGCAGGTGGGGCATGGCGTGTTTGCAGCCAAACATGACCGAGCGCAGGTTGATCTCGTACTGACGCTGCCAGTTCTCCGTCGTGTCCTGCTCGGCGAAGAGCAGGACGTCGCCGACACCTGCGTTGTTCACCAGGATGGACAGGCCGCCCATGGCCTCCGCCGCCTTGCCGACGACGTCGATCCACTGGGCCTCCGAGGCCACGTCATGGGTGAAACCGAAGGCCGAGCCCGGAATCTCGGCATTGATCCTCGCGGCCAGCGCCTCGGCCCCCGCGCCGTTGATGTCGGTGATCGCGACCTTCGAGCCCTCTCGGGCCAGCATCCAGGCGATGGCCTCGCCCAGGCCCTGGGCTCCGCCCGTAATCAAGGCGGCCTTGCCGGCGACCCGTCCTGTTTTGCTCATTTCATTCCCCTCCCAGGGCTTTCGCGGCGGCGTCGATGAAGCGCGCCATCGTGGTGTCGAGGTCGGTGACGCCACCGGCGTCGTGGGTCGTCAGCAGAATGGTCACCCTGTTGTAGACGTTCGACCATTCCGGATGGTGGTCCATGGTCTCGGCCTTCAGCGCCACGCGCGTCATGAAGGCGAAGGCTGTGTTGAAGTCGGCGAATTTGAGGGTCCGCTCGATGGCGGGACGGTCGCCGTCGTGGACCGACCAGCCGGTCAGGCCAGTGATCGCGGCGGCGGGATCGAGGGTCGGTCTGGCCATGAAAGCTCTCCTGTCGTCGGGCCTAACGGTCTCGCCGGGCGGCTGCAAGGCGCCGCAACGTCAGCTAGGCGACACTCAAGCCAACACTGGAACGTCCCGTGAAGCTGGGACGTTGGTAAGCGTCGCCATACGCGACGGGAGCTGCATAATTGGACAATCTCTGGATCGCCTCGCTGACCGTGGCCGACCGAAAGCGGCTCGAGCCGCATTTGGCCGAGAAGCCATTCACCCAGGGCCAGATGCTGTACGACGCGGGCGAGGCGGTGAATCAGGTGTGGTTTCCCCTGAACGGCGTGGTCTCTCTGATGACCATTCTTCCGGAGGACAGGATGGTGGAGACGGCGGCCATCGGACGCGAAGGTCTGATCGGCGTGACCTGTGGGCCGATGAACGCCCGCGCTTCGTCGCGCGCCATAGCCCAGATCGCGGGCTCGGCCGCCTGCTGCTCCGCCGACGTTTTTTCGGACGCCTTGAGCGAGAGCCCGACCCTGCGCACGGCCCTGGCGAAATTCACCGAGAGCCTGTTCGCCCAGGTGCAACAGACCGCCGCCTGCAATGCCCAGCACAGGCTGGACGAACGGCTGGCCCGCTGGTTGCTGACCTTGCACGATCGCGCCGGGTCCAACCGATTCAACCTGACCCAGTCCGACATCGCCGGCATGCTGGGCGTGCGCCGGGCGACGGTGTCCGAGGTCGGGGCCGGTCTGGAAGGTCAAAAGCTGATCCGGCGCGGTCGGGGCTGGGTCGAGGTGCTGGATCGCGAGGCGCTCGAGGACGCCGCCTGCGGCTGCTACGGCGCCATGCGCGGGGTGATGAAGGATCTCGGCGTGCCTGCACCCCGGGCGCCGGACGTCTGAACCGCAGGCCGCGACGGCGAGGCCCGGTGACGTGGGCGCCCGACCGCGCTAGACCGCCCGGATGACCCCCTCCCCGCACGGCCCGCATTCCTCGGGCGACACCTCTTCCTTCGGCTTCCGCGACGTGGATGCGCGCGAGAAGGTGCGGATGGTGCGCGGCGTGTTCGACAGCGTGGCCTCCAGCTACGACCTGATGAATGACCTGATGAGCGGGGGCGTGCACCGGCTGTGGAAGGACGCGGCGGCGGTGAAGCTCAACCCCCGGCCCGGCGAGACCATCCTGGACGTCGCGGGCGGCACCGGCGACATGGCGCGGCGCTATTCGAAGATGGCGCGCAGGGCCCAGGAGCGGCGCGGAGGCGATGACGCCTCGGTCATCGTGCTCGACTACAACGCCGAGATGATCCTGGCAGGCGTTCAGAAGGGCGGCGAGCCGGAGATGATCTGGACCGTCGGCGACGCCATGGCCCTGCCCATCCCCGACGCCTCGGTCGACGGCTATTCGATCAGCTTCGGCATCCGCAACGTCGCCGACATTCCCGTCGCCCTGAAGGAAGCCCGGCGGGTGCTGAAGCCGGGCGGCCGGTTCCTGTGCCTCGAGTTCTCGCGCCCGACAGCCGAGGCTGTGCGCAAGGCCTATGACGCCTGGTCCTTCCACGCCATTCCGCGCATCGGCGAATGGGTGGCCAAGGATCGCGACAGCTATCAGTACCTGGTCGAGAGCATCCGCCGCTTCCCGGACCAGTCGACGTTCAAGGCCATGATCGAGGAGGCCGGCTTCAGTCGCGTCGCCGTGACCAACCTGTCGGGCGGGGTCGCCGCGATCCATTTCGGGTGGGCGGTCTGAGCTTTCCGCAGTCATATCGGGTCGCGCCCGCAGCCCCGCCGACCGTGGCGGTGCGCGATCCCGTCGGCGCGACCTGGCGGCTGATCCGCTGGGGCGGGGCGCTGGCGAAACACGACGCCCTGATACCGCGCGAGATCACGCCGCTGCTGCCCGCCTGGGCGCGGCCGATCGCGGGGTTCGTGCATCTGTTTGCCGGGCGAGAAGGCCGCGACGGGCGGCCAGGCCAGAGGCTGGGCCGGGCCTTCGAAACCCTGGGGCCGGTGGCGATCAAACTGGGCCAGGTCATGGCTACCCGCGCCGACATCTTCGGCATCGAGTTCGCCCGGGACCTGGGCCGGCTGAAGGACAAGCTGCCGCCATTTCCGACCCAGGAGGCGCGTCGCGAGATCGAGCGCTCGCTGGGGCGGCCGGTCGAGAGCCTGTTCACCGATTTCGGCGATCCCATCGGCGCGGCGTCCCTGGCCCAGGCCCACCCGGCCTGGCTGGCCGATGGCCGCAAGGTGGCGGTCAAGGTTCTGCGGCCCGGGGTCGAGCGCCGTGTGGTCAAGGGGCTGGACGCCATGCGTCTGGCGGCCGGCCTGGTGCATCGGCTCGTTCCGGCGGCGCGAAGGCTGGAGCCCGAAGCCTTCGTCGAGACCGTGGCGCGGTCGATGTATCTGGAGCTCGACATGCGGCTGGAGGCGGCCGCCGCCTCCGAGCTGCACGACATCATGGAGAAGGCCCGGGCCGACGGGGCGCATATGATCGCGCCGAAAGTCGTCTGGGACGGCGTCGGCAAACGGGTGCTGACGCTGGAGTGGGCGGTGGGCCTGCCCATGACCGATCCGGCCGCGATCGAACAACCGGGCATGGACATCAACGCCCTCGCCGACAATGTCGTGCGCGCCTTCCTGGTCCAGGCCCTGGACTACGGAACCTTCCACGCCGACCTGCACGAGGGGAACCTGTTCGCCTCTGCGCCCGCCGAGCTGACCGCCGTCGACTTCGGCATCATCGGCCGGCTGAACCCCGGTGAGCGACGCTATCTCGCCGAGATCCTGTGGGGCTTCCTGACGCGGGATTATCCGCGCATCGCCCGAGTGCATTTCGAGGCCGGCTATGTGCCGCCGCACCATTCGGTCGAGGCCTTCGCCCAGGCCCTTCGCGCCGTCGGTGAGCCGGTGATCGGCCGGGCGGCGTCCCAGGTGTCGATGGGGCGGCTGCTGGGCCAGTTGTTCGAGATCACCGCCCTGTTCGACATGCACCTGCGCCCCGAACTGATCCTGCTGCAGAAGACCATGGTCTCGGTCGAGGGCGTCGCGCGCCGCCTGAACCCCGACCATGACCTGTGGGCCGCGGCCCAGCCCGTGGTGGAGCGCTGGATCACCCGCGAGCTGGGCCCCAGGGCCCAGGTCCGCGACGGTCTGCGCGAAATCCTGTCCGGCGCCCGCGCCCTGTCGCGTCTGGTGCAGGAGCCGTCCACCAGCCAGACAGTCATCGTCGAGCGGGTGAAGACCCCGACCTGGCTGGCCGTCTGTGTCGTCGTCGCCATGGGTCTTTCGACCGCCGCCCTCGTTATGTCGTTATGGCCCGGAATTGTGGGCTGACATCGCCGGAGTCCGCATGACCGTTTCAATCAAGACCACCGCACTCGTTTTCGCCCTCGCCGCCGCCGGTCCTGCGCTGGCCCAGACGACGCCGACCCCATCGCTGAACCAGAGCCGGTCTCTTGCGCCCTCCGGGGCCGCCGCCACGATTCCGAACACCTTCGACGGGCCTGCCGCCCAGCCAAGGCCTGTGGCGCCCCTGCCGGCCGCGCCGGCGGGCCAGGTCACCGACATCGAGATGGCCGAGGGCGCGCTGCGCGCCGTCATCGAACAGTTCCGCGCCGCCGACATCGACGAACGTCTGTTCACCCCCGGCGTCGCGACCCAATTGAACGGTCAACTGGCCAACTATTCCCGGCTGGTCCGGGGCTATGGCGCGGTGCAGTCGATAGAGGCCCAGGGCGCGACCAACGGCGTCGGCCAGTTCCTTGTGGTTTTCGAGAACGCCGCCACCCAGTGGCAGGTCGGGCTGGAAGACGGCGGCCTGGTCGCCGCCCTTCGCTTCCGCGAAGCGCCGCCCGAATCCTCCGAGCCGGCCGCGCCCGCCGCCTGAACATCCATTCGACGACCCTTCCTCCCCGGAACTGAAGCATGACGCGTATCGCCCTCGCCGCCCTCGGCCTCGCCGTTCTTTCCGGCTGCGCGTCCAGCCCGGGCGGTCCGATGGGCGGACCGGGAAGTCCGGGCGGCCCTCAGGGACCGAGGCCCGGTCTGTTCGTCAGCCCATTCGGCGAACTGTTCTTCTCGCAGCCCGGCGACGCCTGGCCCGTCGCGACCTGGTTCTCGGGGGCCGACGCCGACAGCGACGGCCGGGTGACGTTTGAGGAATTTGCCGCCGACGGCGTGCGACAGTTCCGGACCCTCGACACCCGCCGCGACGACCGGCTGACCCCCGACGAGATCACCGCCTATGAAGCGGATATGGCGGAGGCCCGCGCCCGCCTGCCGGGCATGGAGGGCGGACGCCGCGGGCCCGGACGGCGTCTGGAAGGCTTCGGCGGCGACAGAAACCTGAGCCTCGCCGAACCCGCCCTGCAGCAGAGCGGTCGCAGCGGCGCCCGCCAGCGCGCACCGACCGGCCCCCTGGCCTATGGTCCGATCGCCGCGGCCGGCTTCTTCAACTATCCGCAGCCGGTCAAGGCCGCCGACCTCGACACCAACCAGACCGTGACGTCACAGGAATGGGCTCAGGCGACGGAGCGCTGGTTCATGGTCCTCGACGCGGATCAGGACGGCGCCCTGACCCTCGCGACCCTGCCGCGCACGCCGCTGCAGCAGATGATGGATCGCGGCCCGCGCTAATCCAGCGATGGTTTGCCGCGTCCGCTCTTGATCGTGGCGCGGCCTGACTTGGCCTGGAGGCGGCGTTCCTTCGATGCCCGGGTCGGGCGGGTGGGCACGCGGTAGGTCGGGGCGATCGAGGCCTTGTCGACCAGCTCCTGCAGCCGTTCGATGGCGTCGGCGCGGTTGCGTTCCTGGGTCCTGTGGCGGACGGCGGTGATCAGGATGACGCCGTCGAGCGTCAGCCGGCTGCCCGCCAGCTTCATCAGCCGCTCGCGCACGGGCTCGCGCAGCGACGGCGAGTTCTTCGCGTCGAACCGCATCTGGACGGCGGTCGAGACCTTGTTGACGTTCTGACCGCCCGGCCCGCCGGCGCGGTAGAAATGGAACTCCAGCTCGCTCTCGGGGATAGTCGTCATTGAGGCACGCGCTTCGCCCGCACGACCGCTTGATCCAGCGCCTGGAGGAAGGCGGAGCGATCCTTCGGGCCGAACGGCGGCGGGCCGGACGTGGCCACGCCCATGGACCGCAGATGCTCGCCCACCATCCGGCCGGCCAGGGCGGAGCCGATCGAGTCCGCCGTGAACGGCTGGCCGTTCGACTTCAACGCCTGGGCCCCGGACTTCAGACAGCGGTCGGCCAGCGGGATGTCGGCGGTGACGACAATGTCGCCCGGTCCCGCACGCTCGGCGATCCAGTCGTCGGCGATGTCGGGGCCCGCATCGACGACGATCTGTTCGATCCACTTTTCGCGCGGCGTGTTGATCCAGCTGTTGGAGACCACGAACACATGCAGGCCGTAGCGGGCCGCCACGCGATAGACCTCGTCCTTCACCGGACAGGCGTCGGCGTCGATGAAGATGCGGGGGGCGGACATAACGGGATCATAGCGCGTGCGCGGGCGGCCGCGAAGGATAGGCCAACTTGATAAAAAAGCCTCCCAACAGGGAGGCCTTTTGGATCGTTGGCGCTAACTCGTCTACTGCAGCGCCGGGGCGAAACCGTTTGGTTGCGACATAGGAAGGTCGCACGCGGGACCTGTGGCTTCGACCGGGGGATTCGTGATGTCGTAGAAAGGAACAAAATTCTCAGCATCGGCGATCGGAACCGCGACGAACGCCGTGCAGTGTTCCGCCCCTCGGCGGCATGCGGAATTCATGACGCGGTAAGACCGCTGCCTCGCCCCGTGGTTCATACAGACGGCGATATGCTCTCCGACGTTTTGACTCGACGTCAAGACCGGCAGGACAACGACGTCCGCAGGCGTGGGGGTCCAGGGCCAACCTTCGTCAGAAAGCCCGGCCGTCGTGAGTAGGAGGATGCTCGCTCCCCCGATCACTAGAGCAGTGTTTCTTACAACACCCATTCGGATGCTCTATCAGGGATGCCAAAATCAGCGATACCGAGCGCCATGCTTTCGAGATTTGGGCCAAAATTATCTAGAGCAGTTTGAGAATCAGCATCTCCGTCCGTAGAAACACTTGCGATGACAACATCATCGATTCCGGCAGAAAACTCTTCCTTGGCACCGCGCGGGTAGACAGTTTCCATTACCTCCCCGTTGGCATTTTTCCACTGAAATCCGTCGAATGTCCACCATTCTCCGAAGCCAACATCTAGGCGTCCGTAGTCAAACCATCCATCACCGTCAGTATCGAACCAGAAATAATCTGGATTACTGTCATAATTTCTGTACGAACCGTTCCCAAATTGAGAATCCGTATACGATCCGCTGAAGTTCTCGTTAACGTAACCAGTAACGACCCATTCGGTAGTTGAAACGTCCGGCATCTCGCCCTCCACGTGTTAAATTCGCGTGATGTTATCTAGTTTCTGCAGCCGGTCAATTCGATTGTGCAGTCCGCCTTTCACCCTCTAAGATTGTTTAACTTTAGGCTTCGGGTGATGCACGCACCCAATCCTCTCCGGACCAAATGTCTCCAGAAACCCACAGCCGATTCTGGTTCGGACCCCAAGCGGCTCGCCCGACGTTTATCGGGAATACGCCACCGGCATCCCCCCGGCCTGACGTCCGCCATTGCGATAGCGGTCGCGCAGCAGGATCTGGCGGCTGGTCAGGGACTGTTCCTGGCCGTTGATGAACTCGGCCGTCACCGAGGACAGGGGCTCCAGCGGGTCGCCGGACCAGACGACCACATCGGCCGCCGCGCCCGCACGAAGCTCGCCGAACTGGCCGGCCATGCCGAAGATGCGCGCCGGATTGACCGTCAGGGCCGCGATCGCCGCCTCGAACGGCAGGCCGTGCGAGACGGCGTTTCCGGCGTTGTAGCGGGCCTCGCGGGCCCGATGGACCGAACCCTCATTGCCCTTGATGGCGATGACCACCCCGGCCGCGTTGAGGGCCGCCGCGTTTTCCATCCGCGCGGCCCGGGTCTCGAGACTGCCTGGCAGGTTGGAGATGGGGTTCAGCAGCACCGGCACATCGGCTGCGGCGATGTCGGCTGCGACCAGCCAGCCTTCCTCGGCGCCGTCGAGGATCAGCTTGACCCCCTCTTCGCGGCCGAGGCGCAGGACCTGCTGGATGTCGGCCGCGCGGTGGACGGTGACGATCAGGGGCATGGTCCCGTTGGCGACGGGGATCAGGGCCTCCAGATCGGCGCGCGACAGGCTGAGGTCACGCAGGGCCGCGCGGTCGTAGGCGGCCTTGTTGCGGGCATAGAGGCGGACCTCGGCCAGGGTTTCCCTGAACTGGGTGAACTGGGCGCCGCGCGCGCCGCCGGCGACGCCCGCTCCGGCCTCGCCGAAGGGCGCGACCATGGCCACCCGCGGCCGGACCAGGATGTCGGTCCCGGCCGCCAGATGGATCACCGAGGCGGTCCCGGCGAACAGGCCGGGCGTCTGGAACCCGCCTTCGCCGGCGCCGGCGAAGTCACTGTCGTCCTGATGCTGATGACCGCCCGAGCCGCCCGCATGGTTCGGCACGACGATGGCCCGGGTGATGCCGCCCAAACGCGCCACCGGGATGGCGATCGACCACGGATCGAGGCCGTAGCTGACATCGAACGAGGCCGAGATGGTGTTGGCCGCGTTGGACTGGTCGTCGGACCCGTCGACGGAGGAGATCTCGGTCAGGCCGAGGCCGCTGTCGACCGCAACGAAGCCCGGCGTGATGACCTTGCCCCGCGCGTCGATGACGCGGGCGCCGGCCGGGGCCGCGCCGGTTCCGACCGACACGATCCGGCCCCCGTCGATGACGACGGTGCCGTTTTCGATCACCGACGTTCCGGTCAGGACGCGCCCGCCGGTGATCGCGGTCACCTGGGCCAGGACGGGCATGGCCGACAGAGCCAGAGCGGTCAGGGAAATGAGGGCAAGACGGCGCATCAGCGAGCTCCCGGAGCAATGTTGGCGGCGGCGATGCCGTAGCCGGGCTGGCCCAGCTCATAGTCGGAGACCGGCTGGTAGCGCGGATCCATGCGGTCGAAGGTCAGGGCGCCGTCGATGAAGACCTGATCGGCGCGGGCGTAGACCGAGAACGGATTGGCGCTCCAGATCACCACGTCGCCCCGCTTGCCGGCTTCCAGCGAACCGGTCTCGGCGCCGATGCCGATCGAACGGGCGGCGTTGGAGGTGATCCAGCTGATCGCATGTTCTTCACTGATGTTCAGTCCGGCGCGACGGCCGGCGGCCAGGGCGGCCGCGACCTCCTGGTTCAGGCGCTGGGTCAGCTGGGCGTCGTCGGAATGGATGACGGCGCAGCCACCCTCGGCGGCGTCGACCAGGGCGGCGTTCTCCTCGACCGCGTCGAGAGCCTCCATCTTGAAGCCCCACCAGCCGGTCCACATGTCGGCGCAGACGCCGGCGGCGGCCAGTTGCGGCGCGATCTTGTAGGCCTCGATGGCGTGGTGGAAGGCGGTGACGCGGTAGCCGAACTCATCGGCGATATCGAGCATCACCATCATTTCGTCAGCGCGGTAGCAGTGGTTCTGGACCAGGATCGAACCGTCCAGCACGCCCGCAAGGGTCTCGTTCTGCAGGTTGCGGGTCGGGGGCGAGCCCTCGCCCGTCTCGCGCCACTTGTCCCATTTCGAGCGGTATTCCTGGGCAGCGATGAAGGCGGCCCGATAGCCGGCGACATTGCCCATGCCGGTCGCCGGCGACTGGTTGCGGCCGCCATAGACACGGCTCGGGTTCTCGCCGCAGGCCATCTTCACCCCATAGGGGGCGCCGGGGAATTTCATCCCCTGCATGGTGATCGACGGGATGTTGCGCACCGTCACCGAGCGGCCGCCGAACAGGTTGGCCGAGCCGGGCAGGATCTGGAGGGTGGTGACGCCGCCGGCCCGGGCGGTGTTAAAGCCCGGGTCCTGGGGCCAGATCGAATGTTCGGCCCAGACCTGGGCCGTGTTCGGGCTGGTCGCCTCGTTGCCGTCGCTCATGCCGCTGACGCCGGGCGAGGGATAGACGCCGAGGTGGGAGTGCACGTCGATGATCCCGGGCGT
The DNA here is from genome assembly GCF_031412435.1 of Brevundimonas sp. Classification (GTDB taxonomy): domain Bacteria; phylum Pseudomonadota; class Alphaproteobacteria; order Caulobacterales; family Caulobacteraceae; genus Brevundimonas. Next base: position 113,422 of record NZ_JANODA010000044.1, read on the forward strand.
CACGAATCTGCCGCGCGCGTCGACGACGCGGTAGCCGGCGGGTACGGGCGTCGAGGCCGGACCGACCGTTTCCACCTTGCCGTCCGACATCAGGACGATGCCGTTCTCGATCCTCTGGTCAGTCCCGGTCAGGACCGTGCCGCCGACGATGGCGACATTGTCGCGTGGCAGGGGCTGGTAGGTCGAGGGATAGGGATCGAGGTTGGCCGCCTGGTCGAGGCCTCGCGCCATGGTCCGGTCGGTGTCCGCTCCGCCGCTGTTCGACCCGTCATCCGACGGCGCACCTGGCCCGTCGGTCGTGGCGCAACTGGCCAGCGCGAGCGCGCAGGCGACGACGGCGAGGCTGGGCCCCCGCAAGGCGTGACGGATCATGGATGGACGCTCCCCTGTCGCGCCGACGGCGCGGAACGGGGCGGATTACAAAAGCGTCGCAAGCCGTCCGTCAAAGGCGGAAACATTACATTCCTGTAAGGCGAGCTCGCAGAACCTCGTCATCGATTCCCTCGATCACGATCATCTTCAGCCGGGACTGCCCTCCCCGCGCCAGGGACACCGACGAGCGCGACACACCGAGCGATTTCGAGAGGACCAGGATCAGGGCGGCGTTGGCCTCGCCCTCGACCGGGCGGGCGCGAACCCGGACCTTGAGGACGGGCCGACCATCGGCGTCCACATCCCAGCCGTCGATACGGTCGGCCGACGCGCCGGGCGTCAGCTTGACGGGGAGCCGCGCCACGCCCCCGCCTCAGGCCGCCGTCGTCCGGTCCCGCAGAGACAGGCAGTAGCCGAAGGTCACCGCCATCCCGGTGAGGATCGCACCGCACCCGATCACGATCGCGGTCATCATCGTCGGCGCCAGCACGAACGCCCCGGCATAGACGAGACCGCTGAGCACCATGGACCAGGCCGTCACGCGCTGGGCCTTGCGGGCGCAGGCGCTGGGTGCGAATTTCTTCGGAATGCGATTGCCGAACGAGGCGATCATCAGGCCTGTGGCGCCGAGCACGATCCGGAGCGTCGTCTCCTGTTCGAGATAGCCGAGGCTGCGGGCGAGACTGCAGGCCAGGGCCAGGGCGACGATGCCGCCGCCCCAGGCGAGACTCTGGATCATATCCTTGTTCATTTCGCAGGCTCCTCTGTGGACGTCGACGGCTCTGCGTCGAGGCCGAATGAATGGACGAAGCCCAACAGGGCCTCTTCGAGCACCGAGAGCTTCAGGTGATAGATGACGGACTTTCCGGCCTTCTCGGCGTGGACCAGGTCAGCCTCCTTCAGCACCGCAAAATGCGCCGACATGGTCGGTTTGGAGACGTCAAACCGGTCGCTGAGGTCGCCGGCGCTCATCGGCCCCTGACGCAGGAGTTGCAGCACCCGGCGGCGGGTCGGATCGGAAAGGGCCTTGAACACGGAGCTCATGAATCGACAATTAGCTAAACGTCGAAATGAATCAAGTCGAGAACGGCGGCGAGGCGCAGAGTTCAGGCATGCTCTTGCCAGCCGTGCACCTGCAGGCTAACACTGCACCATATGGTTCAGTATTCTTCCTCCCGTCTCAGCGACTCCTTCGCCGCCCTGTCCGACGTGACCCGTCGCGGGGTGCTGGAGCAGCTCGGGCGATCGGATGCCTCGATCACCGAGCTCGCCGACCGCTTCCACATGACCCTGACGGGCATGAAGAAACATGTCGGCGTCCTCGAACAGGCCGGGCTGGTGAAGACAGAGAAAGTCGGGCGCGTGCGAAGATGCAGCCTGGGTCTTCGTCGGTTGGAAGACGAGGCCGCCTGGATCGAGACCTATCGCCAGCTCTGGGCGGCGCGATTCATCGCGCTGGATCAGGTGGTCGAAGATTTGCAACGTAGGGAACAAAACAATGAGTAACCCCACGAAGATCGAACGGACGTCCGACCGCGAGCTCGTCGTCACCCGAACCTTCAATGCCCCGGCCCACGTCGTGTTCGAGGCCTGGACGAAGCCCGAGATGATGAAGCGGTGGTGGGCGCCGGCATCGATGCCCGTGCCGCTGCGGTCGCTGGAGATGGATGTGCGCGTCGGCGGGACCTACCGCCTCGTGTTCGGGCACAGTGACGCCGATGCCATGGCCTTCGTCGGGAAATACCTCGAGGTGCAGCCGCCGTCGCGCCTCGTCTGGACGAACGAGGAAGAGCCGGACGGTGCGGTGACCACGGTGACCTTCGAGGACAGGGACGGCCAGACGCTGCTGACCGTGTCCGAACTCTATCCGTCCAGGGAAGCCCTCGAAGCCGGCCGTGGGGCGGAGGAAGGGATGCCCGAACAGTTCGAACAGCTGGATGCAGTGCTGGTCGATCTGGCAGCGGAGGCCTGAATCCCCCAAGCCCGCTCTCGAAAAAGAAAAAGGGCGCGGAGCTCGCGGCGCCGCGCCCTCATTCGAAGTGCGTCGAACGTCTTAGCCCAGAGCGGCCATCAGCGCCGGCACGATGGTCTTGTAGTCGCCGACGATGCCGTAGTCCGCGACCTGGAAGATCGGGGCGTCGGCGTCCTTGTTGATGGCGACGATGATCTTGGAGTCCTTCATCCCGGCGAGGTGCTGGATGGCGCCCGAGATGCCGACGGCGATGTAGAGGGCCGGAGCCACCACCTTGCCGGTCTGGCCGACCTGATAGTCGTTGGGGGCGTAGCCGGCGTCGACGGCCGCGCGCGAGGCGCCGACGGCGGCGCCCAGCCTGTCGGCCAGGGGCTCGATCACCGCGTGGAATTCCTCGGCCGAGCCAAGGGCGCGACCGCCGGAGACGACGATCTTGGCGGCGCCCAGTTCGGGGCGATCCGATTTGACCATCTCCTCGCCGACGAACGAGGCCTTGCCGGCGTCAGAACCGGCGACGGTCTCGACCGGGGCCGAGCCGCCGTCGGCCGCAGGGGCGAAGGCGGTCGGGCGGACGGTGATGACCTTTTTGGCGTCCGAGGACTGGACGGTCTCCAGCGCGTTGCCGGCGTAGATCGGACGCACGAAGGTGTCGGCCGAGACGACCTCGACGATGTCGGAGATCGGGGCGACGTCCAGCTTGGCGGCGATGCGCGGCATGAAGTTCTTGCCGTCCATCGAGGCGGGCGACAGGAGGGCGTCATAGCCGCCGGCCAGACCCACAACGGTCGCGGTGACCGCCTCGGCCAGCTGGTGACCCAGCTCGCCGCTCTCGGCCAGCAGGACCTTGCGGACGCCGGCGATCTTCGCGGCCGAGTCGGCGGCGGCCTTGGAGCCGGAGCCCACGACCAGGACGTCGACGTCGGACGACAGGGCGAGGGCCGCGGTCACGGTCTTGTTGGTGCTGTCGCGGACGGTCGAACCGTCGTGGTCGGCGATGACGAGGACGGCCATTACAGGGCTCCCGCAGTCTTGAGTTTGGACACCAGTTCGGCGGCGTCGGCCACCTTGATCCCGGCCGAGCGGGTCGGCGGGGCCGTGACCTTGACCACCGTCAGGCGGTTGGCCGTATCGACGCCGTAGTCGGCGACCGCCTTCATGGCGATCTCCTTCTTCTTGGCCTTCATGATGTTGGGCAGGGAGGCGTAGCGCGGCGTGTTGAGGCGCAGGTCCACGGTGACCACGGCCGGAAGGGGGGCGGACAGGGTCTGGTTGCCGCCATCGACCTCACGGGTGACCTTGGCCGAGCCGCCGGCGATCTCGATCTTCGCGGCGAAGGTGGCCTGGGGCCAGTCGAGCAGGGCGGCCAGCATCTGGCCCACCGCATTGTTGTCGCCGTCGATGGACTGTTTGCCCATCAGGACCAGGTCCGGCTTCTCTTCAGCCACGACCGCCGCCAGCAGCTTGGCGACGGCCAGGGGCTCCAGGTCCGCGTCGGACTGGATCAGGATGCCGCGATCCGCGCCCATGGCCAGGGCGGTGCGGATGGTTTCCTGGGCCTGGGTCACGCCGATGGAGACGACCACGATCTCGGTCGCTGTTCCGGCGGCATGGTGTTCCTTGCCCTCTTTCAGGCGAACCGCCTCTTCGACGGCGATTTCGTCGAACGGATTCATGCTCATCTTGACGTTGGCCAGATCGACGCCGGTCTGGTCCGCCTTGACGCGGGCCTTGACGTTGTAGTCGATCACCCGTTTGACGGGGACGAGAACCTTCATGTTTGACTGTCCATAGGATCGCCGGAATGTTGCGGCAGGGAATGGAACGGGCGAAGGAGCCTGTCAACGTAACGCGACGTGAACTTGGGACGTCGCCGGGATGAGATTTCGATGAACCGCTTCCTGACCATGCGCCGCCTGTCGATCCTGTTCTTCGGACTGTTCGCCGTCTGCGTCGCCGGAGCCTTCGCCTTCCAGCGCTTCTATGTCGCGCCCGCCGACGCCTGCGAGCGGACGGGTCGCTGGTGGTACGAGGAAGGACGCGAGTGCGTCCAGCCGATCTACCTGCCAGACATCACGGGCCGTCCGGCAGGCGTGTCGCGGGCCGAGGCGTCGGATGAGCAGAACCGCGAACTGCTGGCCATCGAGGAGCGTCTTGCCGCCGAGAAGGCCGCCCGGGCCGCCGCCACCGAACGCGACCGCGCCGACTACGCCGCCAAGATCGGCAAATGATCTAGACGGCGGCGTCGAACAGGGCGTCGCGGGCGATATCGGGGCGCAGCATCGGGAAGAAATGCGTGCCGCCGGCCACCGTCTCGACCGAGACCAGCGGCAGGCCGCGCGGCGAGGCCTCGACCGCGCAAGTCGAGTGGGTCTCCGCCTTCAGGAGCCGGATCGGCCGCCCGCAGTCGCGCATCGCCTTCCACGGATCGTGCCCCTGGGCGGAATAGTTGGAGGCTTCCCACGTGGGAGGACAGGTCAGGCTGTACCCGTCGCCGTCCTCCGTCAGGCCGGCTCCGAGATAGTCGACCAGCATGATGTCGGACCAGCCCTTGAAGGCGCCCCGGCCGCGATAGGCCGCCAGCGCCTGTTCCCGGCTGTCGAACCGCGCACGACGCCTGAGCGCGCCCTTCACCAGCGGGATATGGCCGGGCAGCCGGTTCAGAAGCGGCAGATGCAGCATCGCCACCATCCAGCGCTTCCAGACGACCGGATCGAGGGCGACCACCTGGGACACCCTCTCCGGTCGTTCGGCCGTCGCGAGGATGGCGCTGGTCGCACCCATCGAATGGCCGGCCATGACCACCGGCGGTCCGTCCAGACTGTCGAGCAGGGAGACGAGGTCATCGCGGTGATCCTGCCAGCCCCTCCGGCCGGTCGTGACCGGCAGGGTGGTCGCCCCGTGCCCCCGCAGGTCAGGCGCAAGGATTCGCAGCGACGAGGCCAGCGGCGCCAGGATCGAGCGATAGGTGGCCGCATTGAACCCGTTCGCATGGCAGAAGATCAGATCCACCGGCCGCTTCGGATCGCCGAAATCGAGCACCGACAGATCTCCGTCGCCCCATCGATTGGCGACAGGCACGGTCAGGCGGCGGGGCGGGGAGAGCCGGGCAGCGTCCATATCGGGAAACTAGGGAGCCGGGGACCCCGGCGCCAGCATCTATTCGCCCATGCGGCGACGCGACGTCCCGGTTAAGCCGCTACACGGCAGGCCGGACAGCGGCCGTGGCCCTCGATCGTGGTCCGCTCCAGCGCATAGCCCGAAGCGATCGCGGCCTGATGCAGGGCCTCGCCCTCTGGCGGGGTGACCTCCTCGGTCGCGCCGCAGCAGTCGCAGATCAGGAAGGCGGCGGCGTGGGCCCGGTCGCCGACCGAACAGGCGACATAGGCGCTGATCGAGGCGATGCGGTGCGCCATCCCTGTCTTTTCGAGGAATTCCAGCGCGCGATAGACGGTCGGCGGCTTGGCCGCGACGCCGTCCACGCCGTAGCGGGCGATCAGGTCATAGGCCTTCACCGCCTCGCCGGCCTGCAGCAGCAGTTCCAGCACCCGACGACGGGGCGCGGTCATCCGCTCCCCCTGCTGGACGCACCGCGCCTCGGCCGAGGCCAGGGCGCGGCCGATCTCTCCGGCGTCGAGGCCGGTCTCATGGTGATCGTGGTCGCAGTGGGACGCCATGACCCAGAGCTAAGCCGCCTCGCTGCCCATCGCAACCGCGACCGCTTGACTATGCGTGATGTTATCTCATAACACTTGATCTCTTCCGTCCCCGAGAGATCGTTATGCGTCCTGCGTCCGTCACCCGTTCCGTCCTTCTCGCCGCCGTCTCGGCCGTCGCCCTGACCGGCACGGCCCATGCGCAGAGCGCGCCGCCGTCGCCCCAGGCGGACGAGGTGGACGACATCGTGGTGACAGGCCGGCCCTTCGGCGTCAGCGAGCGCGCCAGCCTGCTGGCCACCGACGTGATTGACGAGGCGGCCCTGACGGTCGCCCCCGCCGCCACGCTCGGCGATCTGGTCGCCGGCATCCCGGGCGTGCGCAGTTCCGCCTTCGCGCCGGGCGCGAGCCGCCCGGTAATCCGCGGCCTGTCGGGCCCGCGCGTCCAGGTCCTGACCAACGGGCTCGGGCAGATCGACGCCAGCTCGGTGTCGCCGGACCACCAGGTCGCGTCCGACCCCGCCGAGGCCCGTCGCATCGAGGTCGTGCGCGGCCCCTCGACCCTGGTCTTCGGCGGCTCGGCCATCGGCGGCGTGGTGAACATCATCGATGACCGGATCGCCTCGGAGCATCCCGAGGGCGGCATCGACGGCCACATCGGCGCCCAGGCCTCCAGTGTGGACGACGGGCGCAGCCTGGGCGGGCGCCTCGCCATGGATGTCGGTCCGCTGGTCGTCACCGTCGACGGCTTCACCCGCAGGTCCGAAGACTATGACGTCCCCGTCTTCCCGGAGTCCGCCCGCCAGCTGGCCGAAGAGGGCGAAGAGCCCGGCGAGGAACGGACGGTCGAGAACACCTTCGCCGAGATCGACCAGTACGGCGCGGGCCTGAGCTGGATCGGATCGCGCGGATTCCTGGGTCTATCGGTCAAGAAGCATGAGACCACCTACGGCGTGCCCGGCCACGAACATGGCGAGGAGGATCACGACCACGAGGAAGGCGAAGAGCACGAAGAGGCCGGCGTCTCCATCGGTCTGGAGCAGACCCGCTGGGACCTGCGCGGCGAACTGACGTTTGGGCATGGCCTGTTCGAACGCCTGAAGGGCTCGGCCGGCTGGGCCGACTATCAACACACGGAGTTCGAGGGCGACGAGGTCGGCACCCGGTTCTTCTCCGAGGGGTATGAGGCGCGCGCCGAACTGATCCAGCGCCAGAACGGCGGCCATCAGGGCGTGGTCGGCCTCCAGATTCTGGACCGCGACTTCGACGCCCAGGGCGACGAGGCCTATGTTCCGAGGACCAGTATCCAGGAGCAGGGCGTCTATACCGTCCAACGTTTCGACCTTGATCGCGTGGGCTTCGAAGCCGGCCTGCGCCTCGACAACCGCACGCTGGACAGTGCCCTGGCCGAGCGCGAGTTCACCAGCGTCTCCGGTTCGCTGGCCGGGTTCGTCCGTCCCTCGACCGAGACCTTCCTCGGCCTGAGCCTTTCGCGCACCTCCCGCGCGCCGTCCGAAGTCGAACTGTTCGCGCAAGGAGCCCACGCAGCGACGGGCGCTTTCGAACAGGGCGACGTCGATCTGGACAGTGAGTCCGTCTGGACGCTTGAGGGCACGGCCCACTATTCCCGCGGGGCCTTCAGCGCCGACCTTCACGCCTACGCCGCCCGCTACGACGGCTTCATCGACCTGCGTCCCACGGGCGACGAAGAGGATGGATTCCCGGTCTTCACCTATGTCCAGACGGACGCCGACTTCCATGGCTTCGAGGCCGAGGCGGATTACGATCTGTGGAGCGACGGGGACCGTACCCTGACGCTGACGGGCGCGGCCGATTTCGTGCGCGCCGAGACCGACCTCGGCCCTGCAGCGCGCATCCCGCCCTGGTCGGCGACGCTCGGTCTGGACTGGACCTCGACGCGGTTCGACGCCGGATTGAAGGTGCGCACCGTCGGCGAGCAGGACCGCACCGCCGGGTTCGAACTGCCCACGGACGGCTACACGACGATCGGCCTGACGGCCGCATGGCGTCCTCTGCAGGACCGGAACGTCACTGTTTTCGCCGCAGCGGACAATTTGACGGACGAGGAGGTTCGCGAACACGCCTCCTTCCAGAAGGACATCGCGCCCCAGCCCGGACGAAACCTGCGCGTCGGGGTCGCCTACCGCTTTTAAGCGTTACAGGAGCGTCGGTTTGCGGCGGCGGGCCGGTTCCGCTAGAAGGCCCGCCTTTCCGTCATTCCCAGAGCTCTCGCGTTCATGACCGACACCACCGCACCCCAAGACGCCGGCCTCGACGGCAACGTCCTGTTCTACGGCAAGCCCGAGCCGCTCTCGAGCGACCTTCACGGCAAGCTGGGCGTCAACCCGGTCGACAAGCCCTACGCCTTCGTCGCCGCCTCGCACGTCGTGCCGCTGACCGTGACCGAGTTCGCCCCGGCCGCTCTCAGCTACCCGGTCGTCTTCCTCGGCGATTCCAAGCAGCCCGTCGCCGTCATGGGCCTGCGCCAGTCCGAAAACCTCTATGTGACCGCCAAGGGCGACTTCCGCCCCGAGGCCTACATCCCGGCCTATGTCCGTCGCTATCCGTTCGTCTTCGCCAACGACCCGCAGAACCAGCGCCTGATCCTGTGCATCGACCGCGACGCCCCCTTCATCGTCGAAGGCGGCCAGGCTCCCCTGTTCAACGACGGCAAGCCCTCGGACTACGTCAACCAGGCCATGGAGTTCTGCAACAACTTCGAGCAGGAGCGCCAGCGCACCGACAGCTTCGTCAAACTGCTGACGGACCTGGATCTGTTCGACGTGCGTGAAGCCGTCTTCACCCCACGCAACGAGCGCGGCGAGCCGGGTCAGCCCCAGAAGCTGGCTGATTACTTCGCCGTTTCGGAAGAGAAGCTGAAGCTCCTGCCGGCCGAGAAGCTGGCCGAACTGCGCGACAATGGCGCTCTCGGCCAGATCTACGCCCACCTGGTGTCGCTGCTCGGCTGGGACCGCCTGATCGCCCTGGCCTTCCAGCGCGCGAACGACAGCGGCGAACTGGTCGCGGGCAACGCCTAGGCAGTGATTGGGGCTGGTGGCTGGTGGTCAGGGTTCGCCCAGCCACCAGTCACGAGCCGCCAGCCACCTCTACCGTCTGACGAACACGCCCCGCGTCAGGCATGAAAAGACAAGCCGGCCGCCCTCGTCGAGCAGGTCGTGCTGGGCGATGACGATGCCCTTGTCATCGCCCACGGGGTCCTTGCCCATCACCGTCATCCGCCCGCGCAGCAGTTCGCCCGCCGGCGGATTGCGCATGAAGCGCAGGCCGTCGACGGCCAGGACCTTGGACTGGGCCCAGCCGGCGGCCTTGTCGGTCGCAAGCCGGCTCCACAGCGCATAGACGAGCGCATCGGGCGCGCCGTAGGACGGGTCCCAGCCGGGCGCGAAATGCTCCACGAACAGGGTGATCGCCGCCTCGTCCACGGCGCAGGCGCCGAGCTGCAGCACCTGACCGTTCTCGATGTCCTCGAAGTGAACGTGCAGCGGATCGCTCATGGTGTCCCCTTGTTCCGGTCAGGCTGGCTCTTCGGACACCCGTACCAGAAGCTTGCCGTCGTGGTCGCCTGTGAACAGGCGGTTCAGCGAGGTGACCGCGCCTTCCAGGCCGTTGTCGACGTGGACCTTCCACTGGACCTTGCCCGAGGCCAGCCACGGCCCGACCTCGGCGATGAACTCCTTCGCGCGCGGCGAATAGTCCATGACCAGGAAGCCCTGCATCGTCATCCGGTGGGTGATCAGACGGCTGAGATCCGGCGAGGGCGGGCGTTTGGTGGCGTTGTAGGCCGAGACCATGCCGCAGACGGCCATCCGGGCGTGGATGTTGAGCCGGTTCCACACCGCGACCATGATGTCGCCGCCGACGTTCTCGAAATTCAGGTCGACGCCGTTGGGGGCCAGCCGGTCCAGCGCCTCGCCGACGTCCTCGTTCTTGTAGTCGATGGCCGCGTCGAACCCGAGGTCCCCGGTCAGCCAGCGGCATTTCTCGGGCCCGCCGGCGATGCCGATGACATGGGCGCCCTTCTGTTTGGCGATCTGGCCCGCGATCGAGCCGACAGCGCCGGCGGCGGCCGAGATGACCATGACCTGGCCGGGCTCGGGCTTGAGCACCTGGGTCACGCCCGCCCAGGCCGTCAGTCCGGTCATGCCGAGCACCGACATGTTCGCCGTCAGGGGCATGCCGGGGAACTGGTGCACCCGGCTGACTCCCGTATCCGGCACCACGCCGTAGTCGCTCCAGCCGCCCATGGCCGTGGTGACCAGGTCGCCTTCCCGGAACTTTTCGGACTTCGACTGCTCGATCACGCCCAGGGTCAGGCCGCGCATGACGTCGCCGAGGCCCACCGGCGGCAGATAGCCGACCGCGTCGTTCATCCAGGTCCGGTTGGTCGGGTCCAGCGACAGATAGATGGTGCGGATCAGCACCTCCCCGTCCTTCAGTTCCGGTACGACGTTTTCGACCAGCTCCAGGTCATCGTCCTTGATCAGACCCTGCGGCCGCTGGCGCAGCACCCACTGGCGGTTTTTGAGGCCCATGATCGTCATCTCCGGGTTGGTTTCTTTTGCAGACCCATCATGAAGCACACGCCGCGGGCAGAGCAAAGAAAAAGGCGACCCCTGCGGGATCGCCCAGACCGCCAAGAAAAAAGGCGGTCCCTTCGGACCGCCTTGAAGTGGCATCATCGAGAATGAGGCGCGGAGGCGGCAGGACCAGCTGTGGCCGGTCCAGGTCGGGGGGGCGTCGCCGCCTCCGCACATCAAGAACGGCGGCGTCTGACAACCGTTCCCCGTTCAGCGAACTTTTTCGTGTTTCGCCTGGACCAGGATCGTTTCCGGCGGGCCGCTTCGCGGGTCCGCCATGAAGCGTGAATCATGCTCTCGCTTGAATCTGAAGCGGTGAATCACGCGCTAGGGCCGCCCTGACGGAACGGCCACGCTGGCCGAAGCGTTGTCGAGGCCTGAGATTTCATCGTCGGAAGGACGCACCATGACCCACCACGACCCCCATTCCGAAGCGGCCGACGCGGTCCATGAGGGCCGCCCTGTGGATGCCCAGTATGTTCGGGGCGCCCGGCCAGGCAAACGCATCCTGCTGCTGCTGATCGTCTCGGCTGGCGCGGCGGCGATCCTGCTGCTGGGCATGTGGTTCGTATCCAATGGCGGCTTCGCGACCACCAACGCCAACACCGGCGATCAGGCCGTCGATACCGCGGCGTTCGACAACTCGGGGCCGCCGACGCCCACCGCCCCCACAGACTCCACCGGCCAGCCGCCGGCTCAGCCGGCCAACTGACCGCCAGACAAAAAGAGCCCCGCAGGATCACTCCGGCGGGGCTTTTAATTGGCCGTTGGAAGCCGCCTGGAATCAGGCGGCTTCCTTCTGGCGCGTGGGGTGGAAGAACAGGGCCTGGCTGATCGCCGCCTTCACCGTTTCCGGCTGGAAGGGCTTGGTGATCAGGAAGGTCGGTTCCGGACGCTCGCCGGTCAGCAGGCGCTCCGGGAAGGCCGTGATGAAGATCACCGGCACGTCGAACTTCTTGAGGATGTCCTTGACCGCGTCGATGCCGGACGAGCCGTCGGCCAGCTGGATGTCGGCCAGGACCAGACCCGGACGGTGACGGGCGACCGCGTCCACGGCCTCGTCATGGGTGGTGGCGGTGCCGGTGACGTTGTGGCCGAGCTCGCGAACCAGGCTCTCGATATCGGCAGAGATGATGGCCTCGTCTTCGATGATCAGGACGTCGGTGGCCAGTTCGGCGTCGATCTCGGCCTGGGCGTCTCCGATCAGCCGCTCGACCGAATGGGCGTCGGCCGACAGGATCTGCGCCGCTTCGGACGGGGTGAACCCCTCCAGGGCGGTCAGCAGGAAGGCCTGGCGCGAGCGCGGGGCGATCCGCATCAGGCGGCTGGAGGCGTCGTTCTGGCCATCGAGGCCGCTGGCGTCTTCCAGCTGGGCGCCGGTCGTGGACCAGATGGTGTGGAACACATGATAAAGCGCCACGCGCGGCGTCATATCGGGCGACAGCTGGCGCTCGCCTGCGGCCAGGGCTTCGAGCGCCACGCGCACATAGTTGTCGCCCGTCGCCTGATCCCCGGTGAGGGCTCGCGCGTAGCGGCGGACGTAGGGCAGGTGCGGCGCGAGTCTGGCCAGTAGGCTCATCTAGGTATTCCCCGACAAATTTCGACAGTGCGCGCCGTCCATGGCGGCTCGCTTGGCGGATCGAACGTACCACTACCGCCACGGTTCCCGACCCTTCCGATTTAGCTTCACCATAAAATGAGCTAGCCACGGAACTCGCGTCCGTCAGCGACGTTGACCGGGCTGAACAATCAAGCCCGGCGCGTGGAGCCGGCCCAGACGCGTGAATGAGATCAACGATTGGCGGCGCAGACATACATGATCGACTCTTCGGACTCCGGGCGTAAGTCCAACCCCGCCCGACCGGGCGCCGAGCCGCCGCTTGAAGAAGCGCGCCTGCGTCAGCAGGCCATCGGCGTGAAGCTGCGGCACATGTTCGACGAGGTCGTCAACGAACCCGTCCCGGACGAGTTTCTGGAAATCCTGCGCCGCGGCGACCAGCGCAAGGTCGATGAGGACAAGGCGTGAGCGCCTCCGGTCGTTCGACTGCGCCCAAGCCTCCCTCCGCCGACGACGAAGGATTCAAGCGCGAACTCGTCCAGCTTATCCCGCACCTGCGCGCCTTTGCGCGCACCCTGACGGGCGATCCGACGGCCGCCGATGACCTGGCGCAGGACGCCATGATGAAGGCCTGGGACGCCCGCGCGTCCTATCAGATGGGCACCAACATGAAGGCCTGGACCTTCATGATCCTGCGCAACCAGTTCTATTCGGAGAAGCGCCGTTCGTGGCGTTCGTCGCAGCTCGATCAGGAAGCCGCCGAACGCACCCTGGTCGCCGTCGATGATCCCGAGGCGCCCGTCGCCCTGGATGAACTGCGTCAGGCCCTGAACACCCTGCCCGAGGAACAGCGCGAAGCGCTGATCCTCGTCGGAGCGGGCGGCTTCGCCTACGAGGAGGCCGCCGAGATCTGCCAGTGCGCCGTCGGCACGGTGAAGAGCCGCGTCAGCCGCGCCCGCAAGGCCCTGCAGGCCACGCTGGAGCGGGGCGGCTACGGCCGTGACGGCCGAGCGGCCGGCGACGCCATGCGCTCCATCCTCGCCGACGCCGACCGTCTGAGCGGCGCGCGACAACAAGGCTGATCGTGGTTCCGAACGGGCCCGCGCGGGGCCGCATCGCCCGGCGCGCCGCCTCCTCCTTTGGACGGTTCTGGGCGTGCGGGGCCGGCAAGCCGCGAGTGCAGGGCATCCGCTTCCGTCTGGGCCTGGCCATGGCCATCGCCCTGTTGCCGATCCTCCTGCTCGGCGCCTTCGAGGCCCAGGTCGAGTTCCGGCGTCAGGCCGACGATCGCCGCAACGACCTCCAGTTCGCCGCTGAACGCACGGCTGAGGCGGCCCAGTCCCGGCTGGATTCCGTCAGCGTACTGCTCGGCGCCATAGCTCCGGAAGCGAGCGGGCCGGCCTGTGGCCCGCGGCTGGCGGCCCTGGTCCAGCGGCTCGACGGCTACGACTCCCTCTATCGCGTCGGCATGGGCGGCCAGACGATCTGCGATTCGAAAGGTGCGCCAAGGGTCGGTCAGGCCGTATCCTTCGCCGGCCACCCCTGGTTTCAGCGCCTTCGGCAGGGTGAAAGCGTCACGCTGGCCCGGGCCTCGGCAGATCTGAGCCATACCCCGGCCCTTGTTATCGGGGCGCGATGGGAAAGGCCGCGGGGCGTTTTCGCCGGAGCCATGGCTGCAGTTCTGCCCCTGTCCGAACTGCAGCCCGACATCACCGATCCGTCACTGCCCGCTGACACCCAGGCCGCCCTGACAGACGCCGACGGTCGGGTCCTTGTCGCCACGGACATTCGAGACTTCACCTTCGCCGAGGGCCCTGGCCTTCTCGGCTGGGTCGAGAGAGCACGCGAGGGCGGGGCGTCGGTATTCGAAGCCGACGACGCCAGCGGCGAACATCGCGACTACGCCGGGGCTGCCCTGGCCGGTCGCGACGTCTATCTGGTCATCTCCGCCCCCTCGCCGGGTCTCCTCTCCTGGGCGCGGCTGAACCCTATCGGCGTTCTCATTCTGCCGCTGGCCGCCTGGCTCACCGCCTTTTCGGCGGTCATGCTGGTGTCCGAGCGGATCGTGGTGCGCTGGCTCGACTATCTGGAGCGGATCGCCGCCCTCTACGCCCGCGGCCGCTATTCCGTCCGCCCGGTCCAGGCCGCTCACGCACCCGCCGAAATCCGGCTTCTGGCCCGGACGCTCGACGAGCTGGCCGAGGCGATCGCCGCCCGCGACCGCTCCCTCAATGAGAGTCTGTCGGAGAAGGACGCGCTGATGCGCGAGATCCACCACCGGGTGAAGAACAACCTTCAGATCATCTCGTCCCTGCTGTCGATGCAACAGCGGGCGCTGAAGGATGAACCGGCCAAGGCGGCGCTGGGCGATACCCGCCAGCGCATCTCGGCCCTCGCCCTGATCTACCGCACCCTCTACCAGTCAGACGACATCCGCCACGCCGATGCGCGGGAGTTCATGACCGAACTGGTCGGCCAGATGGTGGCCTCGGAATCCGGGCGCGGGTTCACAGTCACCTCGTCGATCGACGCCGACAGTCTGGTCGTCGATCCCGACAAGCTCGCGCCCCTCGCCCTCTGGCTCGTCGAGGCTATCACCAATGCACAGAAGCATGCTTTTGCGGGTCGCGGCGGGGCGCTTCAGGTTCGCTTCCGGGTCCATGGGGACACCTCGACCCTGGAGGTCCAGGACGACGGTCCGGGCTCATCCGACGAAGCCGTCCGCAGCGGAGTCGGCCGCACACTGATGGGCGCCTTCGCAAAACAGCTGCGCGGCGAGGCTGAACTTGTGCCCGCTCCGGGGGGCGGCACGATCGCGCGCATGGTCTTCGCAACGCCCGAGGCTGTCGTCCCGACCAACCCCGACGATCTGAAGCCCAGCGACGCCAGGGTGACGCCCGGAACCCTCAGCCGCACATCGCGTTGATCTCTCACTGGGCGGGCCTCATCTCCGCCCGCGAGTTTCAGGAGTCTCCCATGCGCAAGATTTTCGTACTGATCGCCGCCGCCGCCGCCCTGACCACCGCCGCCTGCAACACCATCTCGGGCGTGGGCCGCGACACCTCGGCCGCAGGCCAGGCCGTCACAGGCGCTGCGGAAGAAGCCAAGAACTGATCCTGTTTCCTGACCGCGTCCCGTTGGATGCGGAACGGTGAAGAAGGCCCGCTGGCCCCCCGTCCAGCGGGCTTTCGCTTGTCCGGCGACGGGCGATTACCTCCCTGTCAGCCGACGCGGCGCGTGACGGCGCGGCTGTTGCCCGCTTGCCCTGACGCAAACCGCCGCTAGGCTGACAGTGAGGCGTCCGCCAGACGACGCCCGGGCTCACAGGCGGGGAAGACGATGACAACTGCGACCACCGAACACGACGCGGGCGAACCGGGTCTGAAGACCGTCGTCGCGGCCTCCGCCGCCGGCACGGCGTTCGAGTGGTACGACTTCTTTATCTTCGGTTCGCTGACGACCATCATCGCCCGCCATTTCTATGCCGATGTCGGCGAGGCCACGGCCTACATCCTGGCCCTCCTGACCTTCGGCGTCGGCTTCGTCGTTCGGCCGCTCGGCGCCCTGGTCTTCGGCTGGTTCGGCGACAAGACCGGGCGCAAGACGACTTTCCTCGTCACCATCTCCCTGATGGGGGTCGCCACCGTCGCTATCGGCCTGCTGCCCGACTATGACCAGATCGGCATCATCGCGCCGATCCTGCTGTTGACCATGCGGGTGCTGCAGGGGTTCGCCCTGGGCGGTGAATACGGCGGCGCCGCGATCTATGTCGCCGAACACGCCCCGGCGAGGAAGCGCGGCTTCCTCACGGGCTGGATCCAGACCACGGCCGCGATCGGACTGATCATGGCGCTGAGCGTGATCCTGATCACCCGCTGGATTCTGGGCGCCGAGGCCTTCGACGCCTGGGGCTGGCGCATCCCCTTCCTGCTGTCCTTCTTCCTGCTCGTGATCAGCCTGTGGATCCGGCTGAAGCTGCACGAGAGCCCCGCCTTCAAGCGGATGGTGGAGGAGAGCACGGAGCGGCAGGCGCCCTTCCGCGAAAGCTTCGGCGCCTGGAAGGTCGGCAAGTTCGTGCTGATCGCCCTGGTCGGCATCATGTTCGCCCAGGGCGCCGTCTGGTACGCGGGCTATTTCTACACCCGCTTCTTCATGGAGCGGGTGCTGAAGGTCGAGGTGGCGACGGTCGATCAGCTGATCCTGTCCATCACCGTGGCCTCGGCCTTCCTCTATGTCTTCTTCGGCTGGCTGTCGGACCGGGTGGGCCGCAAGCCCGTCATGATCGGCGGTATGGTTCTGTTCCTCGTCGCCATCTTCCCCGGCTTCCACGCCCTGACCAACGCCGCCAACCCCGCCCTGGCCCAGGCCCAGGCCTCGGCGCCCGTCACCGTCATCGCCGATCCCGCCACCTGCGCGGTCCAGTTCGATCCAGTCGGCAAGACCGCCTTCGCCTCATCCTGCGATCTGGCCAAGAACGTCCTGTCCAACGCAGGCGTCAGTTACGACAACCTCGCCGCCGCCCCGGGTTCGCTCGCCGCCGTCCGCGTCGGTACGGTCGAGATCGCCTCGGTCGAGGCCGCCGGCCTCGACCCCGCCGCCCTGAAGACCGCCCGCACGGACGTCGAGACCCGCGTCAAGGCGGCCCTGACCGAGGCCGGCTATCCGGCGAAGGCCGATCCCGCCCGGATCAACCTTCTGGCCGTCTTTGGCATCCTGATGGTCTTCATGGTCGCGGCGACTGCCGTCTACGGCCCCCAGGCCGCGGCCCTGGTCGAGCTGTTCCCGACGCGCGTGCGCTATACGGCCATGAGCCTGCCCTACAATGTCGGCACCGGCTGGGTCGGAGGCCTGCTCCCCGCCGCCAGCTTCGCCCTGGTGGCCTGGTCGGGGAACATCTATTTCGGCCTCTGGTACTCCGTCGGCTTCACCGCCGTCGCTGCGGTGGTGGCCCTGCTGTTCCTGCCGGAGACGAAGGGCCGCGACCTGCATACGATCGGCGATTGAGGCCCAAGCTGGACTGACGCGACGGAACGCAGCCAAATCGCCGGGCGGGGCTTTCAAGACGGGTCCCGCCGCGCCATCTGATGGCGGTCGAACTCCGGAGCGCTCCCCATGAACACCGCCGCCCGCAACGCCGGCCTCAAGCTCCTGCGCGAGCACGCCTTCATCGCGGGCGAGGCGATCCCGGCCGGCGCCAACGGCATCGCCGTCGACGACCCGGCGACCGGCGAGATCATCGGCCATATCCCCGACCTCGGCGCACCGGAGACCGAACGCGCCATCCAGGCGGCGCACGACGCCTTCCCCGACTGGTCGCGCTCCGACCCGCACAAACGCGCGAAATTCCTGCGCGACTGGGCCGCCCTGATCGACGAGAACACCGAGGGGCTCGGCGCCCTCATGGCCATCGAAAACGGCAAGCCGTTCGAGGAGGCGAAGGGCGAGGTGACCTACGCCAACGGCTTCATCAAATGGTTCGCCAGCGAGGCTGAACGTATCCTCGGCGAGACCCATGACAGCCCGCTGGGCCACGTCATCCTGACCTTCCGCGAAGCCGTCGGCCCCTGCGCCCTGATCACCCCGTGGAACTTCCCGGCCGCCATGCTGACGAGGAAGCTCGGCCCCGCCTTCGCCGCCGGCTGCACCGCCGTGGTCAAGCCCGCCAGCCAGACCCCGTTCACCGCCATCGCGCTTGCTGAACTGGCCTATCAGGCCGGCCTGCCCAAGGGGGCGCTCAGCGTCATAACCGGCGACGCGGCGACCATCGGCGGCGTCCTGACCGCCTCGCCCCTGATCCGCAAACTGTCCTTCACCGGATCTACGCCCGTGGGTCGCAAGCTGGCCGAACAGTGCGCCCTGACCCTGAAGCGGGTGTCGATGGAGCTGGGCGGCGCCGCCCCCTTGATGGTGTTCGAGGACGCCGATCTCGACCTCGCCGTCGCCGAGACCATCAAGGGCAAGTTCCGCAACTCGGGCCAGACCTGCGTCTGTCCCAACCGCGTCTATGTCCAGGCCTCCGTCGCCGAGGCCTATGCGACCAAACTCGCCACCGAGGTCGCGAAGATCCCCGTCGGCCCGGCCTTCGAGGACGGCGTCAAGGTCGGCCCCCTGATCGAGGACAAGGCCATGGCCAAGGTCGAGGACCACCTGAAGCGGGTCCAGGCCTCGGGCGGCAAGGTCCTGACCGGCGGCGCGCGCCATGCGCTGGGCGGCCGCTTCTTCCAGCCGACGGTGAC
The DNA here is from genome assembly GCF_031412435.1 of Brevundimonas sp. Taxonomy (GTDB): domain Bacteria; phylum Pseudomonadota; class Alphaproteobacteria; order Caulobacterales; family Caulobacteraceae; genus Brevundimonas. Next base: position 131,832 of record NZ_JANODA010000044.1, read on the forward strand.
CCTGGGCGGCGACGACGAACTGTTCCGCCATGAGGAGACCTTCGGCCCGCTGATCCCCGTCTTCCCGTTCGACACGGAGGACGAGGTCCTGGGCAAAGCCAACGACAGCGAGTTCGGCCTCGCCTCCTATCTGTTCACCCGCGACCTCGACCGCGCCATGCGCATCGGCCGCCGGATCGAGGCGGGCATGATCGGGATCAACACCGGCCTGATCTCCACCGCCGTCGCCCCGTTCGGCGGGGTCAAACAGTCCGGCTACGGCCGCGAAGGCTCGACCCACGGCATCGAGGAATATGTCGACATCAAACAGGTCACCCTTGCTCTGAAGTAGGGGCGCTGAAATGAACCGCCGACGCCTCAAGCCGCTGGTCTGGCCGGTCGCCCTGCTGATCGCGGGCGGACTGACGGCGCTTCTGGCCGAGGCGACGACGCGGTCGGTCGAGACGGTGACGCTCTATGGGATGGTGAAGCTGGTCAGCGATCTGGTGCTGCTGATCGGGGCGGTGTGGCTCATCTTCGGGCTGGTCCGCGTCGCCAGGCTCGCGAAACGCTAGACCTTCTTCAGGTCAGCAATGAAGGCTTGAACCTGATCGTTCATGAGATCGTTGCCGGCCCACCAGAAGCGGCTCAGCGCCTCCTGATTGAGCCCTACCCACTCCATCACGAGCGGGGCCATTCTTGCGAATGTCTTCGAGTCGAATCCCTCTGATCGGCCCACGATCCGCGGCTCGGACGCGATCGTAACGGAAAAGCTCGGCTGGTGGCGGCCCGGCTTGATCAAGTACTTCAACCTCGGTCCGTGTTGCCCATGATCGTGGAGATCATGATCACGCCCGGAACACCCGTCTCCTTCTCCCCGAGATTGGCCATGTCGAAGATGTCCTCGCCGTCGAGCGCATTGATCTCTTCGTCGAGCGTGGGCTCGCGATCGATCCAGCCGGCGATGTTGTCGCTAACTCCCATGGCGCGGATAGAACGCGCGCCCAGGACCGTGAGTCAAGGCGAGACACAATCATAGAGAGAAATATCAACCGATAATGGGGGATCCTCAGGGCTGGCGCGAGGTATACACGTCAAGGTTACCGGCGAGACCTGGGGTATAAGCCCCATCAAACCGGCAGGGCGCCCCGCTTGACCACCGTCCGCATCGCCACGCTGGACGAGACCCGCGTCACCCCGGGAATGGTCGTCAGCGCCTTGGCGTGGACCCGCTCCAGATCGTCGACGTCGCGCACCACCAGCCGCAGCAGATAGTCCGAACCGCCGGTCATCAGATAGCATTCCACGACTTCCGGCACCCCCGTAATGGCCGTCTCGAACGCGGTCAGGGCGCTCTCGGCCTGGGACGACAGGGTCACGGTGACGAACACGCTGATCGGCAGGCCCACGGCCCGTTCGTTGATGATGGCGGCGTAGCGGCTGATCACCCCCGCCCCCTCAAGCGCCCTCAACCGGCGCAGACAGGCGCTCTCGGACAAGGCGACTGTCCTGGCCAGTTCGGTATTGGTCATCCGTCCGTCCGTCTGCAGGGCACGGAGCATCTTTCTGTCGGTCGCATCGAGAGCGACGGCGGAAACGGTCTTCATGGTGACGTCCAGCGCAAGTTTCTGCGACTTTATGCCGATCACTTGCTGAAAAGAAGAGGAACCTGCACTGCGCGGATCGCTAGAAGATGCAGCCATCGCCCGCGCCGGCCGTTGGCCTCGCGGGGTCCATCGTCTGAACCGGAGAGATCTGATGCACGTCGGCGTTCCCAAGGAAATCAAGAAGAACGAACACCGGGTCGGCCTGACCCCCACGGCCGTGCGCGAGTACGTCGCGCACGGCCACACGGTCTCGGTCCAGGCGGGCGCGGGCCTCGGCGCCGGCTTCACCGACGACGCCTTCGTCAAGGCGGGCGCCGGGATCGTCGCCGACGCCGCGACCATCTTCGCCACCGCCGACATGATCGTGAAGGTGAAGGAGCCCCAGAAGGTCGAGTGGGAAATGCTGCGCGAGGACCAGATCCTCTACACCTACCTGCACCTGGCTCCCGATCCCGAACAGACCAAGGGCCTGCTGGCCTCCAAATGCGCCGCCATCGCCTATGAGACCGTCACCGACGCGCGCGGCGGCCTGCCGCTGCTGGCGCCGATGTCAGAGGTCGCCGGCCGCATCGCCGTCTTCTCGGCCGCCGAGACCCTGCTCAAGCACAACGGCGGCATGGGCCTGCTGTTCTGCGGCGTGCCGGGCGTGGCCCCGGCCCGCGTCCTGGTCCTGGGCGGCGGGGTCGTCGGCCTCAACGCCGCGCGCATGGCCATGGGTCTGGGGGCCGAGGTCGTGGTGCTCGAACGCTCGATCCCGCGCATGGCCTATATCGACGAGGTCACCAACGGCCGCGTCATCACCCGCTATTCCTCGATCGGCGCGATCGATGAAGAGGTGGTCAAGGCCGACGTCGTCATCGGCGCGGTCCTGGTCCCCGGCGCCGAGGCGCCCAAGCTGATCAAGAAGTCGCACCTGAAGGCGATGAAGCCGGGCAGCGTCCTCGTCGACGTCGCCATCGACCAGGGCGGCTGTTTCGAGACCAGCCACGCCACGACCCACGAGGACCCGACCTACACTGTCGACGGCGTCGTCCACTACTGCGTCGCCAACATGCCGGGCGCGGCCCCGCGCACCTCTTCGGAAGCCCTCAACAACGCCACCCTGCCCTTCGGCCTCGCCCTGGCCGACCACGGTCTCGAGGCCCTGAGGAAGGACCCTCACCTGGCGCGCGGCCTCAACGTCCTCAAGGGCGAGATCACCTATCCGGCGGTCGCCGAGGCCATGGGACTCAGCTGGAGCGATCCGTTCGGCGTCTGGGCCAAGGGGTAAGGCTTCTGTCTCCCTCTCCCCTTGCGGGAGAGGGCTACGCCTGAACTGAGGCCCCGCTCGACGCCAGCTCCGGCGCCCCGGTCGGGGCCATGTCGATCGCCTTCTCGAGCTCGGCCATCTCCTTGTCGGCGGCCTTCCAGTCGTCCTTGTCCGGCGACTTCGGATGGGCCCAGTTGGCCTTGATCTTGTCGCGCGCCTCCTTGAGCTCGGCGACCGCCATCTTCACCTGCTCGAAAAAGCCCCGGTCGACCAGGGCCGCGCCGAGCACGGCCTCGGCGCGGTCGGCCGTCTCGTCGCGCCCGTCGGCGATCTCGAAGGCGGCGGCATAGGCGGCCTGGGCCCGCTTCATCTCCGCATCGACGGTCGCGGTTTCCGCCCCGGCCTCCGCCTCGACGGCCTCGTCCCCGGTGTCCTTGGGTTCCGCCGGCAGGCCTTTCAGCGCCGTATCGGCGGCTTCGCGGGCGTCCTTCGCGTCGCGGCGCATCATCGCCATCTCGCCGTCGGTGACGTTCTTGCCGCCGGCCTCGACATAGTCCTTCACCGCCGACCTGAGTTCTTTCGCCAGCTCGGCGGTCATCTTCAGCCCCGCCTTCGGGTCGATCTTCACCATCAGCTTGAGCGCATCCATGCGTTCGCGCACAGCCTGAACCTTTTTGGCGGCCATCTCCTTTTTCATCGACTTCTGCGCGTCGCGCATGTCGGACAGGGACGGCAGGCCGAAGCCCGGCGAGGCCTCCCCGGCGGACGCGGACTTCCCCTGCAGAGGGGTGCGCCAGAACGGCAGCGGCTGGGTCGAGGCGGGCGCCAGCGAGATCATTCTGATCTCTCCATCAATGTTCCCGGACACCCTGCACCGGCCACGCTTTCGATCCGCTTAAGCCCGACAGACCGCCTTCGCCTGTAAATCGCCGCTCTCTTGGCCTATAGGGCGCGGTCAAGCAGCGCACGACCGCGTCGCGAGCGTTCGCGCCCTCTCTTAGAAATCCCCGATGAAGTTCCTCGACCAGGCCAAGATCTACATTCGCTCCGGCAACGGCGGCGCGGGCTCCGTCTCGTTCCGGCGCGAGAAATTCATCCCCAACGGCGGGCCGGACGGCGGCGACGGCGGCAATGGGGGCAACGTCTGGGTTGAGGCGGTCGACGGGCTGAACACCCTGATCGACTACCGCTACCAGCAGCATTTCAAGGCCCCGACCGGCACCCACGGCATGGGCCGCCAGATGCACGGCGCCAAGGGCGAGGATGTGGTCCTCAAGGTTCCGGTCGGCACCCAGGTGCTGGCCGAGGACAAGGAGACGGTCGTGCTCGACATGGTCGAGGTCGGCCAGAAGGAGCTGCTGCTGTCCGGCGGCAACGGCGGCTGGGGCAATGTCCGCTTCAAGGGCCCGCAGAACCAGGCCCCCCGCCACGCCAACCCCGGCCAGGAAGGCCAGGAACGCTGGATCTGGCTGCGGCTGAAGCTGATCGCCGACATCGGTCTGGCCGGCCTGCCCAACGCCGGCAAATCGACCTTCCTCGCCGCAGCCTCCGCCGCGCGGCCCAAGATCGCGGACTATCCGTTCACGACCCTGGCCCCCAACCTCGGCATGGTCGACCTGTCCCCGGGCGAGCGATTCGTGATCGCCGACATCCCCGGTTTGATCGAGGGCGCCAGCGAAGGCGCCGGTCTGGGCACGCGATTCCTCGGCCACGTCGAGCGCTCGGCCTCCCTGATCCACCTGATCGACGGCACCCAGGACGATGTGGCCGAGGCCTACCGGATCATCCGGGGCGAGCTCGACGCCTATGGCGAGGGTCTCGGCGACAAGCAGGAGATCCTGGCCCTCAACAAGATCGACGCCCTGACCCCCGAGGCCCGCGAGGAGAAGGCCGCCGAGCTGGAGGCCGTCGCCGGTCGCCGCCCCATGCTGGTCTCCGGCGTCTCCGGCGAAGGTGTGCCCGAACTGCTCCGCGCCGCCTGGGCCGAAGTCCGCAAGACGCGCGGCGAGATCGATGAAGAGGGCGACGAGATCGAGACCTACGAAGCCGGCTGGACGCCCTGAGCCGAGGGAACCCTTGTCGCCCCCGGTCACTCTAGGTTTGCAGAGGAGCCGGGATGACAGATCGCGATCAGAGCAAGGGCCGGGAAAAGAACGGCGCCAGCCCCGGCGGCAAGCCGGATGCCTCCACGTCCGACGCCGCCGTGAAACGGACCGGCGAGCGTTCGCGGGTCGCCGCCGGTCCGGACGGCCCGGACGCGGGCGTCATCGGCGAGACGTTCAAAAACTCGGGCAAGAAGACCGGCGGCTGAACGCGACAAGCCGACCGCCGTCGTGTTAGCTGCGCTTCCGTTTGCTCATCCGTGAGCATAAGTCCGACGCGAGCCCGCCCGCCTTGTCCTTCTTCCTCGCCGGTCCCGCGCCCCAGGCGAACGGTCCCCGATCCGGGGCGCTGAGGGACGGCCTGAAACTGACCGCGGGAATGAAGGTCGGTCTGTTCGGCGGCTCCTTCAATCCGGCCCACGACGGCCACGCCCATGTGGCGGAGACGGCCGTCCAGCGGATGGACCTGGACCGTGTGATCTGGCTGGTCTCGCCCCAGAACCCGCTCAAGGACACGCGCCAGACCGCGCCGCTCTCCGACCGCATGGCCTCGGCCGGGACCTTCGCCCGCGGCCCGCACATGGTGGTTTCGGACTTCGAGACCCGCATCGGCACGACCTGGACCGTCGACACCCTGCGCGCGCTCAAGCGGCGGCATCCGGCGGTGCATTTCGTCTGGTTGATGGGCTCGGACAATCTGGAGAATTTCCACCGCTGGCGCGGCTGGACCGACATCATGCGGATGATGCCTGTGGCCGTGATCGCCCGGCCGGGAAGCCTGCTGGAAAGCCGCGCCGCCCCCGCCGCCAGGCGGTTCGCCGGCCATCGGGTCTCGTCCAACGAGGCGCGCCTGTTGCCGACCATGGCGGCCCCCGCCTGGACCTATCTGACGGCGCCCCTGAACCCCAGTTCCTCGACCGCATTGCGTGCCCAGAAATCGCCTTGAGGCCGTAAGTCGACGTTTCGGGCCATCCGTGATAGAGGACGTCTTTAGTGAACCCTCCCGGAGCCCTCCGCTGACCCCCTCGCCCGCGCACGACGCGCAAGACACTCCTCTCAAAGAGGGGGCCGTTTCGAACACGGCCCATGAGATGGAGCCGATCGAGCCCATCCATTCCGAAGACGGTCAAGACGAAGACCTTTCCGACGATACCGCCGAAGACTTCCCGCTGTTCAGCGCGGACGACGGCGAAGATAATGCAAGCTTCGACCGCCAGGGCGTCGTCCCGACCGGCACGACCCCGCTTGAGATCGCCCTGCTGTCCAAGCTGGACGACGACAAGGCCCAGGACATCGTCCTGATCGACCTCCGCGGCAAGTCGCCCATGGCCGACAGCATGATCGTGGCCTCCGGCCGTTCTCACCGCCACGTGGGCGCGCTCGCCGACCACCTGCTGCGCACGCTGAAGGAACAGGGTCTGGGCCGCGCCAAGGTCGAGGGCCTGCCGCACTGCGACTGGGTCCTGATCGACGCCGGCGACGTCATCGTCCACCTGTTCCGGCCCGAAGTGCGGATGTTCTACAACATCGAGAAGATCTGGGCCGTCGACAGCGCCCACCGCACCGCCCAAGCCTGAGCGTGCGCGAGCCGCCCTCAAGTCGCCGCGCTCCGCGAGCGCGGCATAGGGCCTACGTGAAGTGAAGCTCGCCATCGCCGCCATCGGCAAGCCGGGTCGCGGACCCGAGGCGACGCTCGCCTCGGACTATGCGGCCCGGGCCACGGCGGCCGGGCGGGCCCTCGGCCTCGGCCCCCTCGATCTGATCGATCTGGAACCCCGCAAGACCGGCAAGGCGCCCGAGGCCGAACTGCTGCTGGCGGCCGCGGAGGGCGCGTACCTGATCGCCTGCGACGAGCGCGGCAAGACGTATTCCAGCCGGGCCTTCGCCGACCATATCTCGACCCTGCGCGACCGGGGCGAGCGTCGGCTGGTCTTCGTCATCGGCGGGGCGGACGGACTGGACACGAGCGTGCTCGCCGCCGCCGGATCGACCCTCGCCTTCGGACCCCAGACCTGGCCCCATGCGCTCGCCAGGGCGATGCTGGCCGAACAGCTCTATCGCGCCGTGACGATCCTGGCCGGATCACCCTATCATCGCGACTGATGAACCGCGCCGCCGTCCTCAGCCTGCTGATCGCCCTCGCCGGCCTGCCTGCCGCAGCCCCCGCCTCGTCGGCGTTTCAGGACGACCTCGAACAGCTCCAGGCCCAGTACCGCGACGAACAGGTCCGCGCACGCCGTCTGCGCGCCGACGCCCGCGACGCCCAGATCGAGATCACCGCCCTGGATCGCGAACTGGCCACCCTTCGTACCGACCAGACCGCCGACGACATGCAGCTGTCGGCCCAGCGTCAGCGTCTGCGTGACCTCAGCCGGCGCGAGGCCGCCATCGTCGCCGACCTGGCCCGGGCCCGGGACGGACAGGGCCGCCTTTTGTCCGCCCTGCAGATGATGAGCCGTAAGCCACCGCCACCCCTGCTGGTTCCCGCCGACCGGGCCGTGGACACGGTGCGGGCCGCCATCCTGATGAAGGCCATGGCCCCGGGGATGCAGCAGCGGGCTGCCGCCTTCGCCGCTCGTCAGGCCGAGGTCGCCCGCATCCGCCGCCTCGCCGTCCTGTCCTCGGAACGCCTGCTGACCACCGAAAGCGCCCAGGGCGACCGCCGGGCGGAGATCGAGGGCCTGTCCGCCCGCCGCACCGCCCTTCTGGCCGTTCTCCGCGCCGACGCCGCCCGCGCCGAACGCGCCGCGGCGGCGCTGGAGACCCGCATCCGCAACCTCGGCGGACGTCCAGCCTCGGTCACCGACGCGCCCACACCCTCCACCCGCCTGCCCGGCGGCCGCGCCAGGCTGACGTCCCCGGTCAGTGGCGCGCCGACGAAGTCGGGACAGGGCGTGCGCTGGACCGCCCCGGCCGGCCCGGTCGCCTCACCCGCCGGCGGACGCGTCGACCATGCCGGGCCGCTCAGCGGCTGGGGCGAGGTCGTGATCCTCGATCTCGGCGGCGGCTGGCGCGCCGTCATCGCCGGTCTCGACGCTGTCTCCGTCGAAACGGGCGAGAGGGTCGCGGACGGCCAGGGTCTCGGATCCGCCGGCCGGGGCGGCGAGGTCTATTTCGAACTCCGCCGCGACGATCGCGCCGTCGATCCGGCGCCCTATCTTTGAAGCGAGGCTTCCCTTCAGCCGAAACTGCTTCCCAAGCCCTCATGACGCTGATTTTATCCAGCGGACGCGGGGGCGCCACGATTTCATCGTGAGGTCCCGCGCCTGACCTCCCGCCTCGCCGCCTTCCGGCGGCCCCGAAAGAGACCGAATGCGTAAACTGCTCATCGCCGGCGCCGCCGTCGCGGCCCTTGGTCTCAGCGGCATGACTGTGGCGTCCCAGACGCCGCGCAACGAAACCTTCCGCATGCTGCAGCTGTTCGGCGACGTCCTGGCGGTGGTCGAACAGGCCTATGTCGTCCCAGTCGACAACAAGAAGCTGATCGAGGCGGCGCTCGCGGGCATGATGACCGCGCTGGACCCCCACTCCAACTACCTCCCGCCCCTGGGGTTCGAGGACCTGCAGGAGCGGACCTCCGGCGAATATTCGGGCGTCGGCCTGACCATCACGGCCGAAGGTGGTCTGGTGAAGGTCATCTCGCCGATGGACGACAGTCCTGCGGCCAAGGCAGGCGTCCAGGCCGGCGACGTCATCTCGGCCATCGAGGGCCAGAACGCGTCAGGCATGACCGTGACCCAGGTCTCGGAAAAACTGCGCGGCGCCATGGGCACCTCGGTCACCGTCACCTTCCTGCGTGACGGCGAGGAGCCGCGCGAGGTGACCCTCGTGCGCGAGGTCATCAAGGTCGAATCCGTGACCAGCCGGATGGAGGGCGATTTCGGCTATCTGCGCATCTCGACCTTCAATGAGAACACCGGCCGGGAGCTGACCACCGCGATCGAGAAGATCCGGCGCGACCATCCCGACGTGAAGGGCTTCGTCCTCGACCTGCGCAACAACGGCGGCGGCCTGCTGACGGCGGCTATCGACGTCTCCGACGCCTTCCTCGAGCGCGGCGAGATCGTCAGCCAGCGCGGCAGGAAGCCCGACCAGATCGAGCGCTACGCGGCTCGCCCGGGCGACCTGACCGGCGGCCTGCCTCTGGTCGTGCTGATCAACTACGGCTCCGCCTCTGCGTCGGAGATCGTCGCCGGCGCCCTGAAGGATCAGGAGCGGGCCACGCTGGTCGGCCTGACCACCTTCGGCAAGGGTTCGGTCCAGACGGTCATTCCGCTGGGCGGCGGCCGCGACGGCGCCCTGTCGATCACGACGGCGCGCTACTACACTCCGTCCGGCGCCTCGATCCAGAAGATCGGCATCGAGCCGGATCTCGAGGTCGCCCGCACCGAGGCCGAGGCGCGGATCGTGTCCCGCTCCAGCTTCATCTACTCCGAGGCCGCCTATGCGACCGCGCTGGACGCCTCGATCGGCGCCGAGCGCAAGGGCGCCCACACCCCGCGCGAAGCGCCGGGCGCGGACTATGACAAGGACGCCGACTACCAGCTGCAGCGCGCCCTCGACGTCCTGCGCGCCGGCGGCGACCTGACCCGCCTCGCCGCCGCGCCGGAAGGCATTGTGATCAGCGACGGGACCGTCGAGGTCGCCGCTCTGGAATCGACCGAAGAAGAGTAGCGCCCCGCGTCTCCTCCCTGTCGCCGAATGGCGATGGGGAGGTGGCTCGAAGCGATCCGCTTCGAGACGGAGGGGGCGACACCGTGGCTCCGGCGAGTCGCCGACCCCAATTTCAACCGTTACCTCGCCCCCTCCGTCTCATCGCTGGGCGCGATGAGCCACCTCCCCACGCCTGCGGCGCAGGGAGGAGAACATGGCTAACGCGCCGTTAGGCTTTCTTAACCGCCGCCCGTTCATAGTCGCAGGCGATGATCGTCGTCCGGAATCCGTCCGGTCGCCAGCTTCCAGAGCGTTCGCCGTCCATGTTCGCCAAGCGTCAGTCCGCCCTCGCCGCCACGGCCGGAGCCGCCCCCGCGGGCCGGCTGCCGAAGTTCGACCTGAAGTCCGCACTCGTGGTGTTCAAAAAGCCGCCGGTCGCCGTGGGCGCAGCTGGCCTCTTGCTGCTCGGCACGGTGGCCCTGTTTCTGACCGTGCTCGGCGATCCGCGCGCCGGAACGCCCACCGCCCGCGTCGCCCTGAAGCGCGAGGCCCCGGTCGAGGGTCCCGCCCCCACCGGTCTTGAAGCCTTTTCCATGGGCGGGTTCTCCGCCTGGCAGGGACTCGGCGGCGATCCGATGGGCGACCCCTCCGGCGCGGCCGGCGGCGACGCCCTGATCACCCTGCCCGACGGCGCCACCGTCGCCGGCGGCTCGGCCATCGCCGCCCCCGCCCTGCCCGCCTCGCCCCTGCCCGAGGCCCCCATCGCCGGTCTCAGCCAGCCGGGTCCGCAGGGCGCGCTCCCCGTTATCGCCACCGACGGCCGCGTCCCGGCCCAGGCCTATGCCCGTCCCTTCCAGTCGAACGGCAAGCCGCGCGTCGCCCTGATCGTCGGCGGCCTCGGCCTCAACGCCGTTACGACCCGCGCCGCCATCGAACGCCTTCCGGCCGATGTGACCCTCTCCTTCGTGCCCTACGCCCAGGGGCTCCAGGGCTGGATCGACCTGGCCCGAGCCCAGGGCCACGAGGTCATGATCGAGATCCCGATGGAGCCGACCGGCTATCCCAACAACGATCCCGGCCCCTACACCCTGCTCGCCAACGCCACCCCCGACGACGTCACGGCCCGGATGAACTGGCTTCTGGGCCGCGCCACCGGCTATTTCGGCGTCACCAACTATCTCGGCGACCGGTTCGTCACCTCGGACACCGGCATGGCCGCCTTCCTCGGCGTCCTGCGCCAGCGCGGCGTCGCCTTCCTCGACGACGGCATGGCGCGTCGCCGCCCGGGCGCCTGGGCCCGCGCCAGCGCCGACACCATCATCGACGAGACCCAGACCCCCGCTGCCATCATCGGCCGCCTGAACACCCTCGAGGCCGCCGCCAAGACGCGCGGCGCGGCCCTGGGGACCGGGTTCGCCTATCCGGTCACAGTCGAGGCCGCCGCCCGCTGGACCGCAGGTCTGGACGCGCGCGGGCTGCAACTGGCGCCGGCGTCGGCGATGACGCAGCGGCCGGGAAGATAAGGGATGAGGAGCTAGGGATTAGGGACTAGGGGAAGATCGAGCCCTCCTCTGCGCCTCGTCCCGGATCCCCAGTCCCTAGTCCCTAGTCCCTAGTGCCTCCATGTCCGACTTCCCCACCCATCGCCCCAACGTCGGCGTCGTCCTGTTCAACAGCGCAGGCCAGGTCTGGTACGGCCGTCGCGCGGGCATGAGCGAGGGGCCGGCCTGGCAATTCCCCCAAGGCGGGGTCGACAAGGGTGAGGACATCGAGGCCGCCGCCCGGCGCGAACTGGAGGAAGAGACCGGCGTCACCTCCGCTGACCTGATCGGCCGCACCGAGGGCTGGATCGTCTACGACTTCCCCGAGGTCCTGAAGGCCCGGCACCGCGCCGACGGCCGAAAGCCCTGGGACGGCCAGAAGCAGGTCTGGTTCGCCTTCCGCTTCACCGGCGACGAGGCCGAGATCGATCTCGGCAAACACGCCGAGATCGAGTTCGACGCCTGGCGCTGGGGCGACCTGTCGGAGGCCTGCGACCTCATCGTGCCGTTCAAGCGTCAGGCCTACGAACAGGTCGTGGCGGCATTCTCGACTTTCGCGGCGCCTGCGCCCAAATAGCGACCGACTGCGTCGGGAGTGATGCGCCCCAGGACAGCGCTCAAATAGCGAGCGACCGCGTCGCGAGTGTTAGCGCCCCTAGGACCCCGCGGCCGGGTTCATCACCGTGGCCATGATGCCCGCCTTGCCCCAGTGGGATCCGGCCGGCGGAGTGACGATTTCGATCATCGCCGATTCCGGGCCGATCGTGCCGCTGAAGGTCGCAGATCCGGCCGCGGCGTCGGCCGCGATCTCGTTCCAGTCGCCCCCGGCGGCCCGCAGGGCGGCGGTGATGGCCGTGACGTCGGCGGCCGCAACATTGACCGCGGCGACGCGACAGCTGCCCGCCTCGTCGGCGCCGATGATGATCTGGCCGCTGGCCGAGGCCACGGCGCCGTAATCGATGGTCGCCGGCATGTCGTGGAAGGCGCCCCGCGTGTCCGGATCGCTGCCGCCGTCGACCAGATCGACATGGGCGGCCGTCAGCGCCGCCGAGGGCGGATTCAGAGGCAGGTCACCCATGGCGTTCTTGGCGCACACCTGTTGCACCGCATAAAGGAAGGCCTCGGCGGGCGTCGCGGTCGCCGTCTGGGCCTGGGCGGAGGACGCCCCGAGGAGGCTGAGGGTCGCCGCCAGGGCGAGGGGGCGGAAGGTCGTCATTTCATTCTCCTGTCCTGATGCCGCAGACTAGACCCGCTTCCGGCCGGGCCGCGAGTCGAGAATCGCTGTTTTCCGAAAACCAGGAAGACCTCACTCCTCCTGGGCCGCCGGATTCATCACCGTGACGATCAGACCTGCTGCCGGGCCATATCCCGATGCGACAGCCGGATCGGCGACGCGGACGAAGACCACGTCACCGTCCAGGGTGGCCAGATACTGGGTCACGCCCGGCGCCACCTGACCCGTCTCGGACCAGTCGTCGAGGGTCCGGAGGCCAGTCTTCATGGCCTCGACATCCGACGGGGTGACCTCCAGCGCGGCCACACGGCACCAGGCCAGGGTCTCATCGACGCCGATGTTGATCCGGCCGGTGTCCGAGACGACGAAGCCGAACGCCACCCGATCCGTCTCCATGTCGTGGAAGGCGGCAAGGGTGGCGGGATCGCCGGAGGCGTCAGCCAGGGTGACCCGAGGTCCGTTCAGGTCGGCGTTCATGATGTCGAACGGCAGCCGTCCGGCGACATTGGGCCCGCAGACGTTGCGCACCGCATGCAGCATCGCTTCAGCCGGTGTCGCGACGTTCGTCTGTGCGACGACAGGCGGAGCGGCCATGCAGGCCAGGGCGAGAACGAAGGCGATCAGCCGAGGGCGCGTCATGTCGGGTCCCTTGAAGACCGGGAAAGCTTAGCCATTGAGGCGAGACGGAGCCAGAGGATGGGACCTCAGCCGGCTCTTCCGTCTGGAACCGTCAGGGACAGGTCGCTCGCGTGACCCGCCTGCCGCTCGCGGGAAAGCGCGCCAGCTTTCCCGCAGGCCGAATCGGACGCGGCGCGAAGTTCCCGCCGCAGTTGGGACAGACGCCCTTCAGCGGCCCGTCCACGCAGGGCCTGCAGAAGGTGCATTCGAAGGTGCAGATCCGGGCGTCCGTGCTCTCCGGCGGCAGGTCCCGGTCGCAGCATTCGCAGTTGGGTCGAAGCTCCAGCATCCGCACCTCCTGATGGGCGTCAGTGCGATGAGCCGCCCGGCGCCAGACGGAAGATGACCAGCCCCGTCACGACGAGCAAGGCCGCCACCACGCGCATCACCGTCAGGCTCTCACCCAGCAGCACCACTCCGACGACGAAGGCCCCGACCGCGCCGATCCCGGTCCAGATCACATAGGCCGTGCCCATCGGCAGCGACTTCATCGCCAGGGACAACAGGGCGAAGCTGACGGCCATGAAGCCGAGCGTCAGCACACTGGGCCACAGCCGGGTGAACCCCTCGGACTGTTTCATGAAATAGGCCCAGACGATCTCGAACAGGCCGGCGATGAGAAGATAGACCCAGGCCATTGGATACGGCCCTCCTTGCGAAAGGCCGGGCCGTCCCGGGCTTGGCCCGACACCGTCGGGGCGAGGACGTGGCCTCGTCTTGCGGGGGTTATCTAGGGCGGTTTCGGCCCTGATCAAGCCGATTGGCCAGGTTGTCGAGATTGGCGTCGGCGCCTGGTCGGTTTGGCGACGAAAATTGGCGACCGTCCCCCCGCCCGCGTCGGACAGGCGCGGAACGCGAAACAGCCGGCGATTTCCGCGCCGGCTGTCAGAAGATGGATCAGGGCGGTCATCGATCGCCCTTCGTCGAGACCTAGGCCGCCGCGATCTCGGTCGCCGCCTCGGCCAGGATGGTCAGGCCGGCGGGGGTCACGTCGGCGAAGCCGCCCTTGACCTCGAAGGTCCGTTTCGACGAGCCGTCGAACACCACGACCGGGCCTTCGCGCAGGGCGGTCATGAAGGGCGCGTGGTCGGCGAGGACGCCGAAGTCGCCCTCGACGCCCGGCGCGTCGACCTGATCGACGAGGCCGTTGAAGACCTCGCGCTCAGGCGACACCAGCGAGAAGCTGAGCTTGCCGGCCATTTACGAGGCGTCCGCGGCCAGCTTGGCGGCCTTTTCGACGGCCTCTTCGATCGCGCCGACCATGTAGAAGGCGGCTTCCGGCAGGTGGTCGTATTCACCGGCGACGATGCCCTTGAACGAGCGGATCGTGTCTTCCAGCGAGACGAACTTGCCGGGCGAGTTGGTGAACTGTTCGGCCACGAAGAAGGGCTGCGACAGGAAGCGCGAGATCTTGCGGGCGCGCGAGACGACCAGCTTGTCCTCTTCCGACAGCTCGTCCATCCCCAGGATGGCGATGATGTCTTTCAGCGCCTTGTACTGCTGCAGGACTTCCTGGACCGAACGGGCGACGCGGTAGTGTTCCTCGCCGATGACCAGCGGGTCCATGATGCGCGAGGTCGAGTCGAGCGGGTCCACGGCCGGGAAGATGGCCTGGGCGGCGATGTCACGGTTCAGCACGGTCGTCGCGTCAAGGTGGGCGAACGAGGCGGCGGGCGCGGGGTCGGTCAGGTCGTCGGCGGGAACGTAGATGGCCTGGATCGAGGTGATCGAGCCCTTCTTGGTGGAAGTGATGCGTTCCTGCAGGTTGCCCATCTCGGTGGCCAGGGTCGGCTGATAGCCCACGGCCGACGGGATACGACCCAGCAGGGCGGACATTTCCGAACCGGCCTGGGTGAAGCGGAAGATGTTGTCGATGAAGAGCAGCACGTCCTTGCCCTCTTCGTCGCGGAAATACTCGGCCTGGGCCAGGCCGGTCAGGGCCACGCGGGCGCGGGCTCCGGGAGGCTCGTTCATCTGGCCGTAGACCAGGGCGCATTTCGAGCCTTCGCCGCCGCCGGCGACGTTCACGTTGGACTCGATCATCTCGTGATACAGGTCGTTGCCCTCGCGGGTGCGCTCACCCACGCCGGCCAGCACCGAATAGCCGCCGTAGGCCTTGGCGATGTTGTTGATCAGTTCCTGCATGGTCACGGTCTTGCCCACGCCGGCGCCGCCGAACAGGCCGGTCTTGCCGCCCTTGGTGTAGGGGCAGATCAGGTCGATGACCTTGATGCCGGTGACCAGGATTTCCGACGAAGTCGACTGCTCTTCGAAGGTCGGGGCCTCGCGGTGGATCGGGCGGAACATCGTGGTCTGGATCGGACCGGCTTCGTCGATCGGCGCGCCGACGACGTTCATGATGCGACCGAGCGTACCCGGGCCGACCGGCGCCAGGATCGAGGTGCCGGTATCCGTGACGGGCTGACCGCGCGTGAGGCCCTCGGTCGTGTCCATGGCGATCGTGCGGACCATGTTCTCACCCAGGTGCTGGGCGACTTCCAGGACCAGGGTGAAGGGCTCGCCCGTCTTCTGGTCGACGTTCTGTGTCTGCAGGGCGTTCAGGATCGCCGGCAGTTGGCCCGCGAATTCGACGTCCACGACGGCGCCGATGACCTGGGCGATCTTGCCCACCCCGGTGCCGGCGGTGACGACGGCGTTGCCCGTGGCGGAGGCTGCGGTCGGGGCGGCGGGAGCCTTGGGCTTCCGGGCGGCGGGTTTCTTGGCGACGGTGTCGGTCATCGGGAGGGGTCCGTTTCGGTCTGTATCTGTCAGGATCGGAGGATCAGAGCGCTTCCGCGCCGGCGATGATCTCGATCAGTTCTGTGGTGATCTGGGCCTGACGCTTGCGGTTGTACTGCAGCGTCAGAGAGTTGATGAGGTCGCCCGCGTTGCGGGTGGCGTTGTCCATGGCGCCCATCTGGGCCCCGAAGAAGCTGGCCTGGTTCTCGTACAGCGCAGCCAGCACCTGGGTGGTGATATTGCGCGGCAGGACGACGTCGAGGATTTCCTCTTCCGAGGGCTCGTAGTCATAGACGGCGCCGTTCAGGTCGATCGGGGCGGCGTCGCCGTCAACGACGGCGGGGATCAGCTGTTTCGGCGTCGGCACCTGGGAGATGACCGACTGGAAGCGGCTGTAGAACAGCGTCACGACGTCGGCGTTGCCGGCCTCGAACTCCGAGGCGATCAGTTCGGCGATCGGCTCGGCGGCGCCCATGCCGATGACCTTGTGCTCCGACAGCTCGAAGGTGCGCACGATGCGGCTGCCGAACTGGCGGGTCAGGCCGTCGCGGACCTTGCGGCCCACGGCGATGATCCGCACGTCCTTGCCGGCGGCGATCAGGGTGTTGATCCGGTCCCTGGCGGCGCGGATGACGTTGGTGTTGAAACCACCCGCCAGTCCCTTGTCGCCCGTCGCCACGACCAGCAGGTGCTTCTGGTCCTTGCCGGTGCCGGCCAGGAGCTTGGGCGCGCCGTCGCCGGAGACGCCGGCCGCCAGGTTGGCGATCACGGCGGCCATCTTGCGGGCATAGGGACGGGCGCTCTCGGCCTGGTCCTGGGCGCGCTTCAGCTTGGCCGCGGCGACCATGTTCAGGGCTTTCGTGATCTTCTGCGTCGACTTGACGCTTCCGATCCGATTCCGCATTTCCTTAAGGCTGGCCATCGGGCGCTACTCTTTCAGCTTACCGGGTCAGACTTAGGCGAAGGTCTTGGCGAAGGCTTCGATCGCGGCCTTCAGCTCGGCTTCCAGCTCCTTGGACAGGGCCTTGGTCGACTTGATGGCGGCCAGCGTCGAGGCGTGCGCGGAGTGCATGCGGGCCAGCAGTTCCGATTCGAAGCGCGCGATGTCGGCCACGGCGATCTTGTCGAGATAGCCGCGCGTGCCGGCGTAGATCGACACCACCTGCTCCTCGACCGTCAGCGGCGAATACTGGGGCTGCTTCAGGAGTTCCGTCAGGCGCGCGCCGCGGGCCAGCAGGTTCTGGGTCGAGACGTCCAGGTCCGAACCGAACTTGGCGAAGGCGGCCATCTCGCGATACTGGGCCAACTCGCCCTTGATCGAACCGGCGACCTGTTTCATCGCCTTGATCTGGGCCGAAGAGCCCACGCGCGACACCGAGATGCCGACGTTCACGGCCGGGCGGATACCCTGGTAGAACAGGTCGGATTCCAGGAAGATCTGGCCGTCGGTGATCGAGATCACGTTGGTGGGAATGTAGGCCGAGACGTCATTGGCCTGGGTCTCGATCAGCGGCAGGGCGGTCATCGAGCCCGAACCGTTGTCCTCGTTCAGCTTGGCCGAACGCTCCAGCAGGCGGCTGTGCAGATAGAAGACGTCGCCCGGATAGGCTTCGCGGCCCGGCGGGCGGCGCAGCAGCAGGGACATCTGGCGATACGCGACGGCCTGTTTCGACAGATCGTCATAGACGATCAGGGCGTGCATGCCGTTGTCGCGGAAGAACTCGCCCATGGCCGTGCCCGAGAACGGGGCCAGGAACTGCAGCGGGGCCGGCTCGGACGCCGTGGCGGCGACGACGATGGTGTAGTCCAAGGCGCCGCGCTCCTCGAGCGTCTTGACGATCTGGGCCACGGTCGAGCGCTTCTGGCCGATGGCGACGTAGATGCAGTAGAGCTTCTCGCCTTCCGACGCGCCCTCAACGTTGATCGACTTCTGGTTCAGGATGGTGTCGATCGCCACGGCGGTCTTGCCGACCTGACGGTCACCGATGATCAGCTCGCGCTGGCCGCGGCCGACGGGGATCAGGGTGTCGATGGCCTTCAGGCCGGTCTGCATCGGCTCGTGAACGGACTTGCGGGGGATGATGCCGGGAGCCTTCACATCCACGCGGCGACGCTCGGTGAACTGGATCGGGCCCTTGCCGTCGATCGGCTCGCCCAGCGGGTTGACGACGCGGCCCAGCAGGCCCTTGCCGACCGGAACGTCCACGATCTCGCCCAGACGGCGGACTTCGTCGCCCTC